>NZ_BPWA01000001.1:1200000-1800000 GCF_020521555.1 Rodentibacter sp. JRC1 | reverse complement strand
CAGCTCATAACCAATACCTTGCACATCAAGTAAAATTTCAGGCGGTTGTTTTTCTAATAAAATACCTTTTAAACGACCAATCATGACCTATCCATAAGCAGAAAATTTTACATAGCATAAAATAAAACTGGACACATATCCAGTTAAATTTTTAATCGGAAACGACCATGACTATATCTGGTTCTCAAAAGTGCGGTCATTTTTTCTGTTGTTTTTTGTGAATGTTGGGCAATATGTAAACTGTGTTGAAGAGAATGAGCGTGCGTAATGGCGATGGCTAGGGCATCAGCGGCATCAATTTGAGGCTTATCGGATAATTTTAATAACCGAGTAACCATTTCTTGTACTTGCATTTTATCGGCGGCTCCTGTTCCGACTACGGTTTGTTTAACTAAGCGTGCGGCATATTCAAATACAGGTAAATTGTGATTAACGGCAGCAACAATGGCTGTGCCTCGGGCTTGCCCAAGTTTTAGTGCAGAATCGGCATTTTTCGCCATAAATACCTGCTCAATGGCAAACATTTGGGGCTTAAATTGAATGATAATCTCGCTTACTCCCGCATAAATATGTTTTAAACGTGTCGGTAAATCATCAACAGCTGTACGGATCACGCCACTACCGAGATATTCCAATTGCTTCCCTTGCTGACGAATAACGCCATAACCTGTTAATCTTGAACCGGGATCAATACCTAAAATAATTGCCATTTTTTCTCATAAATTTTTGCTACAAAAAAGACGAGCCAGTCAATGCTGGCTCATATTTGTTTTGGTAAATGACTATTTTTTTGCAATAGAACAATTTCTGACTATGATACGGTCAGTTTCTTGACCTTTAACCGTAAACATCACAGGTTCTACACTCTTCACGTTTTTTGGCGTAACCGCACTTATTAGGGTCCAAACGTTTTTACCGTCAGTGAATTGAACGCCGTCAGTATATTTTTCATCTACAGGTAAATTTTTTGCTAATACTTTTTTACCTAAAGTAACGCTTGACGACTTCACATTATCGCCGTCAAAAAGATAAGTAGCTGAAACCGGTCGATTGGTTTTACCGTTTGAATCACAAAGATAAGCTACAGTTTGTGAGCTTTTGCCTGTTACGGTATTTTTTACTGCTTCTGCACTATCAACAACGGCAGAACCTGCAGCTTTTGCCCCATCACTAATTGCTGTTCCTGTCGCTTTCACACCATCAACAACGGTATTTCCAATGTCGGATGCGGTTGAACAAGCACCTAATACACTAGCGAATGCTAATGCTGCAAAAACTTTTGTTAACTTCATAAAAATTTCCTTCTTTAAGTTAAGCTGAGAAAAACTCAGTAACTGAGTCAAATAACAAACTAAAAAGTTTCGAACTTTACAAAAATTTACAATAAGGCTGCCACTTCATCACTGATTTCACCATTGTGATAAACGTTCTGCACATCATCACAATCCTCTAGCATTTCAATCAATCTCAGCAATTTCGGGGCAGTTTCAGCATCTAAATCCACAGTAGTGGAAGGAATCATCGTCACTTCGGCATTATCAATCTTAAAACCTGCCGCTTCAATACCATCACGCACCGCCCCTAACTCTTCCCAAGCGGTATAAATTTCAAAAGAGCCGTCTTCTTGTGGTTGAATATCATCCGCTCCGGCTTCAATCGCCGCCTCAGTTAACGCATCTTCATCAGCAGAAGCAATTAAGATCAAACCCTTTTTGCTAAATAAATAACCCACAGAACCTTCAGTCCCCAAATTACCGCCACATTTGGTAAAACTCGGACGAACTTGGGAAATAGTGCGGTTGGCGTTATCACTTAAACATTCCACCATTACCGCTGTACCACCAGGGCCATAACCCTCATAAACCTTGGTTTCCATATTGGTGTCATCACCACCGCCTACACCACGCTCAATTGCACGGTTAATGGTATCTCTTGTCATATTGCTGGATAAGGCTTTATCCACCGCCGCTCGTAAACGTGGGTTAGCCGACACATCCCCCCCGCCTAATTTGGCGGCAGTTACCAATTCACGAATGAGTTTGGTAAAAATTTTTCCCCGTTGGGCATCTTGCGCCGCTTTGCGGTGTTTAATATTAGCCCACTTACTATGACCTGCCATCGTAATACCTCTAAATTCAATCTATCTGTAAAAAACGCTTATTTATAGCGGAAATAAGGGAAAATTTCAATTTTTTTCATTTTTTGAAAAAAAGCATTATTTCTTTCGTCAATACTCTCGAATCCCCCTTTTCTCACCCAAAGTGCGGTCAAAAAAAGCAACGTTTTTTTAATATTCTATCAATGCGTTTTTATTTAGCCACTAATCATTTTGAAATTATTTTTCGTTTTGTAATCTCTTAGTAACGTCTAACTTGCGGAGGCTGATAATTCACAATAAATTGTTCGATTTCACTTAAGTTATCGGAAAATAAGATTTTTTGCCGATCTGCTAAAGTTAAGAAACCGCTTTTTACCATTTGATCGAACATTATTTTTAATGGTTCATAATAATCGTTTTGATTAAATAAAATGCAAGGGTTGGAATTTTGCCCTATCCTTGCCCATGAAATCACTTCACTAATTTCCTCTAATGTGCCGGGACCACCTGCCAAAGCAATATAAACTTGCCCTAATTCAATCATCATTTTTTTGCGTTCGCTCATTGAATCAACCGTGATTAATTGGGTTAAACCTTGATGGGCTAATTCTCGCTCGGCTAAAAAAGTCGGTATAATACCGATGACATCGCCACCTTGAGATAATACCGTATCCGCCACCACGCCCATTAAACCGGCTCCTCCTCCACCATAAATCAATTTATGATGATTGCCGGCAATCCATTTTCCAATTTTCACCGCTGCAGCTTGATAAATAGGATCATTCCCTAGGTTTGCACCGCAATAAACTGTAACATTCATCTTTCCTTCCTTTGTTTTTGTTCACCTTTGAATGTGTTTTTTCATCATTCTATCTTGCTACTTATAAGAATAAAATCGCTTTTCCTTTTAGCTTTAAACCAAACCCCATTAGATCATTTAGTTATATCAAATAAATTTAAATTCGTTGTTTATTATAAAAATAGTTTTATGCTAAAAACATTTTCATTAACCACATTTTATTTTAACAAAACATAGGACACGATTATGACAACTTTTCAAATTCACACTATTGACTCCGCTCCAGCCGCCGCTCAAGAAGCGTTAAAAGCGGTTAAACAAACAAACGGCTTTATCCCAAATTTAATCGGCGTGCTGGCTAATGCCCCAACGGCATTAGAAACCTATCGCACCGTAGGGGGGATTAACGGTCGCAATAGCCTGACTCCCGAAGAGCGTGAAGTGGTACAAATTACCGCTGCGGTCGTTAATGGCTGTGGCTTTTGCGTGGCAGGGCATACTAAAATTTCATTGAAATTACTTAATATGCCGGAAGATGTTGTCAATGCTATCCGAGCCACCGCTCGCATTGAGGCGGATCCAAAATTAGATACGTTGGCTCGTTTTACCTTGGCCGTTATTTTACAGAAAGCCAAATTAACCGAAGCACAGTTATCGGAATTTTTCAAGGCAGGCTATAACCAACAAAATGCCATTGATGTGATTTTAGGAGTGAGCCTCGCAACCCTTTGTAACTATGTGAATAATATTGCTGAAACACCGATTAACCCAGAGTTACAACCTTTTGCGTAATCTGATAATGCAAATTTTCATCTAAAGGCAACCGCTTGTGTTGCCGATTTATGCCAATATCAAGAGGTAACACATAATGACAACACAACATCTTACCCCTGATTTAGTGAAATGGCTCACAACACACGCTAATTCACTCGATCAATCTACTGAATATGCCGATCAATTACTTCCCCAATTAGTAGCAGGAGGCGTATTTAAACACGGAATTCCAACGCAATTAGGCGGCAATGGCAACCCTTTACAATCTGCTATTGATGCCATTACCGAAGTGGCTCGCTACTCACTAACTGCCGCTTTTTGTGCGTGGGGCCATCGCACTTTAATCGAAAACCTACGTTTAAGCCAAAGCCCCTTGCATCAACGCCTTGTACCAGAATTATTAGCAGGAGAACGAGCCGGTGGCACAGGGCTATCCAATGCGGTCAAATTCCTCTCCGGCATTGAGGAATTAAACGTCAGAATTACCGAAAAAGCGGGGAAATATTACCTTAATGGGACTTTGCCTTGGATTACTAACCTAAGCAGTGAAAAATTTGCGATTATTTTTGCAGCGGACTTCCAAGACGAACCAAATCGCCCCGCTTTAATTCTTGCTATTCCTTCTGAAGCGGGCTTAGAACGTTTGCCTGAATTGCCGCTAGTCGCCTTGAAAGGTAGCCACACTCACCCTGTGCGATTAGACAACCTTGAATTAAATAAAGAATGGATCATCAGCGATAATGCCCAAGCCTATCTTGCGGAAATTCGCCCTGCTTTTCTCGGATTACAATTTGGAATGGCGTTTGGTTTAGCTCAAAAATCCCTAAATGAAGTGGAAAATAGCTTCCAATATCACAGCAGTCGCAATGTACTCAAAGCAGAATGGGAACAAGCTAAACAAGAACTCACTCGCATTGAACAAGCGCTTGCTCAAGGTTTGGCAAACCAACAATTTATCACCGAGCCAAAATCCCTATTTCAACTCCGCATTGATATTGTCAATGTGGTGGCAAGCAGTATTTTGCTCGAGTTACAAGCAGGTGGGGGGCGAGGCTATTTAGAAAATACAGGCTCCGATTTTATCCGCCGTTGGCGAGAAATGGCTTTCCTGCCCATTGTAACCCCAAGTGCGGTACAGCTACGGACGATTTTAAATCAGCCTTAACTCAAATAAATGCCTATGCGGACGATTTAACGTCCGCTTTTTCTCAAAAATAAGGAAATTAATTCTAAATAGGCAATATAGGGGGGGAATATATTAATTGCTGCGATGTTAGCAGGCAGATAACAATATTATCACTTTCCATTACCGGCGGAGATTGAAAAATATTTGCCATAGCTTTACCTATCGTTTTCGCAATATATATTGACTAATGACCTCGGAATTATTAGGCGATTTTGTCAAGTTAATCGCCTCAAGGGGCGGAAGCCAACGGTAACTTAAATGCTCGCTTAATTGTGGAATTTGCTCCCTCTCCAACGGCAACAAAAACCAATGTTCACGACAATGGGTAACATTTGGAGCATATTTGTAACGAAAATGCGGAAAAATCTCAAATTCAACCACTTGTTGGCAATCAAAAAGTGCGGTCGATTTTAGCCCGGTTTCTTCCCTCACTTCCCGCACTGCCGCTTGATATGGAGTCTCCCCCTTCTCAATTGAGCCCGTTACCGACTGCCAAAAATCAGGATCATCTTTACGTTGCAACATTAAAACACGCCCGGTGGACTGAGCGTAGATGACAACGAGAATGGCGTTAGGATTTTTGAATGGCATTGCGATAATCAAAAAGAGATAAAAATGAAAATGGGCATAAACGCCCATTTATCTCAAAGTGCGGTCATTATTCCGCTAGTTTTTTTACTTCAATCCCCAACTCCGCCAGCGCCTGCAGGTTCGCATAGCTTGGTGCTTCTGTCATTAAACAGGCGGCTGCGGTAGTTTTCGGGAAGGCGATGACATCACGGATATTCTCGGTGCCGGTTAGCAACATCGTCAAACGGTCTAAACCGAACGCAAGTCCTGCGTGCGGTGGTGTGCCGAATTTTAGTGCGTCTAACAAGAAACCGAATTTTTCACGTTGTTGTTCTTCATCAATACCTAAAATACGGAATACGGTTTGTTGCATTTTCGGGTCGAAAATACGCACAGAGCCGCCACCCACTTCATAACCATTAATTACCATATCGTAAGCATTAGCAACAGCAGCTGTCGGATCGGCTTCTAACTGTTCCGGAGTGAAATCTTTGGGTGAGGTGAACGGATGATGCATAGCAGCAAGATTGCCTTCATCATCACGCTCAAACATTGGAAAGTCGATCACCCAAAGCGGTTGCCATTCGTCTAAACGGGTTAAACCTAAATCACGGCCGAGTTTCAAACGTAACGCTCCCATTGCATCGGTTGCGATTTGCCATTTATCCGCACCAAAGAAAAGAATATCGCCGGTTTGTGCGCCAACACGTTCCAATAAGGATTTTAGCACCTCTTCATTTAAGAACTTCGCAATTGGGCTTTGTACACCTTCAAGGCCGATATTTACATCATTGACTTTTAACCAAGCCAACCCTTTCGCACCGTAAATGCCGACAAATTGCGTGTATTCATCAATTTGTTTACGGGTAATTTCATTGCCGTTCGGCACACGAATCACTGTGACACGACCATTCGGATCATTTGCCGGACCTTGGAATACTTTAAAATCCACGTCTTTTACAATATCCGCCACATCGACCATTTCTAACGGATTACGCAAATCCGGTTTATCCGAGCCGAAACGGCGCATTGCTTCTTGCCAAGTCATGACCGGGAATTTGCCAAGATCCACCCCAATAGTATCCAACCACAAGCCGTGCACCATACGCTCCATAATTTCACGCACTTCCGATGCCGTTAAGAATGATGTTTCAACATCGATTTGAGTAAATTCGGGCTGGCGGTCGGCACGCAAGTCTTCATCACGGAAACATTTTACGATTTGGTAGTAACGGTCAAAGCCCGCCATCATTAGAAGCTGTTTGAAAAGCTGTGGCGATTGCGGCAAGGCGTAAAATTTGCCTTTATGTACACGGCTTGGCACAAGATAATCCCTCGCCCCTTCTGGGGTGGCTTTGGTAAGCATTGGCGTTTCAATATCTAAAAAACCGTGTTCGTCCATAAAACGGCGTACAAAACTGGTAATTTTGGCTCGAGTTTTGAGACGTTCTGCCATTTCAGGACGGCGTAAATCCAAGTAGCGATATTTCAAACGCTGTTCTTCAGTATTATTTTGGTTGAAGTCAAGCGGTAGCACGTCAGAAGAATTGTAAATACTTAATGATTTTGCCAATACTTCCACTTCACCGGTTGCCATATTTTTATTAATTTGATTTTCAGGGCGAGCGATCACTTCACCTTTAATTTGAATACAAAATTCATTACGTAACCCCGCAGCAGCCGTTAAAGCTTCTTGATATTTCGGATCAAAACACACTTGAACAATGCCTTCGCGATCGCGCATATCAATAAAAATCAAACCGCCTAAATCACGGCGACGATGCACCCAGCCGCTTAGTGTTACTTCTTGTCCTATGTTGCTACGGTTTAACGCACCGCAATAATGTGTACGCATCATATTTATTCCTTCTAACATTCTGTAAAAATAGAAAATATTGCCGAATTATACGGAAAAAGCACTATGTTTTAAATCAGAAACGGAAATTTATTTGACCCGTTGAAAACTTTCCCTAAAATAACCGCACTTTTTAACTATTTTCTAACTAGATTGATGTTTCACGTACTCAATTCCCCCTTCCGTTCGAGCGTGAGATATTCATCATCCTATATTAGATGTAATGTAACTTATGAAAGATACCATTTTCTCAGCCCCTATCGAAAAACTGGGTGATTTCACTTTTGATGAAAACGTTGCCGAAGTATTCCCCGATATGATCCAACGCTCCGTACCCGGTTACTCCAATATCATCACGGCAATCGGTATGCTTGCCGAACGTTTTGTGACGGCAAACAGCAATGTATATGACCTCGGTTGTTCACGCGGTGCGGCAACCCTTTCTGCCCGTAGAAATATTCATCAGCCCAACGTAAAAATTATCGGTATTGATAACTCCCTACCTATGGTGGAACGTTGCCGTCAACATATTGCGGCTTACCACAGTAATGTTCCGGTCGAAATTTTATGTGACGATATTCGCCATATCGAAATAAAAAATGCCTCCATGGTGATTTTGAATTTCACGTTGCAATTTTTACCACCGGAAGATCGCATTGCATTGCTTGAAAAAATCTACCAAGGCTTAAATCCAAAGGGTGTATTGGTGCTTTCGGAAAAATTCCGTTTTGAAGATGAAAAAGTGGATAATTTGTTGATTGATTTACACCATCAATTTAAACGTGCCAACGGCTACAGTGAATTGGAAGTGAGTCAGAAACGTACAGCACTTGAAAATGTAATGCGTACCGATTCAATCAAAACGCACAAAGATCGGCTACAAAATGTAGGATTCTCGCAAGTAGAATTATGGTTTCAATGTTTTAATTTCGGTTCAATGATCGCCGTAAAATAAATAAACAAAGTGCGGTCATAAAATCGAGAATTTTTTTGACCGCACTTCTATTCAAGAATAAGATTATTTCACTACACTCGGTTTATGGAATAACGTAAAGGCAATAAATAGGAACCCTAAGAAGCAAGAGACGATTAAGGCATAAAATCCGCCGTCCCAACCGAATAAGTCCACTAATTTGCCCATTACATAACCTGCACCGGCAGAACCTAATAAATAGCCGAACAAACCCGTTAATCCCGTTGCCGTTCCGGTTGCGACACGAGGGACTAAATCCGCCGCCTGCAAGCCTATCATCATCACCGGACCATAGATTAAAAAACCAATGGCAATCAAACAAATATTATCCACCAATGGGTTACCGGCCGGATTTTTCCAATATACGACAATCGCAATAAGTACACCGATGAGGAATAATAACATTGGTGGTGCACGGTGCCCTTTGAAGACTTTATCACTTAAATAACCACTGGCTAACATACCAAAAATACCGGCATACTCGTATAAAAAATACGCCCAGCTTTGTTTATCGACTGAAAAATGTTTCACCTCTTTTAAGTAGGTTGGTGCCCAATCAATAATCCCATAACGGATAAAATAAACAAACACGTTTGCAATCGCAATCGCCCATAAGAATTTATTATTGATAATATATTTTTTGAAAATATCTTTGGAAGAAAGTGTATGTGCGGACTCGGTATGTTGCACCACTTTTTCACCTTTCCATTCATCAACCGGAGGCAAGCCTTGGGATTCCGGGGTATCACGCATAAGCCAAAACATAATGAAAGCTAATAGGATCGCAATTAACGCCGGTAAATAAAACAAGGATTGCCAAGTCCCGAAAATCGCTAAACCAAGGATCGCCAAGGGACCAATTAAACCGCCGCCAAGATTATGAGACACATTCCACCAACTCCACCAAACACCACGCTCAGACACGGAGAACCAATTTGTCATCGTTTTTGCCCCCGGCGGATACCCCATACCTTGGAACCAGCCATTGAATGCGGCTAAGATGATCATTAACGGAATAGACGATAACACGCCCGGTACTAAACCGAAGATTAAACTCACGGCAGCAGAACCTAATAACCCAAGAGTAATAAAATATTTTGGGTTGCTACGGTCAGAGACGTTGCCCATAATAAATTTACTAAAACCATAAGCCAGCGATAACGCCACACCTACTGTACCTAAATCAGCTTTGGTAAACCCATACTCATCAATTAAATAAGGAATCGCAAGAGAAAAATTTTTGCGGATAAGATAATAGGCGGCATACCCGATGAACACGCCGGCAAATACTTGCCAACGTAATTTTTTATACTCTACGTCAGTTCTGGCACGATCAATCCGTGGAGCCGGCGGAGAGGCTTTCAAAAATGAAAACATATGAACCTCCGTTAATAGACTTAAAGACTTGTATCACCGCAAAAAAGTAATTTACGCCTAATACCCGGAAAAATTTATCAGAGATAAATTAAGACTACAATATAATCAAATCAGCATTTTAAGTAACATTGTTTTAAATCAAGAAATAGAGATTCTTTATGATTGGTGATTGTTTTTTCAATCCAATGCCATTCCCAATACAAAGAATCAATGTAGTAATGCGTTACTGATTTATGATTCAATTTATGGCATAATTCTCGCAAATGTTTATTTAAAAATAAGGACAAACCAATGCGAATTTTACATACTATGTTACGCGTAGGCGATTTGGATCGTTCAATTAAATTTTATCAAGATATATTAGGAATGCGCTTATTACGCACCAGTGAAAATCCGGAGTATAAATATTCGCTGGCGTTTTTAGGTTATGACGATGAAGATAAATCATCGGTAATAGAACTCACCTACAACTGGGATGTAAATGAATATGATCTTGGTACGGCTTATGGTCATATTGCAATTGGTGTCGATGATATTGTCGCGACTTGTGAAGCCGTACGAGCAAACGGCGGTAAAGTCACCCGTGAACCGGGCCCGGTGAAAGGTGGTACCACTGTCATTGCTTTCGTAGAAGATCCGGACGGTTACAAAATCGAATTTATTGAAAACAAAAGCGCAAAAGCCGGTCTTGGCAATTCATAAGTGCGGTCACAAAATCTTTAGATTTTGAACGTTGGCTTTGCCAACGATGCCGTGAGCCATAACAATCGCTCAAAGCGATTGCGTATAATTTTTTATCGTGTTTTCATAACGTGGGTTCACCACCTACGTTATTTTTATTTTCTGAAGGATAACCTATGTCCGATACTCAAGAAATTTCTTATCATAATCAATTAAAAAATCGCTTTCGAGGTTATTTCCCTGTCATCATTGATGTCGAAACCGCAGGGTTTGATGCGAAAAAAGATGCGTTATTAGAACTAGCGGCGATCACATTAAAAATGGATGAAAACGGATATTTACACCCCGATCAAAAATGTCATTTCCATATTGAGCCTTTTGAAGGTGCAAATATTAATCCGGATTCCTTGAAATTTAACGGCATTGATATTCACAACCCTCTACGCGGTGCCGTGTCAGAATTAAATGCGATAACGGAATTATTTCAAATGGTACGCCGCGGGCAAAAAAATGCGGATTGCCAACGATCAATCATCGTGGCACATAACGCCACTTTCGACCAAAGTTTTTTAATGGCTGCGGCTGAACGCACCGGTGTAAAACGTAATCCGTTTCACCCTTTCGGAATGTTTGATACGGCAAGTCTTGCGGGCTTAATGTTCGGGCAAACCGTTCTTGTGAAAGCCTGTCAAGCCGCCAAAATTCCTTTTGACGGAAAACAGGCTCATTCCGCTTTGTATGATACGGAGCGTACCGCCGAATTATTCTGTTATATGGTAAATCATCTGAAAGATTTGGGCGGATTTCCTCATACCGTATCGGAAATTGAAAACGAAAAAACAAATGAAAAAACAACCGCACTTTAATTTTTTTAAAAAGAGGTTGCAATCGTCTTCGTTTTCCAGTAGTTTAAAAACCAATTCTTAATTGGAGATTTAAATATGTCTATTATCCGTCACTATCATCACCATTTAACTGAATAATCTTTCAGGTTTTTGGTGTGCTTGGAAGATTTCTTCCGAGCAGACAGGATAACAAAATCTTACCCCTCGGGAGACAGCTTTCGAGGGGTTTCTTTTATCACAACAACCTAAGGAATTTTAACTATGCGACATTACCAAATTAAATATAGCGAATTCAATCAAAATGAATATAAGCAACAATGCAATAGAAATTTTTAAATTTAATTCACTTTAAAACCAAACTTTAATACTTCTATTATTTATAAGGAAAAACACAATGTTATCAAACCCCGTTGTTATCTCGATCATTGTATTGCTGGCATTAAGTTTGCTACGCATCAATGTGGTTATCGCACTCGTTATCGCAGCACTTACCGCCGGATTATATGGTGATCTCGGCTTAAGCAAAACTATCGAAACCTTTACCGGCGGCTTAGGTGGCGGTGCAGAGGTTGCGATGAACTATGCAATGTTAGGCGCATTTGCCATCGCTATTTCTAAATCGGGGATTACCGATTTACTCGCCTATAAAATCATTACGAAAATGAATCGAACCCCAACAACCAATAACCTCGCATGGTTTAAATATTTACTTTTTGGCGTATTGGTTCTGTTTTCTATTTCATCTCAAAATCTACTCCCTGTACACATCGCATTCATTCCGATTGTCGTACCACCGCTTCTTTCTATCTTTAATCGCTTAAAAATCGATCGCCGTGCTGTCGCTTGTGTACTTACATTCGGTTTAACCGCAACTTATATGCTCCTGCCTGTGGGGTTCGGAAAAATCTTTATCGAAAGCATCTTAGTAAAAAATATTAACCAAGCGGGTAGTACCTTAGGATTACAAACCGATGTATCACAGGTCTCTCTTGCGATGTTACTCCCTGTGGTCGGTATGATTTTAGGCTTATTAACCGCCGTATTTATTACCTATCGCAAACCACGCGAATATAATGTCATGGCTGAAGAACCGACAACGAGAGAAATTGAAGCTCATATTGCCAATATTCAACCGAAACAAATTACCGCAAGTTTGATTGCCATTATCGTCACTTTTGCGACCCAGCTTTTCACCAGTTCAACAATTATCGGCGGCTTGGTCGGCTTAATCATCTTCGCCGTATTCGGTATTTTCAGACTCAAAGAAAGTAACGATATTTTCCAACAAGGCTTACGCCTGATGGCGATGATTGGTTTTGTTATGATCGCCGCTTCAGGTTTTGCGAATGTCATCAATGCAACCACCGGTGTTACCGATTTAGTACAAAGTCTTAGCAATGGCGCAATTCAAAGTAAAGGCATTGCCGCTTTCTTGATGTTACTTGTAGGCTTGTTAATTACGATGGGGATTGGCTCTTCATTCTCAACTGTGCCGATTATCACGTCAATCTATGTACCGCTTTGCTTGTCTTTCGGATTTTCTCCATTAGCAACAGTTTCGATTATCGGCGTAGCCGCGGCATTAGGTGATGCAGGTTCACCGGCTTCCGATTCAACATTAGGACCGACATCAGGCTTAAATATTGACGGTAAACACGACCACATTTGGGATTCTGTCGTTCCGACCTTTATTCACTATAATATTCCTTTGATTATCTTTGGCTGGATTGCAGCAATGTACCTTTAGCGATTATAATCCCCCGTCATTGGGGGATTTTTATGAGCATTCAACAACTCATCAAGACATTAGAGCAAAAAGTACAACAACTTCATCAAACTTATTCGGCTCAGCACGAAGAAAAAATCTTCGTAAAATTTGACCGCACTTTATTTAGTGAAAACGGACAAACTACCGCTTTTTATCTAAACGAAATTAAACAAACATTAACAAAAATTAAATTTCTCAATTCTAATGATGTTAATCATTATGTTTTTATTACCGAGCTTTTATTGAAACAATGTACCGCATTGTCGGAGGCATTAAATCGAAAAAGCAAACCTTTGATCTTACAAAAGCAACAAAAACCAACACCGATAAAAAAAACACAACACGAAATCCATAAACTTCCGCCACGCGAACGTTTAGAAAAATATTATGAGGCGCTTGAACAATTAAACCGTTTGTATCAACAACAACGGGATCTTGCCCACACGGAATCCCATGTGGAAAAACAAAAGAAAGCCTTGCAACTTGCTGCGCAGTACAAACAACGACGCCAAAAATGCCAAGAAGCCATTGACTTACTAGAAGAATATTTAGCCTTTAAAGAAGAACAAGAAAACAGAAATAATCAGGAAAAATAAAATACTAAAAAAGCAAAAATCCCCTAATTTTTCAATTAAGGGATTTTTTAAATTTGATGGCGGAGGAAGTGAGATTCGAACTCACGGAGGGCGTAAACCCTCGCCGGTTTTCAAGACCGGTGCCTTCAACCACTCGACCATTCCTCCGTGATTTAAGCGGGGTGAATGATACGTTTTTTACCAAACTCCGTCAAGTATAAAAATCCATATTTTTATCAAGTGATTAATTTTAGCTCAATTCAAAGATAAAAAAATTGGTGCATTATTTTGCACCAATTTCTCATTATTCTGATTTTGCTTTTGTTGGCTCAGAATACACATGACTAATTGCACTATGATGCCCTGCAGCGCCTTTACCGTAGAAGTAATAGCGTGATTCATTCCACTCTACAATAGGAAAAGGTTTTGCCATTTCATCACCTGCTTTTGCAAGCGTCATTTCGGATTTCGTATGAGTTACGGAAGAAATCGTCCCCAAACGCCCCTTGAACTCATAAGTGCGGACAAATTCCGTTGTATTTTTCATCTCAACATTTTCACTTTGTTGAGCCTCAGCAACCTCATTTTTTCCGTTCTCTGCATTAAGACGTTCCAATGACTCTTGGACTTTTTTCTGTACGGATTCATTTGCCGGTTGAATGATGAAATCTAAAGCAGGTTTCACTTCCACCGGATTGTTTTGAACCACGATTCCTGTCGCAGGCGTAATAAAACCTTTTTTGGTTTTCTCTTGTTCCAGTAATTCATCCACTGATAAGAAATGATTTTCTTTCGGTGTATTCACCACAGAATGATCCACCCATACTTTACCGCTTGCCAATTCCGGCGAAACGACGGCAGCAAATAACGGCATCGGTGATTTAATCTCTTGACGGCGGCGACGCTGACTATTCGCAACACGTAAATGACGCGGGGTACGGCGTTGGCGTTCCTGACGAGGTTGTTTTTCTTCCACTATTTCGACAGGTGTAGCAGCTTCAGCCGGAATATTAACTTCAGCCGGAGTAACGGTCGAAGCAGCTTCGATCACATCGGAACTATTCTCTATTTTGCGAATATCTACCGCAGCATTTTCATCAACACGTACTCGTTTACGCAAATCGCGACGTTGACGACGTTGAGGCACTTGCTCTGTTTTTTCCTCTTGAACTTCGGAATCAGAAACAGAGGCAAAATTAACCGCACTTTCGTTCAATGTTTCATCTACGACATTGTTCCGGCGGGAACGGCGTTGATTACGCTCACGTGTCGGACGCACTTGCTCTTCTTCCGCTTTTTCCACATCACTTATATTTTCCGTTCTGGCACGGCGGGAAGCATTACGGCGATCTTGTGTACGGCGTTGGTTGCGGTTAGAACGGTTATTGCGATGATTTTTTGTTTTTTCTTCCTTCGGCTTGGCAGTAAACAACGCTTTAATTTTTGCGATGATTTTTGCCAATAGCGATGGTTCATCCGATTTACGTTCCATCGGTATTGGCGCCGCTTCAGAAATAGAAAGGGATACAGCCGCACTTTCGATTGCAGGCTGTTCACCCCCTACCGGATTGTCTGCCTGACGGGCAATTGTTGACTCCTCGTCAATTTCATCTTGCGCACAGTGAATTTTCGCTAAGTTGTAACTTAACTCGTTCACCTCTTCGCCATCACGCAAACGGAATACGCTAAAATGCGGTGTTTCCATTGCTTCGTTTGGCGCAACGATCACATCTACATTATGGCGTTTCTCTATGCTGCTAATGGCTCTACGTTTTTCATTTAACAGATAAGAGGCAATTTGTACCGGCACAATAGTATGCACTTGTTTGGTATTTTCTTTCAGTGCCTCTTCTTCGATTAAACGCAAAATCGATAGGGAAAGCGATTCGTTATCACGTACTTTTCCGGTACCCTGACAACGAGGACAAATGTGATGCGATGATTCTCCTAAAGACGGGCTTAAACGCTGACGTGACATTTCTAGGAGACCAAAGCGTGAAATACGGCTAATTTGAATACGTGCGCGATCTTGGCGTACCGCATCACGAATACGATTTTCAACTTCACGTTGATGACGAATCGGTGTCATATCAATAAAATCAATGACAACCAAACCGCCCAAATCACGCAAACGTAATTGGCGGGCAATTTCATCAGCTGCTTCAAGGTTGGTATTCAGCGCCGTTTCTTCAATATCACCGCCACGGGTTGAACGAGCGGAATTAATATCAATTGCGGTTAAGGCCTCTGTCACATCAATTACAATTGAACCACCTGACGGTAAACGTACTTCGCGTTGAAAAGCCGATTCAATTTGTGATTCAATTTGATAATGACTAAAAAGCGGTACTTCCCCTTGATATAGTTTCACACGATTAATAAAATCAGGGCGAACAAGTTTTATATGCGCTTTTGCTTTTTCAAAAATTTTCGGACTATCGATTAAGATTTCGCCAATGTCGCGACGTAAATAATCACGAATAGCGCGCACAATCACATCACTTTCTTGGTGAATAAGGAAAGGAGCCGGGCGACTTTGAGAGGCTTGCTTAATTGCTTCCCAATGATGCAACAGCACTTTCAAATCCCATTGCAATTCTTCCGGTGATTTACCTACACCGGCAGTACGCACGATGAGCCCCACGCCTTCCGGCACTTCCAAAGAACTTAGTGCTTCTTTTAATTCGGTACGTTCATCACCTTCAATACGGCGGGAAATACCGCCTGCGCGCGGATTATTCGGCATAATCACCAAATAACTGCCGGCAAGAGAAACAAAGGTTGTCAATGCTGCGCCCTTATTACCCCGTTCCTCTTTATTCACTTGAACGATAACTTCTTGTCCTTCGGTTAAAATATCGCGAATATTCGGGCGACCTTGGAATACGTAATCTGCCGGAAAATATTCACGTGCAATCTCTTTTAACGGTAAAAAACCGTGACGCTCTGCGCCGTAATCTACAAAAGCCGCTTCTAAACTAGGTTCAACCCGGGTAATTTTCCCTTTGTAGATATTCGCTTTTTTCTGTTCATGACCCGGATTTTCAATATCCAAATCAAAAAGGCGTTGTCCATCGACAAGCGCCACGCGCAACTCTTCTTTTTGAGTTGCGTTGATTAACATTCTTTTCATTGTCAATTCTCTTATTAAATTAAAAACTACCTTAAAATAAACCGCACTTTGCTTCGTCATCGACCTCGTGTTTCTCGCGCCAGTCAATCTCACGATTGTATGTTGCTGGGTGCATTGATAACGTTATAAAACGATAAATAAACGGTTGTGTAATAAAACAACACGATATTTCGCACGTGTTGCAAGCGGTCGGTTTATTTCAAAAAGAAAAATGTTGATTATCAATGTCTTATGCCGATTGCCGCATTGAGTTTCCACCAACAAAGTTTGTCAATTAGAAGTGCAAAAATTTATGCACAAAAAGACGCTCTATTATCCATAGAAACCGACAAATTAGCAAGGCGATTATTACCCTCGCAATCGCTTTTATGATATGATTCGCGCCGATTTTCAAAGGATAAAAGCATGATGAAACAAAAAGAAAAAGTCATCAATTCGGCGGTAAAACAGCTGACAATCAGTGAAGATGAAGCAGGCCAACGCATTGATAATTATTTATTGGCAAAACTGAAAGGGGTACCGAAAAGTTTGATTTATCGTATTGTGCGAAAAGGCGAAGTACGCGTGAATAAAGGACGTATTAAGCCGGAATATAAATTACAGGCAGGCGATGTTGTACGCATACCGCCTGTTCGCATATCGGAAAAAAATGACACGCCCGTTTCTAAAAATTTAAATAAAGTCGCCGCACTTGAAAACCAAATCCTATTTGAAGATGATTGTTTGATCGTTTTAAATAAACCTTCAGGCATTGCCGTGCATGGCGGCAGCGGCTTAAATTTCGGTGTGATTGAAGCATTGCGTGCATTACGCCCCGAAGCCCGTTTTTTAGAATTGGTACATCGTTTGGATCGTGATACATCGGGAATTTTACTAATTGCGAAAAAACGCTCTGCGTTACGTCATCTGCATGAGCAACTACGATTAAAAACCGTACAAAAAGATTACTTAGCTTTGGTTCGGGGACAATGGCAATCTCATGTAAAAGTGATACAAGCGCCACTATTAAAAAATGAGCTTTCCGGAGGCGAACGCATTGTACGTGTGAGTGAGCAGGGTAAGCCCTCCGAAACCCGTTTTTCTATTGAAGAACGTTATCCTAACGCCACCTTGGTCAAGGCTTCTCCGGTAACAGGTCGTACTCACCAAATCCGTGTACACGCCCAGTATGCCGCTCATCCTATCGCTTTAGACGATAAATACGGTGATAAAGATTTTGATACACAGATGCAAACCTTGGGCTTAAATCGCTTGTTCTTACATGCCTGTTCAATTCGTTTTGAACACCCGAAAACAGGGGAAACGCTCCGTTTCAATGCCCAACTTGATGAAAAAATGAAGGCGATATTGAAAAAGTTACGAGAAAGCAAAAGCAAATAGACAAATTCTATGTTTATTGCTATATTTGAACACAGAACAGAAATAATACGTTTCTGTCATATTTTTCGTAAACACGACAACCCAAAGGATAGCAAAATGGCTAAAGGACAATCTTTACAAGATCCTTATTTGAATGCTCTACGTCGCGAGCGTATTCCAGTGTCGATTTATCTCGTGAACGGGATCAAATTACAAGGTCAAATCGAATCGTTCGATCAATTCGTGATTTTATTGAAGAACACCGTAAACCAAATGGTGTATAAACACGCCATTTCTACTGTGGTTCCTGCGCGTTCTGTATCCCATCACAATAATCATCACAATGCTCAAGCGGCAACAGAGGTGGCGGAAGAAACCGAAGCCCAAAGCGAATAATCCGTTAAAATGGATCATCAACAAACTCAAAGTGCGGTTGAAATTTCAGATGAATTTTCAACCGCACTTCCCTCGTTTAAAGCCTGCAAAAACATAAATTCTTCACGCGATACCGCTATCGTCGTACAGGTTTTCTTTTCACAAAATAAAAATTTGGACGATCTGTCGGAATTTCTTTTACTTGCAGATTCTGCCAATGTTGATGTATTAGAAATCGTTACCGCCAACCGTACTGCGCCACAAGCAAAATATTTTGTGGGAGAAGGTAAAGCTCAAGAAATCGCCGCTTCGGTGGAACAATACAATGCAGATGTAATTTTAGTAAATCATCAACTTACACCGGCACAAACACGAAACTTAGAAAGTTTATGCCATTGTCGGGTAGTGGATCGTACCGGCGTTATTTTGGATATTTTCGCACAACGCGCCCGTTCCCATGAAGGAAAATTGCAAGTGGAACTGGCACAATTAAAGCATTTATCTACCCGATTGGTACGCCGTAAAACAGGGCTTGATCAACAAAAAGGCGCGGTGGGTTTGCGAGGCCCGGGTGAAACCCAATTGGAAACGGATCGCCGTCTCATTAAAGTGCGTATCGGGCAGTTGCAAAATCGCTTGGCGAAAGTGGAAAAGCAACGAAATCAAAATCGCCAAACACGCCAAAAAGCGGATATTCCGACCATTTCATTGGTCGGCTACACCAATGCCGGCAAATCTACGCTGTTTAATTTCATTACCCAAGCAAACGTCTATGCGGCAGATCAACTTTTTGCCACACTTGATCCCACCTTGCGCCGATTACAAATTCAAGATGTCGGCACCACGATTCTGGCAGATACGGTAGGGTTTATAAGACAGCTCCCGCATGATCTTGTTTCAGCTTTTAAATCCACCTTGCAGGAAACCGTAGAAGCCGCCTTGTTACTCCACGTAATTGATATAGCAGATCCGAGAAAATCGGAGAATATAGAAGCTGTCAATTTGGTGTTGGAAGAAATCGGGGCAGACAAAATCCCTACTTTGCTGATTTATAATAAAATTGATCTGTTGGACGATGTGCCACCCCATATCGAATATGATGATGAAAATAAACCGGTAGCCGTTTATCTTTCCGCCCAAAAAGGAGAGGGACTGAACTTACTCATTGAAGCGATTAAAGTGCGGTTAAAAAATGAGATATTTTCTCTCAATCTCACACTTCAACCGCACGAGGGAAAACTTCGTCATAGGCTGTATCAACTGGATGTCGTGCGTGGCGAGCAAATTTCAGAGCAAGGGGAATTTTTATTAGCGATACAGATCGACAAAGTGGAATGGCTGAAGTTGTGCAAACAATTCTCGGGACTTCTTAATGTCTATTCGAACTTACAAGCCCAAGAAGATGAATAAAACCTTCTGAGGAAAAATTAAATATTATGGCTTTCCAATTCCATACTGCTTCAATTTATTCGCAATCGCCGTATGAGAAACGCCCAATCGTTGCGCCAGTTTTCTTGTACTTGGAAATTCGGCATAAAACATCCTAAGTACTTTGGATTCATATTGCCCGATAATTTCTTCTAAAGTTTGGTTTTCAAATTCACTGATAGAAATGACTGCACTTTCCGGCAATGTCAAACTTAAACTTTCAATACTCAAGCGATTATCTTTTGCCAAAGAACAAGCCCGATATAGCGTGTTATAAAGTTCGCGTACATTACCTTCCCAATCATATTGTTGCAAATAAGTGAGGAAATCCGAATCAAAGGTCGGCGTTTTTGTTTTCAAGGTTTCACTGATTTCTTGCAGAAAAATTTCGGTCAGAGGTTGAATATCCTCCACACGCTCACGTAATGGCGGCACATTAACCGTTAGCACATTCAAACGATGAAATAAATCCGCCCGTACCTTTCCCAACTCAACCAATTGATTTAGCGGCACCTGTGAAGTACAAATCACCCGCACATTAGCATAATGCTCTTTTTCTTCACCCACTCGGCGAAATGAACCGTCCGTTAAAAAACGGAGCAATTTTGCTTGCAGATTTAGCGACAATTCGGCAATACCATCCAGTAACACCGTACCTTCATTAGCATATTCAAAAAAGCCGATAGTTTCGCTCTCCCCCACTTTTCGCCCGAACATTTCACTTTCGGCATCTTCGTCCGGTAAACCGGCACAATTTACGGCGATAAATTTATTCTCTCTACGCAAACTTTGATGATGGCAGGCTTTTGCCAGCAAATCCTTACCCGTACCGGTTTCGCCTTGAATTAACAAAGGTACGTCAAACATCGCAAAACGTTGCGCATTTTCTACCGCACTTTTCATCGTCTCGCTATGAGTAACAAAGCAATCGAAAGGATATTTAGGATCAAATTTAGAGATCATAGTAAATCAGCCCGAAGAACAAAAATTACCCCTATCATAAGATGTTTACAATAAAGTGTAAATAATATTTTACAGAGAAATAAAAGCCCCTTTATAAAGGGGCACTACAAATAAAAAATTATTTACGAACGGCACTATCTAATTCTTTTGAAATGATTTCCATTGATTCTAATCCGCCAAAAGCAAGATACCAATTTGCCGCATCTAAATAAACGATATGTCCGTTTTTATAAGCTTTAGTTTGTTTAATGATGTCGTTATCCAGTACTTTTTGTGCATTATTGGCTTTTTCCGTAATTGCAGCGGTACGATCCACAACCAATAAGAAATCAGGATTTTTTTCTAAAATATATTCAAATCCGACACTTTGACCATGAGTAGAAGATTTAATCGTAGGATCAATTTGTTGGAAACCGTATTTTTGGTACACCATACCGTAGCGGGAACCGTCACCAAAGGCGCTTATTTTGCTTTCATTCACTAAAACAAGCAGTGCGGTCTTATCTTTCGCATCCTTAGCCACTTGGCTTACCACCATATCTAAGGCTTTTAATTTTTCTTTTGCGATGGATTCCTTATCAAAAATTTTTCCCAGTGCAAGCACATTTTGTTGAAAACTGTCGTAGTAGTTTTTGTAGTCATTATCAATGAAAAAAACCGGAGCGATTTCTTTAAATTTATCCACCATCTTTTCTTGGCGTTTTGATGCAATAATTAAATCCGGTGCGATATCGTTAATTTTTTCTAAGGATTGTTCCTTCAAATTGCCTACATTTTTGAATTTTTCATTAGCAAATTCCGCAAGATAACTCGGAATCTTGCCACTTTGCGGAAAACCGACAATTTTATCCGCAGCGCCTAATGCACGAATCGTATCTGCCGCACCAAAATCAAGTACCACGACTTTTTGCGGGCTTTGCGGAACAATTTGCTTACCGGCAAAATTTTCAACGGTGATATCTGCCGCATTGGCGGCATTCACCCCGATAAATGCCAAAACGGATAGAGCTAAAGTGGAAAATGTTTTTTTCATTGAAAACTCCTAGTTGTGTCTAAAATAAACGGCAATTTTATGATCATCGATTTCCTGAATAGGAATATCCATATCATAAATTTCTTTTAAAACAGAGGATTGCATAATGTGATTGACCTCCCCTTGCTGTACTAAACGTCCGTTTTTCATCGCGATGATGTAATCGGAATAACAGGAAGCAAAATTAATATCGTGAATGACAATCACCACAGTCTTATTCAATTCATTTACCAGCTTACGTAATACCTGCATAATTTGTACGGAATGTTTCATATCAAGGTTATTGAGAGGCTCATCCAGCAAAATATAGTCCGTATCTTGCGCCAGCGTCATAGCAATATAAGCTCGTTGGCGTTGTCCCCCGCTCAGGCTATCGATATACTGATGGCGAATATCGTCAAGATCCATATAACGAATTGAATTATCAATAAAAGTGCGGTCAATTTCCGTCAAGTTTCCTTTGGAATAGGGAAAACGCCCGAATGCCACCAGTTCCTCAATCGTCAATCGTAAATTAATATTGTTGGATTGTTTCAAAATAGCCAGTTGCTTAGCAATATCATTACTTTTTTTGCTATTCAGCAACTCATTGTTTAAATAAATCTCGCCACAGTCTGCCGAAAGTAAACGGCTGATGATAGACAACAGGGTACTTTTTCCTGCGCCGTTTGGTCCGATAAAAGACGTAATTTTGCCTTTAGGGATAGTGAGAGAAACATTATCTACCACCTTCTTTCCGCTATAACTTTTACTTATATTTCTAACTTCAATCGCCATCTTTACTTTATAAGCCCTATTTTTTGTTTGTTCTTAATAAAAGATAAATGAAATACACGCCGCCCACAAAATTAACGATTATGCTCAATGTCGTGCGGAAAGTGAAAATTTGCGTTACCAAAAATTGACCAAGCACCAAAGTGATGATGGAAATTAACATCGCCGCCGGAATCAACACTTTGTGGCGATAATCGCGAATAAATTCAAAGGTAAGATTCATCACCAACAAACCAAGAAAAGTCAGCGGCCCCACAAGGGCGGTTGAAACAGAGATTAAAACCGCCACCAAAATTAACAATGTTTTCGTGATCTGTTGGTAATCAATGCCAAGATTAATCGCATTTTCACGGCCTAATGCTAAAACATCAAAATAGCGCCAATAAGGTAGACTGAATAAAATCGCTCCAATCAAAATGGCTAATGCTATCCATAAAATATGCGTATTAATTCGGTTGAAACTCGCAAAGCCGATATCTTGTACAATCTGGAATTCATTCGGATCAATCAACACTTCCATAAACGTGGTTAAACTGCCAAAAAAAGTGCCGAATACAATCCCGACCAACAACAAAAAGAAAATATTTTGAGATTCTTTTTTTAACAAGAAATGATAAAGCAATAAAGAAAACAACATCATCGCACCGGTACAAATCACAAATAAAGCCATTGAATTTATGGACAAGAACGCACTTGAACCAAACAAAAAAATAATACCGGTCTGAATTAATAAATAGAGCGAATCCAACCCTAAAATACTCGGTGTAAGGATTCGGTTATTCACTACGGTTTGGAAAATCATTGTAGCAAGCGCAATGGCTGCGCCGGTAATAATAATCGCTAAAAGCGAAAGACTACGGTTTTCCAATGCGTATTGCCAACGGGTCGGCAAGGCATAACCTAAATAAAGTGCGGTCGAAATTAGGGCTAAAATCACAAGCGTGATTAATTGATAGGAAGATTTTTTATACATTTCGGTACCGCTTCAACAATAAGAATAAGAAAATCCCACTACCAAATACTCCCACGACCACATTAATGGATATTTCATAAGGGTAAATCACCGCCCTTCCTAAAATATCGCAAAACAAAACAAATATGGCACCGAGCAAAGCAGTATGAGAAAGCACCTTTTTTAGATTATCGCCTAGATAAAGCGTAACTATGTTGGGAATAATCAGCCCAAGAAACGGGATCACACCTACTGAAATAATAATGATAGATGAAACAACCGACACAATTAACAAGCCGACATACAATACCAAGTTATAATTTAAACCTAAATTTACGGCAAAATCCTTGCCCATTCCCACAATAGAAAAACGATTAGCAAATAAATAAGCAATCGCCAACATAGGAATACTGAAGTAAAGTAATTCATACCGCCCTGCCATCACTAATGAAAAATCCCCTTGTAACCAGCCGGAAAGATTTTGTAACACATCTTGCTGATAAGCGATAAAAGCTGTAATCGCACTAATAATATTGCCAAACATAATCCCCACAAGCGGCACAAAAATCGTATCTTTAAATTTCAAATGGGAAAGAATAAGCATAAACAACAATGTACCTAGAAAGGACACCGCAACGGCAATACCGGTTTTCAGCAGCATTGAAGCCGAAGGAAAAAATAGCATTACGATCAAAATACCGAGACGGGCACTGTCCATCGTACCTGCTGTTGTGGGAGAAACAAAACGGTTTCTGCTTAACTGCTGCATAACCAAGCCGCAGATACCCAAAGAGGCACCGGCAATCAAAATACTGATTAATCGAGGCACGCGGCTTATAGCAAAAATCTGCCATTGATTGCCTTCAAAATTGAGTAATCCCTGTAAATTAACAGAGCTTACACCGAGGAAAAGTGAAACAACCGAAAGTACAAAGAGAAGAAAAATCAGATAACGTCGCTTGATCATAACTAAAATGATAATAATTCTTAAAGAAAGAATAACACATTAAGCGAAAATCAGGAAGATAGATTTACCTTTTGCAGTGGAAATCAAGCAAAAAAATCAGTCCTCTAAGATTGCCTATATTGGCTTTTAGAGGACTGATAGGTTTTCATTAGCGATTAAAGCCTAAGCCTTTTTTCCGCATCTTTCGCCCTTATCAAGAATTGTTTACGTTCTGCCGTTGCCATACCACTACTTGAGCCGGGTAATTTCACCGTTAACGGATTTACAGCACGGCCATTAATATGAAACTCATAATGCAAGTGCGGGCCGGTAGAAATTCCCGTGTTTCCCGAAAGCGCAATACGCTCACCTTTTTTCACGGTTTGCCCCGCTCTAACCAACGGACGACTTAAATGCATATAAACCGTTTGATACTCCCGCCCATGACGAAGCACGACATAACGCCCTGCCCCTCCGGCTTGATATGCCACTTTTTCGACCAGTCCATCCGCCGGTGCAATAATCGGCGTGCCTTGCGGCACTGAGAAATCCACCCCTTTATGCGGACGAATCCGTCCGGTAACCGGGTGGCGACGATTCGGATTAAAAGGTGAAGAAATACGGGCTTGACGCTGCAATGGATAACGCGCAAAACCTTTACCCAATGTTTCGCCTTGTTGATTGTAATAGCGACCATTCGCGGCTTGAATCGCATAATAGCTTTTTCCTCCCGCAATAATATGAATTGCTTCCACATTACCTTGTCCGGTAAGTTTATCGCCTAAATATTCACGCGAAACCAAAACGGCAAACTTTGTACCTTTTTTCAGTTTTCGTAAACTCACTTGCCACTGTAATGCGGAACTTAACTGCGAAATCTGGCGACTATCTAAACCTAACGCACGCAAACTCGTAGCAAGAGAGCCTGAAACCTGTCCTTTCAGCACCTCTTTTTTCCAAACACTTTGTTTTTCTAAAATCTGACGCTTAAATTTCCCTTCTTCCACGCGTTCATAAATACGTTCTTCTTTTTCGGAAACGAGCCAGTTCAAATATTCCAACTGATCATTTTTGTCTAAAATCCAGTAGAACTGTTGTCCTGCACGTAAATTTTTTAATTCGGGATAAGAGGCGATGAGGCTTTTTGCCGTGTCATCTTCCAAGCCTGAAAGCTCTAGCACATCTTTTAACGTATCGCCGCGCACAACGGTATGACTAAATTGATCGGAAATACGCATAGCCTGATCCGCCGCATCAAGCAAATCACTCAATGCGTTTTGTGCGTCTTGCGGTAAATCATTAAGTTCATCAAATGATGGCTTTACTTCTTCCGCTTCATCATCGTGGGCTTGTAATTCATCATCATAAGAAGTCGCGCCTTCAGAATGCGCTTGAGCATCCGTTTGTGCAGAAGGGGACGGCGTGCTGCCCGCTTGTTCCGGAGTAAGGGATTGATACTGCACCCCACCTACCATTTCAGGTTCCAAATTGCTTTGAACGGTCGATTCGGACTCCGTACTGTTTTTCAAACTCAGCATCGTACCGGTAAAAATGAGCAATAACGCAACAAAAAAAATCGCCGCTTTAATGCGCGATTTTCTTTTACGTCTATCTCTGGCTAATTTAACGTGCTGCAAAATAGCTACCTAACATAAATAATATCGCTTTTCAGACTACAAATCGTAAAGGAGGTTCATTCTACCTTAAAACCCATAAAAAATACGGTTAAATATTCATCACAAAAGATTACACCTTGAGAAATTCCCTGAAATAAGCTAAGGTTAGCCGCTAATTTTCATATAGGCGGTATTATGCAAATTCATACTATTCAACGCGATCCGCTCTCTCCATTAATTGAACTTAAAAATATCAATGTGGTGTTTGAACAAAAAACCGCGTTACAGAATATCAATTTAAAAATTTACCCAAATTCCATTATTACCATTGTAGGACCGAATGGCGGTGGAAAATCAACATTACTCAAAACATTGTTGAAATTACAGCCCCCCACCAGCGGTGAAGTAATTTATAACCAAAACGTACGCATTGGTTATGTGCCGCAAAAAATTCATTTGGATCCGAGTTTACCGATTACGGTGAAACGCTTTCTCGCCCTAAAAAAGGGAGTCAAAACACAAGAAATTTTGACCGCACTTGAACAGCTTTCTATCACGCATTTACGTGAAAATAATATGCAAAAACTTTCCGGTGGTGAAATGCAACGGGTCTTACTTGCCCGCGCTATTTTAAATAAGCCGAATTTATTAGTGTTGGACGAACCGACGCAGGGGGTAGATATGACCGGACAAGCAGAACTTTATCACCTCATTCATCAGACTCAACAAAAGCTAAACTGTGCCGTATTAATGGTTTCACACGATTTACACATTGTAATGGCGGATAGTAAAGAAGTGCTTTGTATTAACCAACATATCTGCTGTGCAGGTACACCCGAAACCTTATCAAACGATCCCACATTTATGCGTTTATGGGGAAATCAGCTTGCACAAAATGTCGGCTTTTACACCCACCACCACAACCATCATCACAACTTACACGGCGATGTATGCGGTTGTGATACCTCCGCAAATTGTTGCCAAAACAAGGATGTCTAATGTTTGAAATTCTTCTTCCGGCATTGTTAACCGGTATTTTACTTTCGCTAATCACCGCCCCATTAGGTGTATTTGTCGTGTGGCGCAAAATGGCATATTTTGGCGATACGCTTTCTCACTCCGCACTCCTTGGCGTGGCACTGGGCATATTCTTGCAAGTCAATCCTTATGTAACGATCGTTATTCTTACCCTCATTCTCGCCTTAATTATGGTGTGGCTGGAAAGCAACACACAATTTTCCATTGATACTTTACTCGGCATTATCGCGCACAGTTGCTTATCTCTCGGCGTGGTAACCGTCGGTTTATTAAAGAATGTACGGGTAGATTTAATGAACTATTTATTCGGTGATCTACTAGCGATCAATTATACGGATCTCATTTACATCGGCATCAGCGTTATAGTGGTATTAAGTACCCTGACTTATTTTTGGCAATCCCTGCTTTCCACCACCGTTTCACCGGAACTTGCCCAAGTCGAAGGCATCGACATCAGAAAAATGCGTTTTATTCTGATGATTTTGACCGCACTTACTATCGCATTAAGTATGAAATTTGTGGGCGCATTAATTATCACATCATTGCTCATTATTCCTGCCGCTACAGCGCGTCGTTTTGCCAAAACGCCGGAATCTATGGTGGGATTCGCCATCGCAGTGAGTGTACTTTCCATCATTGGCGGATTATTATTATCTGCTTTTTATGACACCGCAGCCGGCCCTTCTGTGGTTATTTGTTCCACCTTTTTATTTACATTGTCATTATTAAAAAAAGCCGGCTTATAAGCTTGCCCAACCAGTGAAAACTATTTGCGCCCTAAAGTAATTCTTGATAAAGTGCGGTCAATTTTTGTGGTGTTTTTAGGATAAGAAAATGAGCCAAGAATATTTAGATTTTGAACTGCCTATTGCAGAATTAGAAGCTAAAATCGAAGCCTTACGCACGGCTTCCGATGATAAAGTCGATTTAACTGACGAAATCAAACGATTACAGAAAAAAAGCGATGAATTAACCAAAAAAACCTTTGCCAATCTTGATGCTTGGCAAGTTTCCCGTATGGCACGCCACCCGAATCGCCCCTATACATTAGATTATATTGAACATATTTTCACGGAATTTGAAGAACTGGCAGGCGATCGTGCTTTTGCTGATGACAAAGCAATCGTAGGTGGTCTAGCCCGTTTAGATGGTCGCCCGATTATGGTGATCGGCCATCAAAAAGGCAGAACGGTAAAAGACAAAGTAAAACGTAACTTCGGTATGCCTGCTCCTGAAGGTTATCGCAAAGCCTTGCGTTTAATGGAAATGGCGGAGCGTTTTAAACTCCCGATCATTACTTTTATTGATACACCGGGTGCTTACCCGGGAATTGGCGCGGAAGAACGCGGTCAAGCGGAAGCCATTGCACGCAATTTACGGGAAATGTCCCAATTAACCGTACCGGTGATTTGTACCGTCATTGGTGAAGGCGGTTCCGGTGGCGCACTGGCAATCGGTGTCGGTGATAAAGTTAATATGTTGCAATATTCCACCTATTCCGTTATCTCACCGGAAGGTTGTGCCTCTATTCTTTGGAAAAGTGCGGAAAAAGCCTCAACCGCCGCTGAAGTGATGGGTTTAACAGCAGAACGTTTAAAAGAACTCAACTTAATTGACAACATTGTACAAGAGCCAATCGGAGGCGCACATCGTGATTATGCGTTGATGGCAAAAAACTTAAAACAACAGTTAATTGAAGATTTAAGCGAACTTGACGGATTATCAAAAGAAGAATTGTTAGACAGACGTTACCAACGTTTAATGTCTTACGGCTATTGCTAACCGATTAAAAAAAGAGCGGTATTTTTGACCGCTCTTTTTTATCTTTTGCGTTATTATGTAGCAGTTGTACAAATCATTGTAGGGTGCGTTAGCCATAGGCGTAACGCACCGTAATAAAATTTATTAATGAATTGGCAAAAAGGTGCGTTACGCCTATGGTTAACGCACCCTACCCCCGATAAATATTAGAAAAGGATACAAACATGAAAAACGTACTTTCTATCCAATCTCACGTCGTATACGGCTTTGCCGGAAATAAATCCGCCACATTCCCAATGCAATTATTAGGCGTGGATGTTTGGGCGCTCAACACCGTGCAATTCTCTAACCACACACAATACGGCAAATGGACGGGAATGGTGATTCCACAAGAACAAATCCGTGAAATCGTCACCGGCTTAGACAATATCGAAAAATTACAAGAATGTGATGCGCTACTTTCCGGCTATCTCGGCTCAGCAGAACAAGTCGATCAAATCATCTATGCCTTAGAACAAATCAAAAAGCGCAATCCTAATGCGCTCTACTTATGTGATCCGGTTATGCCTAACCCGGAAAAAGTCTGCGTAGTCGCAAACGGCGTTCGCGAGGCCTTGATAGAAAAAGCAATTCCTGTGGCCGATATTATGACGCCAAACCTCCATGAACTACGCCAACTGAGCGATTTTCCGATTAACAACTTTGACGATGTACTTAAAGCCGTGCGTGCATTACTCGACAAAGGCGTGAAAAAAGTCTTAGTAAAACACTTAGGCAAAGTCGGCAAAATTAATGATCCGGATACCTTTGAAATCATTATGGGGACATCGGAAGGTATTTGGCATTTAAGCCGTCCGCTTTATCAATTCAACTTTGAACCCGTAGGCGTAGGCGATTTAATCGCCGGTACTTTCTTAGCGAATTTACTCAATGGTAAATCGGATGTAGAAGCATTTGAAGCAATGAATAACGAAGTCGCCGGTGTGATGAAAATGACCTTTGATCTCAACTCCTATGAGTTACAAACAATTGCCGCACGTTTTGAGATCTTAAATCCAACGGCACAGTATAAAGCTGAAAAAATTGCTTAATGGATCTTTTCTCAAGTTTTGAACAACAGCTAAAACAAATCACTGCGCAAGGTTGCCTTATCGCCTTGAGCGGTGGTTTGGATTCCACCGTACTTCTCTCACTATTTGCAAAATACCGTGAAAAACAACCGCACTTTCATCTGCGAGCAATTCATATTCATCACGGTTTAAGTCCAAATGCGGACAGCTGGGCAAAGCATTGCCAACGGTTATGTGATAAATTTGAGATTTCGCTCATTATCGAATATGTTCAAATCGATCGTTGCAACGGCATTGAAGCCGGCGCACGTGAAGCACGTTATAACGCCATTCGCCGACACCTTCAAGCTGATGAACTACTGGCAACCGCACATCACCTAAACGATCAAACGGAAACTTTTTTTCTTGCCCTTAAACGCGGTAGCGGTTTACAGGGCTTGGGAGCAATGCAAACGCACAGTGAAGTGTTCGGTATGAACATTTTCCGCCCCTTACTGAATTTTACCCGTGAACAATTAGAAAATTATGCTCAAATTGAAAATCTGGTTTGGGTTAATGACGAAAGCAATAATGACAACCGTTATGATCGCAATTTTTTACGCAACCTGATTTTGCCGACACTACGACAGCGTTGGGCTTATTTTGATCGGGTCGTCCAACGTTCTGCACAACATTGTTTTGAACAACAACAATTGATCGACGAATTGCTACGAGAAACCTTCAGTAAACACTGCCAAACGCAAACCGAATTTAACCTCCATCATTTTGTTCGATATTCCCGTGCAAAACAGACCGCACTTTTGCGTATGTGGTTGGCTGAAAATGATTGTGAAATGCCGACCAAACGTCAACTTGAACAACTTATTCAAGATGTTATCTTGTCGAAAGAAGGGGCTAATCCGCAATTTCATCTTGATGAAAACGTGGTTCGTCGTTATCAATCCCGCTTATACCTTACGGATAACTTTGCCGATTTAACGCAAATTCACCTTGAACTGAATGAGACTCATATTACACTGCCTGATAATTTGGGTACACTTCGTCTAGAACGTACCGAGAAAACATTTATTTTCCATTGGCAGCAATATTCCGTTGAATTACTCCCAACAACGCAACCTATTCAAATTCGTTTTTCTTATTCAGGTAAAATCAAATACCACCCCAAACGCCCAAGAGAAGAAATCAAAAAAGTATGGCAAGAATTAGGCGTTCCTCCTTGGCAGCGGCAGCGAATTCCGCTAATTTTTTATGGAGATACGCTGCAAAGTGCGGTCGGTTTTTTTCAAGTTTTTGAACACTAAAAAAATAGCGCAAAATATTCTGTTCCTCCCGCACTTTGCTCCATTTATTTGATAAAATGCCCCTCATTATTTTCATCATATAAAAAGGAAAGCGAATGTTTGATTCTTTTATTGTTCAGTTTGTCGTACTTTGGGCAGTCATTGATCCTATTGGCTCAATTCCCGTTTACCTTTCCAAAACAATTGGATTCTCCCTTGAAGAACGCCGTAAAATCGCACGCAATGCAGTGATTATTTCCGCCGGAATTTTACTTTTCTTTTTAATCGGTGGGCAAATTCTTTTTGAAGCAATGCAAGTGCCTTTACCAGCCTTCCAAATTGCAGGTGGGTTAGTGCTTTTCTTGTTTGCTTTAACAATGATTTTCGGTGAAAGCAAACCCGATCAAGAAATAAAAATGCGTGCTAATGTGACGGAAATTGCCGTTTACCCCCTTGCCGTTCCTTCTATTGCCTCACCGGGTGCGATGATGGCAATCGTGCTTTTAACGGATAATCACCGTTTTAATTTCAGCGAACAATTTATTACTGCCGGAATTATGTTGGCGGTGTTATTGATTACCTACATTCTGTTGCTTGCCGCAAATCGAATTCAACATTTCATTGGCAATTCCGGCGCGGCGATTATTAGTCGTGTGATGGGATTGATTTTGGCAACAGTTGCCGTAAATAATGTATTGGTGGGATTAAAAAATTTCTTTACGCAGGTTGTGTAAATTTTTAATAGGGCTTCTTTTCGGAAGCCTTTTTATTTTTCCTCCGAGCCTTTAATTCGGTATAGGCGGTATATAAGCTAAGCCCCTAAAAAATCCCTCAAAATACCTGCGGTAAACTCTTTCCTTAAATAAAAACCTAAGGGTAACGTTTCCACCGTTTCACCACGTTTTCCAATCCCTTTTGTGATTGCTTTAGCGTTTGCCCCTTTTGGTCTTAACTGCATCACTTCGCCGATTCTTGCGGTAATTTGATCAAGCCGCCCAAGCGTGATGTATTCCATCAACTCTTCCCAATCTTGTTTTAATTGATGTTCTTGCTGTGGAGTCGGTCGCCACAAAATCGGCGCACCGATATGGCGTTCACGCAACGCAATACTGCGACTGCCTTCAATAGGAATCCAAAGTACACAAGATAATTTATGGCGAACATGAGAAGTTTCCCATTGCACACCGGAATTCTGTACTAACGGAGCAAGACTAACAAAGGTCGTCTCTAGTGGAAAACCCTGTTCATTTACAGGCAAGGTTTTCAGCTCGACACCAAGGTGAACAAAATCTTGCTCGGCTTTACTGCCGGCGGTTGCCCCCAATGCGGTTTCTAATAACATTCCAACCCAACCTTTATTCCGTTTTAAATTTGGCGGAACAGAGATATTCAGTTCGTCTGCAAGCTCACCAAAAGTTAAACCGGCTATCCGTTGCGCCCGTTGAAGGAGTTGTGATAATGTGCTTGGCGGTGTTTGAGTTTGAGAAATCATTCGTTATATTTTTTGAAAAAGCGGGGTCTGGTGTATTCACTTCCCTTATCAATATAAGGAATATTTTCTAATTGCAGTAAAAAACGTTTGGCGGCTAATCCGCCACCAAATCCGGTCAAGGTTTTATCTTTACCGAGAATACGATGGCAAGGAATGATAATGCTAATCGGATTACTGCCCACTGCACCCCCTACGGCACGCACGGCTTTAGGATTATTGATTATTTTTGCCAACTCACCATAACTCGACATCTCTCCATAAGGAACTTGGCACAATGCTTGCCAAATCGCTTTCTGAAAAGGCGTTCCCTCCGCTTTTAAAGGAATATCCGAGAAAGTCTCGGGTTCACCGTTAAAATAGCGATCAAAAGCTAACCGCACTTTTTGAAACAAAGGCAGATCGTTTTTTTCTTGCCAAGCCGGATTCGGTGCGTATTGCTCTTTTTCAAAATCAATATGTGTGATGTATTCACCATCGGACAAAATTAAAAGTTGTCCGACCGGTGAAGGATAATAAGTGTAATAAAGTGCGGTCATTTTTTTCTACGTTTTTCAGTGTTATGTATCAGTAGCACAAAGAGAAGTTTATATCCAATATTTATCGGGGGTAGGGGCGTATTGCATACGCCCAATTTCGTAAGAGGGCTTATCAGGGCGTATGCAATACGCCCCAACAATCCATTTCATCATAAAACCCCATTAATTGGTGCGTTACGGCTTCGCCTAACGAACCCTACGATGATTTGTGCGAGTATTAATACCGAAGTTTTTGCGTTTGTGAAATGATGAGATGGATCTCATTCTACAAAAAAGCACAAACTTTATGCAAGTCTGTGCTTTTATTATGCTAAATTTTTTTTACAAATTAGAAACTATAATTTAGGTTTAAACCGTAAAGACTAGCACTTGCTTTAGAGGTGTAATCCGCTTCAATTTTCGCAATACCACGAACATCTTGTGATTCTTTAAATTGGATTTTTTTGCCTTTTAAGTAAGCATAGCCTAAATCAACAGAAAGATTCGGAGTAACTTTATAGGTTGCACCAAAACTATACCAAGTACGATCAGTATCAGGGATTGAGGCACTTGCGTGATTTAATGTCGCGGCAGCCTCGTCATAAGCAATACCTGCACGTAAGGTGAGTTGATCGTTTACATCATAAGTCGCACCAAGTGCGATACGGGAATTACTACGGTAATTTTCATCTTTATGGAAAGCTAATTCACCGGTGTTATAAGTCGCATGTAACGATTTTAGGCGGCTCCAGTGCGTATATTTATAGCTATAGTGCATTGCAAAGCGATCCGTTAACCGGTGAAAACCGGAGACTTCCAAATAATCCGGTAAATGCAACGTTAAGTTACCTTCCCCTGCCGGCGCTCCCGCAATTGCACGTGGTGCGCTCACGGCATAGCGATCGTTAAAATCGATATCGATTTTTGAATGATATGCTACACCGATACGATTACGTTCATTAAACTCATATAACAAACCTGCATTCCAACCGAACCCCCATGCGTTTCGATCACGTAAATGCGTTAAAACGGTATCTTTCCCCATACCTTGAAGTCTTGATAAAGACTGCGCTGCATTTGGAGAAATCCGTCCGGCAGCAACTAAAGACGGAACTAAAGGCGCAGCATTTTTAACCGCGGTACTTAAAATACCCGCACGGCGTTCGATTTCTGCTTTCGCATAAACGGCATTCAAACCAACACCTGCACTTAAACCTTGAGTAACACGATATGAACCGCTTAAGTTAAGATTAATTGCGGTTAAATCGGTTTTACCGCCAAAAACACCCGCATCATAGTTGTTGTCATATTCGCTTTTTAAGCCGAAGTTTACGTTCATTCCCGCACCCACCGCAAATTTATCGTTAATCGGTGCAACAAAATACATATTCGGAATAAATGATCCCGGCACAACGCTCTTTTGGGAAGCAGAACCCTGAGCAAGAGTACGACCAAATGCACTAACCGTAACAGGACCGCTCATATTAATCTTAGAATCCACATAAACACCGCCGACAGAGAATTGATTGGTTTTAAACATACTCATCAATGCAGGGTTCGTCGCCACGACTGACGCATTATCCGCCATTGCCGCCTCACCGGCATAAGCCCGACCTAAGCCGGATGTAGAAACTTCCGATAATTGGAATGCTGCGGCATTTGCCCCACCGGCTGTAAGTAACATTGCAACCGCTAATAAAGATTGGTTAAATTTTTTCATTGGGAAACCCTTGTTATTTATATGGAAATAATAAAAAGACACAAGATTCTAAAACTCCATGTGCTAGAGTGCAAATTTATTTTGTTTATTTTTAATGAGTTCCGACCAGTGGGAAGAATTTAAAGTGCGGTTAATTTTCAATGCGTTTTTAAAAGTGGTAAAATGCCACCGGATTAATTTCAAAATAAGGATAAAATATGACGGTAAAATGCAAAGCGGAAGAATCCCTTACCTGTAGTTGTGTAGATGTAGGCACAATTATTGACGGTTCGGATTGTACCGTAAACGTAGATCAAATTTATCACAACCGAACAGAGGCGGAACAGGCTCTCGCCCGTTTAACCGAAAAAGCCCGCAAAACAGAAAGTGAACCTTGCGAAATCGTTAGTGAAATTATATCCATGGAAGACGGGGTGCAACTAAAAGCAAGCTTCACCTTCAGCTGTCAAGCGGAAGCAATGATTTTTGAATTAGCAAATCGTTAAAAACAAATATGGAAATGACCGCACTTCAACGAAAGTGCGGTCATTTTTGTGCCTATTTTCTAATCATCATGCTGGCTTAGGAAACCACCGCTTTGGTGTTTCCAAAGTTTGGCATAAAGTCCGTTTTGTTCAAGTAACTCGGCGTGCGAGCCTTGTTCAACAATTTGACCTTTATCCAATACAATTAAGCGATCCATTGCGGCAATGGTTGATAAACGGTGTGCAATCGCAATAACCGTTTTGTTCTCCATCATTTTGTCCAAACTTTCTTGAATCGCAACTTCCACTTCCGAATCCAATGCACTTGTGGCTTCATCAAGTAATAGGATCGGCGCATCTTTCAACATTACACGGGCAATAGCGATACGTTGACGTTGACCGCCGGAAAGTTTCACACCGCGTTCACCGACATGCGCCTCATAACCTTGTCGGCCTTGCTCATCACGCAAGAACGGAATGAAATCCGCCGCTTCAGCCCGCTCTGCCGCCTGTTTCATTTCTTCTTCAGTCGCATTCGGGCGACCATAAATAATATTTTCACGTACGGAACGGTGTAGTAACGAGGTATCTTGTGTCACCAAACCGATTTGACGGCGTAAACTTTCTTGTTGCACATCCAATACATTTTGCCCGTCAATAGTAATAGCTCCCTGCTGGGCTTCGTAAAAACGGAGCAATAAATTTACAATCGTGGATTTTCCCGCACCGGAACGCCCGATTAATCCGACTTTTTCCCCCGGTTTAATGGTGAGGTTAAAATGACTCAATAAAGGCTTTGTCGGATCATAGGCAAAAGTAATATCATTAAATTTAATTTCACCTTGCTTCACCTGTAGCGGTGTACTATTCGGTTTATCCACAATGGTGTGCGGTTTCGTGAGCGTATTCATACCGTCATTTACCGTACCAATATTTTCAAATAAACGGGCGGATTCCCACATAATCCAGCGAGAAAGCCCGTTCACCCGTAATGCCATTGCCGTAGCCGTGGCAATCGCCCCCACACTGGTTTGCCCTTGTTGCCATAAAATCACGCCTAATATTGCCGTGCTTAACGTCAGAAAAATATTAGAGGCATAAGTTAACGTATCAAGCGAACTTGCCAAACGCATCTGTGCATGCACGGTAACCATAAATTCTTCCATAGAACGTTTTGCGTAGGAGGCTTCACGTGCACCATGGGAGAATAATTTTACGGTTGCAATGTTTGAATAGGCATCTGTAATACGCCCTGTCATCAATGAACGGGCATCCGCTTGGCGTTCCGCCGTTTTGGCTAAACGTGGAATTAATAATTTTAAAATGATGACGAACAATACAATCCAAACACCAAATGGTAATAAGAACCACGCATCCAATGCCGCCAACACAAGACCTGAAGTAATAAAATATACCGCTACGTAAACCAACATATCCGCAATCGTCATTACGGTATCACGCACGGCAAGTGCCGTTTGCATTACTTTAGCGGAAACCCGACCGGCAAATTCATCTTGATAAAAGCTTAAACTTTGGCCCAGCATTAAACGGTGAAAATTCCAGCGTAAACGCATAGGGAATACACCTTGCAAAGTTTGTAAACGAACATTTACCCCAATAAAAGACCATACAATACTTAACACAAGCAATGCTGCCATTCCCAGCAATAAATGCCCTTTCTCCTGCCATAAGGTTGCGGGCGTGTAAGTGCCTAGCCAATCAACGAGTAACCCCATAAATTGGAACAACAACGCTTCCATTACTCCCGTACCGACAGTTAAGATCGCCAGCAAGAAAATCCAGCCTTTCATACCGTCGATACTAGACCAAATAAAACGAAACAAACCTTTTTCCGGCGTGATCGGATTGCTTTCCGGATACGGATTTAAACGGTTTTCAAACCACGAAAAAATTTTGTTAAACATAGTATTTCCTTAAAAACAAAAGGCAACGTAAAGTTGCCTTCTAAAACGCCTGTTATTATAACGCAAAAATTTTACAATTTATAGAGAAGACAATTTCCGATACTGACTTGGGGAGAGCTGATAAACATTCTTAAAGGCTTTACTAAAATGCGCTTCCGATTGATAGCCCACTTCCAACGCAATAGCCAGTATTGACTGTTGCGATTGCTTTAACAAAAACGCTGCTAAATCTAACCGCACTTTTGTAAGAAACTTACCGGGAGACATTCCTAATTGTTGCTGAAACACACGAATAAAATTTGCACGCGACATCGTCGCCAGCTTAGCAAGTTGTTCAATATGCCATTGCTTCGCCGGTGATTGTAATAACTGCACTACCACCGAGTTAAGACGTTTATCTTGTAATGCATACAATACGCCTTTATCAATCACACTGCGAGAAATCACATCACGTAAAATGTAAATAAATAATACATTTGCCAGCGCATCAATCACCGATTGCGTGCCGCTTTCTTGTTTCTGGGCTTCCTGTAAAAATAATTGAACCAAAGGATGGATCGGCGTATCGCATAAATTCAAATGTAAATAAGTCGGCAATGATTCTATCAATAGGGCATTTTTCTGATAATAAAATGCACCGCAAAACATTTTAAAGTTCGGTGTACCCCGCCCGATTTGATGAATTTGAAAAATTCCTTGTTGTTCCTTTTTTAAAGGAACGGAAGGCTGCCCTTCCTCCAAATTACTCATCAAGTGCGGTCGACTTTGCGGAAGAAAAAATATATCACCGGCCTTCAAATGAAAGGTCTTTTCACCGAATGTCAGCCAACACTCGCCTTCTTCAATTAAATGAAAAATGCCTTTGTCATTATGCTTTTCTTCATAGTTGATCTGCCATTCACCCTGAAAAAGACAGTGAATATTAATTTCACCGCGTACTTGTGCCAAATGAGTGAGTCTGTCTAAATAATCCATGATGAGATTTTAGCCATAAAAATTGAGATGAATTGACAAGTATAATACCGCAATCCAACTATAATAGCTCACAGAAGTTACCTATATGTTTAATTGATTTCTAGGAGAAAATACAATGTTTACAGATTGGAAAGAACATACATCACATGTTAAAAAATCATTTGCTGCACTTGGTAAACAACATCCGAAAATGTTGCAAGCCTATCAAGCACTCGGTGCGGCGGCTGCGGAAGGTGATGTGCTTGATGCGAAAACCCGTGAATTAATTGCCCTTGCAGTAGCAGTTACAACCCGTTGTGAAAGTTGCATTAGTGTTCACGCAGAAGAAGCAGTAAAAGCGGGCGCAACGGAAGCTGAGGTTGCAGCAGCACTTGCGATGTCCATCGCCTTAAATGCAGGCGCAGCATACACTTATTCGTTACGCGCGTTAGAAGCTTATCACACGCAAAAAGGTGAGTAATCAAACCACTTAAGTTTTTAATTATTTAGGAACCTACGAATATTGGCACTCTTTGAGTGCCTTTTTTATTGCCACAAATTTAACGCTTTCATTTGTGTTATCACCTCTTCCACCTGAATTTCCGCCATCAAATTTTTTCCTTTTAGTTTTGTCGCCCAAGGCAATTCGGAAGAAGGTTTACCAAACTCCCGCAACACATTTTGTTCATAAACGGAAACGACATTTGCTAAATTATGATAAGGTGCGGTGCGACGCGGATTATGATAAGCATACAATCCGACCACCGGCGTATTTTGCGTTGTTGCGATATGCGCCGGGCCGGAATCCGGCGAAAGTACAAGATCCACTTTTCCAATCAATGCGGCAAGTTGTTTTAGATTCGTTTTACCTGCCGCGTTAATCGGTGTGAAATCACAAAGTGCGGTAATTTTTTCAACCATTTCTAATTCACGTTTTGCCGCAGCACTGCAAAATATCACATTCACATTATGCTGATTGGCGATATTCGCCACCTCTGCATAACGTTCCACTAACCAATCTTTTTCTGCTTTGCTGGAACAGGGGGAAATCAACAAATTCTTACGTGAAGGATCTATAAATTGTTGCACAAATTGCCGATCATGTTCTGAAACGGCTAACTGCCAGGTAGGCGCATCTTTCGGCACACCAATATATTCCGCAAAGGCCATAAAACCATCTAATACGTGCTGTGAAACAGGATCATTCACGCGCCGATTAACAAATAACCACTGCCCTTCGCGCGAACGTTTTTTACCGAAACCGATTTTGTATTTTGCTTTAATACCTAAAGAAAGCACGGAAGCACGAAATGCCGTTTGCATATTTAACAATGCATCAAAACGTTCATTTTTCAGCTGTCGCCATAAATTAAAGACACCTTTCCAACCCGTTTTTTTATCGTAAATCACCAAATCAACATTTGGAATTCCCTCTAATAATGTCGCTTCAGTTTTACCGATGATCCAAGTAATCTTCGTTTCAGGATAATAGGCTTGAATACACTGCACCACGGCAAGGGCATGGCACACATCTCCCACCGCTGAAAGTCGAAGAATACAGAGGGACTTAGGGGCTTTGTTAAAAAGTGGCATTTGAGATCCTTTATCGTTTAATTTGCCGATATTTTAAAGTAGAATGAAGGCATTTTCTATCAAGAATCCAACCCAAATGTTTGAATATCAACATCACAATCAATTTTTCATCTTCAATTTTGACCGCACTTTCGATACCCAAACGGAATTTTTTAATCCTGAATTTTGGCAATCCCAACAGTGCATTTTGGGATCTGCAAAAGGGCGCGGTACGACATATTTTCTCCAAACGGAAGATTGGTTCGGCGTAAATTGCGCACTTCGCCATTATTATCGGGGTGGCTTATGGGGAAAATTAAATAAAGATCGCTATCGTTTTTCCTCCCTTGAAAATACCCGCAGTTTTACCGAATTTCGCTTATTACAGCGTTTACATAACGCCGATTTACCCGTGCCGAAACCCATTGGGGCGCGTGTCAAAAAAGGGCAACTCGGCATTTGTTATCAAGCGGATATTCTGACGGAAAAAATCGAAAACGCCCAAGATTTGACCGCACTTTTATCAAATGAAACATTACCGATAGAAATATGGCAACAAATGGGGAGATTAATTCGCCGATTGCACGATTTGCAAATTTGCCATTCGGATCTCAATGCTCATAATATTTTGGTACAGCAAACCGCCCAAGGGCAAAAATGTTGGTTATTAGATTTTGATAAGTGCGGTGAAAAATCAGGGGAGTTTTGGAAAACGGAAAACCTAAATCGTCTTTATCGCTCTTTTATAAAAGAGACGGGAAGGCTGAACATTCTATTTACCGAACAAAACTGGGCGGATTTAACGGACGCTTATCATCAAAATTAAATATGAACAGAGGATAAATTATGACAAGAAAAATCGTACTTGCTACAGGCAACAAAGGCAAAGTAAAAGAAATGGCGGATGTGTTGGCAAGTCTTGGCTTTGAGGTTATCGCACAAACGGATTTAGGTATTGAAAGCCCGGAAGAGACCGGCTTAACTTTCGTGGAAAATGCCTTATTGAAAGCCCGTTACGCCTCGGAAAAATCCGGTTTACCCGCCATTGCCGATGATTCGGGATTAGTCGTGAAAGCACTTAACGGCGCACCGGGGTTATATTCCGCCCGTTATGCAGGAGAAGAGGGCAATGATGCAAAAAACCGCCAAAAATTATTGGCAGAACTTGCAAATACAGCGGAAACGGAACGTCATGCAAAATTTGTCAGTTGCATCGTATTTTTACAACATCCGACTGATCCTTCGCCCATTATTGCAGAGGGCGAATGCCATGGTGTAATTGGTTTTGAAGAAAAAGGCGAAAATGGTTTCGGTTATGACAGCCTATTTTTCAGCCCTGAACAAGGTTGCACTTTTGCCGAACTAGAAACCGAAGAGAAGAAAAAAATCTCCCATCGTGCACATGCATTGAAAATATTGAAAGCCAAACTTAGCATATAAAACACAAAAAGAAATGACCGCACTTTATGCTCATAAGTGCGGTCACAAAATCTTTAGATTTTGAACGTTGACTTGCCAACGGTGCCGTGAGGCATAACAATCGCTCAAAGCGATTGTGTATAATTCTATTAGCGTTTTTTATAAGCTCTCTTCTTCTCTTTCTTTTGCTCTTAACAAGATTTCTTGAATATCTGCTGCCATTTTCTGATCGCATTCACGTGCAATATCACGCATTAACGGATTACGAAAAATCCCCATTTTCGGATCATAAACTTGAGACATTAACTCTACTTCGTGGCGATCTGCATGAAAATAATATTCCGCGACTTCTTTCGCAACCTCTTCTTCCATACCAAGATGAACCAATGTCCGCTTACCGGCTCTCACCGCCGAATCAAAAGTTTCGCGAATAATTTCATCGGCACCGACTTTGTATAAATCAAAAGTATGAAAACGATCGTAAGAACGGGCAATAATTTTTATATTAGGATTCACTTCCCGCGCAAAATGCACAATAGATAACGCCTGCTCTTTATTATCAATGGCGACCACAAGAAATTCCGCCTTTTCCAATCCGGCGGCGATTAAAAACTCACGGCGGGAAGCATCGCCAAAGTAGGATTTAATGCCATATTCATTAAAACCTTTAATCATTTTCGGATTAAGATCCACAATCGTGGTGGCATAACCACTTAAACGTAACAGGTCATTGACAATTTGTCCGAATCTTCCCATTCCAATAATTAAGATCGGGTGTTGTTCATCAATTTCATCCGGTTGAATTTCTTCAACACTTTCTTTCGAACCGAATTTTTCATAAATAATAAGGATAATCGGCGTAAGCACCATAGAAAGTACAACAATTGCCGTCATATTCGCATTAACTGTTTCATCAATTACGCCTTTAGAGAGACCGGCGGCGAACAACACAAAAGCAAATTCGCCACCTTGCGCCATGAGCAATGCGCGTTCTAACGCGGTTTTGTGCGTACTTTTTGCAAGACGGGCAATAAGATAAATACAGATACCTTTGGTTAGCATTAAGGCGATAACACCGAGTAAAATCAATTGCCAATTTTCAAACACGACTTTTAAGTCTAATGCCATTCCCACGCCGAGGAAGAAAAGACCAAGCAATAAACCACGGAAAGGTTCGATATCGGCTTCCAATTGATGACGAAACGCCGATTCAGAAAGCATTACCCCTGCCACAAATGCCCCCATCGCCATAGATAATCCGGCTTCCTCCATCAATAACGCTGCACCCAATACAACAAAAAGAGCTGCCGCCGTCATCACCTCACGCGCCTTTGCGTTCGCTAAAATACGGAATACCGGGTTTAAAATAAAACGACCGATACACACTAACACAGTCAATGCCAACATTGCGATACCGGCAGATTGCCACCAAGGCATTGAATCTTCCGTGCTTTCAAAAGGCGAAAGGAAAGTAACGATAGCAAGCAACGGAACAATAAGGAGATCTTCAAACAGTAAAATTGATACGATTTTTTGACCGCGCTTTGTAGATAATTCTTTACGCTCTCCCAGTACTTGCATCACGATTGCAGTAGAAGTCAACACAAACCCTGCCGAACTGACAAATGCGACTTCCCAAGATACGCCAAACTGCACGGAAACACAGGTTAATACAATAGCGGAAATAATCACCTGCATACTTCCCAAGCCAAAAATCTGACGGCGCAAACTCCACAAATGCGAAGGTTTCATCTCAAGTCCAATCACGAACAAGAACATCACTACGCCAAATTCGGCAAGATGAATAATGGCATGCGGATCATCAACGACATTTAAGCCATAAGGCCCAATAGCAAGCCCTGCGGCAAGATACCCTAAAACAGACCCTAAACCGATTCGTTTAAATAGGGGGACCGCCACCACTGCAGCCCCTAATAAAGCAACGACCCGAAACAAATCTCCCGCGCCTTCCGCAGCCATAGAAACTCCTAACTAAAATAGTAAAAAAGAAATATTAAATAGAAACCGCAGTATTTTACTTGGTTTTTATGACAATTTATAGGGGAAAAGATAGAGATAAGAAATTTAAGCTGATAATTTTTTCATTAGAAATGGGTATAATAAATATCCAAAATCAGCTATTTTTAATCTTCTGATTTTTAGGTTATTGGGTTTTACGAAAATCTGCTCCATTTCTAATTAGAAAATGTACTCTCGTTCAAATATAAAACATGCTTTTATTGCGATACCTTGACTAAGACTTATTGAACAGAAATTAAAATAGGAGAATAAAACTCTCCTATTTTACCGCAATTTATTACATAACCTATTGGTTCTTTTGTGCTTTGTGAGCATTAAAATGTTTTACTGCTAAACCGATACCAAGAAAGCCAATGAAAATAGCTATTACCGCCATAATTGGATAAAAATAGGTTTCACCAAATGCCTCATAGATTAACCACACAATACGAGGAACTCGCACACTTTCCCCGCTTTCCAATATAAGCGGCAGTTTAAAATAAATATAGTATGCAACGTAAAAACAAAACGGCACACCAATTAAATTACGAATTGCTTTTGATAAATGTGAGCTTTTTGCATAAGAAAGTGCCATAGCCATTTTCCTTTTGAGTTAATTCTAAAAAAATATTTAGATTTATTACAATCCTATTGTAAAAAGGCAAAAATTTGTTCCGTTGCCACTTATCGAATGTGATCCCGTTCAAATAAAACCTCGTACCCTATTCCCTCAATTTGAACACATTGTCCTTATGGAAAAAGCGCGGTCAATTCTTGCAGACTTTTATTGTCCGCAATTATAACTTTCTGATTATTGAATCAATGTGGAAATTTCTATATTAGGAATAATTTTAGGGAATTTTTTAATCTTAATTAAACAGAAATATACCCAACGAAAAGCCGGTATTTATAAGGGTTGAGCGTAAGAAAACGTAAGAGGGCGAAAGAGTAGAAATTTAATGTTGGTCCCCCCTGCCGGACTTGAACCAGCGACCAAGCGATTATGAGTCGCCTGCTCTAACCGACTGAGCTAAGGGGGAAAGTGGGGCTGATTATAGAGAAATAATTAGATGAAGTCTATAAGTAAAGGAATGGTCGTTGGAAAAATGACCATTCCTCATTAATTTTACGCTTGAAGGACAGAAATATCCGCCACTTGTAAGAACAAATCTTGGAGCGTATTTAAAATTGCCAAACGGTTTTGACGTAATACAGGATCTTCCGCATTCACCATCACGTTATCAAAGAAATTATCCACCGGTGTGCGCAAGCCAGCCAATTTATCTAACACGGCGGTGTATTCGCCTTTCGCAATCAACGGTTGTACTTCTGTTTGTAAGCCAAGTACGATTTCAGCCAGTGCTTTTTCAGCCGGCTCCAAGCACGCGGCTAAATTGATCTCGCCAATGTTACTCTCCGTTTTAGCAAGAATATTCGCCACACGCTTGTTTGCCGCCGCCAAGGCTTGAGCAGAATCTAAAGTACGGAAATGCGATACCGCACGCACGCGTGCATCAAAATCAGCCGGACGGGTCGGGCGGCGGGCAAGTACCGCCTGAATTACATCCACCGCAATACCCTCGTCTTGATACCACGCACGGAAACGCCCTAGCATAAAGTCCACGACGTCTTCAATAACATTCTTATTCGTGAGCCTATCACCGAAAAGTGCGGCTGATTTTTGAACTAAATCCGCTAAATCAAGCGATAAATTTTTCTCTACGATAATGCGCAATACGCCCAATGCCGCACGGCGTAGTGCGAATGGGTCAGCACTCCCTTTAGGCGCTTGTCCAATGCCGAAAATCCCCGTTAAAGTGTCTAATTTATCCGCCAATGCAACACTGCTTGCCACCAATGATTTCGGTAATTCATCACCGGCAAAACGCGGCATATATTGCTCGTTTAAGGCTACGGCAACTTCTTCATCTTCACCATCGTGGCGGGCATAGTGCATTCCCATTACACCTTGCGTATCGGTAAATTCAAACACCATATTCGTCATTAGGTCGCATTTTGAGAGTAAACCGGCACGTTTCGCTTTGCTTTCATCTGCGCCAATTTGTTTTGCGATTTCGCCTGCAAGTTGTTCAATACGGGCGGTTTTATCACGCAATGTGCCAAGTTGCTGCTGGAACAACACGGTTTCTAAACGAGGTAAGCGATCGACCAATTTTTGTTTTAAATCGGTTTTGAAGAAAAATTCCGCATCCGTTAAACGCGGGCGAACCACTTTTTCGTTTCCTTCAATAATTGCTGTCGGATCTTCAGGATTGATATTCGATACAAAAATAAAGTGCGGTAATAATTTGCCGTCTTTATCATAGATCGGGAAATATTTTTGATCGCCTTTCATTGTGTAAACCAAGGCTTCCGCAGGCACGGCAAGGAAACGTTCTTCAAACTTCGCAGTAAGTACATTCGGAAATTCCACTAATGAAGTGACTTCCTCAAGCAAACTTTCGTCAATATCCGCCACGCCGCCAAGTGCGGTCGCTTTTGCTTGAGATTTTGCAAGGATTTCCGCTTTACGCTCGTTAAAATCAGCCACTACAGAACCTTTCTCACGCAATAATTGCGGATATTGATCGGCGTGTTGAATTTCAAATTCCCGTTCGCCCAAGAAACGGTGCCCGCGAATAGTGCGAGCACTTGCCACACCTAAAATTTCACCTTCGATCAAGTCATCTCCAAGCAACATTGTGACGGTGTGAACAGGGCGAATAAATTGCACGCTTTTGTCCGCCCAACGCATTGGTTTTGGGATCGGCAATTTCGCAAGGCTTGCCGATACGATCTCTGCCAGTAAATCTTTAGTTGCTTTGCCTTCAACGGTGGCACGATAAACCAACCATTCGCCTTTATCCGTCGCAAGGCGTTCCGCTTTATCCACCGTAATGCCGCAACCACGCGCCCAGCCTTCAGCCGCTTTAGTTGGTTTGCCATCTTGATCAAATGCCGCAGACACCGCAGGACCACGTTTTTCAATTTCTTTACTCGGCTGTTGTGTTGCAAGTGCCAACACTTTCACCGCTAAACGGCGAGGGCTGGCAAACCATTCGATTTTATCGAATGACAAACCGGCTTGATTTAATTCGTTTTCTACATTCTCCGCAAAAGCGGTCGCTAATGTTTTCAGAGCTTTTGGCGGCAGCTCTTCTGTGCCGATTTCGACTAAGAAGTTTTGGGTTGTCATTTTCTTTTCTCTTGTGAGTGGGCTTTAACCCTTCAGTAATTTTTTAAAATATTGATGAGCGAAAGCCCACCCTATGTACTTATTTTTTTTAATTAAAATTCAATTCGACTGTTTCTATATCAATGACATAAACAATATAGAAAATCTACGAGCAATTTAAGATTAGGAAACATCAAAAGTTTTGGACTTTCCAACCTTTCTTGGTTTTGATAATCCGAGCTCCTTGTTGAACGCATTTTTGTTGGCTATAAGAATAATGTTCTCTTACTGCCGTTATACAACCATGCATCTCATTTGCATTTTGGCGAACACCGATCATTGCTTCTTTTGGCATATCCGAAGTCTGGCTACAAGCAGATAAAATGCTAACGAAAGCGATTCCGGCAAGGCTGCTTTTCATTATTTTTTAAATATTCCGTTCAACAAATTTAAATCCAAAATTACCCTATCGTCCTCCAACCACAATGCCGGAAATCCTGCAAAACCTTGAGCTTTTGCGTTATCAAAAGCGGAGTGGCGGTCGCGTAAACGTAGCCATTGTTTCAGATTAGGAATGGAAGATAATACTTCAACTTCTTCATAATCTACGCCTAATCTCTTTAACTCTGCAACAAAAGGTGCAGTATCAGGACATTGTGCTGCATAATAAAGAATCGGTTTCATTATTTACCTTCTTTTTGTGCGGCAAGTGCGGTCGGATTCAAGGCCGCTTCTGCGATTTTTGTTAAGCGATTACGATCGCGATGTTCAAAAGGCTTATCATAGCCCGGGATTGTCATTAATGTGGTTTGATCGTAAGACCAAGTCCCGTCATCATTAATACTCACGGTGATTTCATAACTCTCCGTAGTGAAGGATTGCTCAATAAACGGATTTGAAATAATGCCGTTTGTTAGTGAACCACGCACGGCTTTTACGGTAAATTTTTTGGCGTCTGCTGTAGCATTCCCCACCGCCATTAACGTTTGTCCGCGTGGAATACTTAAGGTGAATAAAATATTGCCTGTCGCCGGCTCCCACAACCAATAACCGACTTGATCATGGAAAGTTTCCACTTCATTAGGCTGCACAATGTGAGTATGATAACGCAAACCGTAAAATAACTGCGGGCCGTTAGTTTGCGCATCAATAGGTTGTAGCTCAATGTGTTCAATATAAGGATCTTTTACCGCACCATCCGCTTTCGGATTAATATCCAAACCGCGTTTGCCTTCCCAGATCCCCGCTAAAGGAGCTAACGGTCCAAGGTTGTCAAGGGTATTTACATCGGTTTCTGCTTCAGTATAAATGTCTTTTGGATATTGAAAATCACTCATTATTCTTTCCTTAAATTGTCGTCAATGCATAAAAGTGCGGTTATTTTCCAAGTTATTTTTTACAACCCGGGAATCCTAAAGCCTCGCGGCTGGCATAATAGGCTTCTGCTACACCTTTGGTTAGTGCGCGAATGCGTAAAATATAACGTTGACGTTCGGTAACCGAAATCGCTTTGCGTGCGTCTAATAAATTGAAACTGTGTGCCGCTTTTAAAATGCGTTCATAAGCCGGCAACGGTAGCGGTTTTTCTAAACTTAGCAGTGATTGTGCTTCTTTTTCATATTGATCGAAACAGTAAAACAAGAAATCCGTGTCTGCATATTCAAAGTTATAAGTGGACTGCTCCACTTCATTTTGATGGAACACATCACCATAGGTAGTTTTGCCAAGCGGGCCGTCAGACCACACTAAATCATACACACTATCCACACCTTGAATGTACATTGCCAAACGTTCCAAACCATAGGTAACTTCTCCCGTTACCGGTTTACATTCCAAACCACCCACTTGTTGGAAATAAGTAAATTGGGTCACTTCCATTCCGTTTAGCCATACTTCCCAACCTAACCCCCAAGCACCAAGAGTCGGGTTTTCCCAGTTATCTTCCACAAAACGAATATCGTTTTTGGTCGGATCAAAACCGAGCATTTCAAGTGAGCCTAAATAAAGTTCTTGAATGTTATCCGGTGAAGGTTTAATCACCACTTGAAATTGATAATAGTGTTGCAAACGGTTCGGATTTTCACCATAACGCCCGTCTGTCGGGCGGCGCGAGGGCTGCACATAGGCAAATGCCATAGGTTCAGGCCCTAAAGCACGCAATGCGGTCATCGGGTGTGATGTCCCCGCACCGACTTCCATATCAAAAGGCTGTACAATCGTGCAACCTTGTTTTGCCCAGTAATCTTGTAAGGCGAGAATCATACCTTGGAATGTTTTTATGTTGAATTGATTGCTCATAATATTGAATCGATAAAATAGTGAAAAATGCCGACATTATACTTGAAAGCCTAGTGCGGATAAAGGCGAAAAGTGCGGTTAAAAATTGTGATGTTTTTTTATGAATAAAATTGATATTCGCAATGAAAAATCTCAATTAGGCAGAAAAACAGGACTATGCAAGAATACCCGTATTTTTTAATTTCTAGGGAACTTCAATATGAAAACAAATTTAATTACGACCGCACTTTTAATCGGTTTATCTGCTTCAGCACAAGCCGAAAGCGGTAAAAATGAACTTGAGCCTATTAATGTTTACTCCGCTTACGCAACACCAATCAATCAGGATAAAACAGCCTCTTCGGTTACCGTACTCACCGAAAAAGATTTTTCAAAAAGAAACGCCACTTATGTGAGTGATGTACTAAAAACCGTTCCCGGAACGGCAATGAGTTTTTCCGGTGGGCGAGGCACATTAAGCAATATTTACTTACGTGGGGCGGATGCCAATCATACGGCAGTCATTATTGATGGTGTAAAAGTAAATCCTGTCAGCGGCTATGGCTTTGATTTTGGCGGCTTAAGTTTAAGCAATGTGGAACGTATTGAAGTCTTACGGGGAGAACAGTCGGCTCTATGGGGCAGTGATGCCATGGGAGGTGTCATTTACATCACCACCAAAAGCGGTTTATATAAAGAAAAGCCCTTTAATATAGACTTCGATTTCGGCACAAGTTCACACCGCACAAGAGACGGTTCCGTTACCCTTTCAGGCTATCATCAAGGATTTTATTATGATTTACACGCTGATAGCCACCGCACAAGCGGTATTTCGGCATTGAGCAATAAACCTTTTTCTTACACCGCCCAAGACGGAACTAAAATTTCAGTAGGAAATGCAAAGGAAAAAGATAAATTTCATCGTGATAATACGTCGTTGCGTGTTGGTTATGATGATAATGAAAAAGGCATTGAATTTTTAACCTCTCATTCCTCTCAAAGCGTTTATTTCGATAATAGCCTGAATGATGAAACAGGGCATCGCACCCGCACCCGTGAAACCCTGTTTAAATTGGGCGGATATTGGGGAAATTCGCAAGATCTCTTTAAACATAAAGCAAGTGTCAGCCACATCAAAACAGATAGTGATACTTTCGGTATGACAAGCGGCTATGATGCGAAAAAGCTGAATGCAAATTATCAGTTAGATATAAACTTTGATCGTGAAGGCGCAATTACTCAAGGCGTTAGCTTATTGGGCGAATATCAAAAAACGACTTATGATTCCAGCTATTTCTTGACAAATAAGAAGGAACTCAATGAAAAGAGTATTGCGGCGGAATACCGTCTATTGAGCGAGCAAGATCACAGTTTATCGCTCAGCGGACGTTATATTAATAGCAACAAATATGATAATTCTTTCACCGGACGAATTTCAGGTGCATATCGTTTATCGCCGAATTTTAAAGCTCATGCAAGTATCGGCAACGCAATTCAAAATCCGACAATCACGGAATATTATGGCTATAACGGTCAATATATCGGCAATCCAAACTTAAAACCTGAAAAAAGCCGTGGCGGTGATATCGGTTTACTCATTGAAAACACCGATAAATCACATCACTTGGATATAACCTATTTTGCACGTAACGTTGAGAACTTTATTTCATCTCAATCGACAGGCGTTTGGCCAAATACGGTTACACGTTCAATCAATCTTGAAGGTAAAACCAAAATAAAAGGCATTGAAATTGCCTACAACGGAAAACTCACCGAAGATTTAACCGTTTACGCAAATTACACTTATACACAAACAAAAGACAGCAAAGGCAAAGAATTGAACCGCCGTCCTAAACATACGGCAAATGCAGGATTGGCCTATCAAGTTACTGAAAAACTGGGTACGAATGTGAATGTATCTTATGTGAGCCAACGAATGGATAACTACTACGAATCTTCACCACCTTACGCCACAAGAGCGGTAAAACTTCCGTCATATACCTTGGCTAACCTTGGGGTAGATTATCAGCTCATTCCGAACCTAACCCTTTATGCGAACTTAAATAACCTATTTGATAAAAAATATGAAAACATTCTCGGTTATGGTCAAGACGGACGCAATGTCTATGTTGGGCTAAAAGGTTCATTCTAAAGTATAAAGTGCGGTCGATTTTAGCTGTACTTTTATCAATCATAAAAAACGGTATCTCAAATAAGATACCGTTTTTCCTTTAATCGACTTCTTTGATCCGTAACTCTTTCGGCACTTCAAAGAACATATTTTCTTCAAGCCCTTGTAGCTCTTCCAGTTCATCTGCGCCGAATTCTCTAAGACGAGAAATAATGGATTGCACCAATTCTTCCGGAGCCGATGCACCGGCAGTAATGCCAATGGTTTTCACTTCATCAAACCAATCCGCTTGAATATCTTCAGGATCGTCAAGAAGTTGTGATTTCACACCCATACGGGAAGCCAATTCCGCCAAACGGTTGGAATTTGAAGAATTTTTTGAGCCGACCACCAGCACTAAATCCGATAGCTTTGCCAGCTCCCGCACTGCCTCTTGGCGATTGGTGGTGGCATAGCAAATATCATTTTTATGCGGCCCTTGAATTGCCGGATATTTCTCTTTCAATGCGGTGATCGTTTCTGCGGTATCATCTAATGAAAGCGTAGTTTGCGTCATAAAAGTGAGGTCATCATTTTTTTGCACCGGTAAACGGGAAATATCTTCCACGCTTTCGATCAAATAAATGCCGCCTTCATCATTGCTATATTGCCCCATAGTGCCTTCTACTTCGGGGTGACCTTTATGACCGATAAGGATTGCTTTCGTTCCTTTACGGCTGGCACGAGCCACTTGCATATGAACTTTGGTAACCAGCGGGCAAGTTGCATCAAATACTTTCAGTTGGCGATCTTTCGCCTCTTGACGCACCGCTTGCGACACACCGTGGGCGGAAAAAATCACAATCGCACCGTCCGGGACTTCGCTTAACTCTTCCACAAAAATAGCACCGCGTTCACGTAGTCCGTTCACCACAAAACGATTATGCACGACTTCATGGCGCACATAAATCGGCGCACCGTGAATTTCAAGAGCGAGTTCAACAATACTAATGGCACGGTCTACGCCTGCACAGAATCCACGCGGATTCGCTAAAATTATCTTCATTTTTGACCGCTCTTTTCCTGCTGTTGAGTCTGTACTTTTTTCTTTTCGCTTTTGAAGGCATCAAGTGCCAACAGTCCCGCACCGATACAAATCGCAATATCGGCAACATTAAACACCGGATAATGATAAATATCCCAATAAAAATCGAAAAAATCGACAACAAAACCATTGTACGCACGATCTACCATATTGGCCAACGCGCCGCCGATAATCAAAGCATAAGCCGTATTTTGAATTTTTTGATCTGCTTGATTTTTGGCTAAGAAATAAATCAACATAGCGGAAATCAACAACGCCAACACAATAAAGAAGTACTGTTGCCAACCATCGTGATCCGCTAAAAAACTAAACGCCGCACCATAATTGCGTACATAAGTGAGATTAAATATCGGTAGTATATTTACGCTTTCGTATAAATCGAACTTCTGTACTACGATATATTTGGTAAGTAAATCAAGGGCAAAAGCGACCGCACTTAGCCAAAGAAAAGAAAGTCCCGTTTTATTTTTTGTCATTGATATATTCCTAAATATTCACCGGGGATAAGGAGCGTTAAGCTCTGCGTAACGCACCACTTCATCATTCCCCCCACTATTGGTGCGTTACGGCTTCGCCTAACGGCACCTTACGATGATTTGTGCAAGTGCTACATAATACCGAAAAAGTGCGGTTAAAATCGACCGCACTTTTCACAACAATAAATTGCGACTAGATTGTAGGGGGCAACTTGTTGTCCACCCTACGAAATAGTTATATTAGGCAAAACGGCGTACTTCACCATTACCTGCCACATTTTCCACACAGCGAGGACATAAGGCAGAATGCGCCGGATTTACACCGATTTTGTCGGAATAATGCCAACAACGTGGACATTTTTCACCACTTGAACGAACTACATTTATCGCAATGCCTTCAAGCTCGCCCACCATAACATCAGACGGTTTATCCGCTAATGGTTTCACCGTGGCTTTTGAAGTGATCAAGACGAAACGTAACTCATCGCCAAGTTGTTCAAGCAAGGTGCGATATTCATCGTTTGCATAAAGGGTAACTTCCGCTTCTAAACCGCCACCGATAACTTTTTCATTACGGGCAATTTCTAACATACAGTTTACTTCGGAACGCACATTAATCAGTTGTTGCCAATAAGCATCATCTAATTTTTCATTTTCACCTAAACCGAATAATCCGGTATAAAACTCTTCGGTGAAAACAAATTCCGCACGTTCATTTTTAGTTTTCGGTAAGTATTGCCAAATTTCGTCCGCAGTGAATGATAAAATCGGTGCCATCCAACGTACCAAAGCTTCAGCAATATGCCATAACGCCGTTTGACAACTACGGCGGGCGAGACTATCCGCTTTTGTGGTATATTGGCGGTCTTTAATAATATCTAAATAAAACGATCCCATCTCTACCGAGCAGAAACGCATTAAACGCTGCACCACGGCGTGGAATTGATAGTTATCATAGGCTTCAATAATTTCTTTTTGTGCCTCTAAAGCACAAGATACCGCCCAACGATCCAAACTCACCATTTCTTCCGCTTGCACTAAATCACGTGTCGGATCAAAACCGTTTAAGTTCGCCAACAAGAAACGGGCGGTGTTACGAATACGGCGATAACTATCCGCCGCACGTTTTAAAATTTCATCGGATACGGTCATTTCCCCGGTGTAATCGGTAGATGCCACCCATAAACGTAAAATATCACCGCCGAATTTATCCATGACCTCCTGCGGAGTAACGATATTACCGATAGATTTCGACATTTTACGGCCTTGCCCATCCACAGTGAAGCCATGTGTGAGAACCTGTTTATAAGGTGCTTTGTTATCCGTTGCCGTAGAAAGCATCAATGACGACATAAACCAACCACGATGTTGATCGGAGCCTTCCAAGTACATATCCGCACTATTGCCGTTAAATTCAGGGCGGTTCGCCACCACAGAAGAATAAGTTGAACCCGAGTCAAACCATACATCTAGGGTATCCGGCACTTTACGATAACGTTCCGCATCCGCACCCAATAATTCCTTCTCGTCTAAGTCCCACCAAGCCTGAATACCGGCTTTTTCTACCCGTTTTGCCACTTCTTCGAGTAATTCTAATGTGCGCGGGTGCAATTCTTCCGTTTCTTTATGTACAAACATCGTCATCGGCACGCCCCAAGTACGCTGACGGGAAATACACCAATCAGGGCGATTTTCCACCATTTTTTCAATGCGGGCTTGTCCCCAATCGGGAATCCAACGCACTTGTTTAATTTCGCCTAATGCTTGCGGGCGTAAGCCTTGCACATCCATACCGATAAACCATTGCGGTGTGGCACGGAAGATAATCGGCGTTTTATGACGCCAACAATGTGGGTAACTATGCTTAATTTTTTCAACTTTCAGTAAATTGCCTGCTTCTTGCAATTTTTCTACCACAAGCGGATTGGCTTCAAACACACCTTTTCCTGCAAAAAACGGCGTACTCGAAATAAACTTGCCGTCATTAGACACTAACCCCGCCATCGGTAAATCATATTGTTTACTGACGATAAAATCGTCTAAACCGTGATCCGGTGCGGTATGAACCAATCCCGTACCGCCGTCTGTGGTAACGTGATCACCTAAAATCACAGGTACGGTATAATCATAGAACGGATGATGGAAACGGGTAAGCTCAAGTGTTTTGCCTTTTGCCGAACCCAATACTTCCACATTTTCAATGCCGACGGCTTTCGCCACGGATTCCACCAGTTCAGCCGCTAAAATCACCCGTTCATCGCCAAGCTGAATCAATTGATATTCAAGTTCGGCATTAACCGCTATAGCTCGATTTGATGGAATTGTCCAAGGTGTGGTTGTCCAAATCACCGCAGAAATTTTCCCCTCGCCTTTTCCTTGCGCATTAAATTTAGCTTCAATTTCGACCGCACTTTCCGCCGGAAAACGCACATAAATTGACGGAGAGACTTTATCTTCGTATTCCACTTCCGCTTCCGCCAAAGAAGAGCCACAATCCAAGCACCAGTGAACCGGCTTAGAACCTTTGTATAAATGACCGTTCTCAATCACTTTACCCAGCGTGCGGATAATATTGGCTTCCGTATCGAAATTCATCGTTAAATACGGATTATCCCAATCGCCCAATACGCCTAAACGGATAAAATCTTTCTTTTGTCCTTCCACTTGCTCTGCAGCATATTCTCGACATTTTTGACGAAATTCCGCTGCCGAAACTTTCTCATTCGGTTTGCCTACCAAGCCTTCTACTTTTAATTCAATCGGCAAGCCATGACAATCCCAGCCCGGAATATAAGGAGAATCAAAACCTAATGCGGTTTTTGATTTAATGATAATATCTTTCAGAATTTTATTGACAGCATGACCGATATGAATACTGCCGTTCGCATACGGAGGGCCATCATGCAAAATAAAGGATTTTTTGCCTTTGGAAGCCTGACGAATTTTTTGGTAAAGCTTTTTCTCATACCAATTTTTCAGCATCACAGGCTCGCGTTTCGCCAAATCGCCACGCATCGGAAAGCCTGTTTCCGGTAGATTAAGAGTGTTTTTGTAATCAACTGTCATTTTATTTCCCAATTTTTACATTTTTAAATTCTTACTAAAAAACGCTTTCGCTGTTTCCACATCACATTCAATTTGTGCTTTTAAAGCATCAAAAGAAGGAAATTTTATTTCATTTCTAATTTTATGGCAGAACTCAATTTCAATATGTTCGCCATAAATGTCTCGTGAGAAATCAAATAAGTACACTTCCAATAATTGAATTGTCCCATTGATTGTCGGGCGTTTCCCAATATTTGCCACACCATTGAAAATCTCGCCGGATTTTAACCGCACTTTAACGGCATACACGCCCTTAACAGGGTTCACTTGGCGGTGTAAACGGATATTTGCCGTGGGGAAACCAATGGTTCTGCCTAATTTATTGCCATGAATCACCCGCCCGAAAATTCGATAAGGTTTACCGAGCAAACGTTCCGCAAAACATAAATCATCGGAACCTAGGGCCTCACGAATAGCCGTACTACTAATGCGTTGTGCATTAAAACAGAAACTGTGATTATCTTCCACCGTAAAACCGAACCGTTTGCCTGCTTCCTGCAACATCGCAAAGCTGCCTTGGCGATTCAAACCAAATCTGAAATCATCACCAATGCTTAAAAATTTTACATTTAATCGTTTGACTAAACCTTCTTCAATAAATTGCTCAGGAGGTTGTTTGGCAAAAGTGCGGTCAAATTTTTGGACGACGACAACATCAACTTTCGCTTGTTGCAAATAGTGGAGTTTATCACGCAAACGCATTAAACGCGCCGGTGCATTTTCAGTCATAAAATATTCGCGGGGCTGCGGTTCAAATAACAATACTGCCATCGGCAAATGTAATTCATCGGCTTTTTGGCGAAGATGTCGCAACACGGCTTGATGCCCTAAATGCACGCCATCAAAGTTGCCGATTGTTAGCGCGCAACCTTGAGAAACCCGGCTTACATTGCGTAGCCCACGAATTAATTGCATGTCCTTATCCACGAAAATAACAGAATTTCGGCATTATAGCGGTAAGTTAGTTTCTTGTCAGCAAGTGGTGCTTGCGAATACCTAATAAAATCAACATTATCCCATAAACAATCACAGCTAAGGCGATAAGCCAACCCAGCCAATGCACGCGCATCATAAAACTCATTGCAGCCCATTCGTTAATCGCCGGAACGTAATACCATACGGCAGCCCCCATAGCGAGTGCGGCAAATAAAACTTTCGCAAAAAAGACCGCACTTTTGCGTGAGAAACGATACACATCCGTTTTCGCCAAACCGCGATAAAGCAGATAAGCGTTAAGTGTCGCCGACATTGCAGAAGCAATCGCTAACCCGACATAACTAAAGGGAATCGCCAAAGCATTAAATCCCATATTACTCACCATCGCGATAATCCCTATTTTCACCGGTGTTTTCGTATCTTGGCGGGCGTAATAACCGTTTGCGAGAATTTTAATCAACATAAAACTCAATAAACCCGCATTGAACGCCCATAAAGAATAAGCTGCCGAATGCACATCATTTAGGGTGAAACTGCCGCGCATAAACAAAGTAAGTAACATCGGTTTCGCTAACACTGCAATGCCAACCGCAGCCGGCACGCCGAGTAATAAAATCATACGCACCCCCCAATCCATTGTGTTTCGGAAATTCAACGCACTTTGCGCGGAATCTTCTTCACGATTAACGTGATGACGGGCAAGTGTCGGTAAAATAACCGTGGAAATGGCAATACCGAACAAACCGAGAGGAAATTCAAGTAAGCGATCAGAATAATAAAGCCAACTGATAGATCCTGTCATAAGAAAACTGGCAATCACTGTATCCAGCAATAAATTGATTTGGCTTACCGATACACCGAACAATGCCGGAATCATCAGCTTACGGATTTTCACCACGCCTTCATCGTGCCAAGCCCATTTGGGTTTCACCAATAGCCCGGCTTTTTTCATAAAGGGAATTTGAAACAAAAATTGCAATAACCCGCCAATAAAAATACCGATAGCAAGGGCAAGATCGGGATTATCCATTTGCGGCGCAAGGAAAAGTGCGGTCGCAATCATCGCAATATTTAACAACACGGGAGAGAAAGACATCACACCGAATTTACCGAGCGTATTCAATACCGCCCCGGATAACGCCACAAAGGTAACAAACCATAAATAAGGGAAAGTGATTTTGAGCAATAATGAGGCTTGTTCAAACTTATGTGCATCAGGGCCATCATTTAACCAATCGGTAAACCAGCCCATTCCAAATAATGCGGCAACAACGGGCGAGCCCAACATTGCAAGAATCGTCACAATACTCACCAAACCGCCTAATGTGCCCGAAACTTTACCAATAAACTCACGGGTTTTATCAATATCACCTGATTTGCGATATTCAGCCAATACGGGAACAAAAGCTTGAGAAAATGCCCCCTCGGCAAATAAACGGCGCAGAAAATTAGGGATGCGATTGGCAAATAAAAAGACATCTGCCGCCGCTCCGGCACCGATAAGATGAGCGATAACCACATCACGGACTAAACCCAATATACGTGATAATAAGGTCATACTGCTGACAATCACACCCGATTTCAAAAGTCGTTTACTCAAAATACTGTTCTCTTGGCTGAAAAATTTTGCCTAATTGTATAGAAATTTTGTTTTTACGCTATATTCCGCCAAAAAAAACTGATAAAATCCGCCCCACATCGTTTGTGTGAGCCCCTATTGAAAGCGCTTGTGAAAATAACGATGCTTACTTTCGGTTGTGTCTCACCGAAATCAACACAAATATTCCATTGACAAAAGTATAAAAAATCGGCATATTGACGCCCTTTATTTTGTCTATCAATTAACAGAAATTTTAGGAGTTTGACCTTGGCTAATATCAAGTCAGCAAAAAAACGTGCGATCCAATCTGAAAAACGTCGCCAACACAACGCAAGCCAACGCTCTATGATGCGTACTTACATCAAAAAAGTATATGCTCAAGTAGCAGCAGGTGAAAAAGCAGCAGCCGAAGCAGCATTCATTGAAATGCAAAAAGTTGTTGACCGTATGGCATCTAAAGGCTTAATCCACGCTAACAAAGCAGCCAACCATAAATCTAAATTAGCTGCACAAATCAAAAAATTAGCGTAATAAAAACAGCTTGAAAAAAACCGCACTTCAAAGGTGCGGTTTTTTATTATAGCCAGCCAAAGTCTGGCTATAATCATTGTAGGGTGCGTTAGGCGAAGCCGTAACGCACCGCAATGAAATTGATTGATGAATTAATAGAAAGGTGCGTTACGGCTTCGCCTAACGCACCCTACCCCTACATAATTCCCCAAATTTCAACCGCACTTATTTCTAACCTTCCTGTATTGAACTCGGTTTACGGCGTTTGCCGATATTTTTTGTATCTTTATGGCGCAATTTTGTCTTTTTCTTCGTTTCGGCTTTTTTCTTTTCTTCACGTTTTTCTTTAATTCGTGCTTTTTGTTTTTTACTGACGGATTTTACTTCGCCGTCTTTTGGTGGTTTAGTGCGAGGTTCTAATCCCTCTAAAATACGTGCTTTTAAAATTTCTTCCGTATAACGTTTGATTTTGCCGAGTAATTTATAATCGTGCGCTTCCACAAAAGAAACCGCCGTGCCTTTTTTGCCGGCACGGGCAGTACGTCCGATACGGTGCAAATAAGTATCTGCGCTATATGGTAGGTCAAAATTCAACACGTGGGTAATATCATCAATATCAATGCCACGTGCCGCAACATCCGTTGCCACCAATACCGTTACAACACCTGATTTAAGTTTATCAATGGCGTTATTGCGCTGAGTTTGCGCCATTTCACCTTCCAAATAAGTGGAACGAATACCACGCTTTCGCAAGGTTTCTGAAAGTTCTCGAGCCTCTTCACGGCGGCGTACAAAAACAATTCCTCGGCTTACCTCTTCCGTTTCAATAAAACGGGCAAGCAATTTAATTTTGTGTTCTTTACTGTCTGCGTGGTAATACCATTGATTGATCTTCTTGCGTTCACGGCGACTTGGTTCAGACTCTATTTTGACCGGATCATTTAACAAACGCTTGGTAAAATCGATCAATAATTCGCCCTCAAGAGTGGCTGAGAAAAGCAAAGTTTGTTTGCGCCAACGGGTTTCCGCTGCAATTTTTTCCGCATCTTGTCCAAAGCCCATTTGTAACATTCTATCCGCTTCGTCAAAGATCAAAATCTCCACCGAACGACAATCAAAGTTTTCTTCTTGAATGTATTGCAATAAACGCCCCGGTGTTGCCACAACAAGATCTTGATTGGTATTGAATACTTCACCGTGATTCTGGTACGCTACGCCACCTGTGATTGTTGCAATCTTCAAATGGGTAAATTGCGACAATTCCTCCGCTTGTTCCGCAACTTGGATTGCCAGTTCACGCGTTGGTGTCAGTATTAAAATACGCGGCGGCCCGGGTTTACGGCGGGGAGTATCTAACAAATGTTGTAATGCCGGCAATAAAAACGCTGCGGTTTTCCCCGTGCCGGTCGGTGCGGAACCCAACACATCACGCTCTTCCATTGCTGCCGGAATAGCTCCAAGTTGGATGGCTGTCGGGCGGGAATAGCCTTTTTTATCTAGGGCTTTGAGAAGTTCGGGGGAAAGATCGAATTGTTCAAATCGGGATAAATTCATTATTATGCGGTTCTTTGTTAAGATTGGCGCGGATTATACCCGAAAAGCCGCCTAAAGTGCGGTCAATTTACGAAATATTTTATGAGCAGTTTCACCTTTAAACAATTTCATATCAATCAACAACAATGTGCGATGAAAGTCGGCACCGACGGTATTTTGCTCGGCGCTTGGGCAGAGATATCCCAGTGCAAAAAAATCTTAGATATGGGCTGTGGAACAGGACTATTGGCATTAATGTTAGCGCAACGCAGTACGCCGGATTGCCGCATTTATGCCGTAGAATTGGATACATTTTCCGCACAACAAGCACAAGAAAACATTGAACGTTCACCTTGGCAAACACGTATTAAATTAGTACAAGATGATGTCTTGCGTTTTTTGCGAACAACGCAGGAAACCTTTGATCTCATTGTGGCAAATCCGCCTTACTTTAAACAAGGTGTCGCCTGTAAAAATGAAGAACGGAAACTAGCGCGTTATACCCAACAAAGTCATTCGGAATGGCTTCGGTGTGCGGAATCTCGGTTATCGGAACAAGGCAAAATCAGTTTTGTGTTGCCTTATGAGGCTGCAAAAACACTGGTAAAATCCACCGCACTTTATTGCATTAAACAAACGGAAATCATCACTAAAATCGGCAAAACACCGCAACGAATGCTTATCACGTTTGCCAAACAGCCTTTGCTTTTAGAGAGAGATCATCTTGCCATTTACGATGAAAACGACCGATACACAGTGGAATTTATCGCGTTAACCAAAGAGTTTTACCTAAAATTTTAACGAAAAAGGCGAGCCCAAAAGTTCGCCTTTTCTACACTATAGTGATATTATGCACCAGTTGCACAAAACAGAGTAGGGTGTGTTAGCCAAAGGCGTAACGTACCGTTAAATCCAAGTTTGGTGCGTTACGGCAAGCCTAACGCACCCTACGGAATCTTTTTTAAGTGCGGTTAGTTTTCAGTCTGTTTTGATAACTTCGTCCAGTTGTAATAACCGTAAATAGAGTTCAACAAATACGCCGAATACATTAAATACATTGCCGGTGTTTCTGCCCAAAGCGCGATGGAAAGAATATTTAATGCAATCCATAGCAACCATTGTTCGCGGTAACGTAATATCATCAATAACTGCGCGCTCACCGTTATCACGGTAGTTAAGCCGTCCAAACCCGTTGAGCTTCCACCTGCGGCTTGCAAGGCTTGTACGAATAGCAATGTGCCGATAGTTATCGTTACCAGTAAAACGCCCCAGCCTTTTAGCGTTAAAGCTTTTGCCATTACACTTTCGCCGCCATTGTCATTTTGCATGTTATTTTTCCACATAAAATAACCGATAAACTGCGCCGGCAAATAGACATAAAGCACGGTATTCATTTCGCCTAAGAAATTTGCCCCCCAAGCCACATAAAAATAGGTATAAGCAAAAATTAAACCGAAGAAATAGTTACTGATTTTTCCTTTACTCACCAGCACCACGCACAAAATACCGGCAATACCGGAAACCATTGCCAACCAAGAATCCGGTGCCTGCGTATATACCCAAATTTGCGCAATGATAAAAGCTGCAAGCCAAATAATTTCAAAAGGCTTCCAGCCTAATAGAAATTCGCGCTTAAGACGTTCAGACCAATCCATAATTTACTCCGTGAGATGAAAATTTGTGCCATTTTCACACCGCACTTTTTTAAAGTAAAGGAGTGATTCGTAAGAATCCCGTAATTATGAAGTAGATCACGTTTTTTCATTGCTTTCCCTTTCAATCGGACTAAAATAGCCGCCCGAATTTTAATAAATGGAAAAACAATATGATGCCTTTTGCCCTTGGTCAGCGTTGGTTAAGTGAAAGTGAAAATAATCTTGGATTAGGTATAGTTACCGATTTTGATGCCCGCACGGTGAGCCTTCACTTCCCTGCGGCGGATGAAACCCGTATTTACTCAATAACACAAGCACCACTTACACGTATTCAATTTAACAAGGGCGAAATGCTGACGCATAAAGCAGGTTGGCAAGGGAAAATCGTCGATATTCAAACCCTAAAAAACCTAAATTTTTACTTGGTAGAAAACCCGCAAGGCGAGCAAGTGGTCGTGCAAGAAAAGGATATTTCCCCCCTTATTTCGTTCAGTTCGGCAAAAGATCGTCTTTTTTCCGCACAATTGGATCGCAGCCATCATTTTGCGCTACGTTATCGCACGCTGAAACATCAACAGGCACAATTTCAATCGCCACTCCGTGGGTTACGCGGTATTCGCGCAGGTCTAATTCCTCATCAATTGCATATCGCCGCCGAAGTGGGTAAGCGTGTGAATCCTCGTGTGCTACTTGCCGATGAAGTAGGATTAGGAAAAACCATTGAAGCCGGAATGATTCTACAAAATCAATTGTTCGCCGAGAAAGTGCAACGCGTCCTTATTCTCGTGCCTGAAAGCTTGCAACATCAATGGTTAGTTGAAATGTTACGCCGCTTTAACTTACATTTTTCATTATTTGATGAAGAACGTTGCGCCGATTTCGTGACCACCGGAGAAAATCCCTTTGCTTCGGAATCCTTGATAATTTGTGCGTTAGATTGGTTGGTCAATTCACCAAAACGTGCAGAGCAAGCCCTTGCCGCCGGTTTTGATTGTTTGATTGTAGATGAAGCTCATCATCTTGTTTGGAACGAAAATGCACCGAGCCACGCTTATTTATTGGTGGAACGACTTGCGCAGACTATTCCTTCCGTATTATTGCTCACGGCGACTCCTGAACAGTTAGGGCAAGAAAGCCACTTCGCCCGTTTACGATTGCTCGATCCCGAACGTTTTTTCGATTATGCGACATTCCAAAAAGAGCAACAAAATTATCAACCTGTTGCGGATGCAGTGCAATCGTTGCTGGCGGATAAATCGTTAAGTGCGGTTGAAAAAAACCATATTTCCGATTTATTAAGCGAACAAGACGTAGAACCGCTGTTCCGAGCCATTGATTCCCATAATGAAGAAGAGCAGCAATCTGCCCGTCAAGAACTCATTCAAAACCTTATCGATCGGCACGGCACCAGTCGTGTGTTGTTTCGCAACACCCGTCAAGGCGTAAAAGGTTTTCCACATCGTATTTATCATCAAATTACACTTACAGTGGAAAGCGAAAACCAAGCGCAAGATAGCAAAATGCAATGGCTGCTGAATTTCCTTAAAACACAACGTGATGAAAAAATTTTCGTCATTTGCCAAAGCGCGCAAACGGCAATGAGGTTAGAGCAACTTCTGCGTGAAAAAGAGGCGATTCGTGCGGCGGTATTCCATGAAAAAATGTCAATTATCGAGCGTGATCGTGCCGCTGCCTACTTTGCCGATATGGCGCAAGGGGCACAGGTGTTACTGAGTTCCGGTATCGGTTCAGAGGGGCGTAACTTCCAATTTGCCAATACCTTGGTGTTATTTGATTTACCGCATAATCCTGATTTATTAGAGCAATGTATCGGGCGTCTGGATCGTATCGGTCAAGCCCGTGATGTACAAATTTATGTTCCTTGTGTGGCAAACTCCGCCGATTATGCGCTGGCGCGTTGGTATCACGAAGGTTTAAATGCCTTTGAACAAACCTGCCCGATGGGGATGACGTTATTTGAACATTTTGCCGAACCGCTACAAAAAGTACGGTCAAATTTAACCGCACTTTCTGAGATAAATACACTCATTACAGAAACAAAGAAAGCACGGGAAAGACTAAAGCGGGAATTGGAACAAGGTCGTGATCGGTTGTTAGAACTCAATTCTAACGGCGGCGAACAGGCACAACAACTGGCGCAAGAAATCGCGGCACAAGATAACGAAGTCGAATTAGTGAATTTTGCGCTGGATTTATTCGATATTATCGGCGTAGAACAAGATGATCTCGGCGAAAATAGCCTTGTCATCACTCCTACCGGCACAATGCTTGTACCGGATTTTCCGGGGCTGAAAGAAGAGGGCGTTACGGTAACCTTTGATCGCAATCTTGCCCTTGCTCGTGAGGAATTAGAATTTTTAACTTGGGATCACCCGATGATCCGTCAAGGTATTGATCTCATTGCCTCGGGCGATATCGGCAAAGCAGCAATGGCATTACTCATCAACAAGCAATTACCGGCAGGCACTTTGTTATTAGAGCTCGTTTATGTCGTGGAAACGCAATCACCAAAAGGATTACAGCTAAACCGTTTCTTACCTCCGACACCTATTCGCCTTTTGCTTGATAACAAAGGCAACAACATAGCTGAACAGGTCGCCTTTGAAACCTTACAAAGTAAACTCAAACCGCTCGGCAAAGATGTGGCGAATAAAATGATCAAAATGGCACGTCCGACCTTGGAGCAATTATTGGTGATGGGAGAAAAGAAAGTACAATCTCTTGCACAAACCACAATTTCCGAAGCGCAACGTTCGGCCGATTACGCATTAAGTGCCGAACTCAACCGACTACAAGCCTTACAAGCCGTCAATAAAAACATTCGTCAAAGCGAAATTGATATTTTGGAAGCTCAACGAGCTCAATCGCTACAAGAACTTTCCAAAGCGACATGGCGATTGGATAGCCTACGTGTCATTATCACCAATAAGGAATAATTATGGCATTAATTGAATACAATCCCCCGATAACGCCTTATTTGGATCTTATTTATCAAGACAACTATATTTGTGTGGTGAATAAACCGAGCGGCTTACTTTCCGTGCCGGGTAATCAGCCTCAATATTACGACAGTGCAATGAGTCGGGTAAAAGAAAAATTCGGTTTCTGCGAACCGGCACACCGCCTTGATATGGCAACCAGCGGGATTATTTTATTTGCCTTGAGCAAAGCCGCCGATAAAGAACTTAAACGCCAATTTCGTGAACGTGAACCGAAAAAGCATTATCAAGCCCTCGTGTGGGGACATTTGGCACAAAACAGCGGTGAAGTCGATTTGCCGATGATTTGCGATTGGGAAAACCGCCCTCGTCAGCGTTTAGACTTTGTATCCGGCAAAAGAGCGGTCACAAAATTTGACGTTTTAGAACGCCTCCCGAATAACAGCACGCGTGTAAAACTCACCCCAATCACCGGACGCTCCCACCAACTTCGCTTGCATATGCTGGCACTGGGACACCCGATTTTAGGTGATAAATTTTATGCACATCCTCAAGCAAAACTTATGGCGCCACGCCTTTGTTTACACGCCGAAGAACTTAGTATCACGCACCCAATAACCGGTGCGCCCATCACATTTCACGCAAATGTAGATTTTTAGTAAAAAGTGCGGTGAATTTTTGGTATTATGTAGCACTTGCACAAATCATCGTAGCTGTGGATAACGTTGTGTTGTTTGTTGCGAGTTTATCAGAGTTTTAATATACAAGGGTGCTGTTAGGCGAAGCCGTAACGCACCGTAATGAAATTTATTGACAAAAAAGGGGCGTTACGCCTACGGCTAACACACCCTACCTCAAAATATTGAATATAAAATTTTCTTTATGCAACTGCATTATCGACATTTTTATACCCTGTTCTTTTCCTACAGAAATTCAATCACTGTCTGAACCTTTCATGCCTTTTTAGCATGCTGTAGATAATACAAATAAAGTGGTGGATACTCACTCCAGTGTTTTGCAAGATTGGAACAAAGTCGTCTTTATCGGTAAAAGTTTGCATATTAGGTTCAAAAATACGCCCAATGCCTAGCCGTTTTTCTGTACGTTCAAGTAATTTTAATGATTGACTGGCAGAGGGTACGGCAATTTGTAATTTACGCTCTACCTCAGAAATACTGCTTTGACATTAAGCTACCCATAGTAAGCATTATACTGTTGCATTGTTAGCTTTTACCTAAAACTCACTTTTTCCACCCCATACGGAATGGTTTAAAAATATTTTCAAAGAGGATTGCTACTATCCGGATCTCGACGAATATGAAATTCGCGATTTGCCCCAAAAATGAGCGCAGCGGGTATTACTGAAGTGATAAAGGCATAAAATAAGAGATAGTTTCAATCATGGCTCAAACTTACTAATATTTCGCCTAATTCATACTCAAAGGAACTTATTTCTCTGTCATACTATCGTCATATTTACCATATATTCTCTTTATAGAATTAAGTAAAAGGGAAAATGTATGAAAAGCAAACAGTATTTAACTATATTGAGTTTAACCTTAGGTATGACAAGCATTGTTCAAGCCGCTTTTGAGGTACCTGCCGAGCTATCCGGACATGCTGTATTACCAGCAAATTCCGTTGTTTCGGTGCCGAATAATACACCAAATGATTTAAAAACGTCTGGGAAATATACAACATTTAAACGGATAGAAAAATTACAATCAGTGCAAGGAAAATCGAAGGATCGCGAAACAGGTCATTTTTTACCAATTCAAAATCAACCCCGACAAGGACACTCAGGAATCAAAGTTGTCGGCAAAGATACAGTATGGCTCCTTACAGATAACGGATTTGGCAGTAAAGCAAATTCAGCCGATTCAATGCTTTACTTAAACCAATACAAAATTGACTGGTCACAAGGGCAATTTAAACCGATTAAAACTGTCTTTTTATCCGATCCGGACAAAAAAGTACCGTTTCGTATTACCCACGAAGATACTAAGGAAAGATATTTAACCGGAGCAGATTTCGATACAGAAAGCTTTCAAATCATCGATGATAATATTTGGATTGGCGATGAATTTGGCCCTTACCTAATTAAAGCAAATTTAGACGGGAAAATATTATCCGTATTTGAAAGTGAAGTTGACGGAATAAAAATTCAGTCTCCCGACAACAGTCGGGTTGGCTCGCCAAGTACACCAAACGGACATTATAAAAATGTTAATTTAAAACGTTCGAAAGGTTATGAAGGAATGGCTGCCTCACCTGACAATAAATATCTTTACCCATTATTAGAAGGCCCTTTATGGAATGAAAATAAACAAAGTTGGGAAACCATAGATGGTAAAGTTTCACTACGTATTTTAGAGTTTGATGTTGATAAACAAAAATGGACGGGACGTTATTGGTTTTACCCTTTAGAAAATGAGCATAACGCTATCGGCGATTTCAATATGATTGATGCTAAAAACGGTTTAATTATTGAACGGGATAACGGGGAAGGAACGCTTGATAAAGCCTGCAGAAACCTTACAGACACAACACATTGTTTTTCCGATCCGGCAAAATTTAAACGTATTTATAAGGTAACGTTTTCTGATAACAATGTTGGCAAGGCTGTGAAAAAAATTGCTTACATTGATTTACTCAAAATTGCCGATCCAAATAAAATCAGTCTTAAACCATTAACCGGAGAAAAATTAGCATTTCCGTTTTTTACTATTGAAAACGTAGATATTGTGGATAATGAGCATATTATTGTGGGTAACGATAATAATTTTCCATTTTCATCAAGCCGTGAGCCTAATCGTCAGGATGATAACGAATTAATTTTACTGAAAGTACCGGCATTACTTAACGCTAAGTAATAACAGATCTCAACTAAACTAACCGTACCTTGGCATTCTACTAAAAATAAAAGTGCGGTTATTTTTTTGACGGTTTTATTGGTCTTCCTTAAAAAAAACGTATTACGCTCAAGGCTCAATTTTTAGGAGATAAAAAGGTACACCAAAAATCTGAAATGCGGGCAAATCTTGTTACAGTGGAAGTAAAACCGGAAGATAATGCGAAATTTAAAGCCATTATTACAGCGGAAATGACATAATCCTTAAAACGGGAAGAAAGTGTTATTGCGAATGCGGAGGCGACAGAAGAAAGCCCCAATAAATGGTTTTCTTTGAAATTTACGCTAATGGTGCGGCTTATGAAAATCACCGCAAAACGCCCCACTTTAAAGATTACATTCAATAAACAGGCAGTATATTGAAAGCGAAAGATAAAGATTATGTAGAAATTCAACCGACGTTTTTAGAAAATCAGGGCGAATTGCATTTTACCCAACCCTAAAAGCTAAAGTGAATTAGTCCCCCAAATAAACCGAAATACGCCGTCTTACAAAATGATGGGAAGTATTTCCGGTATTATGTATCAGTTGCCCAAATAGAATTTTATATTCAATATTTATCGGGAGGTAGGGTGCGTTAGCTTTGCGTAACGCACCATTAAACTTTGTTAATGATGCGTTACGGCTTCGCCTAACAGCCCCTACAAAGATTTGTGCAAGTGCTACATAATAGCGAGTATTTCGGTTTATTTCACCACAAAGCCTATCACCCCGTTCTCATTCGTATTGTTTCTAAAGTATCGTCAATTAATAACTGTCCGTTAAAAAACACCGTACGTAATTGATTCTCTTGTCCATTTAAGGCTTGTTGAGGGATCGTTTGCCATTGATTTTGCCGTTTAACCAAGGCGAGCAACCCTTTTTTGGAACGCTTCGCCTGACCGGTAATCGGATCTTTATAAACATCTTGCCATTTACCTGCGATATTCACCGCGCTTGCTTTCATCGCCCAACTCATCGTGTCTCGGTTTACCTGTTGTAATAATCCCCCACCCATTCCGAAATTCACATTATCAACGCTAAATCCGTGAGCGATTATTGATTCTAGAATCGGCGCGATTGAATTACAATTAATCCCGTCTCCTTGAATAAGTCGTATATAATCAGGCAACACCCGATAACCTTTGCTATTCAGCGTTGAACCGAATTTACGCGCTAAAATATCTAATGAGCGGCATATCACTTCGGCAGGATCGCCGCTATCCGGGCGTATAACCAAAGTTCCTCCTCGTTCTTTTATTTTATCTTTAAGCCGCTCCCCCCAAATATGCTCCAGTGCATACCAAAGATCATAACTATCCGAAACAACCGCATAAATTTTATCTTTACCGGCAAATTGATTTAACATATTTTCATAGGCATCAATTTCTCTTTCTTTGCCCCATGAAGTTATGGTGCTATGTTCTGCGGCTGGAATAGAAAAAGCCGGCATTTGCTCCACGTTGTACCAACGGCGGGCTGCAACTAATGCCGAAACACTGTCCGTTCCCATAAAATTAACCAAATGAGCCAAACCGCCTAAAGCAACCGTTTCTAAACTAGATGCCCCTCTCGCGCCGAAATCATGCAATTTAAATAATAAGTTATCTAAATTATCGGCAGATTTTTCAAGTGCTTGCTTGATCTGCCGTTTACAGAAATAAGAAATACTTGCAACCGTGGAGGGATACCAAATTGCACGTAATAATGCGGTTTCCAGATAACCCGTCAGCCAAAAGAATTCAGGATCGGTGTTAACAATCTGGCAAACCACATTGCCTACCGGTAATACCGTCCCTTCAGGAACAGCTTCTATTTTTAACGGTAAAAATCCTTGATATTTCTCAATTAAACGCTGCCAACCAAGACGATTAAACGGCAACCCGTGTAGTTTTAAAACAATTTCCGCTTCTTCAATATCCTGTTGGGTAACGGGAGTTAACAAATACTCTTTGATAAAGGCTTGTAAACCAAAAAAAACGACATCAAACTCTCCGCTACGCGCCTCAACATAATAAGAGACATATTCCGTATTAGGTGGGTATTGCAACCAATGAGATGCCTTATAACTGTCAACATTTAAGATAAGATTTAAAAAATTAGATGTGTACATTCCATTTAGCTCATTTAAAAATTAAAAGGGCTAAAGTAGATTAGCCCTAAATTTCACAGGGTTTTAAGCTGTCATTTTCGTGTCCCAAAGTTAAACCGAAATTCACATTCTTTCAAGAATAATGGAAAGATTTTTCAGTAAATGGGACTTTATTTCTTTGATTTAGAAATAAAGTCTATTTCCGCCTCACAAATTTTCCCTATTCCCTTGCATTATCTCTTCCTTAGTGCCAAACTTTCCGAAATTTTTAAAAAAAAGCCAAATAATGATAAAAAAAACCAAAACCTTATCTCATCAAGATCCCCATTATCAGCGGGAATTGAAAAAATACGGTAATCCCATTCCAAGCCGTGAGTTTATTTTAAATATCATTCGCGAAAATAATGCACCGATGAATCGGGAAGAAATTTTGACCGCACTTTCTATCCATAATGAAGAGCAAATCGAAGCGATGCGCCGCCGTTTGCGAGCAATGGAAAATGACGGGCAACTTGTATTCACAAAACGTAAACGCTATGCCTTACCGGAGAAATTAGATCTCATAAAAGGTACGGTGATCGGTCATCGTGAAGGTTACGGATTCTTGCAGGTGGAGGGACAAAAAGAGGATTTATTTATTCCCAACCACCAAATGCAACGTGTTATGCATGGTGATTTCGTTTTAGTACAAAGGGCCGGTTTAGATCGCCGAGGTCGGCGTGAGGTCCGCATTGTTCGCGTGCTGGAAAACCGAAAAAAACAAATTGTGGGACGTTTTTTCTTGGAAAACGGTTTCGGCTATGTGGTGCCGGATGATAGCCGCATTGGGCGTGATATTTTAGTCCCAAACGAACACCGCAATGGCGCACGTATGGGACAAGTGGTTGTGGTGGAATTGCAGGAGCGTTCTTCCAATTTCAGTCAACCGGTGGGGATTATCACGGAAATTTTGGGTGATAATATGGCGAAAGGAATGGAAGTGGAAATCGCTTTGCACAATCACGACATTCCCCATAAATTCCCAAGTGCGGTCGAAAAATACGTTAAAAAATTTACGGAAGAAGTACCTGAAGAAGCGAAAAAAGGACGTATTGATTTACGCAATCTACCGCTCGTTACCATTGACGGGGAAGATGCTCGCGATTTTGATGATGCCGTATATTGTGAAAAACAGGACAAAGGCTGGAAACTTTGGGTTGCGATTGCGGATGTGAGCTATTATGTACGATTGCACACCGCTCTAGATGCTGAAGCCCATAATCGGGGTAATTCCGTCTATTTTCCAAACCGAGTCGTTCCAATGCTGCCGGAAATTTTATCTAACGGCTTATGTTCGCTTAATCCGCAAGTAGATCGCCTATGTATGGTATGTGAAATGCAAATTTCCGCTAAGGGCAAACTTACCGACTATCGTTTTTATGAAGCGGTAATGAACTCTCACGCACGTTTAACCTATACCAAGGTAGCAAAAATGCTGGAGGGAGATACCGAATTACGGGAGCGTTATGCCCTGCTTGTTCCACATTTGGAAGCGCTTTATGATTTATATCAAGCGTTGCTTTCCGCCCGTCAACAGCGTGGTGCGATAGATTTTGAAACCGTTGAAAGCAAATTTATTTTTAATGCGATGGGACGTATTGAACGGATTGAACCGGTGGTTCGGAATGACGCCCATAAAATCATTGAAGAATGTATGATTCTTGCCAATATTGCGGCGGCAAATTTTATGCAAAAAAACAATGAGCCGGCATTGTATCGTATTCACGCTACGCCAAGTGAAGAAAAACTCACTTCATTCCGCACATTTTTAAATGAATTCGGTTTAGCCTTAGAAGGCGGTTTAAAACCGCTCACTAAGGATTACGCAACCCTATTGGAGAAGGTGAAAGAACGTCCTGATCACGAGTTAATTCAAACGATGCTACTCCGTTCTCTTAGTCAAGCCGTGTATAATGCCGATAATATCGGACATTTCGGTTTAGCATTGGAAGAATATGCGCATTTCACTTCGCCGATTCGCCGTTATCCCGATTTAACACTTCATCGTGGTATTAAATATTTGCTTGCTAAAAAACAGGGTTCAAAACGCAAAACCACCGAAACGGGCGGCTATCATTATTCTTTTGATGAAATGGATTTATTAGGTGATCATTGTTCAATGACCGAACGCCGCGCCGATGATGCTACACGTGAAACGGCTGACTGGCTAAAATGCGAATACATGCAGGATCATATAGGCAATGAATTTAACGGCGTAATTTCATCCGTTACCGGTTTCGGTTTGTTTGTGCGTTTGGACGAACTCTTCATTGACGGATTAGTACATATTTCTACGTTGGAAAATGATTATTATCAGTTCGATGCCGCAAAACAACGTTTAATCGGTGAAAACAGCGGTATGCAATATCGCTTGGGCGATAAAGTGCGTGTTCGCGTAGAAGCGGTACATTTAGAACAAAAAATGATAGATTTTTCCCTATTGAGCAGTGAACGAAAAGCACGCCGAACAGGAAAAACCGCTAAAGAAAAAGCGAAGAAAATATTTAAAGAATTACCGCCAAAAATCGGTAAAAGACGAAAAAGTGCGGTAAAAAAGAAAGAAGTTTCTAAGAAATCAAAAAAATAATTCGGCATTATGTATCGGTTGTACAAAGAGGATTTTATTTCTTAAGAGAGGTAATATCTATGATATTTCGTACAAGTATTCATAATACCGAAATAGTTGTTCAGTAAAGCGATGGGAATTGTCATAATTTACGCCGATAGCTGCGAAAATTTTCACGCCCTTCGCTTACATCGTTGAATTAAATTGAGAGAAAGTTTATGTCCGAACAGATTTACGGTATTCACGCCGTTAATAGTATTTTAGCTCATACACCTGAACGTTTAATTGAAGTCTTTGTGCTAAAAGGCCGTGAAGATAAACGTCTGCAACCTTTATTAAACGAACTCTACGCAATGGGCATCGGTGTACAATTTGTAAATCGCCAAACTCTAGATAAAAAAGCGAACGGCGAAGTCCACCAAGGTGTGATAGCTCGCGTGCAGGCGGCAAAAGAACTCAATGAAAATGATCTCGATACCGTTCTCACCAATAAACAAGATCCGCTTTTGTTGGTGCTTGACGGCGTGACCGATCCTCATAATCTTGGCGCTTGCCTGCGTACCGCAGATGCCGCCGGTGTCGATGCGGTTATCGTTCCGAAAGATAAATCGGCACAGCTCACTTCTATCGCACGTAAAGTCGCTTGCGGCGCAGCGGAAACCGTTCCGCTCATTCGGGTAACAAACCTTTCCCGTACTCTTCGTGAGCTACAACAAAATCATAATATTTGGGTAGTCGGTACGGCAGGTGAAGCCGCAGAAACCATTTATAACACCAAACTTAAGGGTGCAATCGCGCTGGTTATGGGGGCGGAGGGTGAAGGTATGCGCCGCTTAACGCGTGAACATTGCGATCAACTCATCAGTATTCCTATGGCGGGATCGGTTTCCTCATTAAATGTATCTGTGGCAACCGGTGTATGTTTATTTGAAATCGTTCGCCAGCGTTTAGATTTATAAAACATTTCAAAATATGACCGCACTTTGTAAAAATACCGAGCATTTTGGACTCGGTATTTTTTATCATGAAAAATTGAATTACGCCGACTTTCTTCCCAACAGGAAAGATAAACCAAGTACAACAAATGATGGAATCAACCACGCCATACCGGAAGAATAAAGCGGTAAATGAGCCAACAGATTTTCAATTGATTGCGGTAATAAATTCATATTTTTCAAACTATCACAGGCACTGAAACAGACGGTAACAAGTAAAGTAAAATAATAGCTAAATTTAATATTCGGCAATTTACTACGGATAATTTGTAAAAACACCAACATAATCGCAACAGGGTAAATTAACAATAATGCCGGAATAGTAATTCGTAATAATTCCGTTAGACCTGTTTGTGCGATGACAGTAGTTAAAATGGTAAAAAGTACCACCCAAAACGGATAAGACAAACGGGTATGGAATTTAGAGAAATAATCTGCACACGCGCTGGTTACGCCTACAAGTGTCGTAAGATTTGCCAAAATAATAATACCCGACATAATCCAAGTGCCGCCAATTCCAAATAATGCGTTCACATAATGAGAAAAAATTTGTCCGCCATTGGTCGCACCTTCTGCAACTTTTGCCCCCGTTGCACCTAAATAAAATAATGAGAAATACAATGCCGCAAGTAAAAACACAGAAATAAAACCGGCGGAAATGGTGTATTTCATTACTTTTTGTGCGGCAAAAACATTTTTCACTGCCAATGCACGTGCCACAATACCGCCGAAAGCAATCGCTGCGAGTACGTCCATCGTTTGATAACCGCTGATTAAACCGGCCGTAATCGGTGAATTCGTCACATAGGCATTGCTCGGTTCAACAATTTCCGAAAGAGGAGAAATCAACACATTCACTGCAACCACAACTAATAACACGAGTAGAGCAGGCGTCATAAATTTGCCGACGCTAGAAATAATCGTGTTCGGACGCAGCATAAATAACATACCGATAAGATTAAATATAAGTGAAAAGATAAAGTGTGCGCTACTACTATCTTCCATAATGCTTAAGGGTAACCAAGCCATTTCATAAGCCACATTCGTCACTCGTGGCATTGCAAATAAAGAGCCGATCACCAAATATAAGGTGGTTAAAAAGATAACTTCCGCCCATTTCGGTAAATCGCGCATAAGTTCTTCACCGCGTCCAAGTACCGCCACCACAACTAAAGTGATAAATGGCATTAATACACCGGTTAAAACAAAACCTAAAGAGGCACTCGCCCAATGATGACCGGCGGAAAATCCTTCCATCGGCGGGAAAATAATATTTCCGGCCCCTAAAAAGAGCGCGAAAATCATCATCCCCAAAACAATAATATCTTTACGACTAAACATATATCTTCTCAGTAAATAAAAAGGGGCGACAAGTTTACTATAAAGATGAATAGAACCCTACTCTTTAGATGCAAAAATGTGAGCAAAATCACATTGATGGCTTAACCACAAAAAATATGTAGGAAATGACCGCACTTTTCTAGCGGTATTTTCCATATATAGCGAAAATTTATGATAATATCCGAGCTTCGTTGATTTTTTGTTAATTTATTTTTAACTTTTTTGGAGAGATTTTGTGTTACAACTTATACAGCGATTTTTTAAACTTGAATCTGCCGGTGGCATCTTATTACTTTGCTCTGCATTAATCGCAATGTTTTTTGCCAATTCCCCTTTAAATGGGGCTTACAATGGTTTCTTAAATTTACCCGTGAGTATTAAAATCGGTAGCTTTTCTATTGATAAAACACTGATTCATTGGATTAATGACGGCTTTATGGCGGTATTTTTCGTTTTAGTGGGATTGGAAGTAAAGCGAGAACTGTTAGAAGGCTCTCTTTCCAGTTATCAACAGGCCGTTTTCCCTGCCATTGCAGCAATAGGTGGTATGGTGATTCCGGCTTTAGTTTATGTGTTTATCGCACGCCAAGAACCTGCTTTCGCTAACGGCTGGGCGATCCCAATGGCAACGGATATTGCTTTTGCTCTCGGCATTATGGCTCTTCTGAGTAAACAAGTACCCTTGCCATTAAAAATCTTTTTACTCGCTCTAGCGATTATCGATGACTTAGGTGCAATTGTCGTCATTGCCTTATTTTTCTCTCACGGGTTAAGCATTCAAGCACTTATTTTTGCAGGAATTGCCATCGTCTTACTCATCACATTAAATCGCTTTAAAGTCACCGCTCTTTGTGCCTATATGGTAGTGGGCGCAATTTTATGGGCATCCGTATTAAAATCCGGCGTACACGCCACGCTTGCGGGGGTGATTATCGGTTTCTGCATTCCATTGAAAGGCGAAAAAGGTGAAAAACCGTTAGAAGAATTTGAACATCTTCTAATGCCTTGGACGTCATTCCTCATTTTGCCGCTATTTGCCTTTGCCAACGCCGGAGTGAGTTTTGAAGGGATTGATGTTTCAATGTTATCTTCCCCATTATTGCTTGCCATTGCCCTAGGTTTGATTATTGGTAAACCAATCGGCGTATTCGGTTTTAGCTACCTTTCGGTAAAATTAGGCATTGCAAAACTGCCCGAGGGAATTAATTTTAAACAAATTTTTGCAGTGGCAATTTTATGCGGTATCGGTTTTACTATGTCGATGTTTTTGGCAAGTCTCGCTTTTGATGCGAACGCAGGCGAAAGTGTGAATGCGCTTTCACGTTTGGGGATATTGCTTGGCTCTACGATTTCGGCAATTGTGGGATATTATTGTTTGAAAAAAACAACATCCGTTTCCCATTAATAAACAATCAAGAGAAAAGACTTGATGAGATCGTAAGGCTAAATATAACGGACAAAATCATTCCGATAGGGAAAACGATATGCTATTAGCCGGTTAATTACTGTGGATTATCGGAAATCAGGGGGGATAATCCCCCTGATTTTTTATCTACGGTATTAAACTTTTAGAGATTTCGCACTAAGTGATTAATAAATCGAACAAAGTTTACGCAGATTTTTTATGGTTTTCGTAAGCGGCTTTTACAAACCCTGCAAATAGCGGATGGCCGTCACGCGGTGTGGAAGTAAATTCCGGATGGAATTGACAAGCCACAAACCAAGGGTGATTCGGTACTTCGATGATTTCCACTAATTTTTTATCCGCCGATAAACCGGTGACTTTCAAACCGGCTTTTTCAATTTGCGGAAGCAAGGTATTATTCACTTCATAGCGATGGCGATGACGTTCTTCAATAATTTCCGAACCATATAATTCACGCGCTCGACTGCCTTCGATTAAATGGCATTGTTGTGCCCCCAAACGCATCGTTCCACCAAGATCCGAGTTATCGGTTCTCACCTCAGTGTTGCCTTCCGCATCCTGCCATTCGGTGATTAATGCCACCACCGGCTGCTCACAAGTGCGGTCAAATTCGGAGGAATTTGCTTTGGCTAAGCCTGCTACATTACGTGCGTACTCAATTAATGCAATCTGCATGCCTAAACAAATACCAAGATAAGGTATGTTGTTCTCACGCGCATATTGTGCGGTCATAATTTTGCCTTCCACACCACGATAACCAAAACCACCCGGCACAAGAATACCATCTATACCCTTTAATACTTCTACGCCTTTGGTTTCCACATCTTGCGAATCAATGTATTTGATATTCACGGTTAGGCGATTGGTTAAACCCGCGTGTTTTAAGGCTTCATTCACGGATTTGTAGGCATCTGGCAATTCAATATATTTCCCGACCATACCGATGGTGACTTCCCCCACCGGATTCGCTTGTTTATAAAGAACTTGTTCCCATTCGGAAAGATCCGCTTCCGGACAATTCAGATGAAAACGCTCGCATACGAAATCATCTAAACCTTGAGATTTTAGTAATGCCGGAATTTGATAAATTGAATTTACGTCTTTTAATGAAATGACTGCCCGTTCCGGCACATTACAAAATAACGCAATTTTCGCACGTTCATTCGGCGGAATCATTCGGTCAGAACGACAGATCAATACGTCCGGTTGAATCCCGATAGAAAGCAATTCTTTCACGGAATGCTGTGTCGGTTTCGTTTTCACTTCACCGGCTGTCGGAATATAAGGGACTAGGGTTAAATGCATAAATAAGGTGTGTTCACGTCCTACTTGTACGGCAAGCTGACGCAAAGCTTCGAGGAAGGGTAAAGACTCAATATCTCCGACTGTTCCCCCCACTTCTACAATCACGACATCATGGCCTTGCGCACCGGCAATAACACGATCTTTAATTTCATTAGTAATATGCGGAATAACTTGAATAGTTGCCCCTAAATAATCACCACGACGTTCTTTGCGTAATACTTCAGAATAGATTTTACCTGTGGTGAAATTATTACGTTTCGTCATTTTGGTGCGAATAAAACGCTCATAATGCCCAAGATCCAGATCTGTTTCTGCGCCGTCTTGAGTAACGAATACTTCACCATGCTGCGTTGGACTCATTGTTCCCGGATCCACATTAATGTAGGGATCGAGTTTCATAATGGTCACGTTTAAACCGCGAGCTTCTAAAATTGCCGCCAATGAGGCTGCTGCAATGCCTTTACCTAACGATGAAACCACACCGCCGGTGACGAAAATATAATTTGTAGCCATAGAGAACCTAATCTGTGTTGGGATAGAAATGATTATAGCTAATCACTTTGCCTACATACCTCCAAAAGAGGAAAGTGCGGTTAAAAATCAAAGCGGATTAGCTATCAAAGACGGGACGGTAGTTTACCTGATTTGTTGAGATAACTCAATGGAAAGCTGAATTGATCCGTCTCTAAAAATTGGGTTTATTAAAGTGTAAGAGGTTATTTTTGAAGGAAATTAAAAGGGCTGAATCCGCTACAACACCTGAATCAGCCCTATAATCTATGCCTCATTTCGGGCGGCATCTATTTCCTAATTACCTAAAATTAAATTTGCATATATTTAGGTTCTTTAAATACCGTCACTGCCGGTGCTTCGCCTACAAATTTCTCAACTTGAACAATAGCGGTATTCGGTGAATTGCCTTGTGCTAATTTAGATGTGCCTTCATCACGGGTTAAAACATTAGGACAACCGTTTTTGCACAATGGTTTTTCTGCCGTAGCCAATTCGTGCGGGTCATACCAAGCACCTTCATATAACGCCACCGTGCCTTTGATGATACCGTCCGTAACCACAGCCCCAGCCAAAACTTGACCACGTTGGTTGAAAACACGTACCACATCGCCATTCACAATGCCACGAACCTTGGCATCTTCCGTGTTAATTAATACAGGTTCACGATCGCTTACCGCATATTTTTCACGTAATGAAGTATTCGCTAATTGGCTATGTAAGCGATAGTAAGGATGTGGCGTGACTAATGCAAGCGGTGCTTCAGTCGTCACATTACCGGCAAATTCCTCAGGAACCATCCAGGTCGGATGCCCTTTACAATCGTCATACTGCATTTTAGCAACCACCTCAGAATAAATTTCAATTTTACCTGATGGCGTACCCAATGGGTTAAGCAACGGATCTTCACGAAACTCTCCGTAACGTACCCATTTCTTCGCTTTTTCATTTGCACTAAAAGTAATAGGTTTATTCTCTTCCCAGAATTTTTCAAATTTTGGCATTAATACTCGGTTTTTACGGGCGGCATCAAACGCGGATTGGTAAAAATATTTCAGCCAATCCATTTCCGTTTTGCCTTCGGTAAATAGGTCTTCCACCCCTGCTCGTTTTGCCAGATCTGCAAACACATCGTAATCACTCCGAGCCTCAAATAGCGGTTCGACAACCTTTTTCATCGGGAGAATATGCATCATTGAATAATCTCCCGTCATTGTTAAGTCATTACGTTCATAACTTGTCGTTATCGGTAACACGATGTCCGCCATACGGGCAGTCGGAGTCCAGTTAACTTCATTAACGATAATGGTTTCCGGTTTTTGCCATGCTTTCACTAACGTATTGGTATCTTGATGGTGTACAAATGGATTACCGCCAGCCCAATAAATTAACTTAATATCCGGATAGGTGATTTTCGTACCGTTAAATTCAATCGTTTTCCCCGGATTTAATAACACATCTGAAATACGGGCAAGCGGGAAACTGAGTTTAGCTGATTTCGATAGCCAAGACTGCCCTGTATTTGACGTATCGTTATCTAATGTCGCAGACATAGCACCGATTACCCCACCGGTTGTTGTCGGTACGCCGCCATTAGAATAGTGATAGCTTAATCCGAAGCCACCGCCGGGTAAGCCTATTTGACCTAGCATAGAAGCCAAAGTAACTAACATCCAGTGAGTTTGTTCACCATAGCGTTGACGCTGCATTCCCCACCCTGCCATTAACATCGTTCGTTTAGATGAAAAATCATTGGCTAATTGCGTGATGACTTCCACAGGTACACCACAAATTTTGGCTGCCCATTGTGCGTCTTTTACTTGACCGTCTTCTTTTCCTAACAAATATTGCTCAAATTTATCATAACCGGTCGTGTATTTTTTCAAGAATGCTTTATCATGTTTGTCAGAAACAACTAAAGTATGTGCAATTCCCAGCATTAATGCCACATCAGTTGCCGTATGGATAGGAATCCACTCCGCACCGAGATATTCACAGCTTTCGCTTTTAACCGGATCAATACAGATAATCCGCTTACCCGATTCTTTTAATTTTTTAAAATATTCCAACCCTTTTTGATCGGTTGCCGTCCAAGCAATACGCATCGTCGTGATCGGATTCGCTGACCACAGCACGACTAATTCCGATGTTTCTAAAATCGTTTCCCAACTGGTTTGTTGCTCATAAACCTCAATCGTGCCAAGCACATGCGGCATAATGACCTGAGCGGCACCGGTAGAATAATCACCTTTATGTCCGACGAATCCTCCGGTAGCATTTAAGTAGCGGTGCAACAGTGTACGACTTGAATGTAAAGACCCCGAACTTTTCCAACCGTAGGAGCCGCCGAATATATTCTCAAAGCCACCTTCCGCTCTAACCCGTTTAAACTCTTTATCCACCAAATCCAAAGCCTGTTCCCAAGAAACCCGTACCCATTCATCATTACCACGCAGGGTGGTATCACTTTTTCCCGGATTTGCTAAATAACCTTTCCGCACCATAGGATATTTAATACGGGTTTCACTATAAAGTTGATCTGCCACAACCGATTGCAATTCATTCTCTAACGCAGGAACAATCGCCGGACCGGATTTAACCACTTTACCATTTTCAACAACAACACCGAGTGCTCCCCAGTGTGCCGCAGTAACGACCGTTGTTGATTCTGCAGCCACTGCCGGGGCGGAAGTTAACGCACCTATAACACCACCGCCAACAGCTCCACTTAATGAAATTCCGGCAGCACTTAGCGAGGAATTTTTCAAAAAATCTCTACGCTTCATATTGATTTTGTCTTTTTTCATAATAGACTCCAGGTTTAAAGTTAAAATATTAGTGAGATGAACCAACCATATCTTTTGCATTACGTTGTAAAAAAATCGTTAGAGTACGCACATCATCAGCACTCATTGATGTACGATCTTTCATCGAGTTGACTACGCCGATCCATTGATTTGCGGTATAGTGATCCGCACCAATTACCGCATGACAACCGCTACAATGGGTTTGATTTAAATTATTACCAAATTGATTTAATACGGAAATATTGGCTGTCACCGCCTCTTTTGGCACAACGATTTCCATTGTAATCTCTCTCCATTCGGAATCAGTCACAGAATCATGCACCGTTTTCACAATACTTACTTTATCTTTTACCTCATCACCAAGTAACGCCACCGTAATTCGTTTACCTAAATCCATATACATCACACTTTCGGCACCGACTTGCTGCCAACCTTTCAAAAGTGCGGTCATTTTACCGTTAGTTTCTTTCCAATCGGTTAATTCGGCATAAGGCATTAAACGCACCTCACCACCTTGTACCGATTGAACCGATTTCATTGTTAATGCGTAAAGTACCTTATCATTAGTAGAAAATTCTCCGCCATGTTTCGATAATTCATCTGCAGCAGCGGCGTTATCGACTTCTATTTCCGGCATAAAATGCACCAAGCCCTTATGACAATCAATACAGGTTTGATTCGTTTCTTGTGCCAGTTTATGCATTTTCCGTGCGGCTTCGGATTGTTCGGTCAATTCCATCGCATCTATACTATGGCAGGATTTGCAAGTGGCTGAATCAGTCTCCTTCATCTCTTTCCAAACCCGTTGAGCCATCTCTAACCGATGTTTTTCATAAGCTTCTTGATTCGGTAATTTATCAGTGATGGTGTACCAAAGATCTTTCAAAGCAATAAATTTAGCCTTAACATAATGCAAGCCGTCTTGCGGAACATGACAATCGGCACATTCAGCCCGAATACCTTTAGCATTGGAAAAATGAGAGCTGGCTTCCCATTCCGCTTTAGGCTGTTCCATAGAATGACAACTCAAACAAAATTCAGTGGAACTTGTTGCTTTCATTACTTGTTGCACACCAAAAAGCATTATTGCACCCAGCCCCACAAAAATAAGTGCGGTTAAAACCGAAAAACTTTTAAATTTAGCCATAATTACTTCTCGCTCTCTAATAAAATATACCAATACCTCTTATTGAGTAGGAAGATGATAACAGGATAGAAAAATTTTTGGGGCTAATATATTGACTTGAATCAATAAAATCACTATTAAATTTGAAGCATTTTAATTCTGTGAAGTAGCTCACATTTCATAAAAAAATGAAACCATATTGAAGAGAATAGTTTTTTAATTATAGAACTTTTAAAAACAAAATTTTTCACTTAAAAAACAAAATGTTAAAAAATATCATTTAGTATAAACACCACTCCCACAAAGAATATTAATAACTACAACAATTCCGGTTTATTTTTTATAGCCAAATAAACTTGAAGGTATACCTGTGTATTATTAAAAAACACCTAAAAAAATAACCGCACTTAAGTGCGGTCAAATTTAAATTTATTTATGTATTTTCCAGGTTCTGAAACCATAGATGGCAATCATCACAAAACAAAGGAGAGGTAAGATAAAGGAAACATTTACTGCCGGCATTGCCATTATTGTGCCTTGGTCGATAAGCATTCCTTGCAATGGCGGCATTAACGCTCCGCCGACAATCGCCATAACCAATCCGGCTGCGCCAAGAGTGGATTCCTCTTTTAAGCCGTTGAGGGCAATACCGTAAATCGTCGGAAACATTAATGACATAAAGGCAGAGGTAAGCACTAAGCAATATAAACCGCTAACACCATCAATAAAAATAACGCCCAATATGCTAAAGAAACCGCCGAGTGCAAATAACATTAAAATAAATTCTGCTTTAAGATATTTCATTAATGCGGTACTGATAAATCGGCTGGCGATAAAAATACTCATGGCGATGATGTTGTAATGCTGTGCTTCGGCTTTAGTAAAACCTAAGCGTTCGGCATACTGAATGATAAACGTCCACACCATAATTTGTACACCGACATAAAACACTTGAGCAATAACCCCTTCGCGATATTTGGCATTCGCAGCTAAGCGTTTAACCGCAACGGTAAATGAGATTTTTGCCTCTTCTTCAATTTTAGTGGTTGGCATTTTAAATAAGGCGATTAAGATAAAAATGCCGATTACAACAAGCCCTAAAATGATATAAGGAGTACGAATAATTTCTAAGTCGTGAGTTTTAATCACCGCTTTCTCCGCCATAGACAATGTACTAAAAATTAAACTGCCATCGGCATTCCGTTTATCCGATTCCAATGCGGTTAAAACAAATTGGGAAGCGATAAACATCCCCGTAATAGAACCTAATGGGTTAAAAGATTGAGCGAAATTAAGACGGCGGGTCGCAGTTTCCGGATCACCCATTGAGAGAATGTAAGGGTTTGCTGTGGTTTCCAAAAATGCCAAACCAAAGGTGAGGATATAAATGGAAAGTAAAAAGAAGATAAATTCTTCATAAATTGCTGCCGGATAAAACAATAACGCACCGATAGCGTAAAGTGCCAAACCTAACAGGATACCGGCTTTATAGCTGTAACGCCCGATAAACAATGCCGCCGGAATTGCCATTGTGCCGTAACCGCCATAGAAAGCAAATTGAATAAGGGCTGCCTCCGCCGCCGGCATTTCCATAACCGTTTGAAACGCTGCGACCATTGGGTTGGTAATATCATTGGCAAAACCCCATAGTGCGAATAATGAGGTAATTAAAACAAAGGGGACGACATACTTCTTCTCTAATACTTTTGCAGTCATAGATTACTCCTTAATGTAAGGGAAAATTGGAGAAAGGCAGGTAAAAAAACTACTCTTCGATCCGCAACCCGTAGGATTGAAATTTATTCAATACCACTGTCATTTCTTGTTCGGACAGCAACGGAATATCCAAACCGGTAGAAAGTAATTTGATATACCACTCGGCAAGCACTTCTACTTCGTGGGCAAGCCATAAGGCTTTATCTAAATTGCTTTCAGCGGCGATCATTCCATGATGAGCGAGCAAAATCGCTTTGCATTGTCGAATACCTTCTCGTACATATTCCGCCAATTTTGGCGTGCCGAAGGTGGCATAAGGCACACAAGGAATGTGATCTGCACCGCCGACACCGATCATATAGTGAAACGGCGGAATGGATTTTTCTAAAATAGAAACTGCCGCACAATTCACCGCATGGTTATGGACTACCGCATTAACATCTTGTCTGGCTTGATAAACCGCAAGGTGGAAATGCCATTCGCTGGAAGGGAGCTTTCCCTCCTCATGCTTGCCGTCATTATCAACAAACACGATCTGCTCGGGAGTGAGCAAATGATAGGGTGTACCGGTCGGCGTAATCAGCATACCGTTTTGATAGCGAACGCTGACATTACCTGCGGTACCTTGATTTAAGCCCAAACGGGTCATTTCTAGGCAGGTATCGATTATTTTTTGTGAAAGTTCAGTTCTTGTCATAATGAAATTCCTTTTGACTATAACGAAACGGGCGTAACGCCTTTCTTGAGAATAATATTGCCGTATTTAGCGGTTTCACCGCTGATAACGATTGCATAAGCGGATTTTGCTCGTTCATAAAAAGCAAAGCGTTCAATTCGGGTTAAAACAGGGAAATTTCCGACCGCACTTTTAATGGCGGCGGTATAGCGTTGTTCGACTTGCGGATCGAGCGTATCACCGCTAACCGCTTGCATCATAATTAACGGCGATTCCACATAAGTATCAAATTCAAATAACGGGCTGATTGCGGCTAAGAGAGTGGCAATGTTTACACCATCCGCCCGAATCACCTTATGATGAAGAGCATGTGCCGGGAAATGCGCATCGGCAAGTACCAATTCATCACCGTGTCCCATTTCGGCAAGCGTTTTTAACAGTTCGGGGGAAATTGCCGGGTGAATACCTTTTAACATAGTCGCTCCTGATATTGTTGTAACCATTGTTGATAAGCGTCAGATTGAGCCGATGGATTGATTCGTTGCGTTTTTGCCCGCATTTGCTGCTGGGCTGTTTCGACATTCGGATAAACCCCGAGAGCGGAGAAAACAAACATTGCCGCACCTAACACCGTGCTTTCAGACACATCGACAATCTCTATCGGCAAATTTAATACATCGGCACGAATTTGGTTCCACAGGCGGTTCTTTGAGCCGCCGCCAACGCAAATTACACTTTTTGCTTGGAAATGGCTGACTCGTTGTAAAAGTGTTAGCCCCTGTTTCAGCCGTAACGCCATATATTCCAACATTGCCCGATAAATCTGTCCGCGTTGACAATGCATTGATAAACCGTAAAGCGTACCGTTGTGAAGTTCAGAAAAACAGCCACCGGCAAAAATGCCGCCGGAACCGACCGCTTGTTGTTCCGCTTCACGGATCATTGTTTCGTAATACCGCTCACTATTCATCACATCAGTGAAGAAAGTTCTGCCGACCCATTCCATTACCCCCGAACCGACCCACTGCACCGCCGGATTAAAACAGTCGGATTGAGCATCAAATTCGGTGGTTAATCCTTGCGCAAGAAAATCGGTATTCGGTTCGGCGATGTGGGTTCGCGCCATTAATATTTCCCAAGTGCCAGAGCTGAGTACGGGTTGATGTAACGCCGCCCCTGATCCGAACACGGCAAACTGCGTATCGTGCCCGCAGGAAATAACAGGAACAGGCGATAAACCAAGCTGTTCCGCTAATATAGAACTCAATATACCGACTTGTTCTCCGGCATTTAACATCGGCGGAAAATGATCGGGCGTTAAACCTAATACTTGCAGCACTTCCTGATCCCAATCACCACTAGAAAGATTTGTCATCATTGATGTACCCGCCATTGTGCGGTCGGTGGTGAGATTGCCGGTTAAACGATAGGTAATCATCGATGAGATAAACAGGAACTTATCCATTCGAGCATAAAGCGTCGGCTGATTTTCTTTTAACCACAACAGCTTGAATAAGGTATTAAACGCATATTGCCCGACACCGTTACGTTGATACAGTTTTTGTACATCAAGATAATGTTCAAGACGTTGCATTATCTCTTGCGTGCGAGGGCATTTCCACGAAATAACCGGATACAATTGTTCGCCCCGTTTATCGAATATTGTCCCATCTACGCCAAAAGTCGTTACACCGATACCAATGACTTCATTTAACGGAATAGCGATTTCTTTTAAATGAGTCAGCGTTTGCCGAGCGCAATGTAATAACTTTTGCCAAATTTCCTCAAAATCCCAAATATGATAATCGGGTGATTCCAAACCCTGCTTGGTCTTATTCGGCAAATGGTGGGACGCCACAATTTTGCCGAATTGATCCACGGCAATAGTGCGTAAATTGGTCGCTCCGCAATCAAAAATTAAGACGATAGACATAATATCCTCCTAAAGTGCGGTCAAAATCGACCGCACTTTTGGGTTAAAGCGGAAATTATCGATAAAGTGGGCCGAAGTTGGCACAGGCACGATAATCCTGCCCCTCTTTATCTTGTCCGAAACCGTTCCAAGCACTCGGACGGAAGATTGCCTTATCTTCCACATTGTGCATACAAACCGGAATACGCAACATTGAGGCGAGGGTAATCAGATCCGCACCGATATGTCCGTAGGTGGCAACACAATGGTTCGCCCCCCAATTAGCCATCACCGAATATACATCGCTAAATGCGCCTTTACCTGTTAAACGCGGCACAAACCAAGTGGTCGGCCAAGTTTCGTTAGTACGTTTATTCAAGATATTGTGGACCTGTTCAGGTAAATCGATTGACCAGCCTTCGGCGATTTGTAACACCGGACCGATACCTTTGATCAGATTGATACGGTGCATTGTAAACGGCATACCGCCTTTGGTGAGATATTGAGAAGAATAACCGCCGCCACGGAAATATTCGTGTACAGCCGGACACCAACGGGTATGCTCATAACAACGTTTGCCGTCCTGCTCCGAGACCTCCCACACCGGTTTCACCACCGGATTGCCTTGTGCATCGGTATGTTGTCCCGTGCCGTCTAAGGTTGCCGAACCGGAATTGATTAAATGAATAAATCCGCTTTCCGGCCGGAAACCGGTAACCCGTTCAACCGCGTCTTCACTCCAATAAGTGCGAACATCGGCAAAAATTTGTGCCTGTCCGGTAAGTAAATTACCGAATAGCATATTAACGGCGTTTAAAGAATCGTTTTCAGTGGCGAGAATATAAGGTGGGCGGACACCGTTCCAATCGTAAGTGGTATTTAATACCGCTTCCATAAAATCACCGTTCGGCAAGTGATCCGTCCAATGGCGTTGTCCTTGGAAACCGGCAGCAATGGCGTTGTGACCAAGGGCTTCTTCGCCATAATTTAGTGCCGCCAGTTTAGGATTACCCGCCATCAAATCACGGGTGATCAAGGTCATTTTAACAACGGTCTCCCATAATTCGGCACGCTGCTCGGCAGTGCGTTGATGTTCCGGATTATTAACATCAATACCTTCTTGGCAGTACGTTTTTACCCAAGATAAAGCTAAATCTAATTCTTCTTGATCATAAATTCGGCGATCCAAACGACGTTTGATCTCGCTCATATCCACATATTCGTTCCGCATACCGAGGTATTCTTGGAAAAATTGTTGATTAACGATAGAACCGGCAATCCCCATTGAAACCGAACCGATAGATAAATAAGATTTACCGCGCAATGTTGCCACCGCAAGCCCCGCTCGGGCAAAACGTAACAATTTTTCTTTCACATCATTCGGAATCGAAGTGTCGTCCGCTTCCTGCACTTCCGTGCCATAAATAGAAAACGCCGGCAACCCTAATTGCGAATGACCGGCTAATGCAGCCGCTAAATAAACCGCGCCCGGACGTTCGGTACCGTTAAAGCCCCAAATGGCTTTCGGCATATGGGGATCCATATCGATGGTTTCCGAACCGTAGCACCAACAAGGGGTTACCGTAATCGTTAATCCTACGTTTTCCCGTTTGAATTTTTCGGCGCAAGCTGCTGCTTCCGCTACGCCTCCGATAGTGCTATCGGCAATAATGCACTGCACAAAATCACCGTTGGTATGGCGAATATGACTTTCCAACAATGTTGCGACAGCTTGTGCCATTCGCATCGTTTGTGCTTCCAAAGATTCCCGAACGCCCATTCTACGTCCGTCAATAGTTGGTCGAATGCCAATTTTTACGCGGTTTGACTGAGTGAAAAGTGTCATAGTAAAACTCCTTTATCATTGCGGTTATTTATATGAACTACTTGAACGAGTTGCTTATCAACTTAACTTGATAGCATTTTTTATTAAATTGATGGGGGAAGACAGGTAGGAGATGAGTTTTGTTTTGGATTTGTGAGCAAGATCACAATAATCGGTCATTTTTGATAAAATTCAATGACCGATTATTGTAGTTTTCAAGGAATATCGGTCAATTCAGTCATTACTTTTTATAAAACAGTCATTACATCCGCATTTTCACAATAGTTTTGAAGTTCATACGGCAGATCAGAGTCAGTAAAAATAGTGTTAATTTTTCTCAATTCAGCTAATTGTATAAGGCTTTTTTTCTCAAATTTGGAATGGTCAACCAAGAGGTAGCATTGTTCTGAAGCATCCATCATTTTCCGTTTTATAGAAGCATTAAGTTCATTTGATTCCCAAATATTTCCTTGGCTATCAATACCGGAACAAGAAAAAACAGAAAAATTAATGTGTAAACGTTGGAGTAAATATTCGGATAAAGGGCCGTAAAAGGCTTCATATTTTGAAGAATAAACACCACCGGTAACAATTGTTTTAATATGAGGCTTATTCACCAAAGCATTGATATTAAACATCGAATTAGTCACTACCGTACAAGGAATATCAGGCATTAGGTGGGCAAAATACCAACTGGTAGAACTCGCATCCAAGCCAATAACCGCATTCTCATAGAGTAATTCAAGCGCATTTTTGGCGATATAACGTTTAGCCGCAGCGTTAATATGCTGACGCGTTTGAAAAAAAGCACCAAGATCGGTGGTTTTCTTGCTGACTGCACCGCCGTGTGTTCGGTAGAGCAATCCTTTCTTTTCGAGACGATTTAAATCACGTCGAATCGTTTCAACAGACATCGCACACTGCTCCGCCAACTCCAACACACTCACTTTTCCTTGATGATTGATTAATTGCAGAATAATTTCATCTCTATTGCGCATATTCGCCTCTAAACCGATTAAAATAATCGGTCTCATTATATGCCTTCTTAGAAAAGATAAACAACTTATCATCTCTCATGTTCTACGCTAAAATAACCCCATTTTTTGATCACAAGAGAACATTTATGACAAACAAAACATTAAGTGCGGTCATTTTGGCAGCAGGAAAAGGCACGCGTATGTATTCGGATTTACCGAAGGTATTGCATAAAATTGCAGGTAAACCTATGGTGAAACATGTCATTGATACGGTAAATTCACTGGGTGCGGAAAATGTACATTTAGTTTACGGGCATGGCGGTGAATTGATGCGTGAACACCTTGAAAATGAAAAGGTAAATTGGGTGTTGCAAACGGAACAATTGGGTACCGCTCACGCTGTGCAAAAAGCCTCACCTTTTTTTAAAGATGATGAAAATATCCTCGTGCTTTATGGAGATGTACCGCTTATTTCAAAAGAAACATTGGAAAAATTAATTGCAGCGAAACCTGAAAACGGCATTGCACTATTAACGGTTAATTTAGACAACCCTACGGGCTATGGGCGCATTATTCGTGAAAATGGTAATGTGGTGGCGATTGTTGAGCAAAAAGATGCCAACGAAGCACAATTAAAAATTCAAGAAGGGAACACCGGTGTAATGGTAGCGGATGGCGCCAGCTTTAAAAAATGGCTTGCCCGTGTTGGCAATAACAATGCGCAAGGTGAATATTATTTAACGGATTTAGTTGCATTGGCAAATCAAGACGGTTGCCAAGTCGTAGCGGTACAGGCGACTGAAATGATGGAAGTGGAAGGTGCAAACAACCGTTTACAACTCGCCGCACTTGAACGTTACTATCAACACAAACAAGCGGAACGTCTGTTGCTTGAAGGTGTAATGTTGCTTGATCCAAAACGTTTCGATTTAAGAGGAAAACTTGAACACGGCAAAGACGTTGAAATTGATATCAATGTCATTATTGAAGGTAATGTGCGTTTAGGCAATCGCGTAAAAATCGGTGCCGGTTGCGTGCTGAAAAATGTTGTGATCGGTGATGACGTGGAAGTGAAACCCTATTCAGTATTGGAAGATGCGATCATTGGTGAAAAAGCCGCTATCGGGCCTTTCTCACGTTTGCGTCCCGGTACGGAACTTGCAGCCGAAACCCACGTAGGTAACTTTGTTGAAATCAAAAAATCCGTTGTCGGCAAAGGTTCTAAAGTGAATCACTTAACCTATGTAGGAGACAGTGAAATCGGTGCAAATTGTAATATCGGCGCAGGGGTCATTACCTGTAACTATGATGGTGCAAACAAATTCAAAACGACAATTGGGGATAATGTATTTGTCGGATCGGATACTCAGCTTGTCGCTCCGGTTACTGTTGAAGACGGCGCAACCATCGGTGCCGGTTCAACGATTACACGCAATGTAGGTAAAGATGAGCTGGTGATTACACGTGTGCCGCAACGCCACATTCAGGGCTGGCAACGTCCGGTTAAGAAAAAGTAAATACGCTATAAAAAGACAAAAGACGACTCACTTTTGTGAGCGAACTGAAGTGCGGTTAAAAATAACCGCACTTTTTTGTTAAATTTTTTGCACTTGATCACACTTTTTAATTTTACTCATTGCAAGTTTGTAACATTCCTTTAACATTGGTTTATTTGGTTGATTTATAAAAATGTGGGGGAACTTTATGAACACAACATCTTCAGGTAAAAGCCATAAAAACGGCATCATATTCCTTGCCGATATCGTGTTATTTTTTATTTTGTTAAAATTCTTGCCTTTCGCACCTAAGGAAAATGCAGGCCTTGCCCTATTAGGCTTTATCGCAGTGCTTTGGTTAAGCGAAGCATTACACGTTACGATTACGGCGTTACTTGTGCCATTATTGGCTATTTCATTAAATTTAGTCACAACCAAGCAAGCACTTGCCACATTTTCCGACCCAACGATTTTCCTCTTTTTTGGCGGCTTTGCGTTAGCCACAGCACTACATATGCAAAAGCTCGATAAAATGATCGCCAATAAAATTATGGCGCTTGCCAAAGGAAATCTTTTAATTGCCGTCATCTATCTGTTTTTAATTACCGCCTTCCTTTCTATGTGGATGAGTAATACCGCAACCGCAGCTATGATGTTGCCGCTCGCCATGGGAATTTTAAGTCAGATGGATCGCGAGAAAGAACACAACACTTATGTTTTCGTATTATTAGGCATTGCTTATAGTGCCAGCATAGGCGGTATGGGAACCTTAGTCGGCAGTCCGCCGAATGCGATCGTAGCCAGTAACCTACACCTCACTTTCTCTGATTGGTTATGGTATGGCTTACCGATTATGATCATTTTATTACCTTTAATGATCGGCACGCTCTGGATTGTTTTCAAGCCGAAACTCAATGTCCATTTTGAACAATCCTTCGAAAAAATAGAAATGAACTCTCAACGGATTCTCACACTTATCATCTTCATTTTTATCGCATTTTGTTGGGTATTTAGCTCAAAAATCAATCCGTTTTTTAGCGGGCTATTGGGACTGCAAAAAAATATTGCCAGTTTCGACAGCATTGTCGCCTTATTTGCCGCCATCATCATTTGTGCAACCGGTGTCGCAACCTGGAAACAAATTCAAGAAAATACCGATTGGGGCGTATTGATGCTATTTGGCGGCGGTTTAACGTTAAGTGCCGTACTAAAAGATTCCGGAGCGAGTAAAATTCTTGCCGATGGTATCGTCTTCCTCGTACAAGGTCAGCACTACTACTTAATCGGGTTATTAGTTGCCGCCTTTATTATTTTCTTAACCGAATTTACCTCCAATACCGCCAGTGCGGCATTACTTGTACCGATTTTCATCTCTATTGCGCAATCTTTAGGCATTCCGGAAATCGGTCTTGCCTTGATTATCGGATTAGGGGCGTCTTGTGCATTTATGCTACCGGTGGCAACCCCACCGAACGCCATCGTATTCGGTAGCGGTGAGGTAAAACAAAGTGAGATGGTGAAAGCCGGTGTTGTTTTAAATATTGTTTGTGTATTTGTCATCGCAACGTTCGGATACCTATTCTGGCTTAACTAAACGGAGCAAACAGTTAAAAAAGCGACCGCACTTTTGATTTACAGCTCAAAATTTTATCGCAAACGTTTGCTCAAACTGATACAATCCGCGCTGATTTTATTTAACTGACACAGGGATACATTGTGAGCAAACAATCATTAAGTTATAAAGATGCCGGTGTAGATATCAATGCCGGCAACGAACTTGTCGAACGAATCAAACCGCATGTAAAACGCACTACCCGTCCGGAAGTCATTGGCGGGTTAGGGGGATTCGGGGCATTGTGCGCCATTCCAAGTAAATATAAAGAACCGATCTTAGTTTCCGGCACAGATGGCGTAGGGACAAAATTACGCTTGGCGATTGATTTGAAAAAACACGATACCATTGGTATAGATTTAGTTGCGATGTGTGTGAATGATCTAGTGGTACAAGGTGCCGAGCCGCTGTTTTTCTTAGATTATTACGCCACCGGAAAATTGGAAGTGGATGTCGCTTCTGATGTGGTCAAAGGCATTGCGGAAGGTTGTGTACAATCAGGCTGTGCGCTTGTGGGCGGTGAAACGGCTGAAATGCCGGGTATGTACCACGAAGGCGATTACGATTTAGCCGGTTTCTGTGTCGGTGTGGTTGAAAAATCTGAAATTATTGATGGTAGCCAAGTGCGTAACGGCGACGCTTTAATTGCTTTAGGCTCAAGCGGTCCGCATTCAAACGGTTATTCTTTAATTCGTAAAGTGATTGAAGTTTCCGGTGTCAATCCGGCAACAGAACAATTAGCAGGTCAATCATTAAGCGAACAAGTCCTTGCCCCGACTAAAATTTATGTAAAATCTATTTTATCTCTCATAAAACAAACCGATGTTCACGCTATTGCACATCTCACCGGAGGCGGCTTTTGGGAAAATATTCCACGGGTATTACCGAAAAACACTAAAGCTGTCATTGATGAGAAAAGTTGGGAATGGCAACCCATTTTTAAATGGTTACAAGAACAAGGAAATATTTCCACTTACGAAATGTACCGCACTTTCAACTGTGGCGTAGGTATGGTAATAGCATTGCCACAAGATCAAGTGGAAACCGCACTGGCGATTTTAAAACAAGCGGGTGAGAATGCGTGGCTTATCGGACACATTGAGTCCGCCACGGATAACGAAGAACAAGTCGTCATTCAATAATCTCTTCAATATAGGCGAATGAAAATTCGCCTTTCTTTTTTCTCTTTTAGGATTGTTATGAAAAAAATTGCTGTTTTAATTTCAGGGCAAGGAACAAATCTTCAAGCCATTATTGATGCTTGTGAAAAAAGCTTCATACCGGCTAAAATCGCTTGTGTTGTCAGTAACAAAGCCGAGGCATTTGGATTGGAACGGGCAAAAAGTGCGGTCATTCCTACACAAGTTTTTTTGCGCCAACATTTCGTCGACAATAAGGAAATGGATAATGCCATCGGTGATTATTTACAAGCAATGGGCATAGACTTAATTGTACTTGCCGGTTATATGAAAATTTTAACACCAGCCTTTACTCAACGTTTCCCTGGAAAAATACTAAATATTCACCCTTCCCTACTGCCTAAATATGCAGGCTTACATACTTATCAACGGGCATTAGACGCCGGTGATACAGAGCACGGCACGACTGTGCATTTTGTGAATGAAGAGGTGGATAGCGGTGCAATAATATTACAAGCCAAAGTGCCGATTTTTCCCGATGACAATGTAGAAGACATTGAATTACGAACAAGAGAGCAAGAATATGCCATTTATCCGATGGTGATTAAATGGTTTATTGAAGATCGTCTACATCTAAAAGACGGCATAGCCTATTTAGATGGAAAACCGCTACCAAAGCAAGGCTATGCCAACGAATAATAAAGCACAAAAGAAAAGCGATGAAACCATTCATCGCTTTTTATTAAATAGAGGACAAATTATTTTATTAGAAACGATACGCTAAACCGGTGAAGAATACAAACGGATCAAGTTTAAGTTTCACTTCATGTTCATAACCGGCAGTGACAGCTGGAACTTTAAATTTAGCAGTAGTTTTAATGCGGGTGTACCACATTGCTGTATTCAAATATAAATTATCAGTTAATTTAATATCAATACCCGCATTTACAACAGGTGCGAAAGAATGTTTTTTCACGTTAACATCAGTAATTAACGGATTAGTTGATTTTGCATTAAAGAAACGCGTATAGTTTAAACCCACACCAAGGTATGGGCGAGAACCTGCATCTTTATCTAAGAAATAATATTGTAAATATAAGCTTGGTGGTAATTGTTTTACTTTCACCACATTACCTAAATTATCACCGACAGCTCCATTTGTTAAACCGCTTAATCCCGGAACATTCGCTTTTACCTTGTGTGAGAATGGCGTTGCGCCTAATAACTCTAAACCAATATTGTCGGTAAACATATACGTACCGGTCAAACCTAACTGTGCATTATCACTCACTTCTAAATTAACCGGCACATTAGTTTTAGTTGTAGATTCAGAATTTGCTGATACAAACACACCACCGGCACGTAAAATAAAATCACCTGCTTGATGTGCGCTTGCTACGCCACTAAATAATGCGGCAGTTAAACCTAATGCAAGTGCTGTTTTTTTCATATTGAACTCCTTAAGTATTATTTTGATTGGATAACCATAAAAAGTTTATGGCTATCTACGCCGTGAAATATACTTCATTTTGAGTAGTCTTTCTGTGATCTACTTCAAATTTTTATAAATTAATAAAATTTATTGCATAAAATAACCGCACTTTTATTGAAAAAATGAAATTTAAAAATTTTGAGCCATATCAAAAAACCGGATTTTTAGCTAAGATAAATGCCGTGGTAACATAAACAAGGTATAATCACGCTATTTTTAATAAAGAGAAAACGGAATGAATATTAACTTTACTCAGATTTTACAAGATAGTTGGAATTTTTTTCGTAACCAGCAGAAAACAATGCTTCGATTTGTATCGATTTTATTTATGGTACAAGTGGCAAGTGTATTATTAAGCCCTCCTCTCATTTCTCAAAAAGAGCTGACTACCGGCAGTGCTTTACCCGATCTCACAAAACTTGATGTAACGGCTTTCTTGCTGTCATTTTCTATCACGCAGTTAGCGACAACTTTTATCGGCGCATGGGGAATAACAACTATCCACCAAATCAGCCGACAAAATTACCGCACTTTAGGGCAAAGCTTTAACGCAACATTGCCACGTTTTATCGGCGTGGTGATTTTAGAACTGGCTGCTATCACCCCGTTATTACTCGGCTTACTTGAAATAACCGCCGCCGTTGCTACACAAACCTCACCATCGATTATTTCTCTCTTTGCCGTTATTTTCGGAGTTTATTTTTTCGTTCGTTTAAATTTATCGGCGACACATTATTTAACGACACAAGCAGGAATCGGGCAAAGCCTGAAAACAATTTGGTTACAGGGAGTGAATAAAAAAAGTGCATTATTTGTCTATGCGTTACTCATATACGTTGTCGTTCCGATTTTGATATTTCAAATTGTCTCCATTTCTAACAACATCATCTTTGCAGTTATAGCAAGTATCCTTGCGGCTTTGATAAATATTTTCGTATTGGTCATCACATACCGCTTTTACAGTTTATTTATGCAGGAGCAATAAATGAAACAATTACTTGAATTTATTCCACTGATTCTTTTTTTTATCACTTATAAATTGGGAGGGGTACGTGATGCCGCTATCGTTTTAGTGGTTGCCACAATGGTACAAATGGCTGTCTTAAAATGGAAATACGGCACGATTGAAAAACAACAAAAAATAATGGCAAGTGCGGTCGTTTTTTTTGGACTTTTAACCGCATATTTCAACGAATTGCGTTATCTCCAATGGAAAGTAACGATTGTTAACGCTCTCTTTGCCATTGTGTTACTCATTGCACAATTTCAATTTAAAACACCACTTGTAAAAAAATTACTCGGCAAAGAAATAACATTACCCGAAAAAGCTTGGAATACCCTCAATCTCGGCTGGGCGATTTTCTTCATTATTTGTATGTTGGTGAATATTTATATTAGCCGCAATATGTCGGAAGAAGCTTGGGTGGATTTTAAATCCTTCGGTTTAATCGGTATGACGGTTATCGCAACCATTCTTTCCGGTGCTTACATTTACAAATTTTTACCAAAAGATGAACAAAATGATCACAAAGATGGAGAACAATAATGTCCTCAAATTTTATTGATAAAGACGGTCGCCAATCAAAAGGCACATTATTACTACGCACCCTTGCCATGCCCTCTGACACCAATGCAAATGGTGATATTTTTGGTGGCTGGATTATGTCGCAAATGGATATGGGCGGTGCGATTTTAGCCAAAGAAATTGCGCACGGTCGTGTGGTTACCGTTGCCGTGGATAGTATGAACTTCATCAAACCCATCTCTGTCGGCGATGTGGTATGCTGTTACGGACAATGCTTAAAAGTCGGTCGTTCTTCCATTCAAATTAAAGTGGAAGTATGGGTGAAAAAAGTCTCCAGTGAACCTATCGGTGAACGTTATTGCGTAACCGATGCCGTATTCACCTTTGTTGCGGTAGATGGCAACGGAAAATCACGGGCTATCCCTCGAGACGGCAATCACGAATTAGAAAAAGCCTTGGCTTCCATTGAAGAATACCAATCCCAACACTAAAAGGAGAAAACAATGTATTACGTCATTTTTGCTCAAGATATTCCCGGCACACTTGAAAAACGTCTTGCCGTACGTGAACAACATCTTGCACGCCTAAAACAGTTACAGGCGGAAGATCGCCTGCTCACCGCAGGGCCAAATCCCGCCATTGATGATGAAAACCCCGGTGAGGCAGGATTTAGCGGTTCTACCGTTATCGCAAAATTTGATAACTTACTTGCCGCAAAAGATTGGGCAGCCCAAGATCCTTATGTCGAAGCCGGTGTATACGGCGAGGTGATTGTAAAACCCTTTAAAAAAGTATTTTAACGAAACTAATCTATTAAAAAGCGAATCTAAGGATTCGCTTTTTTGCTAATCCCATTTTATGATTTTAATCGCTTCACTAAGCTATGACCGAAAGTATATGAAAAAACACTCACTCATTTCTCTTGTTATTTTAACCGCACTTTCTCAATCAATTATGGCAAATACACATAAAACAAAAGCGGAAAGTGTGCCGAAAGTCAATCTCGCCGAAGAACAAACCAAATGGCTCCAAAACCAACAATCTGTCGCATTAAAACGCTCGGAGCAACGTGCGACTTTTTTACAGTTAGAAAATTTATTAAAAAGTGCGGTAAAAAATCATCGAGTTTTTGAAAACAAACCGCTTTTTCAACAACTTATTCAATCGCTAAAAGGTTATCCATTACAAAAAGAGGCGCAAATTGCTTATTTTGATAGCCAAATCAAATTGATTACACCAACTTCTTCCCCTGAAGAGGTCATTGCATTAAAAGATGAAATTGAAGGTTACCTTCGCCGATATCCTCAGCACTTTCTTCGTTCACGTTTAAAGCAAAGCCTACTGACTTTACTCAATAACAGTAATTCGCCGGAACTGGTAAATTATACGAAAAAAATCAAACCGCAAACCTTAGCAATGCAAATCGCTGCGCTAAACTTAGAATATCAGAGAGATAAAGCGGCTAAATCAAATACTAATCCCGATATTTTGTTACGTTTTGAAACCCTTTGGTTAAACAACGGCGAACTCACCAACAACAGCCCGCTTTGGGAACTATGGCTTGCAAATGGCGGCAGAAGCACGGATAAGATTTATCAAAAGGCGGAAAAGCTGTTTCTAAAAAATGATATAAAAGGCTTAGAGTTACTCACAAAAGAATTAGATAGCGAAAAAGAAAATGCAGCCGTTTTAACCGACTTACAAAATGATATCGATTTACTAAAAAAGCCTGCCGGTTTAAAAATGCTTGCAGAGAAAACGCCGATTCTTGAAAACGGCAACATTCGTAATCAATTTGCCGTTATACAAACCTTCGCCCGCTATTTACGCACTATTCCTGAAAATATCAACGAACCAAATTTTTCAACTTATGAACAGTGGGCGAAAAATTGGCAGCTCAATGAAACTCAACTGCGTGATTGGAAAATCGCCTTTATCGGTCGTTTTTTTGATAACGAAAACCAAAATTTTCAACAATGGCGTGATAAAGAAATTCTGAAATTAAAGGCAGATAATCTGACCGAACGCCGTTTGCGTATGGCAATTTGGCAAAAAACCGATCTTATGTCTTGGTTAAATGCGCTTTCCGAGAAGGGAAAAGAAAAACAAGAATGGCGCTACTGGCTGGCAAAAACCGACAAACGGAAAACACAAGAAATATTGACCGCACTTTCTAAAGAACGCGGTTTCTATCCGATGTTGGCAAAAGCGATGTTAAACCCGAAAAATCGTGGTGCGAATTATCGTTTCGAGCAAAAACAATCGATGAAAAAAATGAAAGATAAGTTGGCAAAACACCAAGAGGCTTTAGCCGAAATTGAGGAGCTACGTCAATTAAATCGCTTAGGTGCGGCAAAACAACGCTGGCATTTCTTGTTAGAAAATCTTTCGGGTGAATCAAAACAAGCCGAACAAATCGCCTTAAGCGATTATGCCAATCAACAGGGTTGGTTTGATTTAGGGGTTGCCGGCTCAATTATTGCAAAGGCTTGGGATCACCTCAGTTTACGTTTACCCAATGCCTATCAAGACTATTTTGATATTGCCTTAAACACGGAACGACATTATCGAAACGCCACACTAAAAAAAGGCTCTCATATTAGCAAAACCTTTGCCATGGCGATTGCCCGTCAAGAAAGTGCGTTTAACCCGATGGCGCAATCTTCTGCCAATGCGCGCGGTTTAATGCAACTTTTGCCAAGCACCGCGCAATTAACGGCGGATAACAATCAACTGCCATACCAAAGCGAGAATGATTTATTCAAACCACTGAATAACATTTTGCTTGGAACGGCACATTTAACAGAGTTAAACATTAAATATCCTAATAATCGTATTCTTATTGCCGCCGCTTACAATGCAGGGGCAAGCCGTGTAGAAAAATGGTTAGCACGAGCCAATGGTAAACTGACAATGGACGAATTTATCGCCTCCATTCCATTTTTTGAAACACGAGGCTATGTGCAAAATGTACTGGCATACGACTTTTATTATCAAATTTTACAACATCAAGAAAACCCACAAACCTTTAGTCAAGAAGAATTTGATCGGTTATACTAAGCGCACTAGTTTAATAGTATAGGATACTCATTATGTATATCAGCCGAAATTTAGATCAGTGGAATGCTTTCCTTACAATGCTGCAAACCGCGTTCAAACAAGGAAAAGCCCAAGAGCTTTTAACTTTACTTCTCACACCTGACGAACGCGATGCCGTGGGACTACGTTTACAAATTGTCTCTCAATTATTAGACAAAAATTTATCCCAACGTGAAATTCAGCAAAATCTGAATACCAGTGCGGCAACCATCACCCGCGGTTCTAATATGATTAAAACAATGGATCCCGATTTTATAGAATGGGTAAAACAACATCTTGATAATATTGAAAAAAACTAAGCGAATATTGACCGCACTTTTACAATTACTCAATCCCAAATGGTGGAAGAAAAATTGGCAACGCATAGCAATTCGGTTTTTCTTCGCCATTTTTGCTTTTGTGTTGATTTTTCGCTTTGTTCCTATTCCCTTTTCAGCCTATATGGCACAACAACAAATCAGCCACTGGCTACAAGGTGATTTCCGTTATCACGCAAAATCAAGTTGGCGTGGAATTGAAAATATTTCACCTTATATGCAGCTCGCCGTCATTGCAGCCGAAGATCAAAAATTTTCTCAACATCACGGATTTGATCTGAAAGCCATTCAAAAAGCCTTTAAATATAACGAAAAATCAAAACGCCAAATTCGGGGCGGTTCAACTATCTCACAACAAACCGCTAAAAATTTGATGCTTTGGCACGGGCAAAGCTGGTTACGTAAAGGCTTGGAAGTACCCGCAACAATATTATTAGAGCTTGGTTGGTCAAAAAAACGAATTTTAGAAGTGTACCTAAATATTGCAGAATTCGGTGACGGAATTTTTGGTGTGGAAGCGGCAAGCCGTTTTTATTTTAAAAAATCGGCAAAACACTTAACCCAAAGAGAAGCGGCATTGCTAGCCGCTGTGTTACCTAATCCGATTATCTACAAAGTAAATAAACCGAGCGTTTTAATTCGTAAAAAACAGCAATGGATTATGCGACAGATGAATCAGTTGGGAACGGGTTATTTAAAAAGATTGGATTAGATAGAAAAAGTGCGGTTATTTTCACCGCACTTTTTTGTTTTAATTAAAAACTATTTTGCATTCGCACGTTTTACCATTACGAAAGATAAGCTGAATGCAATGATAAAGGAAATCGCCATTCCTACACTATACATCGCCAAACTATCAGGTTTGATTGATGGTATGCCAAGGAAGCCTGCCGCTCCCAATGCGATGGCTTTTACATTAAAGAAAGCAATAAAGGCACTTGCCAAACCTGAACCGATCATTGCGGCAAAGAAAGCCTGACGATAGCGTAAGTTCACACCGAACATTGCCGGTTCGGTAATACCCAATAATGCGGAAATACCGGAAGGCACGGCTAAACCGCGAACTTTCGGATCTTTCAATGCAAGCGCCACACCTAAACAGGCGGCACCCTGAGCAATATTAGACATTGCAGCGATAGGGAAAATAAAAGTACCGCCGGTACGGGCTACATCCGCTAACAATTGCGTTTCCACCGCAATAAAGGTTTGGTGCATACCGGTAATTACGATTGGCGCATAAAAAGTACCGAAAATCGCACCACCGACAAAACCAAGAGTATCATAGAGCCAAGTTAAACCTGCTGAAATCAAAGAACCGGCTTCGCGACCGAACGGACCAATCACGGTAAATGCCAAACAACCGGCAATAAACAATGAGAATAACGGTGTGATAAGGTTATCCAAATAAGACGGCACGAATTTACGGAATGTTTTTTCCAATGTAGCAAGTACCCAAGCAGAAATAATAGTTGGGATCACCGTGCCTTGGTAGCCGACTTTCTCGATTTCAAAACCAAAGATATTCCAATATTTGATGTTGCCTTCCATTAAGGTTTTCGCATAGTTCCAACCATCTGCCAAGGCAGGATGAACCAAAAGCATCCCTAGTGCCGCACCTAAGAACGGGTTACCGCCAAATTTACGGGTGGCGGAAAAACCAAGCAATACCGGCAAAAATACAAACGGCGCATTCGCAATTGTATTAATGAAGTCCACCAAATCGGAAACTTCAGGGTATTTCGTCACCACAGAATGACCTTCCCAGAAAAAGCCGATGGAGGTTAACATTGAATGAATCCCCATCAACAAACCGCCTGCTACAATCGCCGGAATGATAGGGACGAAAATATCCGCTAATCCTTTCACCAAACGTTGTAATAAGCCTTGGTTACCGGCAGCCGCTTCGGCAATTTCCGCTTTACTCACATCACCAATGCCGAGTTGCTTAGTAAGTTCTTCGTGAACTTTATTCACAGTACCCGAACCAAAAATAATTTGATATTGACCGGCAACAGAAAATTGACCTTTAACGCCGTCAATATTGTCAATACCTTCTTTGTCAACTTTACTTTCATCATTCAAGACGATGCGTAAACGTGTTGCGCAATGTGCTGCGGTGGCAATATTACTTTTGCCACCTAGCTTTTCTATCACTTGTTCAGCGATTTTGGGAAAGTTCATAATATTCTCCTAAAAATGAGTTAAAAAATAAAACCGTCGAATTGTAACTAAATTGATGAATAATAACCAGTTTCTATAGCAAACTTGGAGTAAAAAAGTATTGAATGGACTTCACAAGTAACTCAATCCCTCCCCCATAAAGCGATTTATTAAAATTATCAAGAACAATATGTCTGTCAAAACCTACCTAGGAGTTAATAACGTACTATTCGAATAACTAAATAAATTTAGCCATAAAAAAAGCTGCCCCATTTATCGGTAGTTAACCAACTTTTGGGGCAGTTTTTTTACAGGTTTTTATTTATGTATAAAGACTTAATATCTTTATAAAATGAGAATAACACCTACAGTTATTCTTTCAATTTTAGCCACTTACTACTCAATGTGCCGGCTGTCATTGCACCGTTTACATTTAATGCAGTACGTCCCATATCAATTAGCGGTTCGATAGAAATCAATAATCCCACTAATTCCAAAGGCAAACCTAAAGTAGAAAGAACAACGATTGCGGCAAATGTCGCACCACCGCCCACTCCGGCGATGCCAAAGGAAGAAATCGCAACCACTAAAACAAGCGTGGCGATATAACTTACGCTGAAAGGATCAATCCCCACGGTTGGGGCAACCATGACTGCCAACATTGCAGGATAAATCCCTGCGCAACCATTTTGCCCGATTGTCGCACCGAATGTTGCAGAGAAATTTGCAATAGCCGAATTATTACCGAGTTTATTCGTCTGTGTTTCTATATTAAGCGGAATAGTAGCTGCGCTTGAACGGGAACTGAATGCAAACGCCAATGTCGGCATAACTTTTTTGAAGTATTGAATCGGGTTGATACCGGATAAAAAAAGCAACACGCCATGTACAACAAACATTAGGAAAATCGCAATATAAGAAGCAACAATAAAGCTACCCAAATTTAAAATATCCGCCCATTTGGATGTTGCGCCGACTTTAATCATTAATGCGAATACGCCATAAGGTGTTAAACGAATAACAAAACGCACCAAACGTGCGACTAATTTATTTAAAGTTTCTACGCCTTGTGCAATGCGATCACCTAATTCTTGATTTTCTTTGCGTAAACTCAATGTCGCCACACCTAAGAATGCAGAGAAAATAACAACACTAATAATCGAAGTCGGATTTGCCCCTGTCAATTCGGCAAAAGGATTTTTCGGAATGAAAGAAAGCAACATGGTAGGGACACTTAATCCGTTAATTTGATCCGCACGACCTAATACTTTCGTTTGCGCTGCTAATTCACGTTCCCCCGCTACTAATCCTTCAGCCGTTAAACCAAACACTTGCACCATAATAATGCCGATAAAGGCAGCAATTGCGGTGGTAACAAGCAATACCGAAAGCACGCTAAAGCTAATTTTTCCTAAAGAACGCGCCTCATTTAAACGGGTAATTGCCGACAGAATGGAGACAAAAACCAGAGGCATTACAATCATTTGTAATAAACGAACATAACCACCGCCCACAAGATTGATCCAGTCTAATGTGCTTTTTACGCTCTCTCCATTGCCGATATTTTGTAACAACGCACCTGACCCCAAACCAAGCACCAAGCCGATAAATACTGTTTGCCCTAGTTTTTGGGTCTTTTTATAAAGATGACCGAGCAGGACCAGAATAAGTGCAAAAATGGCAAGTACAAGAAATAGCATATTTATTTCCTTCATAAAACAATCGGATAGTGGTATTAGATAGGCTTCCAAATCAAAAATCTAATTATTTTTTGTTATAGCTTATAATCTAAGGATATATAAACTTAAACCACCGACACGGCTTTAATTTGTACGTAAACATTCATTCCCACCGCAAAACGCAGTTCATTTTGCGCCCATTTACTAATACTCGCCCACATTTTATGTCCTTCCACCAACACGGCGACATCCACCCGTTTATCAAGCACTTCGATCTGCACGATTTGCCCGCATAAAATATTTCGAATACTGGTTTGTTCCGGCTTTTGTAAGGCGATAGACACGTCCGAACTATAAATGCACACACGTACAAGTTTCCCCACCTCCTCCTGAACTTGATTAATCCACAGCGTTTGATAACCCAAAGAAAGTGCGGTCATTTTATAAGGCGGATTATGTAAATAAACGGGTAACGCCAGCACACTACTCTGTCCACTTTCGCTTTTCCACGGAGCAAAAACCGGACTGTTCCAAATTCTTTCTAGCGTATCATAGGCCTTAACAACGCCGTCCTCCATTAACACGACACGATCCGCTAGACAGAGAAGCTCATCTAAACTGTGGCTAACATATAAAATAGGCACATTAATTTCGTTGGAAAGGCATTCAAGATATTCCATTAATTCCCGTTTCCGCGGTACATCTAACGCAGAAAGCGGTTCATCCATAAGTAAAATATCCGGATCGGCAAGCAAAGCCCTTCCGATAGCAACACGTTGTTTTTCCCCGCCCGATAGCGTAAGCGGATAACGTTTTAACAAATGCCGAATACCCAATAATTCCACAATATAATCAAAATCCGCTTTCGCAATATTCCTCGCACCATAGCGTAGATTCCCCTTCACCGTGTAATGAGGAAACAAACGCGCATCTTGGAATACATAGCCGATTCTTCGCTGATGAGTGGGGATATTTTCTTGGTTATCAATATCTACCAAAGTGCGGTCATTTAAACGAATAAATCCTTCATCCGGTAGCATTAAGCCACTCACCAAATTAATTAATGAGGTTTTGCCTGAACCCGATAAACCGAAAATCGCCGTGACACCTTGAGCCGGAATTTGCAAATTCGTTTGTAACGTAAATTGCGCTAATTGTTTTTTCACATTAATTTGCAACATTAGCTTCCCCCAATTTTTTCTGCATTCGCTTACCAAGCCATTCGGAAGCAAGTAAAGAAATCAATGAAAGAATAATCGCAAAGAGACATAAACGCATCGTTTGCTCTTCTGCCCCCGGTGTTTGAATAAAAGAATACATTGCAAGAGGAATCGTCTGTGTTTCTCCGGCAATATTCGAAACAAAGGTAATGGTTGCACCAAATTCGCCCAAAGAGCGGGCAAAACCAAGCACTAAGCCGGCTAACACGCCCGGCAATGAAAGGGGTAAAGTAATGGTGAAAAATACACGCCAAGCAGATGCTCCTAGGGTTTGTGCAGCTTGTTCCAACTTAATATCGATACTTTCCAAAGAAAGGCGAATTGCCCGAACAACCAAAGGAAACGCCACAACCGCAGAAGCCAGAGCCGCCCCTTTCCAGCTAAATCCGAAAGACACGCCGAACCATTGATACAAATATTTGCCGATAACTCCATTTCGCCCCATAGCAACCAACAATAAATAACCGATGACCACCGGAGGAAGCACCAAAGGTAAATGGATAATACCTGTGATAAATGATTTACCGTAAAAATTCTTGCGTGCCAATAACCATGCAATCAAAATCGCAAAAGGCAAGCTCCAAAGCATTGCGTTGAATGCCACACTTAAACTCAAGCGAATGGCATCGATTTCTAATGAGCTTAGATTAAAAAAAGAAAGAAGTTGAGTGAACAAACGAAATCCTTATTTTGGCTTGGAGAAACGAACTACTCACTAAATATAAAAAAGGACTGTTTCCAGCCCTTACCTCACAAACTTATCCCAAATTATTTCACAGAGAAACCATAGCTCTCAAGCACTTTTTTTGCCGCATCCGATTCAAGATATTTCAAAAAATCACGCGAATCCGCATTATTGCGATCTTTTAAAATCGCTATCGGATACTCTACCGGTTTATGGCTATCTGTCGGAAATATTCCCACGATTTTCACATTTTTACTCACTTTTGCATCAGTGCTATACACAATGCCATAAGGTACTTCCGCTCGCTCAACCAATGCCAGTGCGCCTCGCACATCTTTTGCTCGGGCTAAACGGGCTTTCACTTTATCCCACAGATTTAATTTGGTTAATGATTCTTCCGCATATTGCCCTGCCGGTACGTGTGCCGGATCACCTACGGATAAATAACTGTCTTTTAATGCTTCAGTCCATTCCCCTTTGGAAACATCAACAAAATCGACCGCACTTTTTATCGGCGCAATTAATACCAACTCATTGCCGGCCAATACTTTTTCGGTTTCTTTCAGCGTTAGTTTTTTCTCAGAGAGATATTTCATCCATTTATTACTTGCCGAAACAAAAATATCGGCCGGTGCCCCTTCTTCCACTTGTTTTGCCAAAGTTGAAGAAGAAGCAAAAGAAAACACCACATCATTTTTAGGATTTTGTTTTGCATAATCTGCGGCAACTTGTTGCAATGCATCAGTCATAGAGACCGCTGCAAATACGGTAACTTTTGCATAAGCCCCTGTGGAAAATCCCAATCCTACCGACAGAAGCAAAGAGGAAAGTGCGGTTGAAATAACGGTTGTTTTTTTCATAAATCATCTCCACATCGAACATTATCTACTTAATTATATAGCGAAATAAAGGATACTCATACAAAAATTTGTATTTTCGAGTAGAATGTCATCATCAGCATTTAGAGGTGGATATGAAAAACACTGAAATTTTATTAACAATTAAACTTCAACAAGCGGTCTTTATTGATCCCAAACGCATTCGTTTGCTTAAAGAAATTCAGCAATGCGGCTCAATCAATCAAGCGGCTAAAAATGCCAACGTCAGCTATAAAAGCGCATGGGATCATCTTGAGGCAATGAATAAAATCAGTCCCAGCCCTTTATTAGAACGCAATACCGGCGGGAAAAACGGCGGAGGCACAGCATTAACCGGTTATGCGGAACGCTTACTCCAACTTTATGATTTACTGGAGAAAACACAAGATAACGCTTTTCGAATTTTACAAGATGAAAACCTACCGCTTGATAGCCTACTCACGGCAACCGCCCGCTTTTCCCTGCAAAGTAGTGCACGCAATCAATTCTTCGGCAAAGTGGCACGTCAACGCATTATTGATTCCCGTTGCGTGGTAGATGTGGAAGTCGCTCATTTACCGGAACCAATGCAAGTTTCGATTACTACAAAAAGTGCCGCACGCTTAAAGCTGATGACAGAAAAAGAAGTGATGTTGATGTTTAAAGCACCTTGGGTAAAAATCACTGAACAGCCCTTAGATAATCAGGTAAACCAATTTCCGGTTACGATAAAATCACTTGATGAGGAAGAAGCGATCTTACAATTCGATAATACTGAAATTGAATTTTGCGCCACGATAAACCAGCCGAATAACTACCAAATCGCACAACAGGTTTGGGTGCATGTTGATCAGGAACAGATTATCTTGGCAACATTAGGATAATTGAACAAAAAAAGAGGCTTGTTTAAAACAAGCCCTTCTTATTAGTTTTCTTCCAACTCATCTGCCATTGCCGCTAAGATTTCACGTGTTAAATATGCGAGGGAACGATAAAACGGCAAAGTCGCGTAGGTTTCCACTTGAGTTAAAAATTTTGCCGCACAAGGCAATAAAAACGCCTCAAATAAAGTTTTTTGAGCGGAAACGGAATCTACATTGTCTTCGAGCCAAGAAGCGGTAAGTAAAAGCAAGGAAAAATGATCCGCATTGTCAATTTCAGGCATACCACGTTCGTGACGAAATGCGATGAAATCCGCAACATCAATAGCATAAGCAGAAATTGATGTTGCCACTTTGCCCTCGGAGCCAAAGAGTTTTTGATATTCTTGGTCGAGTAAGGATAAATCAATTTTTAGTTGGAGATTATCTAATGCCGCCTCGCTTTCTTTATCGGCTTCCAATACCCAAACTTGGTTTAAGCCTTTTTGTTGAAGCCAATCAAACGCACCTGCAAGAATCGGATCTGTCGGTGCACGATAAAATAAATTACCGAATAAACGGCTGATTAAGGAAAAATGATTCAGTTGTTTTTCAGTGCTCATTGACAATTTCCTTTTAAAAGTGCGGTCAATTTTTCCCGTGTTTTTTGTTCAGCCGTCTCAATCATTGCAAGGCGTGCCTCATCATCAATCAAATGAATATCGCCGAACAATTCATATTCCACGTTTAAAATGCCGCAATAATTAAATAAGCCGTTTATTAAACAATGATTCAATGATTTATCTACACCAAATTCTTTGTATTTACCCACACTGCTACCAATGGTGATAAATTGTTGCATTTGTTTACCTTGAAGCAACCCTACGGATTCTCCATTTTCCGTTTTATAAGCAAATCCATGGCTTAATACGCGATCCAAATATCCCTTTAAAATTGCAGGAAATCCCATCCACCAAAGCGGATAAACCAAAGTAATCAAATCCGCTTGGCGAATCAGTTGATGTTCATATTTTATTTCTTCGGGAATAATACCTTGGTTTGCTGCCTGCAGTTCTTCAAAGGAAATAATCGGATTAAAATCCAAGCTGTAAAGATCACGAAACCATGTATTTACGCCAAGTTCTTGACCGGCTTTTGCTACACGATCCGCAATGGCCCGCCCAAAACTTCCTTTAGAATTCGGGTGGGCAAAAATAATAAGATGATTCATTTTGTTACCTTTTTCACAATAAGCGTTATACCGTCTACCCGAACAACTTTGACGAGATCATTCACCGCAAGATGCTCCCCTTGAATACGCCAAGTCGTATCACCAAAAGCACCGCGCCCAATGCCGTTTGCCGCAATTTCTTGTACTGTGCCTTGTTTATCAAGCATAGCGTGATCACGCTGATTTAATGTGCTATGAGATTGATCCCGGTGATCTTTAGTATGTTGATACTTCCACCAAATCACCGATAGCATACCGGCTAAGACGGCATAAAAAATGACAAGCCCTGCGAACGAAAAAGTCGGGAAAATAAATTGAAGTAGTGCGGTAACTAATGCCGCAAGTCCCCACCACAGTAAAAATACACCCGGCACGATTATTTCAGCGATAAGCAAGACAAATCCCAACACCAGCCAATGCCATAATGTCCACGCAGTCAACCATTCCGCCATATAGCCTCCCTTATAGAGAAAAGTGCGGTCATAAAATCCATAAATTTCAACCGCACTAAAAAAATGAAATAACGATTAGGCTTTTTTATCGCCTTTCAATAATTCCGCAATTCCTGCCACAGAACCGATCAAATTCCCCGCTTCTAACGGCATAAGTACGACTTTACTATTTTGCGCACCACCGATTTCCTTGAGGGCTTCCGTATATTTTTGTGCAATGAAGTAATTGATTGCTTTCGTATCACCGGTTGCAATGGCTTCGGATACCATTTGCGTTGCTTTCGCCTCCGCTTCGGCCGCACGCTCACGCGCTTCCGCTTGTAAAAAGGCTTCCTGACGCTCCCCTTCCGCTTTCAAAATACGTGCTTGTTTTTCCCCTTCGGCACGCAAAATTTCGGCTTGGCGAACCCCTTCTGCTTCCAACACTTCCGCACGTTTGTTACGTTCCGCTTTCATTTGTGCGTTCATCGAATCAATTAATTCACGTGGCGGGCGCACATCACGAATTTCAATTCGGGTCACTTTAATCCCCCAAGGGTTGGTTGCCTCATCTACAATCGCAAGTAAGCGACCATTAATCGCATCACGTTGCGAAAGCATTTCGTCCAACTCCATCGAACCTAGCACAGTACGAATATTTGTCATTGTCAAATTGATGATGGCTTGCTCAAGATGGTTTACTTCATAAGCGGCACGGCGTGCATCAATCACTTGCACGAAACACACCGCATCAATGGATACGTTAGCATTATCTTTAGAAATCACCTCTTGTGAGGGAATATCTAACACTTGTTCCATCATATTGATTTTACGACCGACACGATCCACAAACGGCACAACCAAATTCAACCCCGGCATTAAAGTGCGGGTATAACGCCCGAAGCGTTCGATCGTCCAGTTATAACCTTGTGGCACGGTTTTAACCGTTGAAAACAAAATCACCACGACAAGCACAAGAAAAACTAATGTAGCAATGGTTAATCCATCCATTTTTTATTCCCTCTTTTGAGTTAAGTCAGCGACAAAAAGTCTAACAAATTAGACCGCACTTTGTACATAAGAATGTCCCCCCTGCCCCAAAATAAAAAAGGCGAACTTTCGTCCACCTTCTTAAACTTAATTACGCACTGTTCTTACGTTCTTCTTCCATGCATACTGCGGCGGTAAATAGCACGTCGGTTGATGAATTCAGCGCTGTTTCGGTAGAATCTTGTAAGATTCCTATAATAAAGCCAACACCAATCATCTGCGCAGCAACATCATCAGACACGCCGAATAAACTACAAGCCAGCGGAATCAATAATAATGAGCCTCCCGCAACCCCCGATGCACCACAAGCACACAATGCGGCAACGATACTCAACAATACGGCGCTAACAAAAGAAATCTCTATACCTAACGTATGAACCGCCGCTAAAGTCAGTATAGTAATCGTAATGGCCGCCCCCGCCATATTAATATTTGCACCAAGCGGGATTGCAACAGAATAGGTTTCTTCGTCAAGATTCAAACGCTTTGCCAAACCGATATTGACCGGAATATTTGCTGCAGAACTACGAGTAAAGAACGCGGTAACACCACTTTCGCGTACACAAGTCCATACCAACGGATATGGATTTTTACGAATTTTCCAATAAACCAAAACCGGATTTAAAACAAATGCAGTGAATAGCATTGTACCGATTAATACCGATAATAAATGTACGTATCCGCCTAATGCCTCTAATCCTTTATCCGATAAGGTTTCAGCCACTAAACCGAATACACCGAACGGCGCAAATGAAATAATCACGTGTACGATTTTTGAAATCGCTTCGGCAAAATCCGCTACCACTTGTTTGGTTGATTCGGAAGCATAGCGTAATGCAATCCCCAAACCGATAGACCAAGCCAACACGCCGATAAAGTTCGCTTTAAAAATTGCATTTAACGGATTATCCACTACATTAAGCACCAATGTTAACAAAACTTGGCTCACGGATTGAGGCGCCGAGCTTGCATCTTCCTTCACTGACAATGCCACTTCGGAAGGGAAAAGCATACTTGCCACGACAGCCGCAACCGCCGCTAAAAACGTGCCTAATAAATAAAGCACAACGATTTCTTTCATATTATTTTTTGAGCCGACTTTTTTATTTGCCAAAGCCGCCATAACAAGGAAGAAAATCAAAATAGGCGCAACTGCACGTAAGGCTTTTACAAAAATTTGACCAAGCACACCTACTGTTGCGGCAAGATCAAAACCTAAAGATTGGTGGAGGTGTTTATTTACCCACGCAACAAGGATTCCAAGGATAAGACCAATAGCAATTCGCTTTACCAAATTGCCTTGAAAAAGAAAATGTAATAAACGTGATACATTCATAATAATATTAAATAAAAGTAAGATTAAACTTCGGATCATCGCTGATCCCCCCAAGCTAGGCAAAGATAGCCTAAATTTTATTTAAAAGAAAACGTTTTCTTCTCTTTTTTTAGGAGGTTAAGAATTTTATGACGTTTACTATATTTTTTCTAAAATTTTGCTAAATAAAAAAATTTTTTCTACCCAATGTTGACAGACTGTATAGAACACCAGTATATTATCACCTGTATAAATAACCAATTATTTTTTAACCAAAGGAAAACCTGATGATGAATTACGCAAATACTGCCACTCAAAATGAGACAACGTTTTCTTATCATCCGATACCATTTTTCAACGATATCGAAAAAAGATCCACATTCAGTAAAAAACTGGATCTAAATCTCTATTGCATTAAACGTCCGCAACAAACTTGCTTTATTCGCGTAACGAATCCGAATATGCTTGCATGGGGAATTGAACAAGGCGATATGTTAGTCGTTGAAAAAAATGAGATGCTTTCGGAAGGCGATCTTGTGGTGCTTAAAGTTGAAAATGAATTTCACGTTTATGAATTCATCGCACATAACAATGAGTTTATGTTTATGGCACTTGATTCTCAAATGAGAAATATTAAAACCAAAAATTGGGCAGATTTATCAATTGTCGGCACGGTAACAAATACGATCCACCAAATTCAGCCGAAGCGTAATACGCTGAAATTTGCGGCCTAATTCGAAGAAAAAGTGCGGTCATAAAATACAATGAATTTTACGATATTATGCAGCAGTTGCACAAAAAAATTTGATTATGTTGGTAGGGGCGGGTCCTGTACCCGCCCGAAACTATTTAACAAAATAGCACCTTAATCATAAAGATCTTCTCCGTTTTTACGGGTTCTCAGTAATTGTAAGATCCAAACATATTGCTCCGGTGTCGGCGTGACAAAAGATTCGATCTCTTCATTCATTGCACGGGCGGATTGTTCGGGATCATCGCTTAGTTCCATAGCGGGGTGAATTTCCATTTCATATTTTCCACTTTCGGCGTTGTAACGTGGAAACATCGGAATAACGACCGCTTTCGCAAGTTTCGCCATTTTGTTTAAGCCCGGTAAAGTTGCTTTATAAGTTGAGAAGAAATCCACAAACACACTCTGCTCTGCACCGAAATCTTCATCGGGTAAGTAATACCCCATTTCGCCTTTGCGCACATAATTTAAAAAAGGTTTAATACCGTTCTGACGCGCATGCATTTTTCCACCGAAACGCTGACGTGTGATCGTCCAAAGCCAATCGACCAACGGGTTACGATGAGGGTTATACATTGAGGTCATCGGCATACCATGAGTGTGTAAAATAATACCGGAGGCATCAATCGCCCAGCCGTGCGGTACCATTAAAATAATGTTATACCCTTCCGCTTTCGCTTTTTGAATATGCTCAATGCCAATAAATTCGCTGCGTTTTTGTAAATGCTTTTTGGAACGAACGGCAATCTCGCCGATACCTAACATCACCTGTCCGACAACGGTAAACATTTTGTCAATCACCTGTTCACGTTGTTGTTCCGTCCAATTCGGAAAGCATAATTGCAAATTGGTTTGTGCCCGCTTACGTTGCTTTAACGCTTTGCGTCCAATCCATTTACCCAGTTTTCCGGCAATCTTATCGCGCAGACGAAAAGGAATCATCGCCAACAACAGCAAAAGTAAAATACCAACCCATATTCCCCAATATTGAGGTTTTAAATACGACCATGAAAAATGAGGTTCATAACCAACTCGAGCCGTTAAACGTATATTTTTTTGAGAATCCGTCATAACAAAATTATTGTGAAATCGACCGCACTTTAAAAATTAAACCAACCTTGATCATACGCCATTTTGGCGGTCATAGTGAATGACATCATGACAACCATGGGACGAATGAGTGTTTTGCCTCTTGTCATCACCATTTTAGCTCCCCACGTTGCCCCCACAGAACTACCTAGCATCATCACAATCCCTACTGTCCATAAGATTTGTCCGCCGGCTAAGAAAAATAAAAAAGAAGCAAGGTTTGAGGTAAAGTTCATCACTTTGGCATGTGCGGTTGCTTTCGCCAAATTAAAGCCTAATAGCACTACACAAGCCAAATTCATAATGGAGCCGGTTCCCGGTCCAAAAAATCCATCATAAAAACCTAAAAAAGGACTAACTATTAAGCCAAAAACAAAGTAATTTAAACGTTGTTTACGATCACTTTCCCCCAATGTCGGGGTAAATAAAAAATACAGACCGATAGCTAGAATCAACCATGGCAACAATTTTTTGAAAACCGAGACATCCATCAGTTGAATCATTATTGTGCCGGTCGCAGAACCTAAAAAAACACAGATGAGAATAAACCAAAATTCCCGCAAATTGACCGCTCTTTTACGCAGAAAGTACATACTGGCTGAAAATGCACCGCCCATTGCTTGTAACTTGTTTGTGCCTAAAGCGGCGGCCGGGGGGATTCCTGTCATCAACAAGGCGGGAATGGTAATTAAGCCACCGCCACCTGCAATCGCATCAATAAATGCGGCAACAAACGCCACAACGAAAAGTACCGCTAAAACATCAATGCCTAATTCCATTTTCTCTTCCCAGTATCTTACTTAGCCTTACTCTAACCATTCGTGTCGATTCGGTGAACTTAGCACCTGTTGACATAAAAACGGTTCAGGCGGAATAACTTTAGGTTTGTTTGCTCCGGCACTTGTTTTTTTCGGTTCAAACCATGAATAAAGTTCATCACCACAACCGTCTCCGGCGGGAATCGGTGCTTGATCTTCGCAATATGCGGCATCTGCAGGGCATTTTAAACGTACGTGAAAGTGCGAATCATGACCAAACCAAGGACGGATTTTATGCAACCATCCTCGATCATTACCGGCTGTTTGACAAAGTTTTAGTTTAATTGCCGGATTCACAAAAATACGGGTAACATTCGGATCGGCTGTCGCCAACTTAATGAGTGTAGCATGGTGGTTATTCCATACCCGCTCATCAACCCGTTGTGCTTGGCGATTAACAACCAGTAATCCTTTTCCATCAGAATTAAGGGCATCCTTATCCGACATCGCCCCCATACGCAACCAAATATCCGCATCCAAGCCCATTTGATGACTTGCGTGCCCCGTTAAAAAACGTCCGCCCCCCGGCATAGCGATATCGCCCACAAGTATTGTCGGTAAACCTGCGGCCTTGGCTTTTTCCCCCAAACGTTTAAGGTATCGAATCATATCCGGATGTCCGTAATAACGATTACGGTTCATACGAATCACTTGATAACCTTCTCCCTTTGCAGGTAAGGCTTGTGCGCCAATAATACAGCCATTGGAATAACTACCGATGGGTTTGGCTTTACCGTCATCACTCGGAATAGGACGTTTAATTTGTTGCCAATCTTGCGGAGATGCTTGTAAATTTAAAGAAAAAAGTGCGGTAAAAATGACCGCAGTTTTCAGTAAAAATTTTTCCATTTTGTTACTCATTTTATCGGCATTATGCCACAGTTACACATTATATTATTTGCACTGAGCTTTAAAGCGTAATAGATGATCCAATAACACAATCGCCATCATTGCTTCTGCAATAGGTACGGCGCGAATCCCTACGCAAGGGTCGTGACGGCCTTTAGTGACTACTTCTACCGGTTCACCCGTTAAATTGATAGAACGCCCCGGAATGGTGATACTGGAAGTCGGTTTCAAAGCGATTGTTGCAACAATCGGTTGACCTGAACTAATACCGCCCAAAATACCGCCTGCGTGATTGCTTTCAAAACCCGTTGGAGTCATTTCATCACGATGTTGGCTCCCTCGTTGTTTCACCACTTCAAAACCATCGCCGATTTCCACACCTTTCACCGCATTAATTCCCATCAATGCGTGCGCAAGATCCGCATCCAAACGATCGAATACCGGCTCGCCTAACCCTACGGGAACGTTTTCGGCAATCACCGTAAGTTTCGCCCCAATGGAGTCGCCTTCCTTTTTTAGCTCGCGAATTAATTCATCAAATTTTTCGACCGCACTTTCATCAGGACAAAAAAACGGGTTGCTATTTACTTTTTCCCAATCAATTTTTCCGACTGTCTGCGGTGCAATTTTTACCTCACCGATTTGACTTAAAAAACCACGCACTTCAATGCCGAACTGTTCACGCAAATATTTTTTCGCAATAGCTCCTGCCGCTACACGCATTGCGGTTTCACGCGCAGAAGAACGTCCGCCGCCACGATAATCGCGAATCCCATATTTCTGTTGATAGGTAAAATCAGCGTGCCCCGGGCGGAAGCGATCTTTAATTTCGCCATAATCTTGAGAGCGTTGATCGCCGTTTTTAATGATCATACCAATACTGGTGCCGGTGGTTTTACCTTCAAAAACACCGGACAAAATTTGCACTTCATCCGCTTCACGGCGCGGCGTGGTGTAACGGGATGTCCCCGGTTTACGGCGATCTAAATCAGGTTGAATATCCGCTTCGGACAGTGCCATATTCGGCGGAATGCCGTCTACGATACAACCAAGTGCGATGCCATGCGATTCACCAAAGGTAGTCACACGGAAAAGTTGTCCAATTGTGTTGCCTGCCATACTTTACCTCTTGTTTTCTCTTATTTTGCGGCTAATTTTGTGCTGTTCGCCTCGACGAAAGAAATTTCTTCACCCGTATCATTATTTTTAATAAAGACATCAAGTTGATTAAATGCAATATCAATATTATTTTCGGCAAAGAGTTCGTTAATCCGGCGATTGAGTGCATCAATGGTATTTGTGCGTTCAGAAAGCTGTCCTACGTAGACACGCAATTCGTGATCCAATGTGCTTGCCCCGAAAGTTAAGAAAAATGCTCTCGGTTCAGGATCTTTTAAAATCGTCGGCTGTTCATTGGCGGCTTGGAGTAATAATTTTTTCACCAATTCCAAATCAGAACCATAGGCAACTCCAACGCTCACCACTAAACGGGTCATCGTATTTGAAAGCGCCCAGTTGATCACCTGTCCCGTAACAAAGGATTTATTCGGTACAATCACTTCTTTCCGATCAAAATCAATCAATGTAATCGCACGAATCCGAATTTTCGCAACCGTGCCGCTTACGCCGTTAATCGTTACCGTATCTCCCACTCGGATCGGTCGTTCAAAAAGCAAGATAATACCGGAAACAAAGTTTGCGAAAATTTCTTGCATACCGAAACCAAGACCGACAGAAAGTGCAGCGAATAGCCATTGTAATTTCGACCAAGACATTCCCAATGTTGCAAATGCCCACGCACTACCAATGGCAACGGTAATATAGGTTAATAATGTAGTAATAGTGTAAGGTGTTCCTTGCGATAATTTCAGTCGCGAGAAAAGCATCACTTCCAAAATTCCTGAAATATTGCGCACCAATACATAGGTGATCACGACAATAACCAAAGCGACCAATAAATTAAAGAGCGTAATACTTTCCGACACATTCGCACCATCAACGACAGAAATTTGTTGCCATAATGTGATATCACGCAAATAACTGGCTACTGTTACAAGATCCGACCAAACAAAGTAAAAAATAGCGAACAATGCTGTCCAGATAAAGAGATCAGCAAAACGTAATAATTGATTTCTCACTTCATTTAACGCTAACCCTTCCTCTTGATCATTCATTACAACCACATCATCTGAAGGTGAACCATCATTAAATTCTTCTGCTTTTTGACGACGTTTTTCCATTAAGCGACGATGTGCCAAACGGCGAGATGATACCGTAATTCCACGGTAAATCACGTTACGTAAAATAAACCAAATGCACCAAGCAATATAAGAATTGATGATATGCTGAATAAGATTTAATACAGTGTAGTAATACCCCAACACTACTAAGATGATAAACCCGATTGGTGTAAGCTGTAGCAAAATCTGAATCGCTTTTACGATAAGATTATTGCGTTGCAATTGATGTTCTTCATAAGCACGCAATGCACGATTAAAACGAGGTGCAATAATTACAAGGCAGAAAACAAGTGAAGCAATAGTAATTAATTCACCCAATACATCATTCGCCAAACCATTATCCAGCGCATAACTAAATACCGAGGTATTTAATAACAGTATAACTGCGATAATGATACGTTTTATTACGCCGCGAAATCTTTCCGCATCCGATTGGGCGAAACCGAAATGTTGTACAAAAATGCCGTTCGGACGATAAATCGCAAACCACACATTAAAGAACCACCAATAGCCTGCCATTCGGAACGACCAATCCCAAAATTCTTGTGGGTTACGGAAGAAGAAAAAACCGATCAATTGACAAACCGCTAAGAACCAAAGTGTGCCGGATAAATTTAATAATCCGGTTAATATTAACGCCAACGGTGTATGCCACTGCGTATCCGCACGCAAGGTATTTATTTCACCGTTAATCATTGCTAAGCGTTGCTTAATTTTTGGTTTGAATTTTAAAATCGCCCCACCAATCAACAATAGAAGAAAGACATAAGTGAGCAACGATGGCAAATTATCATAATTAGTCGGCAATCCTAAATGCTTTACAATGCTATTAACTTGTTCATTTAATGACATCGGCAACATCTTCAGCCAGTCTAAATTAATCGGGTTAGTACTTTTTACCCAGAAACTTTGTTGCTCTAACTTTGACTGAATTTGATCGCTAATCTGCGTAATTTGCTGTTGGGTGAGTTCTAAAGAAATCGCTAAATTTAACTGATTATTTAGTGACTTAATAAGATCAGATCCCATTTTGCGGCGTTCTGTAAACAAACTTATCAACTGTGTCTTTTCTGCCGCTGTAAAGGTTTGATCTTCGTCCGTTTCAATTTTTTGAATATAGGCGTCAAGATCGTATAACTCATTACGACGCTGGGTAATATCAAAAATTTGTACTCGTAAATCGGCAATTTCCTTTGATAACCCTTGAATATTTAAGTTTGTCGGTAATTTTTGTTTTTGTTGTTGAATAATACGCGAAAGCACTAACGTCCCTTGCAAAGCACTAATTTGTTCATCAAGAGTACGCTGTGTTTGAGTTAAGTTATCCAACACATTACGCATTCTGAGTTCATCTTGCGTCAGCGTATTTGTTTTTTCTGTTTGCTGTAACAAAAACTGACTTAGCTGGGCATTGAAATCCAAGGCTTTCTGAATGTAGTCATTTTTAACCGCACTTTGTTGTCGTTGCTGTGCTTGTTCAACCTTATCTTGGGTTTGTTCCAAATTCTTTTGATTAATCGCCTCCTGAATTGCCGCTATCTGCTGTTGCTGAAGCTGCTGTTTCATATTCAACAAGTCATAGCGACTTTGATAAAGCAAAGAAAGCTGATCACTGTTTTTCAATAACGTTTGATTGGCGTTATTTTTGAGATCAATAAGCTGCAATTCCAACTGGTATTGCTGTTGCAATTCGCTACTTAATGCGCTATCGGAAAGTTGTTGGTTTAACTCTTGGCTACGTTTTAAATTATCCGCCAATGTAGTTTGCGCACGCTCTGAAACGGAACTCTGCCCGGCAACTAAAGTATTAGCTGCCGTCAATTCAATTTGTGTTTCCTGCTGCTGAGCATTGAGTTTATCAAGCGTCTCTTGTAAATCATCTAATGAACGCGCCTTATAATCATCAGACTTTACTTGCTCTAATGATTTCTTCAGACGCTGTAATTCCGTGGTATTTTTTTGGATCTCCGCATCTGCACTATTCAGTGCATTATCTAATTCGTTATTATTTTTTTGCTGAGTTTGAATGCGTTGCAACAAATTAAGCGAGCCTTGTAACCGCTCAATCTTTGTTTTTTTCAACTCCCCATCAGCCATTTTCTGCGCAATCGCCAAATCAGCGTTCAAACTTTGCTCGGTCGGCAAAGATGTTGCCTGCTCCGCCACAGCCGGATAAGATAACGCAAAGCCCATAATAAGACTTGCGGAAAGTGCGGTTAAAAAACGGGATAATTTCATATTCTTCCTATGTTGTTATATTTTCTATTTGTCATATTTTTGCTGCGCCAACCATTGCGCCAACACCTTACGTGAAATTTTAATGGCACCCTGTTGTAAATTTTGGGGCAACGCATAATAGGCAACGGGTAGCTTAAAACGGGCTAAACGTTCTTGTAAAAAAATGCGTAACTTTTCGACCGCACTTTCCGTGAACCGTTCGTGAAACTCAAGAATTGCGACCGGTCTTGCGCCAAATTCTGCGTCTTCCTTCGGTAATACGAAGGCTTGTTTCACGAAGCCTGATTGTAAGAGTAGCTTTTCAATTTCTTCCGGTTGAATATTTTCTCCACCGGAAATAAACATATTATCTAAACGTCCGATAATCACCAATTCATTATTTTGCCAAACACCTTTATCTTTGGTTTGCAACCAACCTTCCTCATTTGTCAGCGGTTTAATTTCATTATTTTTCCAATACCCTAAAGCAAGCCCCGCACCTTTAAGCCAGATTTCATCATTAACCAGTCGAAACTCTCGTCCCAAAAGCGGTTGCCCCACGCCCGAAAAATCATCGGATTTTTTCGCAAAAACCGTTGATGCCATTTCCGTCATACCATAACCGCTGTACGAGGCAATCCCATATTGGTGAACCTTTTGAGTCAGTTCAACCGGAATATGCGCGCCACCCAATAAAATATGACGCGTACTGAAATCCATTTGAGGATATTGCACCAAATAATCAAGTAAACGCTGTAATTGGGTCGGCACTAACGAAGCGTGGGTAGATTGTAATAATGAAGCATAAAAATCCGCTTGTGGGAAATGCAATTCCGCTCCACAGGTCAGCCAGCGCCACACGATCCCTTGCCCTGAAACGTGATACAAAGGCAGAGAAAATAACCAAGATTGGGTGGAATCAAAATTCATTAATCGACACACACCGACAGCATTATCCAAATGAGATTGAACATTATGCACCACAGCTTTCGGCATACCGCTTGAACCTGAGGTAAGCGTCATCGTTGCAGGTTGAGAAAAATCCGCCTGAGTAAAAACATTCTGTGGTGAAATAGAATAAGCCTGTGCAAGATCTTCATCACGCAAACATAAATCAATGCCATATTCTCGGCATAGCTCATTCACTTTTTCCTCAGGAAATGCCGGGTTTAAACCTAGAATCTTGACACCGCATTGAATCGCCGCCAAATAGAGAAAAAGAATGCTTTCTGAATTTTTACCATAAAAAGCGACCGCACTTTTAGATATAATACCACCCGTTATGCCACGCATTTGCAAAAATGCCGCCATCTGATTGATCTTATAAGCGATATCAGCCCACGTAAAAAGATCGCCTTGCGATGAACGCAATGCGATTTTTCCGCAATACAGAGGATCATTGGCAAAAACCTGCCAAGGAAATAGTTTAGTTGCTGACAAAATATGCCCGCACTTCGTCAATCAAACTTTCAGGCAAATTCATAGATTGCATTGCGCCTTCCAACATCAGCATTTTACGTCCGCTGTTTGTATTGGTAATCACCCAATAAGGCGTATCCGGAATTTGTTTTGGCTTGGTATGATTACCTGCCATCAATAATGTCGCTTCATCACGGGCAAAGTAAACACGGGTACGTCCTTGTAAAGACTCTGTCGCTTGGGCAAAACTTTCCGGATCCGTACGATAAAGAACACGTAAAATCGCTAAAAAACGCACTACCGCTTTGCTCTCTTCTCTAAATTCGACAGAATTTAACAAAGCACGAACTTTATCCGAAATCTGATTAATAGCTTCATTCGATTGTTTTTTCACGACTTTAGGTGCGGCAGGTTCTACAACTTCAATGTGCGATTGAGATGCCTTATTTGAATTAATTTCCTCTACAGAAACATCATCAGATTTAACCGCACTTTTTTTCCTTGTATCATCAAAAGAAACGAAATCTAAGGTGCTGCTCGAATTGGCAGGCAAATTAAGCAAACGGCGAAGAATATCCGAGGCACTTTCACCAATAGATTGGGTCTGCTTTGCAATGTATTGATACAATTCTTCATCCACTTCTATTATCTTCATTTTTGTCTCTCCATTTGCTAGAATTTCCGCTCATTATAACGATTTCCTCACAAATTCTCACGCGAAAAATATGTCTAATTCCCAATTATTAAACTATCAATTTCACCAAACAAAACAAGCAATTAATCAATCCACTCTGGTTTTTATTCATGGTTTATTCGGCGATATGAATAACCTTGGCGTTATCGCACGTGCCTTTAGTGATAATTATTCTATCTTGCGGGTTGATTTGCGCAACCACGGACAAAGTTTTCATTCGGAATCAATGGATTACGATTTAATGGCAAAAGATGTATTCGCCCTTATTCAACATCTTAGGTTAGAAAAAGTGATTCTGATCGGGCATTCTATGGGTGGAAAAACGTCAATGAAATTGACCTCACTTTATCCCGAACTCGTTGAAAAATTAATTGTGATTGATATTGCCCCTGTTGCTTACGGAAACGAAGGACATCAAGATGTATTTAAAGGGCTATTTTCTGTCAAGAATGCTGCCCCACAAAGCCGTCAAGAAGCCAAACCGATTTTAGAACAAAAAATCCAAGATCCTGCGGTGGTACAATTTATGCTGAAATCTTTTGATCCGAATTCACCTGAATTTTTCCGCTTCAATTTGACCGCACTTTTCAACAATTACCCACATTTGATGGACTGGCAATTCGTTCAGACCGATACACCGACATTGTTCATAAAAGGGGGAGATTCGTCTTACATCAAAGTGGAGGATACCCCCAGTATTTTAAAACAATTTCCGAATGCTACCTCATTTACGGTGAATGGTTGTGGGCATTGGGTTCATGCAGAGAAACCCGAGTTTGTCATTCGGGCAATCAATCGGTTTTTAAATAAGAATTAATTGGTTCAAATGAGAATTGATTTATGCTATAGTTCGCGCGATTGACAGGGGCTTTTCCCTTGGTTTTTATAGCTTTTAAACATTTATTCGAAGGAAAGAAAGATGGCAGTAGTGGGTCTATTTTATGGTAGCGATACAGGCAATACCGAAAATATCGCCAAAATGATTCAAACACAATTAGGCAATGAATTAGTCGATATTCGTGATATTGCAAAAACCTCAAAAGAAGATATTGAAGCCTACGATTTTTTACTTTTTGGTATCCCTACTTGGTATTATGGTGAAGCCCAAGCCGACTGGGATGATTTTTTCCCAACATTAGAGGAACTTGATTTTACTGACAAATTAGTCGCAATTTTCGGTTGTGGCGACCAAGAAGACTATGCGGATTATTTCTGTGATGCCATTGGCACGGTGCGCGATATTGTTGAACCTCGTGGTGCAATTGTTGTCGGTAATTGGCCGACGGAAGGTTACACTTTTGAAGCCTCAAAAGCACTATTAGACGACGGCACTTTCATCGGTTTATGTATTGATGAAGATCGCCAACCGGAGCTTACGGCGGAACGCGTAGAAAAATGGTGTAAACAAATTTATGAAGAGATGTGTTTAGCCGAACTTGCCTAACATTCTAAAAAAAGGAAACTTTATGTCTGAAGAAAATATTAAATTGCTAAAAAAGGCCGGTTTAAAAATCACCGAACCTCGTCTAACTATTTTAGCATTAATGCAAAATCACAAAAATGAGCATTTTTCAGCAGAAGATGTGTATAAAATTTTGTTAGAACAAGGTAGTGATATCGGTCTTGCCACGGTTTATCGCGTATTAAACCAATTTGACGAAGCACACATTTTAATTCGTCATAATTTTGAAGGGAATAAATCGGTTTTTGAACTTGCTCCGACAGAACACCACGATCACATCATCTGTGAAGATTGCGGTAAAGTGTTTGAGTTCTCCGATAATCTTATCGAACAGCGTCAAAAAGAAATTAGCGAACAATACGGTATTCAATTAAAAGCCCACAGTTTGTATCTTTATGGCAAATGTAGCGATATTGAAAAATGCGAAGAAATTAAAAAAGATAAAGACAATTAAGCAAAAAATGCCTCGTTTGTTTCCTGACGGGGCATTTTTATTATGGTTATTCGGTGATTTCTACTTTTCGCCACAGGTCTTTGCTGGAAATCGATCCTATCGGGTTTTGTTTCGCTCCCATTATTGAAGGTGCAATATAAACCGGTGTCGTATATTGAAACAGTGGAAGAACGATATTTTCTTGCTGAATGATCTCACTTAATTTTAAGTAAATTTCCGATCGCTCTTTTTCTGATGCGCTTTTTAATGCTTGCTCAAAAAGTTTATCGTATTGCGGATTCACATAACCGCTCTTATTATCCGGACTTTTTGAGTAAAATAATCCTAAAAATGCCATAGGATGATTAAAATCCCCACACCAACCGGAACGTACCAACTGAAATTCTCCTTTCACCCGCTTCTCTTGTAGCTGTTGCCAACTCATTGATTGCGTTTCAGGTCGTAATAAATCCGATTCCGATAATTGCTGCGCTAATCGATTTGCAATACTGCGATGTAGTGGAGAATCATCATAACTCAACTGTAAAATTAATGGCTGCTTTTCTGTTATGTTAGCTTTCGCCAATAGCTGTTCCGCCACCACAGGTTCCCATCTTGAATCGGCCCCTTGCAACATCGCTTTTGGCAAAAAATAAGAACTAGGAATGCCATTTGGCATTTCATTATGCGTAATCCCGACAACAGAAACCCTTGAGGCAATCGCTTTTCTCACTAAAGGATTGCTTAATTTGGGATCGCGCAAGTTGAACTCATAAAAATAACCGCATAGTTTTGGAAAATATTGAATATTATTTGTTGTATCTCCAATATCCCACACGACATCTAATCTTGAAAGCGTTTCTTCTCCATCGTAAGGCACATAATCCACACGTTTGAACGACACATTCTCTTTCTTCCAATAATATGGATTTTTCACTAAATGGACACCGTTTCCATCACGTGATGAAAACATATAAGCGCCATTTGATACCTGCGCCTTTGCCCCCTGATATTGCGGCAACAATGCGATATGAACCAGCATTTCAGGTAAATAAGGGGTAGGTTTATCCAAAGAAATTAATAAAGTGCGGTCATTTTCGGCAGAGATTCCAAGATTTTCAGGCTGCTGTTTTTTATCCAGTACCGATTTTGCATTTTTCAAATTTAAATATAATAAATAAGATTTCAGCGGTGTTTGCGATTGGGAAAGTGTCTGCCAAGAAAACACAAAATCTTGCGCCGTTAAAGGTTCGCCATTTGACCACATTAAACCTTCACGTAACACAAACCGCCATATTTTATTATCTTGCGTTTGCCAACTTTCGGCGGCTGCCGGTACAATATTTCCTTGCTCATCATAAGCCGTCAACCCCTCAAATAAATCACGAATAAGCGAAAGTTGTTCTTCCTCTTTTACTTGCCAAGGCTCTAAAACAGGCTCAAATCTTATGCCACGAATCAGTTTCTCACGATAAGATTCCACCGTTTTAGGAACAGACTGCGTTACCGAACTTGTTGATTCAGTTTGGTTTTTCTGCGTCTTTGGACTATTTAATTTATCACAGCCACTCAGAAGAAAAAGAACGGAAAAAATGACCGCACTTTTTAAACCGAATAAGGAAAAGTTATTCATTTTCAGCCTCGTTTTCCATTTCTTCAGTTTTAATCCAAAATAAGAAAAACCAATATTTTACGGCGATCAACACAGCAATAACGCTTCTGCCAATCACACTAGGTGTAAAATAAAAACCGATTAGCAACATCATTGTTGAAACAAACAAAATAGAAATCTTCGTTTTCTTTGTCATTGCACGGCGTTCATTAAAAGATTTCAAATGCTTTTGATAAACGGCAGTACTAAGAAACCAAGTCTCCAAACGTTTTGAACCTTTAGCAAAGAAAAATAAAGTAAGTAAAAGAAACGGCGTTGTCGGCAAAATCGGAAGAAAAATACCAATGATACCGAGCCCAAGAGAAAGAAACCCCAATAAAATATAAATGTACTTCATAATGTTCCTAGAATCATAGAATGTGAGCAATTATTGCTGATTTTTTAGATTTTTCAACCTTGATATTATAGAATTTGCAGCCACATAAAGAACGGTTTTAGAAAAAGGAACATTTATGTCAAATCCACTACTTAATCTCCAAGGCCTACCGCCTTTCTCACAAATTACCCCTGAACACGTTCAACCCGCTGTTGAAAAACTCATTCAAGATTGTCGTGATACGATAGAACAAGTGCTAAATCAACCGCATTTTACTTGGGAAAACTTCATTTCGCCTTTAACGGAAGTCAGCGATCGTCTAAGCCGTGCTTGGTCGCCGATTTCTCATCTAAATTCGGTGAAGAATAGTCCGGAATTACGTGAAGCCTATCAAGCCTGCCTTCCATTACTTTCCGAATACAGCACTTGGGTGGGACAGCATAAAGGACTTTATAACGCTTATTTAGCACTTAAAAACAGCCCTGAATTTACCACTTATTCCGTAGCGCAAAAAAAAGCCATTGAAAATTCACTACGTGATTTCGATCTTTCCGGAATCGCTTTATCAGAGGAAAAACAAAAACGTTACGGCGAAATTTCATCCCGCCTATCCGAACTCAACTCACAATTCAGTAATAACGTACTTGATGCCACAATGGGGTGGGAAAAAGTGATAGAAGATGAAGCGGAACTCACAGGCTTACCGGAATCCGCCCTACTGGCCGCAAAACAATCCGCCGAAAATAAAGATTTAAAAGGCTACCGATTTACCCTTGAAATTCCAAGCTATTTACCTGTAATGACCTATTGTGAAAACCGTGCGTTACGTGAAGAAATGTATCGAGCCTACACCACAAGAGCTTCAGACCAAGGACCAAATGCCGGTAAATGGGATAACAGTCAAGTTATGGAAGAAATCCTGACCTTACGCGTAGAATTGGCAAAATTACTCGGCTTTAACACTTACACCGAGCTTTCTCTTGCCACCAAAATGGCAGAAAACCCACAGCAAGTTTTAGATTTCTTAGATAGTTTGGCAGAACGGGCAAAACCACAGGGAGAAAAAGAACTACAAGAACTGAAAGACTATTGTGAAAAAAACTTTGGCGTAACGGAGCTTGCTCCTTGGGATATCGGTTTTTACAGCGAAAAACAAAAACAACATTTATACGCCATTAACGATGAAGAACTTCGCCCGTATTTTCCTGAAGATCGCGTTATTTCCGGTCTATTTGAGTTGGTTAAACGTATTTTCAATATCCGTGCGATAGAACGTTTTGATGTAGATACTTGGCACAAAGACGTTCGTTTCTTTGATTTAATTGACGAAAAAGATCAAATCCGCGGAAGTTTTTATCTCGATCTTTACGCTCGTGAAAACAAACGTGGTGGTGCGTGGATGGATGATTGTATCGGCAGAAAACGCAAACTTGACGGTTCAATCCAAACACCGATTGCCTATTTAACCTGTAACTTTAACGCACCTATCGGCAACAAACCGGCTTTATTCACACATGACGAAGTCACAACGCTATTCCACGAATTCGGTCATGGTATTCACCATATGCTCACTCAAATTGATGTGTCTGATGTCGCCGGTATCAACGGTGTACCTTGGGATGCGGTAGAATTACCAAGTCAATTTATGGAAAACTGGTGCTGGGAAGAAGAGGCCTTAGCGTTTATTTCCGGTCATTATGAAACAGGAGAACCATTGCCAAAAGAAAAGCTCACCCAACTATTGAAAGCCAAAAACTTCCAAGCAGCAATGTTTATCTTACGTCAGCTTGAATTTGGCATTTTCGATTTCCGCTTACATCACACTTTTGAGCCGGAAAAAGTCAATCAAATTTTGGACACTTTAAAAGCGGTAAAATCTCAAGTTGCAGTGATTAAAAGCGTAGATTGGGCAAGAGCTCCGCACAGTTTCAGTCACATTTTCGCAGGTGGTTATGCCGCAGGTTACTATAGCTATTTATGGGCGGAAGTTCTCTCAGCCGATGCTTTCTCACGCTTTGAAGAAGAAGGCATCTTTAACCCGATCACCGGAAAATCTTTCCTAGATGAAATCTTAACCCGTGGTGGTTCTGAAGAACCAATGGAACTGTTTAAACGCTTCCGCGGACGCGAACCGCAATTAGACGCCTTATTAAGACATAAAGGTATTGCAAACTAATCATTAATAATAGGTAAAACCCTGCGATGGTAGGGTTTTGTTATATTTAGGGTAATTAATGCTTTAGGCACATCTACTATAAAACCACCGGAGAGTAATACCACAAAATCCTGATTGTGGGAAGCTTGACCAAATGTAGTAGAGATACACCATAGTAACGTTCTGCATTTGCTGCAGCCCCTACAAAACGAACTTTTTCTAATGGTATTGGAATCGGCTTACCGTTCTTGTCTTTGAAATGGTTATTGGTATATTGCAGTGAGACACTTTCCGTTAAAGAGCCTCGACTATGGTTACTTTTCTCCAATGTTAGCCCCTTTATTGCGGCATATTTATTCAATAGTACATTAGTTCTTTCCGCATAGGTTAACGGTAATTTAGCTCTGATAGTTTCGTTTAATTTATCATATGAAGCATAAAATAATACTTCGGAAAGAAACGGTATTCCTTCATAACTCGGACTATTCAATACAACATAAAGATTACCATTTTCTGCAGCATCTGGATTTTGTTTCACTGCATTACTGAAAGCTTCATATTTACTGTTATAAATCCCAGGATTAGAAATAATTACGTTTTTACCATCCTTATTGTGAATGTCATTAATGTCGTAAATTTCTCTAGCTCCGCCCTCCCATTCTGTTTTTCTGGTTTTATCATCCACCTCTCTACAATAGCGTTGAGCTGCACTACCTGAGCAATCAACTTTGTAAATAGAACCGGCTGTAATATGAGTCCCTGCATTTTTAGCATAATCTGCGTGTTGTGCCGTAACTTGTAATACGGCTGTTGAAAGACTATCAATAGAACCCCATGCTGCCCCTAATGCCGTATCAACATAACTCGTTAATTGAGAAATCTTATGTGCTTCGGTTTCTAATTCCCTTGATTTCTCCGTTTCATTACCTCCGTTTTTATAACGCTCTAATTTTGCTTTCTCAAAGAGCTTATCCGCCTTATCAAGCAATTCAGCCTTAACTTCTTGGCGATTTGAATCAAATGCTTGAGTAACGGCAAGCTGTGTATTGAGTTCTTTTTGAATTCTGTCTTTATCAAAATTATTCACTAAAACTCCCGAATTTTTGACCGCACTTTCCGTGGTAACATCCGTCCTAATTGCTGATAAAGTCTCCGCAACAGTTTTCCCATTTTTATTTAATTGAGCATTTGCATCACGAATTTCAATATTGGCGGTATTAATGCCGCTTTGGGTGATACTTGATTGGCTGTCTTTGTCATAACCAAAACCAATCGATTTACTCACAGAAAATTGTCCTTCTGTTTTGGTTGTAATATCACCTGTCCTTATATCAATCGTTTGTTCTTGCGTATTGTTTCCAAACGACATCAATTTAGCTCCACCAACTTCTTTTGCAGCTTCGCCTCCACCAACACTTGCCGAACCTGAAACACCAAAAGCACTGCCTTTATAATTTGCATGGTTTTCGATGTTTTGGGCTGTGAGCGTGCCTGTGCTGAAACGGTTTTTGCCCTCATTTTCCGCTTGTTGGCTTGAAGTGATTAAGCCGCCTTTTAGGTGAGTATGATTACCCACATTAATTTGATACCCCTCATCACCGGCATAAATCCCCGATTGCTCCACCACACTGGTATAATCCGATTTGATTTTTGATTGGCTGTAGCTGCCTGAAGCGGAGAAGCCATAGCCCGGCTTGTCAATCATTTACCCCAAGGCTTCGCATCCGGTTTGCTATGTTTGGCTCGCCACTCAATACATAATGGTCTATTCCACATTGTCCTTTCTTCACAAACAGGACCGCCTTCTAAATACCAGCCTTTTTTCTCTAAGCACAAATTCACTTCAGGGTAATCACTTTCCCCCACAACAGGATCCATACCGCAAGCTCGCATATCTTTTTCTTTTCTATCAACATATTTGACTAAACTACGTTTATCTGATCTCGGATACAACTCATCAAAATTATGGAGACGCCAAAAATTATAGGGGGGAGGGGGCTTAAAGCCACCAAAAGAGCAACCTAATAGCAATACTACAGAAAGCGTTATACCGCATTTTTTCATCATTTTGATTCTCCTATTTTTTTATTTAACTCATAAATACGTTGTTCTTTATTCATTATTAAATCTCCTTCTTTTCGATAACCGTCAGTTACACATTGTTTCTGCCCTAACCCATGGCAATTGTGTACTGATGAACGTTCATCGCTAAACATATCTAATGTTCTTTGTATCCAACCTCTATTCAGATGATTTTCTGCCGTTGTTGATGGATTACCTCCAAGCAATACCGGCAAACTGCCTAAAGGCATTATTTTCAAGACGGATAGAGCCTTGCTTATTGGATTCATTTCTTGATTCACCAGTTTGTAATCGGCTTAATCTACTATTACCTACTTCCAAGGCTTAGCATCCGGTTTGCTATGCTTAGCTCGCCATTCTATACAAGGTAAATCGTTCCACATAAACTCATTTTCACAAGCAGGTCCACCTTCTAAATACCAACCTTTACTTTCCATACAAAGATTAGCTTTAGGTTTGAAGCTTCCCCCAACAACAGGATCCATACCACAAGCTCGCATATCTTCTTCTTTTCTAGAAACATATTTAACTAAACTACGTTTATCTGAACGCGGATACAACTCTTCAAAATTATGAAGCCGCCAAAAAAAATAGGGGGGGGAGGGCTTAAAGCCACCAAAAGAGCAACCTAATAGCAATACTACAGAAAGCGTTATACCTCCGCATTTTTTCATCATTTTGATTCTCCTATTTTTTTATTTAACTCATAAATACGTTGTTCTTTATTCATCATTAAATCATCTTTTCTCCGATAACCATCGGTTACACATTGATCTTGTCCTAATCCATGACAATTGTGTACTGATGAATCATCTCCAAACATATTTAGAATCTTTTTACCTAGCCAATGATTATGTTCATTATCCTTCATAGTTGCCGGATTTCCGCCAAGCAATAAAGGCAAACTTCCTACCGGGTCTGATTCGTGGTTTTCAATACGAATAGAACCTTCCTTATTGGATTCATTTCTTGATTCACCCGTTTGTAATCGGCTTAATCTATTATCAGAGCGAGTTACATCGGCAGCAGGACCAACCATTTTAACTAATGTACCGGAAAGTATTTTCTTTTCCTGATTTTCTTTGGTATCTAAGGCATTTAATGCGTTAGCAACCGTCAATGTGCCTCCGGCTGTCACAAATTACATTTTCCCGTACTCCATTTAGGATTTTGTGTACCACATTCTGCCGGGTGAAAATAAATATATCCTTTCTGTTCCATACACTCATCAAGATCCTTATAGTGTTTCCCTCTAATTTTATAATCTGTAGGGTAATTTTTTAAATTTATATCTCCATATGTTCCTCCACACATCAGTATATCTTTCCACCTTTGAATTGAGTCGGTACTTCCTATTGTATTTTGTTTTTGATATCCAGCTATTAAAGGATATACCCTTCCTTTATCAATATAGCAATTAACCATCTGAGGAGTATATATACATCCCTTTGAATAATAACAAGATGATAATAAAGTTGATGATGCTAATATGATTAATAAACTTTTATTCATATTATTGCCCCCCTATTTTCATCAGAACTTCTACCATGTCGGATGACATTACATCAGATAAGGCAAATGGAGCGGCTACAGGAATTGCCACCACAGTTGTAATATCCGCACGAACTTTTGTTATTGGATCTTTTTCTGCAGTATTTCCATCTTTGTCATAAAATCCCCAAGTCTGTCCACCGATTAAATCATGGGTTTCAAAAAATACTTCATCTGAAGGAATTAAAATAATATTTAAATTCAATAAGAAATTATTCATTACAAATTTTCTTTTCTCTACATTGGTATTCAGGAATAAAAATATAATTCTTTTTTTTTTATACATTCATTAAAAGCTAAATGATAGTTGAGATCATCTAAACTTGTAGATATTTCTCTATCTTTAGAAAATGAATCTTTATATTTTTTACGCTCTTCATCATAAAATAGTATATAGAAAAAATTACCATCTTTTGTTTTAACACCACCACAAGATAAAATATCTTTCCATCTTTGTTTAGCATCGGTGTTACCAATAGTATCTTTTCTCTGTATTAAACTTACATCGGAAGGTCGAGGAATAATGTAATCAAAAGTAACAACACAGTTACTTAAAAACAAAACAGAAAAAGCAATGTATATACGATTAAACATCATAGCCCTCCTAGTTGATTTAGGATTTCTACGAAATCAGAGGACATAAGATCTGATAAAGCAAATGGTGCGCTGATATGGATAGCAACTCCTGTAGTAATTCCCGCACCAATATTGTCTATAGTTTTTCTATTTTCTGAAGTATTACCTACAGAGTTATACCAATGAGGTAGTTGCCCACCTAAATAATCATGTGTACCTGCAAATGATTCAATTAATTGATCTGATAGACTATCTACTTTATACGGCAATACTCCTAGTTGTGTGTACCAACCACCTTGAATTGCTTGAAATCCCCCTGTTAAACCATATAATTTTTCAGCATCAGGATTTTTATTCATATTGATTGCATCTTGTAACTTTGATAGATGCCCACTGTTATCACCTATATAAGTGACAGAACCATCAATATTTTTTGAACATCTATAGTGTCCTTTACCACAAATCGCATCTAAATCAATCCTTACCCCACCAAGTTTCACACCATCAAAATACCCACTGTCATAGGAATCATTGCGTAAAATCTGTCCTGTTTTCGCATCTTTAATTCCCTTAAATAAACGTGAGTTTTTCAGCGTTTCTTCTCGCATTTTGGTGGCAGCAAGTTGTAACGTGCCTTGGGTGATGGCGATTTCAGGCGTTCCGCTTGCTATGCCAACCACCGTTTCAAGCAACCGTTTCTGATATTGCAGTTTATAGATTTCATTATAAAGTGCGGTCTTTTCTTCCTCCGTTTTCGCTTCTTTAATTTTGGCTCGTAATTCCGCTTGTTTTGGTTCTACATAGGCGTTTATTGTGCTGAACGCATTTTCTCTAAAGTCTTTCGTCACTTTCACTTGAACGTTTAACTCTTTTAATACCTTGTCTTTATCAAACTGATTGTCCAACTTGCCCGAATTCGCTTGAGCGGTTTCGGTCGTTACTTCCGTTTTTACTTCGGATAAGGTTTCATCTACGGTTTTACCCGTCTTTTCAAGTTGAGCCGTTTTATCCCTAATTTCGATGTTTTTCGTGTTAATGCCGCTGTGCGTGATACTAGATTTAGACTCCTTGTCATAACCAATACCGGCTGAAAGTCCCCCATTAAAATCACCTTTTAATGTTTTGGTTGGGTTGCCATTTCTATCTTTGTCGGTTTCAACAGTGTTTGAACCAAACGACATCAATTTAGCTCCACCAACTTCTTTTGCAGCTTCGCCTCCGCCCATACTTGCCGAACCTGAAACACCAAAGGCGGTGCCTTTATAATTTGCATGGTTTTCGATGTTTTGGGCTGTGAGCGTGCCTGTGCTGAAACGGTTTTTGCTCTCATTTTCCGCTTGCTGGCTTGAGGTGATTAAACCGCCTTTTAGATTGGTGTGCTTACCCACATTAATTTGATAGCCCTCATCGCCGGCAAAAATCCCCGCTTGAGCCTTCACGCTCGCATAATCGGAATTCACTTTAGAGTTACCATAACCACCACTTCCCATAGCAAAGCCGTAACCTACGGTGACTTGTCCGCTTACATTCATTTGTTTACCTTGGTATTTCATCTTATCCTGTAAGCTTTCGATATGGAGATTTTCGGCATTTAGGGTTACTCCTTTGCCCTGCACTTGTGCACCTTTGATTGTGGCATTATTGCCTGCTTGAATTAGGGTTTGGCTTAAGCCATCGCCGATATGGCTGTTTCGATAGGTTTCATCATCACCATTGCCATAACCTCTGCCATAATTGCCTCCTGCCGTGATGCCGAAAGACACGCCTTTGCCTACTGCCAAGGCAACGCCGGCATTAAATCCGCTGGATTTATTTCGGCTACGCTCTTTGTGGGTTTGCTGTTGGGCGGTGAGATTCACGTCATTGTCGGCAATAAGGGCAGTGCCTTGTTTACCACCCACATCTGAGCCGATGATATTGATATTGGATTGCTTGCCGGCTCCGCTTGCTTGAATCATCACCTTACCGCCGGCATTCACTTGGCTGTTATTTGCCGTGCTGCCTTCGGTATGGCGGGTTTCTTCACTTTTTTGTTCACCGTAAGTAATGGAGACACTCACCGCTTCTGTGGGTACGGTGCCATTTTGCATTAATTCACCTAGAGATTTACCCACCTGCCCAAGGGTTTGCCCTGCTCGGTAAGCCGTCCAACCCGCATTGGCTGCCGCCATGGCATTAATTCGATTGTCTTTGCTTTCTCCCACCGTTTGTACGGAATCCGCCACTTGTTTTACCGCATTTATCGCTGCTTGGATTGGGGTGTTAATCGCTATCGTCAATCCCTTCTGCTCAAAAGTGCGTTTATAGTTGGTTTCGTATTTATCACTTGCTGCCGCTATATCCGCTTGTTCGGCTTGAATAGAGACGTCCCCTTTCACCGAAGTCACGTGGCTGGCACTTTGGCGATACTGTTTATCTGCTATCAGCGTGGTATCACCGTTCAAACTCCCCACTTGGCTTTTTTGGGCGTAGTATTTGGTTTGGTCGTTCTCCACGCTTTCTTTACGCATTCCAACACTAAAACCAAAGCCTCCACTACCCATCAAGCCCGATTTGCTCGTTTTTTCAAAATCTTGTTCAAAATCTTGTTCAAAAATTTGATTTTCCGATTGTAAAGCATTTATTTCCAAGGCTTAGCATCCGGTTTGCTATGCTTAGCTCGCCATTCTATACAAGGTAAATCGTTCCACATAAACTCATTTTCACAAGCAGGTCCACCTTCTAAATACCAACCTTTACTTTCCATGCAAAGATTAGCTTTAGGTTTGAAGCTTCCCCCAACAACAGGATCCATACCGCAAACTATCATATCTTCCTTTTTTCTATGAATATATTTAATGAAACTACGTTCATCTGAACGCGGATACAACTCTTCAAAATTATGAAGCCGCCAAAAAAAATAGGGGGGGGGGGGCTTAAAGCCACCAAAAGAGCAACCTAATAGCAATACTACAGAAAGCGTTATACCACCGCATTTTTTCATCATTTTGATTCTCCTATTTTTTTATTTAACTCATAAATACGTTGTTCTTTATTCATCATTAAATCATCTTTTCTCCGATAACCATCGGTTACACATTGCTCTTGTCCTAATCCATGGCAGTTATGGACGGAGGAATCATCACCAAACATATTTAGAATCTTTTTACCTAGCCAATGATTATGTTCATTGTCATTCATCGTTGCCGGATTTCCACCAAGCAATAAAGGCATACTTCCCACCGGATCTGATTCGTGATTTTCAATACGAATAGAACCTTCCTTATTGGATTCATTTCTTGATTCACCCGTTTGTAATCGGCTTAATCTATTATCAGAACGCGTTACATCGGCAGCCGGACCAACCATTTTAACTAATGTACCGGAAAGTATTTTCTTTTCCTGATTTTCTTTGGTATCTAAGGCATTTAATGCGTTAGCAACGGTCAAAGTACCTCGACTATGTGCACCGATAAAAAGATTATTTTTGCCATAATGTTCCATTAATCCCTTCGCCTGTAAGCTGGAGTTATCCATTCCTAACAAATTTCCCAAAGAACTTTCAAACATTTTTTCATAACCAGCAACCATTAATTCGGAAATAGGATTAGAAGCTTTAGGATGATGGACAAAATACATATCCTTATAGATTCTTTTATCTATATTTCCGCTTTCTCCTTTCTGAGCTATATAATTTTGAGAAACAAATTTTGCTGCGGCGTTTTCATCATTGAAAATGCCGTTAAACGCCACGACCGTTCTTATTTCGGTTTTTCCCGTTACAGGATCGGTGTAAGTTACTTGCTTCAAGTTTTGACGCTCTTGATCAGAGACTTCTCTTAACCGATAAATATTGCGACCTTTATCTAATTGTGCTTTTAAATATGTTTCTCTATCTATCCCAGCTTTATCCGCTTCACCATAAATTTTGTCTAAAACTGCTTGATCTTCTATTGGAATACCCTTTTCATCTGTTTCCACCGTCATCATCCGATGTTCAGAGATAAACATTGTGCGATAAGCCTCATCCGTTAAGTCTGCAACAGTTGAATGGAAAGATTTCTTAATCGCCAAATCCGTTTCGACTTCTTTCTGCAAAGCTCGATAATCCTGTTTTTGTAAACTGTTGGTTTGGGTGTTTGTGCCTTTCGTAATTTGTTTGATATTTTCTTGCCCCTGAGGATCTTTAATATCAAATTGCCCCTCACTGATAACAGATAAGGTGGTGCTTGATGTATTTTCAGCTTTTTTCGTATTTCCCAATAAATTGGTTAAGCCAATTTTAGCCAATGCGTAAAAATCAGCACTGTGTACATCATTTTCACCTAAGCCAAATCCAATCGGGCTACGATTTGCTTTATTTGGATTCGCTTGTTCAAAAGTTTCTCCCTTTTCCTCCCTTTGTTTACGATAAGTATTATTCTTTTCCTTATCTTCCTCAGAGGTTTGGTCCCGCCCAACTGAAAATCCTGCCGCTAATCCTACTGCACTTGCTTGAGTATTGGCGTGATTTTCTATTTCTTTAAAACTAAACATTCTGGCAGAGAGTTTATTTTTTGATGCTTCAGCATCAGAAAGAATTGCACCTCCGATAAGATTAACATGATTACCCACATTAATTTGATAGCCCTCATCGCCGGCAAAAATCCCTGCTTGAGCCTTCACGCTCGCATAATCGGAATTCACTTTAGAGTTACCATAACCACCACTTCCCATAGCAAAGCCGTAACCTACGGTGACTTGTCCACTCACATTCATTTGTTTACCTTGATACTTCATCTTATCCTGTAAACTTTCGATATGCAGATTTTCGGCATTTAGGGTTACTCCTTTGCCCTGCACTTGTGCTCCTTTGATTGTGGCATTATTGCCCGCTTGAATCAGGGTTTGGCTTGAACTATCGCCAATATGGCTGTTTCGATAGGTTTCATCATCACCATTGCCATAGCCTCTGCCATAATTGCCTCCTGCCGTGATGCCGAAAGACACGCCTTTGCCTACTGCCAAGGCAACGCCGGCATTAAATCCGCTGGATTTATTTCGGCTACGCTCTTTGTGGGTTTGCTGTTGGGCGGTGAGATTCACGTCATTGTCGGCAATAAGGGCAGTGCCTTGTTTACCACCCACATCTGAGCCGATGATATTGATATTGGATTGCTTGCCGGCTCCGCTTGCTTGAATCATCACCTTACCGCCGGCATTCACTTGGCTGTTATTTGCCGTGCTGCCTTCGGTATGGCGGGTTTCTTCACTTTTTTGTTCACCGTAAGTAATGGAGACACTCACCGCTTCTGTGGGTACGGTGCCATTTTGCATTAATTCACCTAGAGATTTACCCACCTGCCCAAGGGTTTGCCCTGCTCGGTAAGCCGTCCAACCCGCATTGGCTGCCGCCATGGCATTAATTCGATTGTCTTTGCTTTCTCCCACCGTTTGTACGGAATCCGCCACTTGTTTTACCGCATTTATCGCTGCTTGGATTGGGGTGTTAATCGCTATCGTCAATCCCTTCTGCTCAAAAGTGCGTTTATAGTTGGTTTCGTATTTATCACTTGCTGCCGCTATATCCGCTTGTTCGGCTTGAATAGAGACGTCCCCTTTCACCGAAGTCACGTGGCTGGCACTTTGGCGATACTGTTTATCTGCTATCAGCGTGGTATCACCGTTCAAACTCCCCACTTGGCTTTTTTGGGCGTAGTATTTGGTTTGGTCGTTCTCCACGCTTTCTTTACGCATTCCAACACTAAAACCAAAGCCTCCACTACCCATCAAGCCCGATTTGCTCGTTTTTTCAAAATCTTGTTCAAAAATTCTATTTTCCGCTTCTTGGATTGCAATATTCTGCGCGATTGCGCTAAAGCCTTTTTCGCCCACCACAGAAGACCCCTGCACGGTAACATTGCCCTTATCGGCACGCAATAAGATACGATTTCCATCAATCGCCGAACCTTCTGCTACATCGTAGCGGTGGTCGTGTTTTGTAGTGATGGTTGTTTTTTGCAACGTGCCGCTGTGCGTACTTTTGGCTACAAATGCAAGTTGTTCTTTATTACGTCCCTCTTGAATCTGTATATCGCCATTGATTGATGTGATGGCTATCGTGCCGTTATTGCTATGTAAAGCAGCTTGGCGAACGGTGGTCGCATTTTCGCTGAGAATGGAAATATGATTAGCTGCATTCAGTTTTGAGCCGATTTCTTGCTGTTGGTCTAAGCGAGAATAATTATCCGAGTTGGCGTTATAATGCTGCTTATTGCTTGTCGATACCGTGCCGACCTCCACATTATCCCCTTGAATATGGATAACATCCGCATTCAGATTCGCTGCTTTTAACGTTACATCTTTCGGGCTGAAAATTTGCAACTGCCCCTTCACATCAATTTCCGCTTGGCGATTAAGATTGGTGTGGGCAAATTGATTGCCAAAGGCATCATGATTAGCTGAACTGTTGGTTTGACTTGCAATCTCTACACCCTGATTTCCAATCAGTACCGCAGAATCCAAGGCTTGAATTTTGCCGCCAAGGTTCACCAACTTCTGTTTGGCAAGTAAATTAACACTACTGCCCAGCACAATCCCTTGATTATTCAAATGTTCTGCTGAAAGTGCGGTCAGATTTCGACCTGCAATGGTGCCGCTATTTGTAATGTTACCCTTGATATTTCCACTGATTTCTCGTGCCGAGATTAACGCCCCTTGTGTGGTCACATCAAGGTTGCGGGCAACCAGATAAACTTGTGGAGTGAGTACGGTTAAGGTTTTACCGCTCGGTAAGGTGATGTCTTTGTTCACCAGCCAGACCATATCGGAAGTCAATTCCGCCATTTGTGCAGCCGTTAAGCCCACTCCCGGGGTTAAATTAAATTTATTGGCATAATAAACCCCGTTGTTCATTAAGGCTTTGTACTGTTCAAAGTCTGAGCTGTAATTCTCTAAGAAACGGCGACCTGTTAATTGGTTAATTTGTTCGTTGATTAAACGTTGTTCATAGAAACCGTCACCAAGGCGTTTTTGTACGTTGTTGTGATCATAACGCAAGGCATTAAACATATAATCGGAACTAAGCCATTTTTTGCGATCGGTAAATTTGCTGTCCGTTTCCACTAAATAACCATTTGGTGCTTCAGGATTAATTTGATACAAGCTGGCTTTCGGTAAGGTGATTTCTGCCAAATGGGTTTTGATCACCGGCAGACTATTATCCCCCAATTTTTCAGGGTGGCTCGCAGAAACTTGCCCGGATATGACCGCTCTTGTTGGAATGGCAGGATTTCCTTTCTCGATTGGTGTCGATAGGGTTAATGTTTTAATGGTTTTTAATTCAACCTTTGCTGAATTGGATTTGCTATCAATTGCCGTATTTGTGCCGATAACCTCATTGCCGATGTCATTTAACACTTTATTAAATGTAAAATGCTCTGTCGGGTGTATTTCATTAAAATCGCCTTTTCCTTTGCCATAAACAGCCCAACGTTTTTTACCCCTTGCTCCATAACGATGACGCTCTTTTCCAAAACTGTTCCACTTTCCGGTATCCGTCACATCAATATCCCCGAGAATATCAATATTTTTTAGGGTAACGCCTCCTGCCGTTAAATTACCGTTGTTTTCGTTTCTCGTAAAAATACTATCACCTAACAACAACGCTTTACCGACAGATAACGTAGAAGCATTATTCTCTAAATCCGAACCGGAAAGCGACAAAGTACCACCGATGAGAATTTTAGCCGGATCACGATGTTCAATGGTGCTGGTTATGGTATGGCGATTATAATCCCAGGTTGTCCAATAACGGGAAGCGATTCTCGTACCGTCTTTTAAAATAAAATAAGAGTTGGAATCGTGTTTGCTGTTATTTTTTAGATCAAAATACCCCTCACCGCCATTTTTATTGAGTAACGCATAACGTTTTGAATTTTTTGAAGGTGCATATTCGATAATATGCTCATCGGTATGATGCTCTCCCAGTTTTAAATGAAGATCGTGGTTTAATAAGCGTTCCGTTTTAATCTCACCATTCCCCAAGGCTTCAATAGTCGCACTGCCGTTATCCACAAATTGAGCATAACCGACCGCTTGATTTTGATCATTCAATTGACGACCGATAGCAATTTCACCGGCTGTGAAAATCAAGCTGTGATCACGGTTGATTAATGTACCCGCCGCTAAATCTAAACGCTCACGTGCCGCAATAGTTGCCGATTTATCACCTTGATTGAGATTATTCAGTTTCTCCGCTTGAATGGCTAAATGATTACCGTAAATTCGGCCTGTACCAATGTTATTTAACGTGCCGGTTTTAAGAATATTTTCCGTACCGTCTAATAACCCGTAATTCGTAATAGTTTCGGCATTAATGAGTGTACGATGTGCTGAGATTTCAGCATCTTTATTATTATTCATTAAATTTGCAGCCTTGAAAAAAGCCTGATTGCCAACAATTTGTTTCACATTATTCACAAAATCACCAAGGGTACTAAATGTTAGATTATTTCCCACTTGGAAAGATTGGTTTAAGGTAAAGCTGTCAATAAGCGCAATTTCAGCATCACCTTGGGTTTTAATCGTACCTTCATTTTGTAAGGTTTTGGCTTTTAAATTCAGCTGTTGACCGGCTTCAATCGTTCCCCCAAGGTTATCGACGACTAATTGATTCCCTTGTGAATGAATTTTTGCCATTTGCCCTGCTAAAAATTCGCCTGCTTGATTATTAAACCGGTTCTTAATTGCGGCAGATAAGCTATTGCTAGCATAAATACCGCCTTGTTGATTGTTTAACTCAGAGGTATTGAGTTGAATATTTTTAGCTTGCAGCCCCTGTTTTGGTTTACTTCCGGTTGCAACGGTTTGCTGGTTATTAATCTGTGTTGCAATAATGTTTAATGTATCATTTGCACCAATCAATGAACCATTTGAGGCATGTTTCTGATTATTAATTGTTGTCGCATTTAAGTGTGTATTTGCTCCCCAGATAGTACCGGTTTGGTTATCAATTTGATCTGCCTGAACTTCAGTTTGACCTTGTGCATTAATCATACCTTTTGTATTGGTGAACGTTCGGGTATTAATTGCCAAATTTTCAGTCGTTGCAATTCTGCCTTGGGTATTATTAAGCTGACTAATGTTATTTAATACAACCGAACCTAGCCCTATAATGCCTTGGTTTTTTTCTTGCGTTTGCTGATTATTAAGTTGTTGATTGTTGGTATCAATAGCAAGTGTTTTGTCTGCTCGTAATAAACCTTGTTGATTATTAATTGCTCCGCTATTTAATTTAACCGTATTTGCAAAAATTTGTCCTTGAAGATTATTTAATGCCGCTCCTTGCGTATTAGTATTTAGTTCACCTTGGCTGATAATTGAACCTTTGGCATTATTTAACGCATTTGAGACGATATTCAGTGTGGTATGGGTAAATACAGTACCCTTCTCATTATTAATTCCGGCACTGATAACCTCAGCATTATTTGCCATTATTACGCCGTCTTTATTACTCAATTCGCCTATACGCAATGTGGCATTTGATTTACTCTGTACAATTCCCTCATCATTATTCAAATTTCCACTATTAAGACGAAAATTTTGCTTAGCAAATAGCGTACCCTTTGTATTATTTAAGGTCGCATTATTGGTATTAATCACCAAATCATTATGGCGACTCGCAACCGTTGAATTTATGTTATCCAATCCACCTTTCACATCAATAACAACCGAGTGATTACCTAAAATAGCACTTTCAGATTGAGTCAAGGATTTTGCCAGCCTCATATTGATGTCATTGGCGGAAATGTCGGAATGGTTCGCTGATACCAAGCTGTCGCCTATTATCTCAAGCTGATGATTTACGGTAATATTCCCTTGGTGCTGTTCAATAATTGGCGTTGTAATAGATAATGAGCCTGCTTGCAATTGTCCGCCACGACTATAATACCCATTGTTCAAACGTAATTCGGCTTGTTGAGTGGAATACACTTTGCCTGAATCGTTGAGTAGCTTATCCGCATTTATCGCCAAATTTTGATTGCTCCCGATAAAACCGAGCGTATTATCCACTGTTGCACTGTTTATAGCGAGATGACCTAAGGCAATAATCCCTTTCTGTGTATTATCACTTGTATTAGTTTGCTGATTGGAGATATCTCGGGTACTGAGAGACATATTACCGAGGCTTTTAATAAGCCCATTGGTATTCATTAATTGATTAGCTTGTAAACTAAGGCTGTTGTTCGCAAACAACGTGCCTTGTGCCGAATTGAGTTTATCAGAAACCTTTATTGTGAGATTTTGACCGGCAATTAATCGTCCTGAGGTATTGTCAATATCATCGGCATTTACATTAAAATTGCCACCTGTGCTAAAGGTACCGGCTTGGTTCTGAATATAGCGAGCGTTCAGGCTAAAATCACCCGTACCCGATTGTTGCCATAGTGCATTTGGAGTATGTAAATTTTGTTGCGATGTTTGAATACGATTTGCAACAAGCTGACTGTTTTGGGTTGAAAGTGTTTTTGGCGTAGAAATCGTTAAATTTTCAACCGCACTTAATTGACTTTCATCGGCTTGTACATCACCTAATTTAGCAATGACAGCAATATCATAAGCATTGTTTTGACTCTTACCTAAATTGACCGATTGAGCATTGATATTAAGTTGACCGCTTGCTATATGACGACCGGCAAGTTGCACCTTATTCTCTGCTTGAATATCAATATTTGAACCTTGTGCCGATTGGCTATCTAATTGGCGTGTTTCACCATTAGCCGATTGAGTGGTCGTTACACCGGCTGCAATCAATGCGTATGGTGTCGCATTGATATCATTGGCTTTATAGCTGATTTTACCTTTTGCAACGGTCTCTCCACGTTGACTAATGGTGTTTTTTGCTTTAGCACTAACGCCACCGCGCTGTGCAATAACACTACCGTTTTGTTTGATGTTAGCATTAGATTGTAATTTGATATGTTGCGTTTTCGCTTCAATCCGACCGTTATTTTCAATCTCTTTTGGTGTCTTTAACGTGATCTGTTGCTGAGCATTGACTGTACCGCTATTGACAATTTTGCCCTGTGAGTCAATCATCAAGGTTTCGGCACTCGCACCAATATGCCCCGCATTGCGCACACCTAAGCCTTGCTCCGTGCCAATTAAATGGATTTTCCCCGCATACATTCCGCCCAGTTCACTTACATCTAAGGCAAAGTGCGGTTGATTTTCAGCGAGTTTTTCATTTGAGGTTCGAATAATCTGCAAATCGTTATCGGCATTTTCAAGGCCGGCTTGTTTAATCTCATTTTTGCCGGTTACTACATTAAGTTTTTTACCCGCCCATAAGCCTGCATTAATTTCCGCTTCACGGGCGAGAATATCCGTATAATCAATACGGCTGTTATCCAATCCTTTACCGCTAACCTTTACTTTTCCTCTTTCAATTCTAAAACTTTCTATTTGCCCGTCTTTAATCTGCGGTTTACCTGTAGTCATTGTGCTACGGGTGGCATTAATCGTACCACAACCGTTACAATACAATCCGTTCGGATTGGCAATAATCACTTCTGCTTTTTTACCTGCCACTTCCAAATAACCTTTCAATTGGCTTGGGTTACCGGAAGTCACTTCATTTAAGATGACTTTTGCCTCACCACGGGCTAAATAAGGGTTGCCTTGTACCATTCCAGCTTGCTGCGTTGACACATTTTTACGGCTGTTGTTTAAAATCGCCCCTTGCTTATCCACGTTGAAATCGTGGTATTTATTATGAGAAAGACCTTTATTATTCGGAGTTTGGATATTGACTTGCGGAAGACCGTTCGCAGTTTGTAGCACTATCGGTTGTTGGTTTTTCGGCGCATTCGGATCAGCTTTAATAATTAAGGTATCGGCAACTGCTTGCGAGGAAAACATAACAAAACCCAACACACAAAATAAACTAAAGGATAATGGTTTTAGCGTTGCCAAAATAGATTCAAAACCAACCGCACTTTGGTGTTTTTCGCCTGAGTTCGACTTATCCGCCGATTTTGCCAACTCGGATGTCACCACTAAACGTTGCAATGTTTTACTGAAGATGACACGAAAGCATTGTTTATTCATATTCCCCCCCTAAAAATAGGCTATAAAATAAAATTTAGATTGATTGAAAAGTAATACCTATATTAAAGCCGGTTACAGTATTCGATGCACGCCCCCTGATAGTTTACTAATCGGACGACTGATAAAAAATCATAATAAAAATGCTGCCGACCGCCCCTCCCCCAAAAGCCTCTCCATTAAATGATTTCCTAATCGCATTTTTTGCATTTGTTTCATCAACAAGCCTGGGCCTTCACCTCCGAAGCAGTGCTGAAACTTTACATTCAATCGCTTAATCGATTGATTTAACACCCAAGAAAATCGGCTTTGTATTGGGGAATTATCAGCAGAACAATCGGAAAGGATAATTTGGTGAATAGGGTAACAAGGAGATTCATTGTAGGAAAGTGCGGTCGATTTTATCGGAGAAAAATCCATTCTCACATCGACATCGGGAAGAAATTGTTCCGTTTGCCGTTGTTGGGTAGCATCAATACGAATTAAATCTCGGCGAGGCTTACCCGCTGCATATAATGCGGATGAAATTCCACTAAAAAGTGAAACAAAGAAAATTGATTTTCTCATATAAACAATCCAACCAATAATAAAAAGAAACTCCTATACTTTGAGGAAGTACAGGAGTTGTTAAAATTTCAGATACTACGGAGTAAACGCTCAAATTCTGAAAAAACCGACCGTACTTCCCAAAATAAAAATTAACCTTTATAACGCTTAAACACTAAGGTCGCATTCGTGCCGCCAAAACCGAAACTGTTTGACATAACGGTTTGTAAGCCTGCGTTTTCTTTGGTTTCCGTTACGATATTACAGCCTTCCGCCGCTTCATCTAAGGTTTCGATATTAATACTTGGTGCGATAAAATCATTGTCAAGCATTAATAAAGTATAAATGGCTTCGTGCGCGCCGGCAGCGCCTAATGAGTGACCGGTCATTGATTTTGTAGAAGAAATCGCCGGTACGTTTGAACCGAATACATTTTTGATTGCACCTAGTTCTTTTACATCCCCAACCGGCGTTGAAGTACCGTGAACGTTGATGTAATCAATCGGGCTGTCTACTGTTGCCATCGCTTGTTTCATACAACGCTCTGCGCCTTCACCGCTTGGCGCAACCATATCATACCCATCGGAGGTCGCCCCATAGCCGACAATTTCCGCATAGATTTTTGCCCCACGGGCAAGCGCGTGTTCTAATTCTTCAACTACCACTACCGCTCCGCCACCGGCAATAACAAAACCGTCACGGTTTGCGTCATAAGCACGAGAGGCTTTTTCCGGCGTTTCATTATATTTAGTTGAAACCGCCCCCATTGCGTCAAATTCGGTTGCACATTCCCAAGATAATTCTTCCGCACCGCCGGCAAAAACGACATCTTGTTTGCCTAATTGAATAAGCTCAAACGCATGACCGATACAATGTGCAGAAGTGGCACAAGCGGAGCTAATAGAATAACTCACGCCACGAATTTTATAAGGTGTCGCCAAACAAGCGGATACGCTGGATGCCATCGTTTTAGTCACGGCATAAGGCCCTATCGCCTTTACACCACGCGGGCCACGCACCGCATCGCAGGCAACCAATTGGTTATGCGCAGAGCCCGTGCCGGCACCAATAATCAACCCGGTACGGTCGTTGGAAACTTGATCTTCGGTTAAACCGGCATCTTCAATGGCTTCACGCATAGAAAGATAAGCATAAGCTGCCGCATCGCCCATAAAACGATAAACTTTACGATCAATGTGTTCGCTTGGATCCAATTTAATGGTGCCTGCTACATGGCTACGCATTTTCATTTCCACAAATTCAGGCACAACTTCAATGCCGGATTTACCGGCTTTCAATGAAGCAAGCACTTCCTCTTTATTGTTACCGATACTTGAAATAATACCAAAGCCTGTAATCACAGCTCTTTTCATTGTTTCTTCCTTTTGTTTTGTATGTAAAAATAGCGGCTCAAACTTACTACGAAATAAAAATATTTCAAGCAATAATTCATTTGTTTGACCAGTTAAGACCTCCAACAAACTCAATAAGCCAAGAAGTTCAGTATTATGGTTCAGTTGTACAAAGATAATTTTACATCCAATATTTATTTGGGTAGGGGGCGTTAGCTTTGCATAACGCACCATTTCATCTATTGGTGCGTTACGGCTTTGCCTAACGGCACCCTACAATGATTTGTGCCACTGCGACATAATAATGAGAAATTCGGTTATTATAAGTCAATTCAATCATGCAAGAAAGGAATAAAAATGCACCTAATTCGCTCCGCAAAAATTCATTTTAATGAAGAAAATACGCCTGTTTCCGATCAATTTGACGATGTTTATTTTTCCAATCAAGACGGATTAGCAGAAACGGACTATGTATTCTTACAGGGCAATCGATTATGGAAACGTTGGCTCACCCATCGGTGCGCACATTTTGTTATTACAGAAACAGGGTTTGGTACGGGATTAAATTTCTTTGCCGTCACCCGATTATTTCGTCAATTTCGTCAGCAGCATCCCAATGCGTCATTAAAACGTCTTTATTTTATTTCTTTTGAAAAATATCCGCTGCCATTGACCGCACTTCAACAAATCCATCGTACCTATCCGCAGTTTGTCGAATTAAGCCGGCACTTACAACGTTATTGGCAATCCTCTATTCAAGGCTGCTATCGCATTCATTTTAATGAAACCACGCTTGATTTATGGCTTGGCGATATAGCAGAAAATTTACCTCAGCTCGGCGATTATATGAATGAATCCGTTGATGCTTGGTTTTTAGATGGTTTCGCTCCGAGCAAAAATCCGGATATGTGGAATGAAAACCTATACAGCCAAATGCATCGCCTCACCAAACCCAAAGGTACATTTGCCACCTTCACGGCTGCAAGTGCGGTAAGAAAAGGGTTGATTTCCTTAGGTTTTAGCGTAGAGAAACGCAAAGGTTATGGCAAAAAGCGGGAATGTTTGAGCGGGCAAAAAACGCAGTCAAAACCGACCGCACTTTCAGCCCCTTGGTATTTACCGAAATCCGCCGAAATGAAAAAACAAGACATCGCCATTGTCGGTGGCGGTATCGCTTCGCTTTGCACAGCCATTTCTTTACTTAAACGAGGGGCAAAGATCACGCTTTATTGTGAAGATGAGCAACCTGCACTCAATGCTTCCGGTAACAAACAGGGTGCATTTTATCCGCAATTGAGTGATGATAACGAACTCACCGTACGTTTTTATATTCACGCATTCGCTTACGGTAAGCAATTACTGGATTGGGCGGAGGAACAACAGATTGAGTTCGAACATCAATTTTGTGGTGTCGCATTGTGTGCTTACAATGAGAAAAGTGCGGTTAAATTAGATAAAATTTCTCGCTTAGGTTTACCGAATGAATTATTTGAAAAACTCAATGCGGCACAGTTAAGCGAGAAAGTAGGGCTACCCCTTTCTTGTAGCGGTGGATTTATTTCCCAAGGTGGCTGGCTTGCTCCTCGTCAATTTGTACAAAATGCTTTTGCATTATTGAAAAAATGTGGTGTAACAATCAAAACTTCACAAAAAATCACCGCACTTTCACAAATCGAAACCGGCTGGCAGCTCCTTAACTCAGAAAATGAAGTCATACAACACGAGGTTGTTGTACTTGCCAACGGTTATAAAATCACCGATTTTAGCCAAACCAAAAAGCTGCCGCTCTATCCTATCCGTGGACAAGTGAGCCAAATTCCGACATCAGAAAACTTACTGAAACTACAATCCGTACTTTGTTATGACGGCTATCTCACCCCTGTTGATCACACAAAAACCACCCATTGTATCGGTGCAAGCCATCTGCGTGATAATACGGACCGCACTTTCAGTGAAAAAGAACAAGACGAAAATCAACAAAAACTCCGACAAAATATCGCCCAGCCTTGGACGCAAGATGTTGATACCTCCGGCAATATTGCCCGAATCGGCATTCGCTGCTCGGTGCGTGACCTTGCGCCAATGGTCGGCAATGCACCGAACTTTGCCCGACAATATGAGAATTATCACAATCTTTTTAACCTTCTCCGCCGAAAACAATCGATTGAAAGTGCGGTCAATTTTCCGAATCTTTTTCTCTGTGCCGCATTAGGATCTCGCGGATTAACCTCGGCTCCATTATTGGGTGAAACGTTAGCTTCGCTCATTTATGGCGAACCTTTGCCTCTAGGGGAAGATATTATGCAAAATTTATCCGCCAATCGCGCTTGGATAAGGAAGTGGTTGAAAGGATCAAAAGTGAAGTAAAATTTAACGGTATAATGGATAAAATCTTGTAGGGGCAGGCTCTATGCCTGCCCGAGGTTATTACCGACAATGGAGATAAATCAACGATATTTACCACAACATAAAACAATTTCGTTTACGGTATTATGCAGCAGTTGCATAAAAAGAATTTCTATCCGGAATTTATTTTGGAACGTAGGGGGCGTTAGCCGTAGGCGTAACGCACCTTTTTATCAATAAATTTCATTACGGTGATTTGTGCAACTGCTACATAATACCGAAAAAAAATGCAACCGCTGAGGGTTGCATTTTTCATTTACTTAAAGATTACCACTGATAACCTACACCTACACCACCGGAGTAATGTCCTGCGGAGTTAGCCGTACCGGTTAATTTCAGAATAACCTTACCGTTATCGCTGGCTCTTGAGTAACCCACCGCAATAGCAGATGCACCGCTATATCCGCCGGCTGCCGCCGCAACCATCGATTTACCCGGCATATAAACCTGAGGTAAGGAAGAGGCTGCTGCAGCGTTCGCACCGATACCGCGTACACGTTTATCTAAGTTATCAACGCGATTATTGACATTATAGATATCTCCTCGTACTTGGTCGAGCTGCCCTTTGTTAACCGCATCGGTCGGTTTCACACCCGGTGCAACATTGCTAATCACTTTATTGCCCGCACTGATGCCTTTATCGGTAACGCTTACGGTATCCGTGCCTTTCGGATCGCTACCTTTAATCACTAACCCGTTATTATTGACGGTGGTATTGCCGATAGCTACGCTACCCTCTTTTCCAAGATCAATATCTTTCGCCAATTTCACGGTTAATTTACCTTTACCATCAGAAACGACACCGATATTCGCCGCCGAAGAGAGTTTAGATTCATCAGCCTGTCCACCGACAACATTGACTCGTGAATTGAGTTTCTGTTTAGAGACCGTACCGGAATCGCCCATAAACTCTAAACCGTCATTTAAGGTTGCAACCTGTTCCTTACTGCCATCTTGTTTCGTGTACTCAATTCGGGTTTTGCTTTCACCGTCTTTTCCATCATTACCGTCTAAGCCTTTTTGGCCGTCAATAACGCGAATTGTGGCTGTGGCGTTCTTACCATCTGCGCCTTTCGGTCCGGTTAAGCCGATTGAACCGTCTTTACCGTTAATCACGACAGAGGAGCCGTCTTTACCGTTGACTCCAATCGTACCGTCAACACCGTCTTTGCCCGGCTCGCCTTTTTCGCCGATAATAAAGTTGTTGGCGGTTGACACTTCATAACCGTTATCAATTTGTTTCACAACGATATTTTTGCCTTGATTTAAGGTAAAGGTTTCATTGTTATTGATACGTTTATTCGTGCCGATAACTTCGCCGTTGGTCGCAAGGTTAAAGCCGCTATTGGCGATCGAGGTATAGAGCTGACTACCGTTGATTGCGTCTTTGCTATTCGGACTAATATCACCGTCAGCGACATTGGTGACTTTCTTATTACCGGCATTAATACCTTCATTTGTAATAGACGGGCCGTTTTTAATCGCTAATCCGTCATTATTCAATGTGGTATTACCAACAGTTACATTGCCGTCCGTCAAGCTTGTGCCGCCAATGGTTACGCTACCGTCTTTGGTTAAGTTCAAGTCTTTGTTCAAACTTACATCAAAGTTTTTACCGCCGGATCTATTCGTTCCGTTAGCCACCACTTTAATGTTGCTATCTCCTGCCGTAACCGATTCTTCTTTCGCGATTTGTTTTTTCATTTCGTCAGAAAGATCGATATTGTAAGAAGTTGTAAAGTTTGCTTTATCAACGGTTGTGGTTACATTGACTGCATTAGAGCCGGTAACAACGGATTTCTCTGCGTTCACGGTATAAATGGTATGGCCATCTGCTGCAGTTGTATTTGTTACAACAACGTTTTTACCTTGTTGAACTTCAGTCTTAGCCGCAGCGGTTGATGCATTTAATTGAGATAAATTAACCGCATCCGTTGCATTCGTACCGTTAGCAACATTGGTGATCGCTTTATTGCCCGCATCAATGCCTTTATTGGTAATTGACGGGCCGTCTTTAATGGTTAAGCCGTCGTTGTTAATCGTCACGTTACCCATTGTGAAGTTGCCGTCTTTCAACGTTGTATTACCTAGGGTAATGCTACCGTCTTTGGTCAAGTTCAAGTCTTTATTTAACTTCACTTCCATTGTGCCGTTAGCATGTCCGATAACGCCGATATTGTTCGCCGTTAAGTTCGCTTCTTGCGCTCCGCCGACAATATTTAATTGGCTGTTTAAAGTGCGGTTAATAACTTGATCGTTATCACCTTTGAACTGCAAGCCATCTTTTAAAGTTGCGATTTCTTCTTTATCACCATTTGGTTTGACGTATTCAATACGGGTTTTGCTTTCGCCATCTTTACCGTCATTGCCGTCTAAACCTTTCGTGCCGTTCACGACTTTAATAGTTGCTGACGCGCCATCTTTTCCGTCTGCACCTTTCGCTCCGGTTAAGCCGATGGAGCCGTCCTTGCCGTTGATCACGACAGCCGAACCGTCTTTGCCGTTTACGCCGATAGTACCGTCAACTCCATCTTTGCCATCTTTACCTGCCGCACCAACTGTAATGTTATTACTTGTCGCAACTTCATAACCGTTCGCAATCTGTTTGATCACGATGTTATTACCCGCATTCAAGTTGAAGGTTTCATTGTTGGTTAGCCGTTTATCCGCTTCGGTTAAGCCGTCTTGTTCGGAAACCGCACCATTAGAACCGGCAACGATCGCAGATTTAAGGTTAAATCCGACCGCACTTAGCGTATCTTTCGTGATGTTTTGGGTTGCATTTTTCAAATCGCCTGCATTCACCACATTATTTAAAGCATCACCTGTCAAGTTATTCAAGTATTCGTTGAAGGTAACATTCGTCGGCAATGATGTACCTTGTGGTAACACACCGCTATCAACATTGGTAATTAACACCGGGGCTGAGTTATTCGCACCGATGAATTTCACTTTGTTGCTTGGTGTATTGGTTAACGCACCGTTTTCATCAATGTAACTGTTGGTTGTGTTAAAGGTAATATTTGTCGCACCGGTTGTTGCGTTATAAACCGCATTCACCGCGACACCCGTGCCATTGTTAAAGTTCACCGTATTACCGTGAGTCACAAAATCAACGGCATTACCATTTGCTTGCAAGTTCCAACCCGCATTTAACACATCACCAACGGTTGCAGCATTATTGGTAATATTTTCATATTTATTACCTGTTTGATCAGGGTTAGAGGTTGTGGTGTTATCCACTTTATCTAAGTTACCGTTCAAATTCGTAATGGTGGTATTACCTAAATCGATACCGCCGCTACTGATGCTCACGTTGCCAATCGTCACGCTACCTTTATCGGTTAAGTTCAGATCTTTGCTTAATTTAACGGTTAAATTGCCGTCTTTGTTAACCACGCCGATATTGTTATCCGTTAACTTATCGGCTTCAGTTACGCCACCGGTGATATTTAAGGTTTCACCGAGTTTTTTCTTAATGGCTTTACCGTTATCACCTTTGAATACCAAGCCGTCATCTTTGGTTGCGATTTCACGGGTTGTCACTGAACCGTCTTTATTAGTTGTATTGTAAACAATACGTTCAATGCCATCACCGCCTTTACCGTTTTCATCAAGAGTACCGGTACCGTTAGCCACCGTGATATTCGCCGAGGCTGATTTACCATCTGCACCTTTCGGTCCGGTTAAACCGATTGAACCGTCTTTACCGTTAAGTACTACTGATGCCCCGTCTTTACCGTTCACCCCAATCGTGCCGTCAATACCGTTTTGTCCGTCTTTACCAACGGTTACATTAGCAAAGTTCGGCGTATCGGAAGTAGAGATACTGATTGTGCCGTTGGTTTGGGTGATATTGATATTATTACCCGCATCAAGGGTTACCGTATCGCCCATTCTCACGTTGTGTAAGCTTGTGCCGTTTGCATTACCGCTGGTGGTAATGTTCCAACCTTTCGCGACATCATTGGTTACGTTGGTGATGTTCTGATTAGTCGCATATAACTGGCTTCCATTCACCGCATCTTTACTATCCTCAGCTAAAGTACCTTCTGTCACGTTGGTAACTTTCTTATCACCTGCGTTAATGCCGTCTTTGGTGATTGATGGTCCATTCGTGATAGTTAGGCCTGTGCTGTTTAATACAGTGCCACCAAGATTTACACTGCCTTTATCAGTGAGATTCAAGTCTTTGTTTAACTTGATAGTCATCGTGCCATTCGCATCACCAATCACACCAATGTTGTTGTCCGTTAAATCCGCTTCCTTCGCACCGCCAACAATCTCTAATTGGCTGTTTAAAGTGCGGTTGATTTTCGTGTCATTATCACCTTTGAACACTAAACCGTCTTTTAACGTTGCGACTTCTTCTTTGGTGCCATCCGGTTTCACATACTCAATACGGGTTTTGCTTTCGCCATCTTTACCGTCATTGCCGTCTAAACCTTTCGTGCCGTTGACAACCTGTAACGTTGCAGAAGCACCGTCTTTACCATCTTGACCTTTCGGTCCGGTTAAGCCGATTGAACCGTCTTTACCGTTGATAACAACTGATGCGCCGTCTTTACCGTTCACGCCGATTGTACCATCAACACCCGGTTTACCGTCTTTACCTGCCGCACCTACGGTAATGTTGTTGCCGGTTGCAATCTCATAACCGTTGGCGATTTGTTTGATAACGAGGTTGTTACCCGCATCTAACGTAAAGGTTTCATTCGTGGCAATGCGTTTGTCATCATCACTTAAGCCATCTGCACTCACTTGACCGTTGCTATCCGCTACCGCTTTCGTGGTTAAGTTAAAGCCGCTATTTGTGATCGCTGTGTAAAGCTGCCCGCCGTTAATCGCCTCTTTGCTGCCATTAGAAACATTACCATCCGCAACATTCGTGATTTTCTTATCACCCGCATTGATGCCGTCTTTATTAATGCTCGGTCCGCCGTTGATGGTTAAACCGCCATTGCTTAAGTTAACATCACCAATCGTAATGGTGCCTTTATCGGTTAAGTTCAGATCTTTGCTTAATTTAACGGTTAAGTTGCCATCTTTATTAATGATGCCAATATTGTTATCCGTTAATTTGCTTTCTTCCGTTACACCGCCGGTGATATTTAAGGTTTCACCGAGTTTTTTCTTAATGGCTTTACCGTTATCACCTTGGAATACCAAGCCGTCATCTTTGGTTGCGATTTCACGGGTTGTCACTGAACCGTCTTTATTGGTTGTATTGTAAACAATACGTTCAATGCCGTCGCCGCCCTTACTGTTTTCATCAAGAGTACCGGTACCGTTAGCCACCGTGATATTAGCTGATGCACCGTCTTTACCGTCTGCGCCTTTCGGTCCGGTTAATCCGATTGAACCGTCTTTACCGTTAAGTACTACTGATGCCCCGTCTTTACCGTTCACCCCGATTGTGCCGTCAACACCGTCTTTACCGTTTTTACCGATTGTAACGTTATTTGAAGTCGCAATTTCATAACCGTTTGCGATTTGCTTCACCACAATGTTATTGCCGGCATTTAAGTTGAAGGTTTCGTTATTCGTTAAACGTTTATCTTCATCTGTCAAACCGCTTGCTTCTTCGGCGACACCGTTAGTGCCATCCACTTTTGTCGATTTTAAGCCGAATCCGATAGCACCTAATGTTGTGTTAGCAATATCTTTTGTAGCATTTTTCAAATCTCCCACATTGACAACATTATTCAATGCATCGCCGGTTAAATTACCCAATACATCATTGAAAGTTTGATTCGCGGGAATTGTCGCACCATTAGGCAATACACCACTATCCACATTAGTGATTAATACCGGAGCAGAGATATTTCCACCAACAAATTTAACCTTATTAGTCGGTTCATTTGTTAAATTACCGTTACTATCAACATAGCTATTTGTGGTATTAAAAGTTATGTTAGTTGTACCTGTTGTATTGTTATAGTCGGTTTTAACCGATACGCCCGTACCATTGTTAAAGTTAACCGTATTACCGTGAGTAACAAAATCAACAGCTTGACCGTTATTTTGTAAATTCCAGCCCGCATTTAACACATCACCGACAGTCGCAGCGTTTTTGGTAATATTTTGGTAATTATTGCCGGTTACATCCGGATTAGACTTAGTGTCATTCGTCACATTGTCTAAGTTACCTTTAACATTGGTAATCGTCGTATTACCAGCATTAAAGCCATCTTTACCCATCGTTACATTGCCGATGGTTACGCTACCGTTATTGCCTAAATTGATATTCTCAGCCAATTTCACAGTTAAGTTACCGTCTTTGCTAACAATACCAATATTATTTTCGGTTAATGTGCCGTTCGCACCACCGGTAATATTCAAGGTCTCGTTCAGTTTCTTATTGATGACTTCACCTTTATCACCTTTGAATTTCAAGCCGTCATCTAAAGTTGCAACTTTATGCGTAACATTATTACTATCGACATATTCAATACGTGTTGTGGTTTCACCATCCTTACCATTAACACCGGCAGGCCCTTGTCCACCCTTAATTGTTAAACCGTTTGTACCGTCTTTACCATTTAAGCCGATTGAACCATCTTTGCCGTTAATAACTACCGCAGATCCATCTTTACCATTTACTCCGATAGAACCATCAACACCATCTTTACCAGGTTGACCGTTTTGACCCGGCTCTCCTTTCTCACCGATAATTAAGTTGTTACCCGTTGAGATTTCATAACCGTTTTCAATTTGTTTCACAACAATGTTTTTACCTTGATTTAAGTTGAAAGTCTCATTGTTGTTAATTCGTTTATCGGTTACTCCCGTTGCCTCACCATTGGTCGCTAAATCAAAACCACTGTTGCTAATTGCGTTGTATAACTGTCCGCCATTGATCGCTTCTTTGCTGCCATTAGAAACATTACCATCTGCGACATTGGTGATTTTCTTATCACCTGCGTTGATACCGTCTTTCGTCACACTCGGTCCGCCGTTAATCACTAAACCGCCGTCCGTTAAGGTGCTGTTGCCAATCACCAAGCTACCGTCTTTGGTTAAGTTCAAGTCTCTATTTAACTTCAATACTAAATCGCCGCTTGCGTTACCTACTACGCCGATATTGTTATCCGTTAAGGTTGAAACGTTACTTGCGCCACCCGTGATGTTCAATTGACTACCTAAAGTGCGGTTGATAATTTGGTCATTATCACCTTTGAACTTCAAGCCATCGTCCATTGTCGCCACTTCGCGGGTTACTGTATTACCATCTTTATCTGTGGTGTTGTACACAATACGGGTAATGTTTTGACCTTTGTCTTTTTCGCTGACAGTCGTTTGACCTTCCGCTACGCTGATGTTTGCAGACTTACCGTTTGCTCCATCCGCACCTTTCGGCCCGGTTAAACCGATTGAGCCGTCTTTACCGTTAAGTACGATCGAAGCACCGTCTTTACCGTTTACACCAAGCTTACCATCAACGCCATTTTCACCATCTTTACCGATTGTAACGTTAGTAAACGTAACATTATCGGCTGTTGCAATCTCATAACCATCCTTGATTTGCTTGATAGCAATGTTATTACCGGCATCCAGTGTGAAGGTATCATTATTAGTCAGACGTTTATCATCGGCAGATAGGTTATCCGCTATTTTTGAATCGCCATTTGTTCCGCTCACAGCCTTAGAGGTTAAATTAAAGCCAACCGAACTGACACCTGAATTCACCGCATTTTTCAGATCGCCTACGTTGACGACATTATTCAATGCATCACCGGATACATTGGCAAGCTTATCAGCCCAAGTCGTACCGTTAGTGTTTGGTGTATCCACTCCGCTGGCGACATTAGTGATCAATACCGGTGCTGAAGTATTATTACCAATAAATTTCACTGTATTGGTTGGTGCGTTGGTTTGAGCCCCATTTGTATCTACATAACTATTGGTCGTGTTAAACGTAAGATTAGTTGTTCCGGTATTTTCATCATAAACCGTATTCACCGTCACACCGGTTCCATTATTGAAATTCACCGTATTACCGTGTGTTACAAAATCAACAGCTTGACCGTTATTTTGTAAATTCCAGCCTGCATTTAACACATCACCGACTGTCGCTGCATTATTTTTGACATTGTCATATTTATTTGCAGTCGCAGGATTACCGGTATTTTTGTTAGTTACGTTATCTAAATTTCCTTTTAAGTTACCTAAACTCATCGGAGTATTAGTACTGTTATTACCGCTATTTAACGAAGCAATCACATCACCGTTACTTACAGGGGTTACACCACTATTAGGTTTACCGTCAGTTACGTCACCGGCTTTATAGAATTTATCACCGACTTTAACTAATTTATCACCGTTCGCATTAGTGTAAACCACAGGTAATTGTGCATTTTCAACTACTTTTTGCGCATTGATATTAACGATAAAGTCTTTACCGCCCGTACTATTTTTCGTCGCATTTTCCGCTACACTAACCAAATCACTGCCGGCAGAAACACTTTCTTCTTTAGCGATCTGTTCTTTGATTTTTTGAGACAAGTCAACGCTATAATCCGTTATACCGGTTGTCGCATTATGTGTTCCGGTGACTACCACACTATCAGAACCGTTACTTACACTTGAAGTATTGGCATTTACGGTATAAACAGTATGACCATCCGCTGCCGTGGTGTTAGTAATAACGACATTATTACCTTGTTTAACTTCTGTTTTTGCAGCTGCTGTTGAAGCATTTAACTGTTGAACATTAACGGCATCTGTGGCATTCGTACCATTTGAAACATTAGTTATCGGTTTATCACCGGCATTTATACCGTCTTTTGTTACACTCGGCCCACCAGTGATGGTTAAACCGTCATTGTTCAAACTGGTATTGCCAATGGTGACGCTACCGTCTTTAGTTAAATCTAAAGTATTATTCAAGTTAATTTTAACTTTACCATCTGCAATCGTAGTGTTTAGATTACTGTTTCCGCCAATCACTTCGATTGCCTCACCTAGTTGGTGGGTCACATTTGCACCGTCTTGTGCTTTTAAGCCAAATCCTTTTTGTGCTTTTTCAATTGAATCAACAGCCTTAGCATTTAACCCCACAGTAATATTGTTGCCACTGACTGCCGTATCAATATAGTTATTCTCTGCACCGACAATATCAAAACGCCCGCCATTGGTGATATTTAAGCCCGCCACAGCATTAGCTTTATCCGCACCAACAGTGAAATTTTGCATTGCGTTATTGATTTTGTTCTTCGCATTATCACTGAGATCAAACGCCACTTCACCGTTTTTTGCCGTAGTTTTAACGTAATCCGAACCTTTGAATTTCACTTCTTCGGCTAATTTGTTAGTACCATTGCCACTGTCCGCGCTATATTTCAAGGTGACATCATTCGCCACTTTCGACATATTCACAGACAAATCATAATTTTTCGGATTTGCACCGCTTGCCGTTACGTTAACGCTTTTATCGGTGGAATTTACTGTTGTACGTCCGTCATCTACATATTTTTTATTTGCAGCGTCCGTGTCCGCAGTTGGTGCTGCCACGTTGTGCAATACATTATTGCCAAAGTCAATGTTACCATTCGGACGAACGGTTAAGTTTTGCGTGCTAACAGCGGTAAAATTCGGTGTATCTGAGGTGGCAATACTGATTTTGCCGTTGCTTTGAGTAATATTGATATTTTTACCCGCATCAATAGTGACCGTATCGCCCATTTTGACGTTATGGTCTTTATTGCCGGAAACATTACCGCCCGCACTTGCTGTGGTATTAATATTCCAACCTTTATTTACGGTTGCATTAACGTTATTGACCGTATTATTTAAATTGGTAACGTTATTATTGGTCGCATTTAATTGTGAGAAATTCACCGCATCATTTGGATCCGTACCATTTGAAACATTGGTGATTTTTTTACTACCGGCATTAATTCCGCCTTGGGTTACACTCGGTCCGCCCGAAATGGTTAATCCCGTATTATTTAACAAGGTACTACCGGCTTTAACGCTACCTGCATCTGTTAAATTTAATGTGTTATTCAAGCTTACGGAATAATTTTTACCGCCGGTACTATTTTTACCATTTTCTGTCACAATCACATTAGAAGAAGTTGAATTTACACTTTCTTCTTTCGCTAATTGTGTTTTTGCGGTATCAGAAAGATCAACCGAATAATTCGTTGTATTATTTGCCCCTGCAGTGGCGGTAACTTTAACTTTATCCGAACCGTTACTCACAATGGATTTATCGGCATTTACAGTATAAACCGAGCCATTTGCATCGCTTGTTTTGGTTACATTGACATTATTACCGGCTTTTACTTCGGTTTTTGAAGCATTTAATTGTTGAAGATTAACCGCATCAGTCGATGATGTACCATTTGATACATTGGTCAATTTATTTCCGCCAAAATTTATATTGCCATTAGGACGAACGGTTAAATTGCCGGTATCAACAGAAGTGAAATTCGGGGTTTTAGAGGTTGCGATACTGATCTTGCCACTGGCTTGGGTAATATTGATATTATCCCCTGCGTCAATGGTTACCGTATCGCCCATTTTGATATTGTGATTTGAACTACCGCTAACATTACCCGTGCCGGATTTAGTGGTATTAATATTCCAGCCTTTATTTACGGTTGCGTTAACATTATTTACCGTATTATTTAAATTGGTAACATTATTATTGGTGGCATTTAATTGTGAGAAATTCACCGCATCATTCGGGGATGTACCATTTGAAACATTGGTAATTTTTTGATTACCCGCATTAATGCCGTTTTTGGTTACACTTGGTCCACCAGAGATGGTTAAGCCTGTATTATTTAATGTGGTATCACCTGTTTTAACACTACCTGTTTTAGATAGATCAAGGGTGTTATTTAAATTAATCTGAACTTTGCCACCATTCACAGTAGTATTAACATTACTATTACCACCAATAACTTCAATAGGAGAACCCAAGTTATGCGTAACATTTTGCCCATCCGACGCTTTTAAACCGAAACCTTTGGCAATGGTATTGGTGTTATTAGTAATATTTTTAGTGTTATTGGTGATATTTTTATTATTATTTGAAATATTCTGCGTATTGTTAGCAATATTTTGAGTATTCTTTGAAATATTCTGCGTGTTATTAGCAACTTGATTAATAGCTTGTTTAGATGAAGCATTAAGATCAATTTCAACACTCGTACCGTTAACTTTGGTGGTGAGATATTTTTCATCTGCACTGATCACATCAAAACGATTAGCATCTTTGGTAACATTAATCCCTGTTGCATTGTGGTTTTTATCCGCCCCCACAATAAAGTTTGATAAGCCTGCCGAAGTGGTATTCAACTCACCGATGGCTCGAACCACCGCATAAAGTTGTGAACCGTTAATGGCATCAGTCGAATTTTCAGTTATTGAACCTGCTGCGACATTTTGTATTTGACGATAGAGTTTTGACCTTGCATTCCCTACAGAAAAGACTGGAGTACTCGAATTTGGCGCACCTGCAAAAATATAATTTGTTCCCGGTAGTTTATCTGCATTGGTTAAGTTAGTTGAGCCAGTCGTTGAATTTGAACCAATAGCAACACTATCGTTTCTCGTCACTGAAGCACGATAACCTAAAGCTGTTGCTCTAGCATAATCAGTACTTGCCCCACCACCTATCGCGATTGAGTGCAATGTCGAGCTTGTCCACTCTCCAGTTCCTCGCCCAACTCTTGAATATTCACTGGAACCAAATTCACCAGATTCTCCAATGGAAATCGTGCCGTAGTTTCCCACATCTTTAGTAGAACCGACATTTACAGCCCAAGACGTTCCAACAGCAGTCAATGCCAAAAGTAAAAATGTTATTTTTGAAAGTTTAAGACCACCTCGTTCTCTTTCTAAATTTCCTTCTTCTTTACTTGTCACTGATGAAGACGAACTTGACTTAGCATAGCCTTTCGCCAATTCAGAAACGGCGACCCAAGTGCCTAGCGAGTGATTCCAGATAACTTTGAATATTTTATTCATAAATGATAAACCTTAATGTCCTTTGACTTTTTAATACAATACCTACCATTCTATTGTTTATATTTATATGATATTTTCAAATCTAAAGAAAATTTCATACAAATAAAAGATAGGATAAATTTCAGATACTTGCGGTATTTATAGCAAAACTGCACAAATCATTGTAAGGTAGTGTTAGGCGAAGCGTAACGCATCCTCCCAATAAATATAGGAGTGCAACTAAATACCGGATACTTGAGCTTAATAAAAAAACAAAAAAAACCCAAGTCTAAAGGTTTTTAATAAATAAAAACCTTTAGACTTGGGTTTTTTACTAAATAGAAGAAAAAGCTTGTGTCATGCTGTGCTGTGCTGTGCTGTGCTGTGCTGTGCTGTGCTGTGCTGTGCTGTGCTGTGCTGTGCTGTGCTGTGCTGTGCTGTGCTGTGCTGTGCTGTGCTGTGCTGTGCTGTGCTGTGCTGTGCTGTGCTGTGCTGTGCTGTGCTGTGCTGTGCTGTGCTGTGCTGTGCTGTGCTGTGCTGTGCTGTGCTGTGCTGTGCTGTGCTGTGCTGTGCTGTGCTGTGCTGTGCTGTGCTGTGCTGTGCTGTGCTGTGCTGTGCTGTGCTCATCAGTATATGTTTCATACTATATAAAGAAAAGAAAAATTTCCGTTATACCTTAAAAATAAGGGGTTAATTTACATTTTAGCTTATAAAGCTGTTAGCCATAAAATGGTCGCACATTCTACAATATTTTTCGTTTAAAAATAGCACTTTTTTGTAAATAAATGTAAATAAAATTTAACAAACAGTACAATATAGCTATACCATAGATATTTGTTAATTTTATCCGCAATATTACTCACTGCTCCCCAACCAAAAAGCGCACCAATTCTACAACAAATTCCAACCGCACTTTATTCTCTGTTAGATCCTTCATAAACTTGAATTTCAACGGGCCGTCAAAACGGTAGGTAATCGGCTCTTTTTGGATGAGTTGAATAAATTTTTCAGGGTCAACTTTTGCAGTTGGGGAAAATTCGATAAAGCCGCCCTGCTTGCCGGCATCAATACGCAACACTTTCAGCGGTTCGATCAATAAACGGAGTTCTGCAATTTGGATTAAGTTTTTTGCCTCCTCTGGTAGCAAGCCGAAACGATCGATAAGTTCAACTTTTAGCTCATCTAACGTTTGTTTACTTTTCGCAGCGGCAATGCGTTTATAGAAAGACAAACGCATATTGACATCGCCGAGATACTCATCAGGTAATAATGCAGGTATGCGCAATTCAATTTCCGCCTGTTGCAGTGTCAATTCTTCCAAAGAGGGTTCCCGCCCCTCTTTTAGCGCCTTCACAGCCGCATCCAGCAATTCCATATAAAGTGAGAAACCGATACTTTCGATTTGTCCGCTTTGTTCATTGCCGAGCAATTCACCTGCACCACGGATTTCTAAATCGTGCGTGGCAAGAATAAAGCCTGCCCCAAGATTATCCAGATTTTCCAACGCATCCAAACGGCGTTTGGCATCTTTCGTCATCATTTTTGGCGGTGGTGTAAGCAAATACGCATAGGCTTGATAATGTGAACGGCCGACACGCCCACGCAATTGGTGTAATTGTGCCACCCCAAAGTGATCCGCGCGTTCAATAATAATGGTATTCGCTGTCGGAACATCAATACCGGTTTCGATAATGGTTGAGCATACCAATACGTTATAACGTTGGTGATAAAAATCACTCATTACACGTTCTAACTCACGTTCCCGCATTTGCCCGTGCCCAACAATTACACGGGCTTCAGGTACAAGTGCGGTCAATTTTTCTGCCGTATTTTCAATACTCGCCACATCATTGTGTAAATAATACACTTGCCCTCCGCGCAAAATCTCACGCAGAATCGCCTCTCGCACCACAAGATCATCTTTCTGACGAACGAAAGTTTTAATGCTTAAACGGCGTGCAGGCGGGGTGGAAATAATGGAAAGATCCCGAATACCGTTCATCGCCATATTGAGCGTTCGTGGAATCGGTGTTGCCGTGAGAGTAAGGATATCAATATTGGCTCTAAGCTGTTTAATTTTCTCTTTTTGCCCTACACCAAAGCGATGCTCTTCATCAATAATTAACAAACCGAGATCACTAAATCTCACATCAGATTGGAGGAGTTTATGCGTGCCAATTAAAATATCCACCTTACCATCGGCAAGATTTTGTAAAATTTGTTTTTGCTCTTTTGCCGTTTTAAAACGGGATAACACCTCCACATTCACCGGTAAATTGGCAAAGCGATCTTTAAAGTTTTCAAAATGTTGTTGCGCCAATAACGTGGTCGGCACTAGGACTGCCACTTGTTTATGATTCATCACGGCTAAAAATGCCGCACGCATTGCCACCTCGGTTTTCCCAAAGCCCACATCACCACAAACCAAACGATCCATCGCTTTCGGCTGGCACATATCCGAAATCACCGCATTAATTGCCATTTCCTGATCATGCGTTTCTTCAAAGGGGAACGTGGCGGCGAATTGTTGAAATTCTTCACGATCATATTTAAACGCAAAACCTTTTTTTGCTTCCCGCTGTGCATAGACATCAAGTAATTCGGCGGCGACATCACGAATTTTTTCCGCCGCTTTCTGACGGGATTTCACCCAAGCTTCATTGCCTAATTTATGCAACGGCGCACTTTCATCCGAACCGCCTACGTAACGACTAATTAAATGTAACGAGGTTACCGGCACATAAAGTTTGGATTCGTTGGCATAATTCAGCAATAAATATTCCGCTTTCATGCCACCGGTATCCAATGTCACCAAACCACCGTAACGCCCCACCCCGTGATCAAGATGAACAACGGGTTGCCCGATTTTTAATTCTGCCAAATTACGCACCAAGGTATCGGGGTTGATGGTTTTGCGTTTATCACGTTGGCGCTGTTGTACACGCTCACCCAATAAATCTGTTTCACCGATAATTGCCAATGGTGGTGTTTGTTCAATAATAAAACCTTGCTCAAGAGAACCCACTAATAAGCTGAATTTTTCTTGCGTCTGTTCAAGAGATTGAATTTGTCTTGGTTTAAGTTTGAGCGGTTGAAGTAAATCCAACAGAGTTTCGCGCCGCCCTTCCGTTTCTACCGAAAACAAGATATTGCCTGTGAAATGTTCTATAAATTGACGAAGTTGCCCAAGCGGTTCTTTTTGTTGCGATTGAATAGTCAATGCAGGCAATGGGGAAACCGGTAAATTTTTCCGGCGTACGGATGACCGCACTTTTTCTTCCTGAAGGGTAATTCTCGGGTAAGTTTTTAAGCGGAGATTCACTTCATCAATATTTAACCAAAGTTTTTCCGCTGGCAACAAAGGGCGCATCGGATCAACTTTGCGTTGTTCATAGCGCTGTTTCGCATCTTGGAAAAAACGCTCACCTTGCGCTTGATTGCCTTGCATATCCACAAATAAACTTTGCTTTGGTAGGTAATCAAACAATGTTGCCATTTCCGCAAAGAAAAGCGGCTGCCAATATTCAATACCGGAAATCAATGTCCCTTTGCTGATTTGTTGATAAATGTGTTCCGGATCTCGGCGTATTTCACCAAAGGTTTCTCGAAACTGCGTGCGAAAAAATTCGATGCCTTTATCATCGGTCGGAAATTCGTGCGCAGGTAAAAGATTAATAGATTGAATTTCATCAAGGCTGCGCTGGGTATCTACATCAAAGGTACGAATGGAATCGATTTCATCATCAAAAAAATCTAACCGAAAAGGCACCGCACTTCCCATCGGAAACAAATCCAGCAATGAACCTCGCACCGCATATTCGCCGTGTTCCAACACCTGTTCAACCGAACGATAACCGGCTGCTTCCAACTGTAAACGCATTTTATCGATCACCAAACGATCGCCTTTTTTGATTAACAGTACGTTATGTTGCAAATATTGCGGTGGACAAAGGCGTTGCATTAATGTGGCAATCGGTAAAAGAAAAATGCCTTTTTTAGTATTTTGTAAGTGAAAAAGTGCGCTCAAACGTGAAGAAATGATTTCCTGATGCGGTGAGAAAATATCGTAAGGCAAGGTTTCCCAATCGGGAAATACGCGAACATCTTGTTTGCTTAATTCCGATAAAACACGCGATAAACGCACCGCACTTCGGGTATCAGGCGTCACAACAACGGTTAAACCTTGGTTTTGCTCGGCAATTTCGCTTATGGCAAGGGCATCTGCGCCCTGTAATACATTGCCTAGAATTTTGTGATCGTTGGATTCGGTGGGAATATCGAGTTGGAAAAAAGTGGTGTTCATTAATGCGTCAATCCGTTGGAAAAATTCGGTATTATGTATCCATTTAACAAAGAAAATTTTATCTCTGATATTTCTTGGGGTAGGGTGCGTTACGGCAAACCTAACGCACCCTACATTTGAATTAAAAACAGCCTTTTGTGCAAGTGAGGCATAATACCAGAAAAATTAACGCATAGTTTACTGGATTAAAAAAGGGGATTCAAGCTGATGTCTGTATAAAAAAACAGGTTACTTTTTAAAGAGAGAATCTTCTTTATGTAGGTTTCCGTTCTCATCTTCACGCATTTTCGGCACACCGCAACAGCTTGGTGAGTCAAGATCATAGGTTTTTAAGAAATTGTCGTATTTTTCTAAAGCTCGTTTAAACCAGCCTTTTGGTTTTTCGTTTTTTTCTGTTGTCGTCATAAAAGTTCCTTTAAATATCGTTTAATTTCTAAACGAAAGCATTCTACGCTTTTTTTCTTATCATAGGGAAACTGTTTTTTTGTTAAATACGCCAAAATATGCGGAAAATTTTCTTCCCCTTTATTTTTCAATAAACGGCGAATTGCCGGTATGGTTGAGAACAAAGTGCGGTGGAAATCGGCAAAGTTTTTTAGACTTTGCCAATCATCTTCGGCTAACAACCAATCCATTTTTTCATTCGTTATATTTTCTGCTAAAGGATGAAAAGAAAGCCCGATATTTCGCTGAAATTGTTGATGTGCAATCTGCACTAATTCCTGCCCTTGTTCAGAAATGCCTCGTAAAGCAATTGCCGAATAACAACCGCTGCTTGCTTCTTGATGTTCCCCCAAATGCACCAAAACAAAACCGCATTTTTGCCAAAAACACGCCAATTCCCTCGTATAACCAAAACTCACGGAAAGAAAATCTACATTTGCTTTCAGGCAAAACTCAATCAAATTTTGCCCGATTCCTCGTTGTTGCCAATTCGGCTGCACGGCAATACGTGAAATGCGCAAAGAAGATAATCGACAGGCTTGAGGAAGATTAGCATGGAAACAAAGAGCCTGCGGTACGAGATTTCCTTTTGGGCGGCGTTTTCCCTGTTGAATTTGTTCAATGAGTTTTTCATTCCTCATTCCACCCTCTTCTAACGCCCAAACCGCACCGAGAAGATGATGTGTTGATTCGGCAAAATAAAAACGCTGTTTCTCTCCATCAAGTAAGCGGCGTAAATCGATAGGCGAGGTGCGATAATGTGCCAATGTCATTAAGCCATAAAAGGTTTCAATGGAACGAATAAGCTGAGGTTGGGCAATTTCATTAATTTGAATTGCCATTTGTGCGTTATAGTTGATCGGCTTAAATTTATCTTCTACGTTGAGTAACAAAAGATCTTCAATAAAACCTTCCAGCGCATCATTTGCTTGCCAACGCAAAGGTTGTTGCAATTCAACATGCTGAAAAGTGCGGTCGATTTTTTGCTTAAATTTCAACAAAAAGCCCCGACCTGTTCCCTCATAACTGTGAATGGTAGTGCTGAAAACGATATACTTAAAATGTTGTGCAAACCGCTGTAACAGAGGCAAGGGGATCATCGCGGCTTCATCCACTAAAAGCCACGCATTTTCGCTGAACCTAGAATCTTGTTGTAAACGTGCATTCAGCTCGTCCGGAGCAAGAAATGTAAACCGCCGCTCGGCAAAATCACACAAAATATTGACCGCACTTTTATTGGGGGCGGTGAGATAAATCGGCGTTTCAATTTGATTGATCAGTAGCCCAAGCAACGCCGATTTTCCTCGTCCTCGCTTTGCTGTTAGGAAATAAAGATCAGATTGTTGTTGTAAAATCCGTTCGATGATTTGTTGCTGAGCTTTGGTTGCTTGGGTCTTTGGGGCCGCCTGTTTTTTTGTTTCCGCCTGATGAAAAACTTGTGGAAAATCGACCGCACTTTGTGCCGTCAAAATAGGGAAAGAATAATCTTTAAGACATTGTTTAAAATGATGAATAAAATTCGGCGTACAAATCATTGCCTCCGTACCATTCCAACGAAGGCTATCCTGATCCGGACATTGCGCTAAATTTTCCCAATCAGATAATAAAAGGCAAAGCATTCCTCCCATTTTCATCGTGCCGGCTGCAATGGCAAGAGCTTCTAAATGTATGCCGTTTCGCCCGTCAAATACAATATGTTCAAATTCTCGACCAAGTAAATTCATCGCTTTAGAAAAAGGTACACCTTCTTCTCCGACAATAATAGCTTGCGGTGGTAAATTTTTAGGCAATATGTCAGAAATAAGCACTTGGCATTGTCTAGTTAGCATCACCGTTCCCCAATAAGGATTTCCGATATGATGCAGCAATTGCACAAATCATTGTGGGGTGCTGTTAGGCGAAGCCGTAACGTAATAACAAAGGCGTAGGGTGTGTTAGCCGTAGGCGTAACGCACCATTTCATTATTAAGCCTTATTAATCGGTGAGTTACGCAAAGCTAACGCCCCCCTACCTCAAACAAATATTGGATATAAAGTTCTCTTTGTGCGACTGATACATAATACCGAGGATTTCTCTGTATTTTAGCGGAAACTCGATAGGTAAAAAAAGTTTTTTTATGATCGACTTTTTTCTTTATAACACTCCATTATTCTGCAAAAAACTTGATCTGACGCATGGGTTTGCATTCCCCAATATTGCGTTAAGCAAACGTTTACATTATGCTTGCGCCACTTTTTTTAACTTTAGGAGTACCCGATGATTCAAGTAATCGTTGCCGCTCACGGCAAACTTGCCGCAGAGCTGGTGAATTCTTCTGAAATGGTGTTCGGCGAAGTGGAAGGACTCCACGGCGTAACATTCGTTCCGGGAGAAGGGCAAGACACCTTGGTGGAAAAATATGAAGCGATTATCGCGCAATGTTCTCCATCAGATGCGGTGTTATTTTTAGTCGATTTATTCGGCGGTAGCCCATACAATGCCGCTGCCCGTGTGGCGGCGAAACGCCCACAAGACGACATAGTGACCGGTGTAAGTTTACCGATGCTGTTGGAAGTGTTAGATGCCAAGGATGATGCAAAATCCGCAGAGGATCTGGCTGCAACCGCTAAAGAAGTGGGCGTGATGGCGGTGAAAAGCTACCGTAAACCTGATGAAACCGCTTCTTTCAGCCAACCTGAAGAAACGAAAACCGAAAAGGTAGAAGAAACACAAGATGAGGAAGAAGATAACACTCAATATGATCCGAATGGTCGTATGAATGTGAACTTACTACGCATTGATGACCGTTTAATTCATGGTCAAGTCGCAACCTCTTGGGCAAAAGTGATAAAATGTGAAGCCATTTTTGCCATTAGCGATGAGGTGGCAAATGATGAACTTCGTAAGGAATTATTGCTTCAAATCGCCCCTCCACACTTGAAGGCTTATGTCATTTCCGTGGATAAAGCCATTAAGGTATATAACAATCCGAAATACGCCAGCCGTAATATTTTGATGTTAGTCACGAAACCTGAAGATGTCGTGCGTTTAATCGAAGGCGGATTACGCATTGATTCCATTAATGTGGGAGGAATGACACATAAAGAAGGCAATAAACAACTTTCCGATGCGGTTACGGTAAATCCTTCCAATGTGGAAGCCTTCAAAAAATTACTCGATATGGGTGTGAAACTCTCACTTCAAAAAGTGGCGGCAAATAAGCCCGTTGAACTTACCCGTGAAAAATTAGATTCAATTAAATTTTAGGAGAACCTTTTATGTCAACAATGGAACTCATTTTAGTCGTCCTCGTTGCGGCAATCTGCGGTATGGGAAGTGTGTTAGATGAACGCCAAACCCACCGTCCGCTTTTCGCTTGTACGATGATCGGTTTGGTATTAGGCGACATTGAAACCGGTATCATTCTCGGCGGTACGTTAGAAATGATCGCACTCGGTTGGATGAATGTGGGTGCGGCAATGGCACCGGATGCGGCACTTGCAAGTGTAATTTCCGCTATTTTGGTTATCAAAGGCGGACAATCCGTAGGAACAGCGATTGCAATCGCCGTACCTGTTGCCGCAGCCGGTCAGGTTCTCACTATTTTTGTGCGTACCTTAACCATTTTCTTGCAACACAAAGCGGATAAATTTGCCGAACAAGCGAATTTCCGTGGTATTGAATTGTGCCACTTTGCCGGTCTTTCTTTGCAAGCATTGCGTGTTGCGATTCCGGCATTGGCGGTAGGCTTAGTCGCAGGTACGGATACGGTAACCAGTGCGTTAAATGCCATTCCTGAAGTCATTACCCGTGGTTTACAAGTTGCCGGTGGGTTTATTGTAGTTGTGGGTTATGCAATGGTGATCAATATGATGCGTGCGGGTGCTTTAATGCCGTTCTTCTTCCTTGGTTTCGTGATTGCCTCTTTCACTAATTACAATTTAGTAGGTTTAGGCATTTTAGGTACTTGTTTGGCAATGCTTTATATCCAATTAAATCCTCGCTTCAACCAAGCGGCAATGCCTGTAGCAAGCAAAAGAAAATTAGCAGATAACGAATTAGAAGGTTTATAAGGAGCGCATTATGTCAGAACAAAAAGTTACCCTTACAAAAAGCGATATTTTAAGCACTTACTTCCGTTCAACGTTCCTTTTGGGTTCATTCAACTTTGAACGTATGCAATCAATGGGATTTTGTGTTTCTATGATCCCAACCATCAAACGCCTGTATAGTAAAAAAGAAGATCAAGCGGCGGCATTAAAACGTCATCTTGAATTCTTCAATACACACCCTTGGGTCGGTTCTGCCATTACGGGCGTAACCGCCGCCATGGAACAAGAACATGCAAACGGTGCAAAAGATGTTGATGATGCCGCAATCAGCGGTGTGAAAGTCGGTCTTATGGGACCGCTTGCCGGTGTAGGAGATCCAATTTTTTGGGGAACACTACGTCCGGTTTTAGCAGCCCTTGGTGCGGGTATCGCATTAACCGGTAGTCTTTTAGGTCCTTTGTTGTTTTTTATTTTAATCAACGTGATTCGTGCATTAACCCGTTGGTACGGTTTCAAATACGGTTATGAAAAAGGTACTGAAATTGTCTCTGATATGAGCGGGGGACGTTTACAAAAAATTACGCAGGGAGCCTCAATTCTCGGTCTCTTTGTCATGGGCTCGCTGGTATCAAAATGGACGACAATCAACGTGCCGTTAGAACTCATCCGTTATAAAAACCAAGTGGGTGAAGAAGTGATTGTAACCTTACAAGGTGTATTAAATAATCTTCTCCCAGGCTTGCTCGCATTATTACTAACTTTCTTCTGTATGTATTTACTGCGTAAAAAAGTCAATGCAATGGTGATTATCTTCGGTTTATTTGGTGTAGGAATCTTAGGCTACTGGGCGGGGGTTCTCGCTTAAATAGTTGTCTAAATTGATCGTAAGGGCGTATCATAGCGTCCTTATTTTTTAGGATAATTGTGATGAAATTAGCAGAATTAGTAAAGGCACCGCCAAGTGAAACTTATATTAAAAACAGCTCCCGTTTGGTCTCCGGCTTATTTATACTTGGCGGTTTGCTTTATTATCCGACAAACGGATACGGTACAGTTATCAGCTTGGCTCTGGTGTTAATCGTTTTATTCGGGCAAAAAATGTTGCTCAGTCAAGCCAATAAAGATTTTGCCGATATGTACCAAGCGAAACGATTATTTGAACAAACTCAAAAGGTTGATTATTTACGTTTTATTTTGGCACGTTCCGAACAAATGTTGAAAGATAATAAAGTACTTTCCGATAAAGCAAAATATGAAATAAAGCAGCTTAGAGAATTTTCCGAAGAAAAACTGACTGCTGAAAATCGCTAAAAAATTGACCGCACTTTTTCCTCAAGTGCGGTCAATTTCCTCAATGTTTTAGATAATCTTTCAACTCTTTCACATTTTCTTGCCAAGATTGAGTGAGTTGCTCAACCCACTGCTCAATATTAATAGACCAATTCTCGTCCTCATTGTGTTGAATTTTTTCAGCTAATTTTTGTACACGAACCAGCCCGACCGAGCCCGCCGCACCTTTAATTTTATGGGCAATATCCGCAACAGATAAGGATAAAGAATGATCATTCATATATCGTTTATAAGCCTCGTGAAGCTCTGTCATATAAGTCGGCATTATTCGATTAAACAATTCAATATTTGTCTTAACCTGATCATCACCTAATAAATTAATTAATGAAAAATCAAGGGATTGATAAGAAAACTTAGATTCATGCTCCCTATCAATAAAGTTTTCCATATCGCCTATCGCAAAAAAATGATTTAAACATTGATGTAATTCTTCAATCGCTAAAGGCTTACGAAGTACCCCATCCATTCCCTTAGCCAGATATTCTTTTTCGCTTTGCATAACATTAGCCGTAAATGCGATAAGGGGGGGAAGAAAATCATAGACACCATCTTCATATTTTTGACGTAGATGCTCGGCAATATCAAAACCCGACATATCAGGCAGTTTAATATCCAGCAATACGATATCATAAACATTACGCTCAAACAGTTGGATTGCCTCTTGCCCGTTCATTGCCACATCAACCCGATGTCCTAATTTTTCTAAAACGCTTTTTGCAACAATAATATTTAGTTCAATATCTTCGACTAATAGGACAGATAAATTTAGAGAATTAATTAATTCATTTTTCATCACCGATGTTGCTTTTTTTGCGAGAATATTCAAGTGAAAAGTTGATCCTTTCCCCATTTGACTTTCTACAGTTAAATCCCCACTCATTAATTCTGCAAGGCTTTTTGATATGGCTAAACCGATACCGCTACCGGCTGAACGGTTACTATTTTCTTTAACCTGATAATACATTTTAAAAATATTGCTCAGTTCACTATGTTCAATTCCACTTCCGGTATCACTTAAGGAAAAATGCAATTCTTCTTTTCTATCATTAAAATCGACTAAAAGCGTAATTTTCCCTTGTTCGGTAAATTTCACAGCATTATTAATAAGATTCCAAAGAATTTGGCTCAATCGAGTACGATCCAAATACAATAAATCAGGTAAAGGTGTTGTAACATTTAAAGAGAAAACTAATTTTTTAGGTTCGGTCATCAACACTGCAAAGTTTCGAATGTCATCAAGCAAAGTGTTAATATCCGTTGGTTGTAAATTTAACTCCAATCGCTTGGCATCAAGTTTATCCAAATCAATAATATCACTAAAAATATAGCCTAAACTGACCGCACTTACATTGATAGTTTTTAAATAATTACGTTGCCGGATTGAAAGTTGATCATCTAATAAAATTCGACTTAACCCTATAATTCCATTCAATGGCGTGCGCAGCTCATGGCTAATAGTTGCAAGTAATGTGCTTTTATCACGGCTATTTTTTTCTAATTTATCTAGCGCAATAGAAAGCTCTTTTTCTGCCTGAATTCTATCGGAAACTTCATTTTTCAAACGGAAAACGGTTTTGGATAAATCTAATCTTGAGCGTTCAAGCTGTTCAACCAAAACCGTAAAAAAATAAATAGCGAAAGGTGCAGTAAAAAGCCCAAAGATGATTGAACGAATCAAATCTATCCAATCAATTCTATTTGTGATAAACAAGCTCAATAAAATTTGAGCGCTAAGGGCAAAAACAGCAAGAATAAACAAGCCGAGCAAAGAAAAACGAATTCGCCCGAGTTTAATGACCCAATCAACATAACGCTGAGTAAAATATTTGAGGTTCTTCATAAGTGCATAGATGAGAATAAAATCATAGCGTTATTCTAGCATTGAAAATACTTTGATGAGGACGATAATTTTACGGGAAATTCAGTAAGACGCCTTACCGGATAAGCACAAAAACAGTAAAAAAAGAAGGGTATTATGTATCAGTTGCACAAAACCAGAGTAGAGTGTGTTAGCCAAAGGCGTAACGCACCGTTAAACCCAAGTTTGGTGCGTTACGGCAAGCCTAACGCACCCTACATTTGAATTAAAAACAGCCTTTTGTGCAAGTGATGCATAATACCGATTTCCTTTCTTATTATCTCGTTTACCGAAACCACCGAAATATGCTTTTTATCTTAATGTAATTTGACTTTACGACGTATTTTACGCATAAGTAAAAATACCCACGGCCATAATATACCGGAAGCAACAGCACCAAAAATTTCCTGCCAATTAAACACGGCACTATGTAGGAAAAATTCTACAAGGAAAATAGCCAAGCGAATAACAAAAACAAAAATAATCACTAATAAACTTTGAAACCATATAGAAAGGTTACGCAGCACTAAGTAATTTTTTGCGATGAAATAAAACGCAATCGATAACACTAACGCATGAATGCCAAGGGTTGACCCTAATACCAATCCCCAAATCACGCCAAGTAAAAATGCGAAACCGATATTCACTTTATTTGGGATTGCCAATACCCAATAGAGTAAAACCAAGATCAACCACGAAGGTTTAAACGCCTGAAAGCCCAGCGGCCAAGGCGCAAGTTCCAAGACAAGCGCAACAATAAAAAACAAGAAGATCGTTGCCCATTGTAAAATTAAGCGCATTTGCATCAATCCTCCTCCCGATGTTCTAATTGTTCTGATGAAATCGGTTCTTCCTGCGGCACTTCTGTTGGTATTTCAGGCTCTGCGCTTTCCCGGCTATTTTCGGTTGCCAATTTTTGTTCATCTATTGTAATTTTAGTTTTACGCACTGCATTATTCGCTTCATTGGCTTGACTTTCTAAGCGTTTTTGCACTAATTCCCGAACTTCTTCCGGCGATATTGATTTCACTTTTGAGATATCAATATTACTCGGCCAAAGGAGAAGGACATAACGTAATCTTTCTAAGGAAGCTAAAGGTTTGGCTTTGACTGTTGCAAAATAATTTGAGCCGTCTCGTGATACGCTTTGAACCACTGCTACCGGATAACCTTCAATAAAACGCCCGCCTAAGCCGGAAGTGACCAATAAATCCCCTTTTTCAATATCCACCGAACGAGGCACATTATCAAGTGTAAGTTCATCGGTATGTCCGGTTCCACTCGCAATCACGCGCACGTCATTACGTAGCACTTGCACCGGAATTGAATGCCTTACATCAGTCAATAATAATACGCGACTGGTATTTGCGCCCACCCAAATAATTTGCCCAATCACACCTTTTTCATCAATCACCGATTGCCCTACATAGGCACCATCTTTTTCACCTTGATTGATAATAATTTGTTGGCGATAAATATCTGTTTCGGCTGTTAGAACTTCGGCAATTTTTTTGTATTCATCCGTCCGCAACGGTGAATTTAATAATAAGCGTAAACGCTGATTTTCGACCTTAAGTTGATCTAATAATAATAAATCGGCATTTTTTTCACGTAATTGCTCACGCAGTACTTTGTTTTCAATTTGCAATTTGTTGGTATCGACAAGATTCTCCGACACTCCGTCTAACACGGTACGCGGACTATTCGCCAAATAATACAACCCTCCGACAGCGGTTTCCATTATGCTGCGCGCTTTATTCATCGAATTTTGCTCATCAGCAAGAATTAGTGAGACGGAGGCAATCACGGTAAGTATTAAACGAATGCCTAAAGGAGGAGCTTTTCCAAAAATCGGTTTCATTCAGATCCCTAAATGCTCAAAGCAAAAGTGCGGTCAAAACCAACCGCACTTTTATAGTGAATTAAATTAAAATGGATACAAAACCGCAAGCTGAAGACAGTACAGGTAATACGGCGGGGAACTGCATACGATAAATATTTTAAATTTAATTCACTATATTGATGATAAATTAGATTTCGTCGCTAAAGATATCGCCGCCGTGCATATCAATCATTTCGATCGCCTCACCACCGCCACGTGCCACACAAGTGAGCGGTTCTTCTGCAACAATTGCCGGTACGCCGCATTCTTTGGTCAACAAAATATCAATATTACGCAATAAAGCACCACCACCGGTGAGCACCATACCACGCTCGAAAATATCTGCGGCGTGTTCCGGTTGACATTCTTCCAATGCGGTACGAACCGCCGCAACAATACCGTTTAAAGGTTGTTGAAGCGCTTCCAAAACATCACGAGAAGTTAATTTGAATGAGCGTGGCGCACCTTCCGCAAGATTATGGCCATGCACTTCCATTTCCAAAATCTCGTCACCCTCTTGAATATAAGCCGTTCCGATTTCGTGTTTGATTCGTTCTGCGGTCGGCTCTCCAATGACAGAACCGAATGTACGGCGAACATAAGAAATAATCGCTTCATCAAAACGGTCGCCACCGATACGAACAGAAGAAGAATAAACAATACCGTTTAAAGAAATAACGGCAACTTCGGTCGTACCACCACCAATATCGATTACCATCGAACCAATCGCCGTGGAAACCGGTAAATTTGCACCGATTGCTGCTGCCATCGGTTCTTCAATTAAATAGACTTCACGAGCCCCTGCACCTAATGCAGATTCTTTAATCGCACGGCGTTCTACTTGGGTTGCGCCTGCCGGCACGCAAACTAACACGCGTGGGCTCGGACGCATAAAATTACCGCTGTGAACCTGTTTGATGAAATATTGCAACATTTTTTCGGTAACGGAAAAATCTGCGATCACTCCGTCTTTCATCGGTCTAATCGCCACAATGCTTTTCGGTGTACGTCCCAACATTTGTTTTGCTTCTTTACCGACTGCAGCAATACTTTTATATGCGCCCATACGATCTTGACGAATCGCAACGACTGAAGGCTCATCTAACACGATGCCCTGACCTTTCACATAAATCAGCGTATTCGCCGTACCTAAATCAATTGAAAGATCGTTTGAAAATAAACCACGTACTTTTTTAAATAACATAATAATTCCGTTAATTTGAATTGATGTAAAACTTGTCCATACCGGATCGCACAAAAAATTGTGCTAAATGTACCAAAAAATCGCTATGGATAATAGTCTTTTTACATAATAGCGTTAAAAGCAAGCCCCAAAATGACCGCACTTTCCACTCGAAATTATTCGGAGATTTCAATCAACTGCCATGCTCCGTTACTTGAAATATGCAACTGCAACTGATGGAAAGTTTTTAATGTGGAACGATGCCCAACACTAATTATTGTCATTGCCGGCAATTCCTTTCTGAGTAAGCGATACATCGCCTCCTCCAAGCCTTCATCCATACTCGCCGTCGCCTCATCCAAAAATGCAACCTTCGGTTTATGTAACAATAAACGTGCAAATGCCAGCCGTTGTTGTTCCCCCAAAGAAAGAATGCGTGTCCAATCTTGATCTTGCTCTAGACGATCCAGCAAATGTCCAAGCTGTACTTTGCGCAAGGTTTCTTCCACCAAAGTGCGGTCAATTTCTTCGATATTTTTCGGATAAGCCAAAGCCGCCAATACATTACCTTGTGGTAAATAAGGTTTCTGAGAAAGGAAGAGTTGTTCTTGCGGGCAAGATACTTTTCCTAAAGAGTAAGACCAAAGCCCGGCGGCTGTGCGTAACAAGGTGGTTTTCCCTACACCGGAATTACCTTGAATTAATAGACGAGAGCCTTTTGGTAAGCGAAGATTAAGATCACTAATCAAGGTGCGACCAAAAGGGTTTTTAATACTCAAATGCTCAAAAATCACATCACTTTCGTGAGGCTGAATATCTGTTTTTGATTCACGGTTTGCCATATCAATGGCGTAAGTGAAGCCGGTTAAACGATCAAGTGTCGCTTTATAGCCTGCGAAATTATCATAGGTATTACGAAAGAAGGAAAGATTGGAATGTAGCTGTCCGAACACTTGCAATGTTTGCATTAAATCACCCAATTTAATTTGTTTCTCAAAATAGCGTCCAACCTGAATCAGCAACGGAAATACCACGGAAATTTGAGTTACCACAAGATTAAAACCTGAGAATTTTAAGGTTCGATAAACAATCGTCCACATATTATTTATCACGGCACGAAACTGGCGATATAAGTGATTTTGCTCCACTTTTTCACCAGCATAAAATGCGATACTTTCGGCATATTCTTTAATACGAATAAGGGAATAACGGTAGTTAGCGTTTAAACGTTCATTGGCAAAGTTTAAATTAATCAATGGACGACCAAGCCAAAATGCGATCAATGTGGTAAAAATCACATAACCGAAAACTAAGAACACCATCATATGTGGAATTTCCACGCCGAGCACCATCATTGGTCCTGCTAATCCCCACAGGAGAATACTGTAGGAAATCATTGAGGTGACGGCATCAATCACCCCCGTACTTAAAGAAAGCGTAGTATTTACATAAGATTGCACATCTTGTTGGATTCGTTGATCGGGGTTATCTAAGTTCGCAGAAAGATATTGTGTTTTGTAATAGGCGCGGTTTGTCATCCATTTATTTGCGAGTTCATCATTCAGCCAAGTAATCCAACCGATGACAAAACGTTGTTCAATATAATAACTCACTAACGAGGTAGAAACCGCACTCGCCGCAATCACACAAAATAATCCCATTTGTTGCCAGAAAACCGTTTCGTTAAATTCCTGCAATGAGGTGTACATATTTTTATACCATTCGGAATGAACCAAGCTAATGCGTACACTCACAAGCGTCAACGCAACGATCAGTAGAAAGAAGAGTAAAGGTTTAATACTACGTTTCGGCGAAAGATAGCCGCCGGCAAACATCCAAAATTGTTTTCCCCAATGGGTAAAACGCACCAGCAAAAAAATCCCAAAACTAAACACTATCGCCGTAATCGCAAGTGTTTTCAAAATCCAAAAGAGAGAGGTCATCGCCTCTTGCCCGTAATCCATAAATTAATCCGTGAAAATTTAAAAGTGCGGTCATTTTAGGCAGAGTTTATGATTAAGCAAGAAAAAATGTGATGAACCTATCATTTTTTGAGTTTCGTTAAGTTTTCAGAAAACCAAGTTGTTATAATCATTTCTAGTTAAAATTATCTTTAAGGGGTTTATATGAGTGATATTGCAATCACGATTAGTCTTCTTGCCCTAGTTGCCGTAATTGGTTTATGGATCGGGCATTGGAAGATAAAGGGAGTCGGTTTAGGTATCGGCGGTGTTCTGTTCGGCGGAATTATTGTTGCACACTTTACTAATCAATACGACATTCGGCTTGATGCGCACACCTTGCATTTTATCCAAGAATTCGGCTTAATTTTATTCGTCTATACCATTGGGATTCAGGTTGGTCCCGGTTTTTTTGCTTCGCTAAGAAAATCAGGATTAAAACTCAACGGACTTGCAATTTTAATTGTTGTGCTGGGCTCGCTTTCAGTGGTCGTGCTTACCAAAGCGATTGATGTGCCGTTAGATATCGCATTAGGGATTTATTCCGGTGCGGTAACGAACACGCCTTCATTGGGGGCGGGACAACAAATCTTAAGCGAATTGGGGCTAACTCATGTTACTTCAACGATGGGGATGGCTTATGCTATGGCATATCCTTTTGGCATTTGCGGGATTTTACTTTCTATGTGGCTTATTCGTCTCTTCTTTAAAATTAAAATTGAAGAAGAGGCAAACCGTTTTAATAAAGAAACAGGACAGGACAAAGAAAGCTTACATACCAGTTCGATAAAAGTCACCAATCATAATTTAGACGGACTCACCTTAATTGAAATCCCCGGATTTGATGATGAAGATGTCGTTTGTTCCCGCTTAAAACGTGGAGAAGACGTTATCGTTCCCAAAGCGGATACGAAAATTCAGCTTGATGATATACTTCATTTAGTCGGCGATGCCAGCGCGCTTCGAAAAATGCACTTAATCATTGGCGATAAAATAGATATGCCTGCTATCTCTACAAGTGGTGAAATTCGTGCAGAACGTGTGGTCGTAACAAATGAAAAAGTTCTCGGTAAGAAAATCCGAACGCTTAATGTTCATCAAAAATACGGCGTGGTTATTTCCCGTTTAAATCGTGCGGGGATCGAGCTTGTACCAAGCGGTAATACGACATTGCAATTCGGTGACGTATTACATATGGTGGGGCGCACCGATGTATTAAATCAAGCCATTTCCGTTATCGGTAATGCTCAACAAAAGCTCTTACAAGTGCAAATGCTCCCTGTCTTTATCGGTATTGGACTTGGCGTACTACTAGGCTCTATTCCGTTCTATATCCCGGGTTTCCCTGTGGCGCTTAAACTCGGTTTAGCCGGTGGGCCGCTTGTCGTTGCGCTTATTCTTGCGCGAATCGGCAGTATTGGAAAACTCTATTGGTTTATGCCGCCAAGTGCCAACCTTGCCTTACGCGAAATCGGCATTGTGCTTTTCCTCGCAGTGGTGGGGTTAAAATCCGGAGGAAATTTTGTTGATACGCTTGTCAATGGTGAAGGGCTAGAATGGATGGGTTATGGAATTTTCATCACCTTCGTTCCATTAATGATTGTCGGCATTATCGCACGCTTATACGCCAAACTGAATTATCTCAGCATTTGCGGTTTGCTTGCCGGTTCAATGACCGATCCACCGGCACTTGCATTTGCGAACGAAATTAAAGAAGACAACGGAGCGGCTTCCTTATCTTATGCAACGGTTTATCCGCTCGTAATGTTCTTGAGAATTATCTCGCCGCAACTTTTAGCCGTGCTACTTTGGACAATTTAAACCATAACAAAATGGGTTATTTCTATTGAAATAACCCATTTTTCATTCCTAAAGTGCGGTCATAAAAAGCAACGTTTTTCAATTCTTATTCCGTCTGCGAAGAAGAAACAAGAAACGATTTCAGCGATTTATGCAATTCTTGAATTCGATTTTTTATTTAACGAGCCCACCACTTGCCTGCAAATCAGCGTGGTAAGAAGAACGAACAAATGGTCCGCAAGCTGCGTGTTCAAATCCCATCACATTTGCTTTTTCACGGAACTCATCAAATTCCGCCGGCGGTACATAACGAGCAACAGGTAGATGATGACGGCTTGGCTGTAAATATTGACCGAGCGTCAGCATCGTCACTCCATTGTCACGTAGATCTTGCATAACTTGTAAAATTTCTTCATTCGTTTCCCCTAATCCCACCATCAACCCTGATTTTGTTGGGATACTTGGAAACATTTCTTTAAATTCACGAAGTAATTTCAACGACCATTCATAATCCGCACCCGGTCGAATTTCTTTATATAAACGCGGCACGTTTTCAAGATTGTGGTTAAACACATCCGGTGGGTTATCTTTTAATTTTTCTAATGCTTGAGAAATGCGTCCTCGGAAATCCGGTACCAAAATCTCAATTTTGATTCCCGGGTTTAAGGCTCGCACTTCTTTCACACATTCCGCAAAATGCCCCGCGCCACGATCAGGCAAATCATCACGATCCACAGAGGTAATCACCACATATTTTAACTTCATATCCTGAATGGTTTCGGCAAGTTTGCGCGGTTCTTCCGGATCAGGCGGTAAAGGTTTGCCGTGAGCGACATCACAAAACGGACAACGGCGTGTACAGATTGCCCCCAAAATCATAAAGGTTGCCGTACCGTGGTTAAAGCACTCGTGTAAATTCGGACAGGAGGCTTCTTCACACACAGAATGCAACCCGTGGCGGCGCATACCATTTTTGATCCGTTCGATTTTGAGTGAACTTGCCGGTAGTTTGATTTTCATCCATTCCGGTTTTTTTAATAATTCTTGGTTCGGATCAATATTTTTTACCGGAATAATTGAGGTTTTTGCCGCATCACGATACTTGACGCCGCGCTCCATTTTGAATGGCGTTGACATAGCTCTTTCCTAAAGAAAAATGCCTGATACAGGCATTTTGATGAATTAAATGTTAAGAATTTGTGACATTATAGCCCAAAAGTTCGGCAAAGTGTTTAATTAATTTTGGTGAAACCTTGTCCAAAACCGCCTCATTTTTATCAATAAAATCTGCCAATTGACACATTTCTAAACCGGAATAACCACAGGGATTAATAAAATGAAACGGATTAAGATCCATATTGATGTTGAATGCTAATCCGTGGAAAGAACAGCCTTTACGGATACGCAATCCCAAAGAGCAGATTTTCCTGCCGTCAATATATACCCCCGGAGCATCAGGTTTAGGGTACCCCTCAATACCATAATCAGCCAAGGTTTTCACCACCGACTGTTCAAGTGCGGTCACTAATTGACGAACATTGAGATCTTTATGGCGACGAATATCAATCAGTACATACATCACTTGCTGACCGGGGCCATGGTAGGTTATCTGTCCTCCCCGATCCGATTGCACCACCGGAATCTCGCTGCTTTGCAACAAATGTTCCGGTTTACCGGCTTGCCCTTGCGTAAATACGGGATAATGTTCCACCAACCAAATTTCATCTGTGGTTTCGACGGTGCGATTATCGGTAAATTCCTGCATTTTATGCCAAATTTCTTGATAATCTTGCAACCCTAATCGGCGAACAATAAGAGGTAATGCAGTCATATTAAATAACCATTTTCACGCCTTCAACTTTGGCGAGTTCTTTATAGAGAGTTTCGACTTGTTCAAAATTCTGTGCCACCACATCAATAGAAACGGAATTATAAGTGCCTTTACTACTTTGTTTTTCTTTTGGAATGTAATCACCCGGTAGATATTTTTGAACCACCGCAATTAAATCTTGCGCCAAATTTTCACGATTTACTCCGGCAACTTTAAATGTCATTGCCGCAGGAAATTCCATTAATTCTTTCAGTTTTTCGTAATCTTGTTCGGTTGTCATTGTTTTTCCTTGTTTTTTAATGAGATAAAGGGCAGATTTGAAATCTGCCCAACCTTAGACGATCGACCGCACTATAAATGGGGAAGTGCGGTCATATTTCAAGGTGTTTTTAGAAAAGGCTTTTGATAGTTAAGACTAACCAGTCCCAAGCATTGCCGAAGATTCCACCTTCTTTTACTTCGCTCATCGCTTGTAAATTCACGGCTGCTACATCTTTACCGTCAAGTTGATAAATCACTTTCCCCACCACTTGTCCTTTTGCCAATGGTGCTTGTAAGTATTTATCGTCTAACTCATAACGTGCTTTTAGTTCTGCCTGTTTGCCTTTTGGTACGGTAATAAAGCTATCTTGTAACACACCCAATTTCACTTTACCTTGATCGCCGTAATAAACCGATTGTTCCGAAATTTCTTTATTGGCTTCAAGGGTTTTTAAAGTTTCAAAATTCGCAAATCCCCATTGCAATAATTTCTTGCTTTCAACTTCACGACCTTTGTAAGTCGGCACGCCCATCACCACAGAAATTAAACGCATATTGCTTGGATTTATTGCCGAAGCCACAAGATTATAACCCGCTTTACTCGTATGTCCGGTTTTCATTCCGTCCACATTCATTGTTTTATCCCACAACAAACCGTTACGATTAGGCTGTTTGATTTTATTAAAAGTGAAATCTTTTTCTGCGTAAATTTTATATTCTTCCGGTAAATCACGGATAATACGCGTCCCAATAATTGCCATATCACGAGCCGTTGAATATTGGTTAGGATCATCTAATCCGTGCGGTGTAGTGAAATTGGTATTTTTTAAACCGAATTGTTGAGAATATTTATTCATCGTATCAACAAAGTTTAATACCGATCCCGAAATATGTTCGGCTAGGGCTACGCACGCATCATTACCTGAAACAATAATCACGCCTTTATTTAAGTCTTCTACGGAAACTTGTTGATTAAGATTTAAGAACATTTTGGAAGAATCAGGAAAATTACGTCCCCAAGCGCTTTCTCCAATGGTAACCATATCCGTATTATGGATTTTACCTTGCTTTAAGGCTTGTCCGACAACATAACTGGTCATCATTTTTGTGAGTGATGCCGGATACTGACGTTGATCCGGATTTAACGCCGCAAGCACCGCGCCGGAATGATAATCCATTAAAATATAGGTTTGCGCATTTACTTGCGGAGGAGTAATGCCATATTGCATATCTTCTGCAGAGACAAAAGCCGATGCCCCTATCAATCCGGAGATCAGCACGAGTTTTTTGAATTTAGCACATTGCTTGAACATAGTATTTCCTTTAAAAATAGCTTAGTTTTTATAAGTATAAACGATTAATGGGTTACCATTAGCCATTCGTTGTAGTCTTGATTTTAATTTCGTCATAATCTGCTTATCTTTCACAGGTCCTAAATGGAGTTCATACCGTCCATTATGTTGATTGACCTCAAAATCGACATTATTCAACGCCAAACGGGTTATCAAATCATTTGCGTATTTTTTGCTTGGTAAATCTAACATTTTTAGCCGATATTGCTCTTTGGATACCGTTGGCTCGTTTACGAGAATTTTTTTTTCTGCATTTACCAATCGATCCGATGCGGCTTGTGTCTTAGCATATTTTGCCAGCGTTTTCGTTCCCGCCCCCGAAATACGCCCCTTAGGAGAAATATGCAACGCTTCAACTTTTACCTGTCCGACACCTCTTGCAATCAAACCGATTTCTTTTGCCGCCGCATAAGATAAATCGATGATACGTCCTCGACTAAAAGGACCACGATCATTAATCCGAACAATAGTTTTACGATTATTATGCAAATTCGTTACTAAGGCGTAGGAATTTAAAGGTAAGGTTTTATGTGCCGCCGTGTAAAGTGCGGAATTATATGTTTCACCGTTTGAGGTACGACGACCGTGGAATTTACGGTGATAATAACTTGCCGTGCCTTGTTTTGAATATTCTTTTGCTTTGCTATGGCTATAAGTTGTGTAGGTTTTACCATTTACCCTATAGCTTGTTGATGAACTCACAGGCGTTGTACGAGTGAGACTTGCTCCTTTAATACCATATTGATTGTAAGGATCATTTTTGGCTTGAACGGGTAAAATACTCAGTGCCGCAATAACGGTAAGTGCGGTCAATTTTGCAAGCATTTTTAAAATCATAAATTAATTTTCCAATAAATAAAATCGTATGTAAGAACGCTAAAAAACAAATTAGTTCGTATTGATAAATTTTGTGCGATGCGTATGAATCGACATCACCAAACCAAAACTTGCCATAATTGCGACATATGAAGTACCGCCGTAACTAAACAATGGCAACGGTACGCCAACCACCGGCAAAATGCCACTCACCATACCAATATTTACGAATAAATACACGAAAAAAATGAGCGTGGTAGCTCCAGCCAAAATACGCCCGAATGTGGTTTGTGCATTCACGGCAATCATTAAACCACGCACGATAATAAACAGATAAATTGCGATAAGAACGATAAATCCAACCATACCGTGTTCTTCACTCATCACCGCAAAAATAAAATCGGTATGGGGTTCCGGCAAAAATTCAAGCTGAGATTGCGTACCTTGCATCCAACCTTTTCCCCAAATTCCACCTGAGCCGATGGCGATCTTCGATTGAAGAATATGATAGCCCGCGCCAAGCGGATCTTTTTCCGGATCAAGTAAAGTAAGGACTCTGGTTCGTTGATAATCGTGCATTAAATAAAGCCACATAATCGGAATAAATCCGGCTAATCCGACAACTGCCGCCAAAATCAACCACCAACTCATTCCGGCCAGAAAAACCACGAATAATCCCGATGCGCTCACTAAAATTGAAGTACCGAGATCAGGTTGGATCGCCACCAACAAGGTGGGAACTATTATCATCGCAATCGCAATAAAAGTTTCGCTCATTTTAGGCGGTACAGGACGATTGCCTAAATAAACCGCTACCATCAATGGCACTGCCAGCTTTACAATTTCTGAAGGTTGAAAACGGATAAAACCTAAATCAAGCCAACGCTGCGCGCCTTTACTGGTCGTTCCGATCGCATCAACTAAAATCAGTAACACCAAGCCTATCAAGTAAAGGTATGGCGCAATACCTTGATAAAATTTAGGCGGTAACTGCGCCATGACCAATAACACAGTAAAACCAAGAATAACCTGAATAACACGGTTACGAAACATTACTTCACTTGCTCCGGAAGCACTATAAAGCACAAGCATTCCATAGCCGGTAATGGCAATTAGCCCCAATAATAACCAAAAATCCAAATGTAACGGCTTCCATAAGCGAAGCCAAATCGGTGTTTTTTCTTCCATTATTCTGTTTGTCCGTTTTCTATCTGCATTTCAATGGACTTATTGCTTTGCATATCTGCTCTTTTCTCCAGTTCCGGTAACCGTTCGTTAAGATAATAATCCATAATTTTACGAACCACCGGTGCCGCATTACTTGAACCGCCACCGGCATTTTCCAAAATAATCGATACGACCATTTTAGGATTTTCATAAGGCGCATAGGCAGCAAACCAAGCGTGATCGTGTAATTCTTTTTTCAATCCTGTCGCATCATATTTTTGGTTTTCTTTTAAACTAAATACTTGCGCCGTACCGGATTTTCCCGCAACGTGATAATTTGCCCCGATAAAAGCCTTACGCCCTGTCCCTGCAGCGGAATGCACCACGTTAAACATTCCTCGTTTGGCTGCCTCCCAATAAGCCTGTTTAGGTTCGGTAATATCCTCATAAAGTAGCGGATCTTGATAAGGCTCAATAGTCACACCTTCCACCGATTTCATTAAATGCGGCGTATTCACTTTGCCATTATTGACTAAAATCGCCGTTGCTTTTGCCACCTGTAACGGCGTTGCCGTCCAATAGCCTTGCCCGATACCGACAGAAATCGTATCGCCCTGCACCCATTGGCGTTTATAGCGTTTTTGTTTCCAAGATCTGGTCGGCATATTGGCGGAGGCTTCTTCATTAATTTCGATTCCTGTCGGCATACCGAAACCGAAACGTTTCATCCAATCCGATAAACGATCAATGCCCAAATTATAGGCAACTTGATAAAAATAGGTATCCGAAGATTCCGTAATCGCTTTATTGAGATCAGTATAACCATGGCCTGATTTTTTCCAATCTCGGAAACGTTTTGTCGTATTCGGCAGCATCCAATAACCCGGATCAAAAATCGTCGTCTTTTGATTAACCACATTTTCTGTTTGTGCCGCAACTGCGATAAAAGGTTTCACCGTAGATGCAGGAGGGTAAACACCTTGTGTGGCACGACTATAAAGCGGTCGGTCAGGATCTTCTAACAAACGCTTATAATCTGTGTTGGAAATACCTTCCACAAAAAGATTATTATCATAACTTGGCGTAGAAACCATCGCTAACACGCTGCTATCTTTGGGATCTAAAACAACAACCGCCCCCTTTTGTCCGGCAAGTAAATCGGTAACATAACGTTGAAGGGCGAGATCGATGGTCAAATGAATACTTTTCCCGGCTTTTGCAGGTTGTTCACGTAATTTACGAATCACCTTACCACGGTTATTAATTTCGACTTCTTCAAACCCCGTGCTGCCATGAAGCTGATCTTCATAATAACGCTCGATACCGAGTTTCCCCATATCATGAGAGCCGGCATAGTTCGCAAATTTCTCTTCTTTTTTGAGCCTTTCCACATCCTTATCGTTAATCTTGCCCACATAGCCGAGAATATGTGTCATTACCTCGCCGTATAAATAATTACGCTTAAAATAAGGGCGAATTTCCAAGCTTGGAAATTGGTACTGGTTTACGGAAAAACGTGCAATTTGTTCCTCCGTCAAATTTGATTTGAGCATAATCGAGGTATAACGCATACCACGGCGGCGTTCTTTTTTAAATTGTTTAATATCTTCATCCGTCAAACCGACAATGTAGCGAAGCTCGTCAAAAGTGCGGTCTAAATTCTCCGTTTTTTCCGGTACGATATATAACCCGAAGAAGGTAAGATTTTCCGCCAATAATTCGCCATAACGATCATAAATAAGCCCACGGGTCGGCGGTACGGGCAAGAGTTTGATTCGATTACCGTTGGAACGGGTTTGATAAGTATCGAAATTAACGATTTGAAGATGATAAATATTGGCAAACAATACACCGGTAACAGCTATGATACCGATAAACGCAACTAATGTTCGGCGGGTAAAAAGATTCCGCTCCGCTTTTTTATCGCGAATCGGTTCGTGAGTGGGCGCTGCAAAAAATTTCTTTAAATTCATTGAAAATTGACCGCACTTTTACTCTCGGTGATAAGGATGATTAGTGGTGAGCGACCAAGCCCGATATAAACTTTCCGCCACTACGACACGCACAAGGGGGTGAGGCAAAGTTAAAGGAGAAAGCGACCAACTCTGCTCTGCCGCCGCTTTACATTCGGGCGAAAGCCCTTCCGGCCCGCCAATCAATAAGCAAACATCGCGACCATCGTTCTTCCAAACCTCTAATTGTTCGGCAAGCTGCGGCGTTGTCCAAGGTTTGCCGGGAATATCCAAGGTTACCACTTTCGCTTTTCCGCAAGCCGCCAACATCGCCTTCCCCTCTTGCTCCAAAATACGCTTAATATCCGCATTTTTTCCACGCTTACCGGCTGGAATTTCAATCAATTCAAAAGGCATATCCTTAGGAAAACGGCGTTGGTATTCTTCAAATCCGCTCGTTACCCATGCCGGCATTTTCGTTCCCACCGCAATTAATGTGATTTTCACAAATATTCCTTAATGAATAAAAATTCTACTCTTATGAGCCGCGCAAATCCTTGTAGGGTGCTGTTAGGCTAAGCCGTAACGCACCACAAAACAATCAATATTCACGGTGCGTTACGCCTCACGGCTAACGCACCCTACCCAATAAATAAATTCTCTTTGTACGACTGATACATAATATCCTCAAAAAACGACCGCACTTTACGCCCAAAGTTTTTCTAGTTGGTACATTTCTCTCGCTTCACGCTGCATAATGTGAACAATGGTTTGACCTAAATCCACCACAATCCAATCCGACGTATTTTTCCCTTCTTCACCAAAGGTTTCCACCCCTGCCTTTTTACATTCTGCAATTAAATTATCCGCCATTGCGGAAACCTGACGACCGGACGTGCCGGTACAAATCACCATATTTTCCGTGATCGAAGATTTCCCACGCACATCAAAATGCACAATATCCGTGCCTTTTAAATCGTCTAACTTATCCATAACAAATTCAACTAATGACATCGTTTCCCCACTTATAAAAATGCCAAACTCTACCATTGAATAACAGTAAGGACAAGAAAAAGGGAAATAAATAACCGAAGAAATCCACAAAATAAGCGAAAAATAACAAATAGAGTGCTTGTTAGAGATACCATACTCCGTACCCCGATAAATCCCGGTTCAATAATGTAACGACAACGCTAAACGCGGCAGCCGATACTTATTTAAGTGCCTTTCTCAGCCGCCCTTTTTCTCTTTCCAACAATGCTTTTGCTTCATTTTTTTCTAATCCGCTTAGAATCATCATAATCGCCAATTTTGCATTTTGTTCCGCAAGGATTAGTGTTTGCTCTGCCGTTGCTTTATTACATTCGGTCGCCTGCATCACAATACGAATAGCACGGGCTTTCAGCTTTTCGTTGCTTGCTTGCACATCAACCATTAAATTTTCATAGCATTTTCCGAGCAAAATCATTGAAGCGGTCGTAAGCATATTCAATACCAACTTTTGTGCAGTACCGGATTTTAAACGGCTTGAGCCTGTCAGCACTTCTGCGCCGACAATCGTATCAATTACAATATCCGCCGATTCTGCCATTGCAGACCGAGGATTACTCGCGATAGATACCGTTGTTGCACCAAGCTGTTTGGCATATTTTAATGCCCCTAATACATAAGGCGTACGACCGCTTGCAGCAATGCCAACCAGTACATCTTTTTCACTAAAACGAATAGCCTGTAAATCTTCTACGGCGGCAGCCGGGCTATCTTCCGCACCTTCCACCGGATAACGAATCGCCCGTTCACCGCCGGCAATAATGCCTTTTACTATTTCCCCATTCACACCGAAAGTAGGCGGACATTCTGACGCATCCAATACGCCCAATCGTCCGCTAGTGCCCGCACCGATATATATTAAACGCCCCCTTGTTGAAATGCTTTCACAATGGCTTCCACCGCTTGTGCGATGTGCGGCAATACTCGCTCAATCGCAAGAGGAACCTGTTTATCCTCCTTATTCATTAATGTAACGATTTCTAAAGCGGAAAGTTGATCGATATTCATCGAATTCGGATTACGTTGTTCTGTAATTAATGTGGAGAGCGTTTGGAGAAGTTGTTCGTTCACTGTATTTTCCTATGGAATTAAATTTATGCCGATATGCCGTTATAGCAAGGGAAAAGGACTGAGTTTCCCCCAAATGAGGGAATGAAGAAACTCAAGGTTTTGGAAAAATCGCCCCTAAACTGACCGCACTTTTAGCACCGGTGACTTCCGGTAAATTCCCAGATTGATTATATATTCGGCGGTAAGCCAACCATGCGAAAGCCGCAGCCTCTACATAATCCGAATCCATCTCAAAATCATTGGTCGTATAAATAGCCCACTGTGGCAAATGATGTTTAAGTCGCTGCATAATCAGTGCATTTTTTGCCCCACCGCCGCAAACTAACAATCGTTTTGGCAATGCTGTATCAATATTGAGGCTGTCCGAAATAGTACGAGCGGTAAATTCAGCCAATGTCGCTTGCACATCTTGCGGCAAAAGTGCGGTCGTTTTTTCCTGTGTTTTTTCAATTTTAGCCGTCAACCAAGACAAGTTAAATAGCTCCCGTCCTGTGCTTTTCGGTGCTGTTTGTCGGAAAAAAAGTTCATCTAGCAAGTTATTTAATAGGACTTCATTGACTTGCCCTGTCGCAGCCCATTCGCCGTTTTTATCATAAGAGACGCCTTGATGTTTCTCGATCCACTGATCAAGTAAGGTATTCCCCGGCCCAATATCAAAACCGATTATCGGCTGATCAGGCAGCAACAAAGAGACATTGCTGATACCGCCGATATTCAAAACTGCGGTCGCATAATTGGAATCAGAAAAAACGGCTTGATGAAATGCAGGCACTAAGGGAGCGCCTTGTCCACCCAATGCCATATCTTTACGGCGGAAATCTCCCACTGTGGTAATGCCCGTATGAGCGGCAACCAAGTTCATATCTCCAATTTGCATCGTAAAAGGAAATTTTCCTTGCGGTGAATGCCATACCGTTTGTCCATGACAACCAATGGCTTCAATGTCTTCCGCCAAAATTTGCCGTGATTGTAAAAAATTATTTACACAATTTGCATAAAGTAAGCCAAGTTGATGATCCAGCTCGCCCAATTGCTGTAAATCGGTTTTACCGGATTGCACCAGTGCCGTGATTTTTACCCGTAAATCTTCGGGCATAGGGGTGAAATCTGCGGCAATTAATTTAGGCTGAACCGGCATAAAATCCACCAATGCCACATCAACGCCATCAAGACTCGTACCGGACATTATGCCGATATAGTATTTCGCTTTCATCTTTAATTTAATACGTAAGGCAAAGGCTGAATTTCAAGGCAACTTCCGTCTTGCGGCAAACGGAACGGTTGATTGACATTCACATCGTTATTCATTACCACCTGCAGCCATAAAACATCGCTAATATTGACCGCACTTATAATCGTGCCGGTTTTGCGCCAACCGTTTTCAAGTTGCATTTCGATCTCGGTCGCAATTTCAGGTAAACTTTGGCTATTGCCTTTTAAAATAAACATTGCACGCTTATTCACACCACGGTATTTTGCACGCGCCACCGTTTCCTGCCCAATGTAGCAGCCCTTCGTAAAAGAAACCGCTTGCTCAATCGCCTGTAAATTTAACGCTTGTGGAATAAACTCATTTTGAATTTTGGCGTTTAAATTTGGAATACCGGCTTGAATATCCGCCAATTCCCATTGTTTTTCATCGCCATTAAACGTAATCGGCAAAGGAATTTCACTCAATAAAATTGCACGTTGTTCATCAATTTCTAAACTAAAGTGCGGTTGTATTTTTCCACATTTTTCACCGATCACACCTACAATTTGCCAATCCCTTAAATCAAAACTGACTTTAGAAAATACCGCATATTTTTTTAAATTATTCAATGCAATTGGTAATAAATCCTTCTTCACAAGCAGGAAAAATCGTTCGCCATTAACTTTCAACAAGCGGAAAATCGCACTCATTTTCCCTTTTGGATCACAATGAGCGGTGAGTGTGGCTGCGCCCTCTGACAACGTAACCACATCAGTGGTGAGTTGCCCTTGTAAATATTTCTCCGCCTCCTCTCCGTAAGCTTCAATAAGTTGATAATCGTTAAGTCGGATAAATTGCGCCATTTTTCCCCCTATTCTAAATTTTGAATTTGCTCACGCATTTGCTCGATAAGCACTTTCAATTCCACTGCCGAAGCCGTAATCTCCGCATTAATTGATTTGGAAGCAAGGGTGTTGGATTCTCGGTTAAGCTCTTGCATCATAAAATCTAATTTACGCCCCACAGCACCGCCTTTTTTCAAAATATTCTCGGTTTCTTTTACGTGCATTTGGAGACGATCAAGTTCTTCCGCCACATCTACCCGTTGTGCCAACAAGATCATTTCTTGTTCAACTCGTTGCGGATCAAGGCTAATTTGCGCTTCTTCAAAACGTTGTAATAAACGTTCACGCTGCCATTGTAAAACCAGTGGCATTTGGGTGCGCACTTTTTCCGCTTCAACAGAAATATTTTCCAAGCGTTGTTGAATAATCGCCTGTAATTTTTCACCTTCACGCCCCCGCATTGCAATGAAATCTTTTAAAAGCGAGTCAAAGGCTATCAATAAATCTTGGCTAATCGCATCCAAATCCTGCTCTTGCGCTTCTACCACACCGGGATAACGCAACACATCCGTTAAATTAATTTCTCCTTCGCCTGCTTGCGTTTTAATCCACTGCAAAGATTGAATCACTTGGCTCGCCAGATCTTTATTTAAATTCAGTTCTGCATTGGTTTGCTTTTTTGTTTCAATACGTAAGGAACATTCAATTTTGCCACGGGTAAGGTTTTGACGAAGTTTTTCCCGTAAGGTATTTTCCAAGCCACGAAATTGTTCCGGCAAACGGAAAAAATTTTCTAAATAACGTTGATTGACGGAACGAATTTCCCACACCGCATCGCCCCAATCCTTTTTTACTTCAAGGCGGGCGAATGCCGTCATACTGTAAATCATAAGCTCTCCTATTCTTTATTTGTCTTAGTTGATTTGTCGGCTATTGTAGCGGGAAAGTGCGGTCAATAATAGGGGCGGTTACTTATTCGTTTTGTGGTTAAAGAATATTTGTTACAAAGCGTTTACATTGTGTAAATTTTAAAATACAATCTGCGTAAATTTAACATTACACACTAAGGAAACAAATATGAACAAAACCGTTGGTAGTACATTGCTCGTCTCCGGCACGATGATTGGTGCCGGAATGTTAGCAATGCCTCTCACATCAGCCGGTATCGGTTTCGGCTTTACTTTAGCCTTATTACTTGGACTTTGGGCATTGCTCACTTTCACCGCACTTTTATTTGTAGAATTGTATCAGACAGCTGACAGTGATGCCGGGATCGGCACACTTGCCGAACAATATTTTGGTAAACTCGGGCGTATCGTAGCGACAGCCGTCTTAATTATTTTCTTATATGCCTTAATTGCCGCTTATGTAAGTGGCGGCGGTTCTTTACTAAACAGTTTATTACCGGAAGGGAGTGACAGCAAAACAAGTATTCTTTTATTCACTATCACTTTCGGCATATTTATTGTGATTGGCACACACAGTGTGGATAAAATCAATCGTGTGTTGTTCTTCGTGATGTTGGCAACCTTCGCTGTTGTGTTGGGCTTAATGCTACCGGAAATCAAAATGACCAATCTATTGGCAATGCCGATTGATAACGCCTTGATAATTTCTGCCAGCCCGGTGTTTTTCACTGCATTTGGCTTCCACGGTTCGATTCCAAGCTTGAATAAATATTTGGGCGGAAATGTAAAAGCTTTGCGTATTTCTATTTTAGTCGGCTCGGCTATTACTCTCGGCGCATACATTTTATGGCAGCTTTCTACACACGGTTTGCTAACACAAAATGCGTTCCTACAAATCTTAAAAGAAGACGCCACTTTAAATGGTTTAGTGAAGGCAACCCTTGCCATTACCGGTAGTTCGGTTATCGCAAGTGCGGTCAAATTATTCTCTACTTTGGCGTTGGTCACTTCTTTCTTAGGGGTGGGGTTAGGTTTATTAGAATGTATTGAAGATTTATTAAAACGTTCGTTTAATATTTCGGCAGGGCGAATTTCTCTTGGTTTGCTGACCTTTGTTCCTCCACTTGCATTTGCCTTATTCTATCCGGAAGGTTTTATTCTCGCTTTAGGCTATGCCGGTCAAATGTTTGCTTTTTACGCCGTAGTGTTACCGGTAAGTCTAGTGTGGAAAGCACGCCGTATTCATTCAAATCTTCCTTACCGCGTATGGGGAGGGAATATTACGCTGTTTGCCGTGTTAGTGCTTGGTGTAGTGATTACCTCCATTCCATTTGCCATTCGAGCCGGTTATCTACCGTTCGTAGTAGGTTAAAAAACACATTAAAATCTGACCGCACTTTAACGTGCGGTTATCTTTGATTTATTTCAGACAAAATAAAAGGATAACCCTCGGTTATCCTTTCTGCTTTTATAATTTAATTAATCATCCAAGAAACTGCGCAATGTTTCCGAGCGACTTGGATGACGAAGTTTACGTAAGGCTTTTGCTTCAATCTGACGAATACGCTCACGTGTCACATCAAATTGTTTTCCGACTTCTTCAAGGGTGTGATCCGTATTCATATCGATACCGAAACGCATACGTAATACTTTCGCCTCACGCGGGGTTAATCCTTCCAACACTTCGTGTGTTGCCGCTTTTAGACTTTGTGCCGTGGCTGAATCTAACGGCAACTCAAGCGTGTTATCTTCAATGAAATCACCTAAATGTGAATCGTCGTCATCACCAACCGGGGTTTCCATCGAAATCGGTTCTTTGGCAATTTTTAGCACTTTACGGATTTTATCCTCCGGCATTCCCATACGTTCCGCCAGTTCCTCCGGTGTAGCTTCACGCCCCATTTCTTGCAACATTTGACGAGAAATTCGATTTAATTTGTTAATCGTTTCAATCATATGAACAGGAATACGAATAGTGCGTGCCTGATCCGCAATGGAGCGTGTAATTGCCTGACGAATCCACCAAGTTGCATAAGTAGAGAATTTGTAACCGCGACGATATTCAAATTTATCCACCGCTTTCATCAAGCCGATATTACCTTCTTGAATTAAATCTAAGAATTGTAACCCTCTATTGGTGTACTTTTTAGCAATGGAAATCACCAAACGTAAGTTTGCTTCCACCATTTCTTTTTTCGCACGACGTGCTTTTTGCTCGCCTCGAGCCACCGCATCACAAATAGCCCGCATTTGTTGAACACTTAATTTTGAATCTTGTTCAAAGGCGACCAAGTTAGCGATAGCTTGACGAATACGCTCCTCATATTTCGGTAACCGTTTAGCCCAAGGTTTAGTCGATTTGAGCGCTTTATCTAACCAAACATCGCTACTACCGAATTTGGTAATCAGAAGCTCAAATTCATCTTTTGGCATACCGGCAATATCAATCAATACTTTTTGCAATTGACGCTCTTCACCACGAACACGCTTCATCATATTTTTCATTGAAAACACAAGCACATCAAACTGCTTTGGAACAAGACGGAACTGTTTAAAGATCTCACCCAATACGGCAATTTGCGCTTGCGCTTTTTTATGATCACGACCATGTTTTTCAATCGCTTCAAGGGTCTTGATATGTTGATCTTTTAATTGGGTGAATTTCTCACGGGCGACTTCGGGATCAATGCTATTGTCAGAATCTCCGCTGTCATCAGAACCCGATTCACTATCCTCTTCTTCGTTTTCGTTATCATCCACATCCGCCGCAGAATCAAGCTCTTCGTCATCTTCATCAAAATCATCGGATAATTCCGCCTCTTCTTCCGAAACCACATTCGGATCAACAAAGCCTGTTATAAGATCGGCTAAACGAACATTTCCTTCCTCTACTTGTTCATATTGCGCAAGCAAATCGCTTAGCGCTTCCGGATAAGCGGCAATGGAGGTTTGAACTTCATCAATCCCTTCTTCAATACGTTTAGCGATACTGATTTCATCTTCACGAGTAAGCAAATCAACGGTACCCATTTCGCGCATATACATCCGCACAGGATCCGTTGTACGACCGATTTCGGATTCAACATTAGAAAGAATTTGAGTCGCTTCTTCTACGGCATCTTCATCCGGAATCGTCTCGTTTAACATCATATCATCGCTTTCCGGTGCTTCATCTAACACCGGAATACCTGCATCATTTTGCAAAGTTTGCAGGAGCTTATCGTAGTATTCCGGATCGATAACATCTTCCGGAAGTAAGTCATTGATTTCGGCATAAGTTAAATAACCCTGCGTACGTCCTAATTCCATCAGTTGTTCTATTTGCTCTGAATATTGTTCAGCGGTAGATTGTTGATTTTGTTCCATTTTTATACCCGTGTCGCGTTAATTTGTGAGGATACATTTTTCGCTTGAGCGAGAAATTCTATCATTGTTACTATGGATTAACTAACTGTTTTTTCTGTTCCTCTTTGCTGGTAATCAGCATAACAAGTACTTGTCTTTCCTGTTCTGTTAATCCTGCGGATCGTTCTTTAGCAATGAGCATTTCAATATCGCGCTCAATGGCTTGAATATTCAATCGGCGATAATTTTGTGAAAAGGCATTGATAATTTCGGTGTCGTCCAGTAAATGCTCCCAAGTTGCAAGAATTTCAAGGGGGCGACGATATTCCGTATCACGAAAATATTCTAAAATTTGTCCGGTGGTAATGCCTTCGCGCTCACGACAAAGTGCGGTCAATTTTTCCAATAAATCATAGCCTGCCTCTGCCCGCAACGCCGTAAGCCCGGCTTCTGTAATACGATTCACCAAGTGCGTGTTTTGCAAGAGTAAAGAAATCACCACCCGCATCGGTGTTTGCTTCATTTTTGGCTGCGAATCAGCACGTGGAGATACTTTATTCCCGGCTTGTTTTGGGATGAGACTTTCTAACTGCGATTCATCAAAAATCCCCAATTTTTGCGCTAAAATATTACGCAATGACAAACGCAAAGCATTACCCGGAATTTGTTGAATTAAGGGGGCTGCAAGGGCAACTAATTTACCCCGCCCCTCTTTTGTGGAAAAATCCACTTGAGGATTTAAATGCGCAAAAAGAAATTCAGACAGTGACTGCGCACTTTCAATATATTCTTCAAATTTTTCTTTTCCATATTGACGAATATAGGTATCGGGATCTTCTCCATCAGGCAAGAAAATAAATTTAATTTGCCGACCGTCTTCCAAATAAGGTAAAGCATTTTCCAAAGCACGCCATGCTGCATCACGCCCTGCACGATCCCCATCGTAGCAGCAAATCACTTGCTCGGTAGAACGGAAAAGAAGTTGAATTTGCTCCGAAGTCGTTGAAGTACCGAGTGATGCGACGGCATAATCCACACCGAATTGCGCCAATGCAACCACGTCCATATACCCTTCAACCACAAGCAATTTTGCCGGTTCATCGTTTGCTTGCAAGGCTTCGTATAAGCCGTAAAGTTCTTTCCCTTTGTGATAAGTAACGGTTTCCGGTGAATTTAAATATTTCGGTTTTTCATCGCCCAATACACGTCCGCCGAATGCCACTGTGCGTCCACGTTTATCCCGAATGGGAAACATAATCCGATGACGGAATTTATCGTAAATATTTCCACGTTCGTTGCGCGAAAGCATACCGAGATCAAACAATTTTTGCTGTTCTTCACGGTTTACACCAAACTTGCGTAATATCGTATCCATCGCATTTGGTACGAAACCGATTTGAAAACGTGCAATAATTTCCGGTGAAAGCCCCCGTTGTTGGACATAGCTTTGTGCCGGTACATTCAAAGGCAACTGAGTTTGATAGAACGAAGCGATTGCTTGCATTAGCTCATACAAATTACGCTTTGTTTGATAACTGGCTTGTGGTTTTCCACTACTATTCTCTCGTTTTTCATAAGGCACTTCCAATCCTACCATTGCAGCAAGCTCTTCAATCGCCTCAACAAATTCAAGTTTGTCATAATCCATTAAAAAAGAAATGGCATTACCGTGTGCACCGCAACCGAAACAATGATAAAACTGTTTTTTTTCACTCACCGTGAAAGAAGGTGTTTTTTCGTGGTGAAAAGGGCAACAAGCTTGATAATCCCGCCCGGCCTTTTTGAGTTTCACACGTGAATTGATCACATCAATAATATTGGATTTTGTCAGCAAATCATCAATAAACGGGCGTGGAATTAAGCCTTTCATTGCCTTTGCCTCCTAAATATGACGGTGAAAGTGCGGTTATTTTGATGTGAATTTCAAAGCAACAAAACCGTGATACCAAAGGAACCACGGTTTGTGTAAACTCGAGTTAAAAAATACTACAAATTAATATAAACGGGTATTACGCGCATTTTCACGAGCGTTACGTTTAGCGTGACGTTTCGCAAGCGTTGCATTTTCACGTTTACGGATTGTAGTTGGTTTTTCATAGAATTCACGAGCGCGAACTTCTGCCAAAATACCGGCTTTTTCGCAAGAGCGTTTGAAACGACGTAAAGCTACGTCAAATGATTCGTTTTCACGTACTTTAATTACAGGCATAAGCCAATCACCTCAATGAGTTTAATTTAATTGCAATTTAAAATTTTTATTTCTGCCAATAAAAATGGCAAATCCAACAAAGGTCGCAATTCTAATCTACTTTTAGGGTAAAAGTAAAGAATAGAATGCGTAATTAGCCCCGATATTTGTGGTTTCAACTGGTTAAAACCAAGTAAACAAGGTAAAATTGCGCCTCATTTTAGAAACTAAATTGAGAAAATCAATGAAAATCTTAGGAATTGAAACCTCGTGCGATGAAACGGGCGTGGCAATTTATGATGAAGAAAAAGGCTTGGTTGCGAACCAGCTTTATACTCAAATTGCACTGCACGCGGATTACGGTGGCGTTGTTCCGGAGCTTGCTTCACGCGATCATATTCGCAAAACCGCACCATTAATTCAGGCGGCACTGAAAGAAGCGAACCTTACCGCCAAAGATATTGACGGTGTAGCTTACACCAGCGGCCCCGGGCTTGTCGGCGCATTATTGGTTGGCTCCACTATTGCACGTTCTCTTGCTTACGCATGGAATGTGCCTGCAATCGGTATTCACCATATGGAAGGGCATTTACTTGCCCCAATGCTTGCAGAAAATCGACCGCACTTTCCTTTTATTGCTCTATTGGTATCCGGCGGACATACTCAATTGGTACGTGTAGATGCCGTGGGAAAATATGAAGTGATCGGAGAATCGATTGATGATGCCGCCGGTGAAGCCTTTGATAAAACGGCAAAGCTACTCGGATTAGATTATCCGGGCGGTGCGGCACTCTCTCGTCTTGCCGAAAAAGGTTCACCGAATCGTTTTACTTTTCCACGACCAATGACGGATAGACCGGGGCTTGATTTCAGTTTTTCGGGTTTAAAAACCTTTGCCGCCAACACGGTGAATCAAGCCATCAAAGCAGAAGGCAAATTAGCCGAACAAACCAAATCCGATATTGCTTATGCTTTCCAAGATGCGGTGATCGACACTCTTGCAATCAAATGTAAACGCGCTTTAAAAGAAACCGGTTATAAGCGTTTAGTAATTGCAGGCGGAGTAAGCGCAAATAAAAAATTACGCGAAACCTTAGCCCAAATGATGCAAAATTTAGGTGGCGAAGTTTTTTATCCGCCGCCGCAATTTTGCACTGATAACGGCGCAATGATTGCTTACACCGGTTTTTTACGTTTAAAACAAGGTCAACATTCAGGGCTAGCAATTGAAGTAAAACCACGTTGGCCAATGACAGAACTCCCTACAATTTAAGGAATAAAGATGAAAGATGCCAAATTTCAAGCAATGCGTGCCGCCGGTATCGCCTGCTTTATCGTATTAATCGTGATTGGTGTTTGGATTTTTACTACGCCAAGCGATGAAATTGTCAATTTACTGACTTTAGCCGGACAACAAATCGGAGGTGGCACGACTTACGGTGCATTTTTGCTTTCCGCATTGCCTCCAATCACAGGATTTATCGCTTATCACATTTGGAAATGGATCAATAAATAATGGCAAAGTTGTATTTTTATCATTCCACAATGAATGCGGGTAAATCCACTACCCTACTGCAATCCTCTTATAACTACCGTGAACGCAATATGAACACGATGGTTTATACCGCCGCGATTGACGATCGTTTTGGGGTTGGAAAAGTTACTTCTCGTATTGGGATTTCTCAAGAAGCCAATTTATTCAACGCCGAAACCAATTTATTTGATGAAATCAGCCAACATTTACGGCAAGAAAAAATTCATTGCATATTGGTGGACGAAGCCCAATTCCTCACAAAACGGCAAGTCTATCAACTGACGGATGTGGTTGATAAATTGAATATCCCCGTACTGTGCTACGGTTTACGTACCGATTTCCAAGCCGAACTCTTTGAAGGCAGCAAATACCTACTCGCCTGGGCGGATCAATTGGAAGAACTAAAAACCATTTGCTATTGTGGACGTAAAGCAAATTTTGTACTTCGCCTTAATGAAAAAGGTGAAGTCATTAAGGAAGGAGAGCAAATCCAAATCGGCGGAAATGACTCTTACCTCTCCGTTTGTCGCTATCATTACAAAGAAAAGTGCGGTCAGATTTAACGTTATTTTTTAATTCAAACACAACATAAGGACAATTTTATGCTAAAAAACAAAACCTTTGGGAGTGCCTTGATTATTGCCGGTACAACAATCGGTGCGGGTATGTTGGCAATGCCTTTAACTTCCGCCGGAATGGGATTCGGCTATACCGTGCTATTACTTATCGGGCTTTGGATGCTGCTTGTTTATAGCGGTTTACTTTTTGTCGAAGTCTATCAAACAGCCGATCAGCTTAATGACGGTGTTGCCACACTGGCGGAAAAATACTTCGGCGTGCCGGGACGTGTCCTTTCTACACTAAGTTTATTGATCTTACTTTATGCGCTTTCTGCCGCCTATATTACAGGGGGCGGATCATTACTTTCAGGCTTACCGACCGCTTTCGGAATGGAAGCGATTTCTCTTAAAACAGCCATTATTGTCTTTACTGTCGTACTAGGTTCCTTTGTCGTTATCGGTACAAAAGGAGTGGACGGCATTACCCGCCTCTTATTTATCGGCAAATTAATCGCCTTTGCTTTCGTGCTATTTATGATGCTGCCAAAAGTGGCAACAAATAACTTAATGGCATTGCCGCTGAACTATGCTTTTGTCATATCCGCCGCACCTATTTTCTTCACCTCTTTTGGATTCCACGTCATTATGGCAAGTGTGAATAGTTACTTAGAGGGAAGTGTTGAAAAATTCCGCCGTGCAATCTTAATCGGCACGGCAATTCCACTTGCTGCCTATTTAGTATGGCAACTGGCGACCCACGGCGTGTTAAGTCAAAGTGAATTTATCCGTATTTTACAAGCGGAGCCGACATTAAACGGCTTAGTAAATGCCGTACGTGAAATCACCGGTTCTAACCTATTGGGTGAAATCGTACGCATTTTTTCTTCACTTGCCTTAATCACCTCATTTCTCGGCGTGATGTTAGGTGTATTTGAAGGATTAGGTGATTTATTTAAACGCTATCACCTACCGAATAATCGCCTTTCACTTACCGTTGCCGCATTTCTACCGCCGTTAGTCTTTGCACTATTCTATCCGGAAGGTTTTATCACCGCATTAAGTTATGCCGGTTTGCTTTGCGCATTCTACTGTTTAATCTTACCAATCGGTTTGGCATGGCGTACCCGTAAAACCAACCCAAATCTTCCTTACCGCGTTATCGGCGGAAACACCGCATTAGTCATTGCATTAATCGTCGGCATAGCAATTATGATTATCCCTTTCTTAATTCAAACTGGCTACTTACCGGCTGTTGCAGGCTAAAGTGCGGTTGATTTCAGAGGATTTTTAAGCATTAAAAAAGGGAAACACCTAAATAGTGTTTCCCTTATATATTTTGTATAGCTTTTTCCCAATATAAAAACCCCGCCATTCGGCAGGGTTTTCAAGCAGTTCCAAGTTATTTTGTACCTGGAATTTTGAAACGGCTGTTGAAGCGTTCAACACGACCGCCGGTATCTACAACACGTTGTTTACCGGTGTAGAACGGGTGGCAATTACTACACACATCAAGGTTGATGTCTTTGCCTAAAGTTGAACGAGTTTTAATTACATTACCGCAAGAACAAGTTGCAGTGATTTCTTTATATTCAGGATGAATACCTTGTTTCATAGAAAACCTCAAAACGAAGCCACGCCGCTATAAGAACTTTCTCCTTACACCGCGTGAGTGAATAATACGCCATAATTGGCACCAAATAGGTCGCAGATTATACTGAAAAAACAAAGATAAACAAGCCCCATTTTCGTGTAAAATTACCGCCGTTTTTAACCGCACTTTTTATTTATTCAGGAAAGTTATGCTAGCAAAATCCTCACCTCACGCTCCTTTTGCCCACGCCGTACTGGAATGGTATGACAAATTCGGACGTAAACACCTACCTTGGCAACAAAATAAAACCCTTTATGGCGTGTGGCTTTCTGAAGTGATGTTACAACAAACTCAAGTCGCTACGGTGATCCCTTATTTTGAGCGGTTTACCAAAACATTTCCAAATATCACCGCCCTTGCCAATGCCTCACAAGATGAAGTTCTACATTTGTGGACTGGTTTAGGCTACTATGCGCGCGCACGAAATTTGCACAAAGCGGCACAAAAAGTGAGAGATGAATTTAATGGAAATTTTCCAACAAATTTTGAACATGTTTGGGCATTACCGGGGGTTGGCCGTTCTACCGCAGGTGCTATTTTGTCTTCAGTGTTAAATCAGCCGTATCCTATTTTAGACGGTAATGTAAAACGTGTATTAACGCGTTACTTCACGGTGGAAGGCTGGACGGGAGAGAAAAAAGTAGAAAACCATTTGTGGACTTTAACAGAACAAGTCACCCCTACAGAACGTGTGGCGGATTTCAATCAAGCAATGATGGATATTGGTGCAATGGTTTGCACACGCTCCAACCCCAAGTGTGAATTTTGTCCATTGCAAATAAATTGTTTGGCATATAAAAATGGGAATTGGGCGTTGTTTCCCACTAAAAAGCCGAAAAAAACAATGCCGGAAAAAGAAACCTATTTTCTGATATTGTCTCAACAAGGCAAAGTGTGGTTAGAGCAACGTGAAAGTTCCGGCTTGTGGGGCGGATTATTTTGTTTTCCTCAATTTAATTCAAAGGAAGATCTATTGTCTTACTTGGAGGAAGAAAACATATCTTATTATCAAGAATGGGCAAGTTTTCGTCATACGTTCAGCCATTTTCACTTAGACATTCACCCTGTTTATGCGGAAATCGGTGCTTCATCAAAACAGGAACAAGCCAATTTAGATTGGCGTAAAGTGAGGGAAAAAACAAAAGAATATAAACCTAATCTATCAAGTGCGGTCAAATATTGGTATGATCCTGCAAATCCTGAGCAGATTGGTTTGGCTCAACCTGTGAAAAATTTATTAATACAATTCGTAAGGAATAATTATGGCAAGAATGATATTTTGTGAGTTTCTTAAAAAAGAAGCGGAAGGCTTGGATTTTCAACTTTATCCGGGTGAATTGGGTAAACGAATTTTTGATTCAATCAGTAAACAAGCTTGGGGCGAATGGATAAAAAAACAAACGATGCTTGTGAATGAGAAAAAACTCAATATGATGAACGCAGAACATCGCAAATTACTTGAGCAAGAAATGGTGAATTTTTTGTTTGAAGGTAAAGATGTACATATTGAAGGCTATGTTCCTCCGTCAAATTAATCGGCAGTAAAATAATGAAAAAGTATTTATTGTTGGCATTATTGCCATTTCTGTATGCTTGTAGCGACTCTCCGAATCGCAATCGCGGTATTAATTTTGATGAAGTATTTGCAAAAGATACGCAGGGTTTGGATATTCTCACCGGACAATTCTCTCATAATATTGACCGCATTTGGGGGGTGAACGAATTACTTGTGGCAAGCCGTAAAGATTACGTGAAATATACGGATTCTTTCTATACCCGCAGCCACGTGAGTTTCGATGAAGGCAACATTGTGATCGAAACTCAAAAAGATTTGAATCGCTTGCATAATGCGATTGTGCATACTTTGCTGATGGGTTCAGATGCGAAAGGGATTGATTTATTCGCCTCCGGAGATGTGCCGATTAGTACGCGCCCATTTCTTTTAGGACAGGTGATTGATAATAACGGCCGGCAAATCGCCAATCAATTTATTGCAGGAAATTTCGCTACATATTTAATCCAAAATAAATTACAAACCCGCCGTTTGCAAAACGGTAATATGGTGCAATTCGTTACGATACCGATGATTGCAAACCACGTGGAAGTGCGTGCACAAAAATACATTCCATTAATACGCAAAGCCGCACGCCGTTACGGCATTGATGAAAGTTTGATCTTGGGCATAATGCAAACCGAATCCAGTTTTAACCCTTATGCAATCAGCTATGCCAACGCAATCGGTTTAATGCAGGTCGTTCCACATACGGCAGGCCGTGATATCTTTGCGATGAAAGGAAAAAGCGGACAACCTTCCGCCCGCTATTTATATGATCCGGCAAATAATATTGATGCCGGCGTATCCTATTTATGGATTCTGCAAAATCAATATTTAAACGGTATAACCAATCCGACATCTAAACGTTTTGCGATGATTTCAGCCTATAACAGTGGGGCTGGAGCAGTATTGCGTGTGTTTGATAACGATAAAGATGAAGCGATTTACAAAATCAATCAAATGTATCCGGAGCAGGTTTATCGAATCCTAACAACGGCACATCCATCATCTCAAGCAAGAAATTACTTGCTAAAAGTAGATCAAGCACAGAAAAAATTCCGAGTAAGACGGTAATTTTTAGAAAGATGAAAATCCAATCTCCGAAGAAATTTCTTCGGAGATTTTCTTAAAAAAGTGCGGTTATTTTTAGTGACCTTTAGAAAATTCGCTCTTTTTATCATCACTTTGATTATTAACCGTTCAAACACACTAATTTTTTCACTTTTTTTAAATTTAGTTGTTGACCGACAATCGAAAAAATAGTTTAATACGCCCCGTTGTCAGGCAGTAGCCAATAACGATAACGCCTCGATAGCTCAGTCGGTAGAGCAGGGGATTGAAAATCCCCGTGTCGGTGGTTCGATTCCGCCTCGAGGCACCATTCAAATCTACTCCTCCTTAGTTCAGTCGGTAGAACGGTGGACTGTTAATCCATATGTCGCTGGTTCAAGTCCAGCAGGAGGAGCCAAATTAGTTTCCTATCAAAAAAAATCATTAGTCTTCATTAAAAATTAAATCTCCTGTAAAAGCCACTACTTAATTAACCTTATCTCTTAGCTAAGAGAGTATCAAAATGGTAAATCAAAAATTCTCCCGTTCTTATATTGTCATTACTATCGTTTTTCTTCCCCGTTTATCGACATAGCAGGCTTGAGGAAATGGATCGCTATGTCCAAGAAAGATTAGAGCAATATGGCAAAAATGCTAGAATGAATGTGGAATTAACCCGTTGTAAATAGGGAAAGGTGGCTTTTCATTACAAATGATTGAATTTTAATAATAAACTAATTCCTATTTAGATCAAAAATCGTATATAGTTTTACTTACTTAAATATAAGGTAACACAATGGCTGAACTAACCATAAATGATATTGCTAAATTAGCAGGGGTAGGGAAATCAACCGTTTCTCGTGTGCTAAATCAAGACCATAGGGTTAGTGAAGCAACTCGCCGCAAGGTGGAGAAAGTGATAGAGGACGTTCAATTTCAACCCTCTAAATCTGCGCGAGCCATGCGGGGCTTACGTGGGTATTCTGTGGGGATTATTGTATCTCGCCTATCATCAACTTCGGAAAATCAGGCGTTGGCGACAATATTACCGCTACTCTATGCCAACCAATGTGAGCCTATTATAGTGGAAAGCCAATTTGATACTCATTTAGTAGAGGAACATTTGGCATTCTTTGCTCAACGCAAGGTTGATGGTGTCATTTTATTTGCCTTTTCCGAACTCGATGAGCAGCTGTTAAAGTCTTGGCGACAAAAAATGGTGGTGATTGCCCGAAGATATGAACAAATTTCCTCGGTTTATTATGATGATACGGCAGCAATTAATTTGCTAATGGCTCATCTTTATCAGTGTGGTCATCGCCATATTGCTTATCTCGGCGTGCAAGATAGCGATATCACAACAGGATTTAATCGTCATCAAGCCTATTTACAAAATTGTGCAAAATATCATATTTCTCCTTGTTCTCTTCAAGGTAATTTGGATTATACATGGGCATATGAGAACGTAAGTGCGGTACTTTCCGAGTCAATTTCGGCATTAATTTGCGCCACCGATAATCTTGCCATTGGCGCGGTGAAATATTTACAAGAGCAAAAACAAGCATCTATTCAAGTATGTGGGATCGGCAACAATACTCTACTACGTTTCCTATTCCCGAAAGTGATCAGTATTGATTTAGGTTTTTCTACTGCCGGTAAATTAGCGGTAACACAATTATTTGCTTTGCTAAATCAGCAACCGATTCAACATTTCTGCCCTGAATGCTATTTAATTCAGAATTAATTTTTATCTGATTTTCTCTTTTTAAATTGACAATTTTGACTCATATTACCTCAAAAATGGGAACGTTCCCATTGATTATTTTTTAGCTTACTTTATAATCAATACAATTTTATCATCCTAAAAGGAACTGCAAATGGCAAAGCAAAAACTCGATCCACAAAATGTGGATAAATTAATTGAATTAATTGGTGGATGTGAAAATATTACAACCGTAACCCATTGTATTACTCGCTTACGTTTTGTCTTGGCAGATGAAGCCAAAGCAAAAAAAGCCGAAATTGAGGCTTTGCCAATGGTAAAAGCGGTTATCCAAACAGGCGGGCAATATCAAATCATTATCGGGCAAGAAGTGAGCGATTATTACAAGGTATTGTTGCAAAAAACAGGCTTGGCGAGCGTAGATAAAGAGCAAGTGAAAGCAGCAGCTCGCCAAAATCAAAAGTGGTATGAAAGCCTCATTTCCCATATGGCGGATATTTTTATCCCATTATTACCTGCTTTAATCAGCGGTGGGTTGATTTTAGGTTTCCGCAATGTGATTGGCGATATTGCAATGATTGACGGCAAAACTCTCACTCAAGTCAGTCCATTTTGGAATAGCGTTCATAGTTTCTTATGGTTGATTGGCGAAGCCATTTTCCATTTCTTACCAGTAGGAATTTGTTGGTCAATTGCTCGTAAAATGGGAACTTCACCAATTTTAGGAATTGTCTTAGGACTCACCCTCGTTTCTCCACAATTAATGAATTCTTACGCTTTGGGTTCACAGTTACCAGAGGCTTGGAATTTTGGTTTCTTTAGCATTGAAAAAGTGGGTTATCAAGCTCAAGTGATCCCAGCAATTATAGCAGGTTTAGCATTATCTTATATTGAACGCTTGTTAAATAAAATCGTGCCTGATTTCTTAAATTTAATTATTGTGCCAGTGGTGTCTATTATTTTAGCGGTGTTCCTTGCACATACGATTATTGGCCCTATCGGACGTGAAATAGGTAATGGTGTTGCTTTTGTCGTGAAAAATGCAATGACAGGGGATTTTGCTCCAATTGGTGCGGCATTATTTGGCTTTTTATATGCTCCTCTGGTGGTTACAGGCGTACACCAAACTTCATTGGCGATTGATATGCAAATGATCCAAAGCATTGGTGGTACACCAGTATGGCCTTTAATTGCCTTATCTAATATTGCTCAAGCCTCAGCGGCCGTGGCAATTATTATAATGAATAAAACCGCTAAAGTTCGTGAAGTGGCAGTACCAGCGGCATTATCCGCTTATCTTGGCGTAACTGAGCCTGCAATGTATGGGATTAACTTAAAATATCGTTTTCCAATGTTATGTGCAATGATTGGCTCTGCTTGTGCAGGGTTAATCTGTGGGTTAGCAGGTGTATTAGCGGGAAGTATTGGTGTGGGCGGTTTGCCTGGAATTTTATCTATTCAACATCAATTCTGGGGAACCTTTGCCCTAGCAATGTTAGTGGCGATCCTTGTGCCTATCCTATTAACAATGATTGTTTATAAACATAAAGCCTCAAAAGGCGAGATTGCTTAATTGCTAAAAATAACCTAAAACAAACGCTTATTTGAAACTAATGCGACAAATCAAATAGGCGTTTTTAAATTCAACTCGAAAATAGCGTGTTATGTGATCGTTGTACGAATCGAAGTAGGGGCGAATAGCTAAGGCACCACACATCATTATTAATAACATTGGTGCGTTATAGTTTTCTCCTAATATTTGTGCAACAACATAATTCCACAAAAATCAACCGCACTTTAGTAAGGAATAAATATGAAAGACGTCAATAATTGGTGGCAAAACGGTGTAATTTATCAAATCTATCCGAAGTCCTTTCAAGACACGACAGGTAGTGGCACAGGGGATATTCAAGGCATTATTAAACGCTTGGATTATTTACAAACCTTAGGTGTTGATGGCATTTGGATCACGCCAATGTATGTTTCTCCACAAATTGATAACGGCTATGATATTGCCAATTATCGTGAAATTGATCCGAGCTATGGCACAATGGCGGATTTTGAGCAACTCATTGCCGAAGCTCACTGTCGTAATATCCGCATTGTAATGGATATGGTGTTTAATCATAGCTCAACCTTTCATCAATGGTTTCAACAAGGCGAAGATCCGAATAGTGAATTTCACGATTTCTATATTTGGCGAGAACAACCAACCAATTGGAAATCAAAATTTGGTGGTTCGGCTTGGAAATGGTCGGATAAAGCACAAAAATATTATCTACATTTGTTCGCCCCTGAGCAGGCGGATCTAAACTGGAAAAATCCAAAATTACGGGCGGAATTATATGATATTTGCCATTTTTGGGCGGAAAAAGGCGTTGATGGGCTACGTTTAGATGTGGTGAATTTGATTTCTAAACCTGAGCATTTTAGTGATGATTTTGAAGGTGATGGCCGTCGTTTTTATACTGACGCTCCCAAAATTCATCAATATTTACAAGAGCTTAATCAACAGGCATTAAAACCTTTTGGCTTAATGACTGTTGGCGAAATGTCATCCACAAAGTTAGAGCATTGTCAGCAATACGCAAATTTAGCCGGAACAGAATTATCAATGACCTTTAATTTCCATCATCTTAAAGTGGATTATCCTAATGGGGAAAAATGGACTTATGCCCGCCCTGATTATGTAGAGCTCAAGTCAATTTTTAATTATTGGCAGCAAGGTATGCACAACAAAGCGTGGAATGCCTTATTTTGGTGCAATCACGACCAGCCACGCATTGTTTCTCGTTTTGGAGCGGAACAAGGCGAACTGCGTACGATTTCGGCAAAAATGCTAGCAATGTTACTACACGGAATGCAAGGCACGCCTTATATTTATCAAGGCGAAGAAATTGGAATGACAAACCCAAATTTTGCTCATATTGACGAATATCGAGATGTAGAAAGTCTCAATGCTTATGCCGAATTAAAAGAAAAAGAGCTTGATGAGCCGTTAATATTAAAAATTTTGGCACAAAAATCACGAGATAACAGCCGTACCCCAATGCAATGGGACAGCAGTGAAAATGCAGGTTTCAGCCGAGGAAAACCTTGGATTGATGTAGCGAAAAATTATCCGCAGATTAATGCAGAACAGGCAATGAATGATCCAGATTCCGTTTTCTATACCTATCAATCCTTAATTAAATTACGTAAAAATCTACCGATTTTAACCCGAGGCGATTATCGAGATTTATTACCGAATGATCCTAATGTTTGGATTTATCAACGCCAACAAGAGGGGAAAAGTGCGGTCGAAAAATTCACTGTTTTGGCAAATTTAAGCAATGAGCCACAACAAATCGAATTTCAACCACAGGGCGAAGTATTAATGAATAACTACGGCGATTTAGAACAGACAACAACAGGAATCATTTTGAAACCTTATCAAGCGGTTTATTTTTATCAAAATGCATTGTAGGCGTATGCTTGGTGTGGAGAAATCGTCTATTCCGACCAAACAATAGATAATACATAAAACAAGTAAAAAAATAACCGCACTTTGTAGATCGCAAAGTGCGGTTCAATTTTAGCAAGTTTTATAACCTAAATCGGTTTATCTAAAGAATTCATTTCTTATAAACTACTCCGCCCAATATTTTTTCTTAGAGGTTTTACCGATCCCTACGTTAAAGCTGTTAGTAGGATCGAGTTTTTGGTAAAACTTGCGTAAATCCACATTAGCTTGGTATAAATGCCCGACATTATGTTCTGCCGGATATTGAGCCCCCCTCCGATCCAGTAATACCAACATTTCGTGTTCAAGCTGCTCACAATCGTTGCCTTTCTTGATGATATAATCCTGATGAAAAACATGACACATAAAATGTCCGTAATAAAGTTTATGAATAATTTTGTTATCCATATCTTCAGGCAACTTTTCATACCAATCTTGATCGTTACGGCGAAGAGCGATATCTAAAGCGACGATATCTTCCACTTCCTTGTCGTGAATAGCACGATAACGAATCGCTGCAGAAGCGACAGCAAACCGGTGCAACATCGCGGCTTGGGTTTCTTCCGCGTTGCACTCAAAATATCCCCCCTTGATTGAATCGCCAAAGTAATTTTGAAGATAAGCTCTAGCTTCTTGCACACCCTTACCGCCCATTTTCAAGATAAGATGGTGTTCATATTGATCACGATATTGGCGTAAAGAGGCGGGCAAATGTTGCGGTAAGAATTTGGAGATAAACTGTAGTAATTTATCACTTAAATGCGAAGGCAAAAAACCGAATTTTTTAGCAAAGCGATCGGTTTTAGCTTTGAGAGAGAACAATTTCGGTAAACGGTGTGTTCCTGCTTTTTTAATAACCCAAAAGGTGTCTTTACCATATTCAGCGGCAACATCAAAAGCATCACGATGAATATATTCACCGGAAATAGGTAAATTTTCAAACCGACCAAGTATAGTACGACGAAGTTCGGTCAAAACTTGAGTTTGATTAGTGCCAATGTAGAACACTGCGGTTTCACTCTCTAAAGGAAAGGTATCTAAGCGAACCGCAAACACAGCAAGCTTACCCGCACAGCCGGAGGTTTCATAATGACGCATCGGATCCGCATTAAAACGAGCAGGGCTGGCTTCATCAATTTGGCGAACATGTCGGCAATATTGGTGATCGTGAGCTTTTTTATTAGTATCTTGCCGAATATCTTTGCATTGGTAATGATGCCCCTGCAAATTGGTTAAAATCTCTTCCGGCGTATCACCCAAATTGATGCCCAAATGATTGACTAATTCCAATTTACCTTCTGCGTTAATTTGAGCAAACAATGCCATTTCCGTATAAGCAGGACCACGTTGCACTAACGCTCCGCCGGAATTATTACAAATTCCGCCAATTACGGATGCACCGATACAGGACGAGCCAATCACAGAATGCGGCTCTCTTTTATGAGGCTTAAGCAATAATTCCAATTGATTAAGTGTAGAGCCCGGGAAACACACTACTTGCTCAGCGTTGTTAATCAACTGAATTTGATCCATTCGCATTGTGTTGATAATTACAACTTCACGATCATAATCATTGCCGTTTGGGGTTGAACCGCCCGTTAAGCCCGTATTCGCCGCTTGCGAAATGACAATTACATCAGCATCCACGCAAGCCTGCAATACCTGCCATTGTTCCCACAATGTGCCGGGACGAACCACCGCCAAAGCTTTACCTGTGCCAAAACGATATCCACTTCGGTAATGCTCGGTTTTACTCGGATCGGTAATAATATACTGTCTACCGACAATATTAGTTAAACGATTAATTAATGTTTGATTAGTCATATCTTAACTCCATACCAAGAATTTTATTTATTAAATCACATCAAATTTAACAATTATTTAATATTTCTTTAAAATGTGAGAAGACTCACAGAATCTTACATTATTCGTTGATTTAATCAGCAACGTAAATACGCTGAAAACTTGTGGTGAAAATATTGTCTGAAAAAGCGGCTGCACTTAAGAAGTCGTGGTGAATAATTGAAAAATACGTTAGATTCGCATCCAAATTCAAATAAAGACTTTACAAGTGAAGCAAAAAATGTAGAATACACGCCCGTTGCCGGTATCGTTCACAACTTGTATCGGTAGAGGGTTAATCCCATACTTTAATAATTCCTCCTTAGTTCAGTCGGTAGAACGGTGGACTGTTAATCCATATGTCGCAGGTTCGAGTCCCGCAGGAGGAGCCAAATTCTAAAAAGCCGCTAAAGGAATTTAGCGGCTTTTTGCTATCTACTCTTTTAATGACAATTTTATATTAGGAAGAAAGATGAAAAAGTTACTTTTACTCTGTTCACTTATTTTTGCTGCCTATTCCCCTATTTCTTACGCTGAAGTAAATCTCCGCGATGAAATGATGGTGATGGCGCAACGTCTGGTTTTTGCCAATAAATCAACAACCACAGAAGATTTTCGGAACAACATAGAAATGTTTATTAATGCCGCCGAGAAATCCAAAGAAACACTCCCGCCAAAATGGGAAGGAGATACATCACAATTTCCCGGTTATCAACAAGGGTTACAAAAAGTTATTAATATTGCAAAAGAAGCCGATAACCTCGCCAAACAAAATAAATTGAATGAAGCGAAGGAAAAACTGAATTCAATGCCTGAATTAAGAAAAATGTATCACAAGTTATATAAATAACTTAATGCTATTTTTTACAAGACTTTTATCTAAAAATCGCATCATACATCTCTTGAAATCCACCCTATAATGTTGTTAAATCTACACTTATTGTATGGTTATTAATTAATGAGTATTTAGAAGGATTTTATGTGTCAATTACTCGGTATGAACTGTAATACTCCGACAGATATTGTGTTCTCCTTTGAAGGTTTTCGTCGCCGTGCAGGCTTAACGGATTGTCATTCCGATGGCTTTGGTATCGCTTTTTTTGAAGGTCGTGGCGTGCGTATTTTTCGCGATAATCGTGCCGCTTCGCTTTCTCCCATCGCAGATTGTGTAAAACAATACAACATAAAATCACTGAACGTTATCGCTCATATTCGTAAAGCAACACAAGGCGAAGTTAATATTGAAAACACCCACCCTTTTATTCGTGAAATCTGGGGAGAAAACTGGGTGTTTGCACACAATGGAAATCTAAAAAATTTACCGGATATGTCGGAAAATTTCTGCCAGCCTATCGGTTCGACAGACTCTGAAGCTGCATTCTGTTATATGGCTGAATACTTAAAAAATCGCTTCCGTAAAAAACCGACGGAAATGCAGATTTTTGAGGCGATTCAAGAAATAACAAAAAAACTTTCCACATACGGTACGTTTAATTTTATTCTTTCCAATGGCGAATGGATGATTGCCCATTGCTCTACCAATTTGCACTACCTCACACGTAAAGCACCTTTTGGCAAAGCACATCGCATTGATGATGACGGTGTCATCGACTTTAATGATTATGCTAAAGAAGGCGATAAAGTAACGATTGTGACAACTTTCCCACTCACCAAAGATGAGGCTTGGACAAAAATGGAAAACGGCGGCTTTGTATTCTTTAAAGAAGGAGATAAAATCGCAGAAGTCATTGGTATTGCGAAAGAAATAGAAGATGACGGCACACTTGGTTTACATAAAGCCGCTTAATTAATCCCTCTAGAAATAAAAGTGCGGTTGATTTTCCACTTATTCTCAAATTAGGAATAATAGACAAAATGGTGGTTTAAGGTCTTATAGTAAAAGACTTTAAACCATATGAAGAACACTCTTCTCTCTTAACCCATCATATAAAGAAACATGGCATCAAAAATAATATTCAACAATATAAATACAATACCTGTAGTAAAAATTAAATCCAACCGCTATATGGTTTGATTATTCATAAAGGAAACAAACCTACAAAGAATTAGCTATAAAATATTATGTGATAAAAATTTAGTGTATCAGTTTTAATAGGTATTCATGCTCTACAAATTGTTAATACGGGACGAAATTAATACTATCTATCATCTTACTCTCAACAACTTATGAATAAAATACTATAAAATTCAATTAATTTCTTGTGATGGTCTGCGGGAATTACTCAAAGATATATTCAACACACCAACTAAAATACTCCAAACGTGCCTCTTTCATATAGTTGTAATAGCAATGATAAAATTAAGGGAAAAACTAAATCTTTTAGATAGAAAAGAATTAAAAATTTTAAGTTAACACCTTAAATAACAATCATAAAAATAATTTTTATCACATTTACATTATAGGCATTTAAACATCAAGATTATTTAACAAATACTCTGATAAAGTTAACAAGAAGGATTATCTCCCTTACAAACATAAAGGAGTAATAGAAACAGATGCTATAAACAAAATATAGAAAAAAATAATTCAGATTGAGGAATCATTTAGTAAACTTAAGTAAAGCAAATTTTTTTACACATCTGTTGCATATCTCCTGCTGTTTTATAAAAAAAATATCTATAAGAAGCACACAAATAATTATGTTTAAAATATTCTCCGGCTATTGGTAAAATCCTATGTTTAGGGCAACCGCCATGACAAAGAGATTTGAATTCACATTGTTGGCAAAGCTGAGTTAATTGACCCTGTTTCGTAAAACCAAAATGAGATTGTTTAGGCGATTGAGCAAGTTCTGCAAGAGAGGCTTGATTAAGATTACCTATTTTATATTCGGGATAAACAAAATGATCACAAGAATACACATCACCATTCGCTTCTACAACCAGCGATTTACCACAGGTTGGCTGATGAATACAGCTACTAGAAGGATAACCTAACCATTGTCCTAGCAGGTTATCAAACTCCAAAACGAAAATACGTCCAACATCTTGCTTTTTCCATTCATTAAACACATCTACCAAAAAATGCCCGTAACCTTTCGAGGGAACAGAGAATTTTTGTACGCAACCTGCATGCAGTTCCACAATAGGAATAAACTGCATGAAGGTAGAGCCTAACGCTTTTAAAGCAAGATAAGTTTCTTTTCCTTTGTGCCAATTTTGATCATTAATGACCGTCAAGGTATTAAAATCAACTTGATATTCTTTTAATAAGTCTAAGGCTTTCACTACACGAGCAAATGTCGGTTGTCCGTTACTCGTAATACGATAACGATTATGTACGGCACTTATTCCATCAATAGATAAACCGATCAAAAATTGGTGTTGTTTGAAAAAAGCCGCCCATTGGCGATTAAGGGAAATACCATTAGTTTGAAAGGCATTAGTAATAGTTTTACCATTCGCAAATTCTTGTTGAAAACTGACCGCACTTTTGAAGAAATCTAAACCTAATAAGGTCGGTTCCCCCCCTTGCCAAGCAAATTCCACGCGTTGCCCTTCATGTGATTCGATGTAATTTTTCACATAATTACGTAACGTTTGCTCTGACATGAAGGGAACTTTTGAACCGAAAGTTTGCTCTTTTTCTAAGTAAAAACAATATTCGCATTGAATATTACAATGAAAGCTACTTGGTTTTGCCATCAAATGGAAATTCGTTTTAGGTGAGAAAAGTGCCATACTACACTCCTTTTATTTCCCTTTGTGATGAGGTAATAATTCAGTAAATAAGCCATTTTGCCTTAATTCTTTTGCAATACGAATGGCGGTTTCCGTTTCACAACCTGCATATTCAGCAATTTCTCGATAAGTCCAGTTATAATAAGGAAAATTCTTTGTTAAAAAACACATACTATCAATGACGCGATCTAAAGTACGTAAATAGGCACTTTTCGCTAATCGTTGCTCTGCATCCCGTAATTCATTAGCAAGCGTTTGGAGTAAGACTTTGCTTAGTTGTAAATTATGTAAGAAAAATAGCTCAATGTTTTCCGGTTTGATTTGAATAACTTCCGCTTCAATTAAGATCTTTGCGCTACAGTGATAACGGCTGTCACCTAATCCAAACAAGGTACGAAAACCAAAATAATCCCCTTGACGATATAAGCGAACTAAGCTTTCTTTACCATTATCTAAAGTATGATATAAACCGACTAACCCTTCTTTGACAAAATAAAACTCTTGAGCAACCTCGCCTTGTTGATAAACCGTCATCCCTTTAATTAATTGATGTAAATAAGTCAGTTGGCAATGCCGCAAATCGGTTGGTCCAATTGGCGTGTCCATATTCCTTCCTATGTGATATTTATTTTTCATAGTTAAATTTTTCAAGATAATGAGGTTAACGCTTAATAAAACGTTAACCTCATCACCTTATATGAATCAGAGGAAAAAATAAAGGCGAACACATGTCGCCTTTCAGCGGTTAGATTTCATCAATAATTCGATAAACCCAATTTTCCAATGGATCCCCCAAGCGTTTCATCTCCACACGCATTTCTTCAAGCATTTCTTTTTTTACCCCCTTATAACGTTCATCGTAAAATAAATTATACATTTCTTCAGGATCGCAACGAACATCGTAAAGCTCACACACATCGGTCGCATTAAAAACCAATTTATAATCTTTACGATGCCACATCCGTTGTTCAAAATACACAAAATGCCCTGCAAGTTGCGCTAAAATTCCTTTTCGATCATTTTGTTGCTTTTCACGCGTGATCGGTAATAAAGTTTCCCCTTGGAATTCAGTTGGAATTTTTTGCTCTGCAATATCATAGACGGTAGATGTTAAATCATGTAAATAAACTAAGTTATCATCTTGTTCATTAACGCGATTCGATTTTGGATCTTTGATAATTAAAGGAATGTTGTAGGTCGTATCAAACATGAACTCCCCTTTTTCAATCATTCGATGTGCGCCCATTGCATCACCATGGTCAGCAGTAGCAACTAAGAAAGTACTCTCATACAAATTATGTTGTTTGAGAAAAACAAATAACTCACCAATAGCATCATCAATTAAGGTAATATAGCCCCAGAATTTTGTGATCACTTCTTTCCAATGATCTTCACTCGCTTCCCACATTCCCCACATTTTAGAAATAGTGCGGAAATGTCCCGGTTTACCTTCTAACGGTTTAAAGAAACTTTCATCTAATACAACATCATCTTTGCTATACATAGAATAATATGGTTCAGGCACGATACAAGGAGTATGAGGTCCCCAGAAGTTAATCCAAGTAAAGAACGGCTTGTTTTCCTCTAGTGATTCCCGGATATATCTTTTCGCTTCATCAACGATAAAATAAGGAATGGTTTGTTCTTTTGTCCCTGATAAAAAACCACAAAGTTCTTGTACCCGTAAATGCGGATTATCGCCAAAATATGCTTTGCTTACTTCAGGAAATTCAAAGCCTTTTTCCTCTAACCATTCTTTATAACGGTTAGAATGTGTAGGCGGTTGATTGAAAACTAAATTTTTATATACGCCGCTTCCAGGATAACCATAACCATCAAAATTATGTCCCTTGATATCATAATCTTCAGGCACAGATTTGGTTCCTACATGCCATTTACCTACAACATAAGTATTATATCCTTCTAATTTAGCAATATTTGGGGCTTGTTGACTAATTTCTCCAATTCCTCCTTTTTCCCCATTTTTGATAATGCCATGTGAAGATGGCATTAATCCTGTAAATAAAGAAGTACGCGCAGGTCCACAAACCGAAGCCGGCGTAAAAGCATTATTAAACCGAATACCATCTTGTGCAAGTCTATCAATATTCGGTGTTTTAACTACTTGATGCCCGTAAGCACCAAGCATATCTTTCCTTACTTGATCTAAGAGAATATAGACAATATTCATTATTTAAACCTCTTTTTTACTGCGAAATACAAATAGGAAAATAACTTGTAAGACCGCATAAATACCTAAAATTAAGAGTGGTTGACCTTCTGTTGAAGCTAAACCGAATGGTGAAAGTAAGACGTGTAAGGAAATCAAACCTAGCACTAATGATGCCACAGTGACACGAACATGTTCCCAGTTGGTTAAATCAACACCTTCTTTATTTTCCTTACTTTCTTCGTATGGTTCACGTTTTAAGAATTGACCTAATACCAACATCACAACGACATCAAATACGAACAATGCAGCCATCACGTACACAAAATTTACTTTCATTTGGAACACCCACACAATACAGAAATATAAAATAACATGTAACAATAAAGCAATCCGTGCCGCTAAACCTGAAACAGTTTTATTAAATAAACCGACTGCAAATAACGCAACAATTGGGATGTTTACAAAACCAGCAAAGCGTTTAGTTAATAAGAAAATTCCATCAGTACCGAACATTAATAAAGGACCGATAATCATTGTCAATACTGCCATAATCGCAGAGATTTTTTTCGCATGCAAAATTAGTTCTTTTTCTGTGCGTTGCGTTTTACTGATTGACGGTAATAAGTCCTTACAATAAATCGTTGCAGCAGAGTTTAAGAAAGAGTTAAATGTACTCAAAATTGCGCCAAATAATGCTGCAATGAAGAAACCTTGTAAGAAAGTTGGTAATACACGATTGACTAAGGCCGGATAAGAGGTATCAATAGGATTTAGCCCTTCGCCAAGAATATGGAAGCTTAATAAGCCCGGTAAATTGAGAATTAATGGTAATGTTAAGAGGAATAATGCAGCAAGGAGAATCCCTTTTTGACCAGATTTTAAATCTCGCGCCCCTAACGCACGTTGTACAATTGCTTGATTAGTCGTCCAATAGAAAAAATTCACAATCAAAATACCTGTAAAAATTGCAGGCCAAGGTACCGCATCTTCTGCTCCACCAATTGCATTGAATTTTTCCACATGTGTTGTTGTGATCGTTTTAAAACCCACCGCAATATTGCCATCACCCAAATAAATTAAGGCAAAGATTGGTACTAATAATGCACCCACGACTAAAAGCACTGCATTTACCGTATCTGATACCGCAACCGCTTTTAAACCGCCAAAAATAGCATAAATTGCCCCGACAACACCGATAGCCGTTACCGTATAAACAATTGATTGACCATAGCTAATTCCAAAAACGGTCTCTAAATTAAAAATTTTATTAAAGGCAATCGCTCCCGTATAAAGTGCGGTTGGAATAACAATAAATAGATAGAATACCAAGAAAAGCGCAGACATGATTAAGCGCGTTTGCCGGTCAAAACGATTCTCAAAAAATTCTGGAATTGTGGTATAACCGTTTTTGATATATTTAGGTAATAAATAAAGAGCTAAGAAACATAATGGAATAACAGATTGTACTGTCCAAGCAATAATTGAGAAATTACCTTTATAAGAAACAGCGTTAACACCAATTAATTGCTCTGTTGATAATGATGTTAATACCATTGAACAACCAATTACAAAACCACTTAATCCCCGCCCGGCTAAGAAATAACCTTTAGAAGTGCTTAAATCATCATTTCTGGTTTTTTTCCATGAAATAAATGCGACTATTCCCGTTACGAGGAGAAAAGTACTAATTGTGATAAACATAATATCCCTCCTTGCTCATATTGAGATAAATGAAAATATTTAAAAATATATTACAACTATAATGTAATTGCTATCTAAGCATTTATGATACTTATCATATAGCCATAGTGACTTAGATCACAAAATTTAAATAAATAAGAAAATATTTTACAATATGAGGGTGATCATAAATCGTAAGCTCAAAATCAAGCCATAATAAGTATGTAATGGTCTAATATATAAAAATGGTACTTTTATGAGCTTACAATTAATTTTCATTCTTATTATGTGCGGTATATTAACTAATCTAATGTCAGCTATTTTAGGCATTGGCGGCGGTGTACTGATGGTGCCGATTCTATATACAGTATTTCCCGAGTTTCCATTACAAATGGTGGCGGCAACCTCCCTTACAATCGTAATAGGAACCTCTTTAATTAACCTAATTTATTTTTATCAGCAGAAAATTCAGATTAATTTCAAAACAATGCTATTTTGGTGTGCTGGTATGATGGCAGGAGTTCAATTAGGTTTTGAAGCCAGTTTCTATCTAGCAGATACTTTCATTATAATGATTTTCATCATTGTATTAACTCTCTTGTCTTTACAGACCATTTTTCAAACCAAAACAGCTAAAATCGCTCGATCAGAACGTGATGAAAACCTAAAGGGAATATTGCTATGTTTATTTGGTGGTAGCGTAGCAGGTATGACTGGGATTGGCGGTGGTTCTATCATGGCACCTTTAATTAGCCAACTAAGCATCGTAAAGCCACATCAAATAGCCCCTTATACTAACTATATGATAGTATTCAGTGGTTTAGGCAGCTTATATGGGTATATATCTAAAACCCCACCTTTTCATCTTGATTACGCCTGGCAAATTGGCTATGTAAATTTTTCTGTTGTTACCATTGTAGTATTAAGTTCATTTGCAACTAGCTTTCTTTCAATGAAGCTCCGTGGTATCTTAGTTCCTAATATGGTGAGAAAATTATTAGGCTTAACTTTGTTGACAATTGCAACTTATATGTTAATTGTACATTTGTTGAAATAGGTATTGTACATATGCTACACAATACCAGGAAAACCGACCGTACCTAGTACGAATACTCAAAGGTTAAGCAAGTAACCCAAGTTTTTTTAAAGCTAAGACTGAGCAATAAGCCGATCAATAATCCTATGATATAGACAACCTATCTCCCAAATGGGCTCATGGCCTATTTTCTATTTGTTAAGCATAAAAATACACAACTCCCAACTCAATAATAATTCTCATTATATCACCTTGATTTTAATCATCTTTTCTATTGTTTTTAGATATCTCTTTTTATTTATGTGATCTATTTCAAACTTTCTCTTTTTAAATGATGGTTTAATCAGGCTTCTTTTATCATTGCTCAATCAGATTGTGGGGACGATATATGAGTAATATGGATCAAATTAGTCGCCGAAATTTTATTAAGACATCATCGGTAGGTATTGCGTTTGCCGTTTCTGATCTTACCTTGCCATTTAATGCGGTAGCGGCAGAAACACCGATAACCTCCGAAACAAGTGAAGAAAAAATCGTATGGAGTGCTTGTACGGTAAACTGCGGTAGTCGTTGCCCATTGCGTATGCATGTGAAAGATAATCGCATTACTTATGTGGAAACGGATAATACTGGTACAGAAACGTATAATGTGGATCATCAGGTGCGTGCTTGTTTGCGTGGGCGTTCTATGCGCCGCCGAGTATATAATCCCGATCGCTTAAAATACCCTATGAAGCGTGTGGGTAAACGTGGTGAAGGCAAATTTAAACGAATCAGTTGGGATGAAGCTTTAACGGAAATTGCCGAAGCATTAAACCGAAATATCGAAAAATATGGCAACGAATCGATTTATTTAAACTACGGTACAGGTACGCTCGGCGGCACGATGACAAAATCATGGCCGCCTGCATCTACGATGCTTGCACGTTTTATGAATTGTATCGGCGGTTATTTAAACCATTATGGCGATTACAGCACGGCACAAATTGCGGTAGGCTTAGATTATACCTATGGCGGTGGATGGGCGCTTGGTAATGGTATGGCGGATATTGAAAATAGCAAACTTATTGTGTTGTTTGGTAATAATCCTGCCGAAACACGTATGAGCGGTGGTGGTTTAACCTATTGTATCGAACAAGCTAAAGCTCGCTCCAATGCGAAGATGATTATTATCGATCCTCGCTATAACGATACGGCAGCCGGTCGTGAAGACGAATGGATTCCTATCCGTCCGGGAACAGATGCCGCACTTGTATCGGCATTGGCTTATGTGATGATAACCGAAGATCTCGTTGATCAACCTTTCCTTGATAAATATTGTGCCGGCTATGATGAAAAAACCTTGCCGAAAGAGGCACCTAAAAATGCTCATTACAAAGCCTACATTTTAGGACAAGGTGATGATGGTATCGCTAAAACACCGGAATGGGCATCAAAAATAACCGCTATCCCAGCTGATCGAATTATTAAACTTGCTCGTGAAATCGCTAGCACAAAACCGGCATTTATCTCACAAGGTTGGGGACCACAACGCCGTAGCAACGGTGAGCTTATTTCCCGAGCCATTGCTATGTTACCTATTTTAACCGGCAACGTAGGCATTCACGGTGGTAATACAGGGGCGCGTGAAAGTGCATATAGTCTTCCGTTTGTGCGTATGCCGACCTTAGAAAATCCGGTCAAAGCCAGCATTCCGATGTTTATGTGGACGGATGCCATTATTCGAGGCACGGAAATGACCGCACTTAGCGATGGTATTCGTGGTGTGGATAGACTTTCTTCACCGATTAAAGTTATTTGGAATTACGCAAGTAACTGCTTGATCAATCAACACGCACAAATCAATCGCACTCACGATATTTTGCAAGATGAAAATCAATGCGAAATGATCATCACCATTGATAATCATATGACATCCACCGCGAAATATAGTGATATTTTGCTACCAGATTGTACCGCTTCCGAGCAAATGGACTTTGCCTTAGATGCTTATGTGGCAAATATGAACTATGTGATCTTTGCCGACCAAGTGATTAAACCTGTTTTTGAATGTCGTACGATTTACGATATGTTAAGCGATTTAGCAGAAAAAATGGGCGTGAAAGAAAAATTCACCGAAGGACGCACGCAAGAAGAATGGCTACGTCATATTTATCAGCAATCTCGCCAGCAGCTCCCTGAATTACCTGATTTTGAAGCATTTAGACAGCAAGGCATTTTCAAGAAAGTCGATCCGGACGGCTTCTATGTGGCATATAAAGATTTTCGTGAAGATCCGGAAAAAAATCCGCTTCAAACGCCATCAGGAAAAATTGAAATTTACTCCTCTCGTCTAGCAGAAATCGCCAAAACTTGGAAATTGGCGGAAGATGAGGTAATTCACCCGCTACCAATTCATACGCAAAGTTTTGAGCATTACGGCGATCCGCTGATGAAAAAATACCCGTTACAACTGAGCGGTTTCCACTATAAAGCCAGAACCCATTCTACCTACGGCAACGTGGATGTCTTAAAGGCGGCAAACCCGCAAGAAATGTGGATAAACCCCATTGATGCAGAGCCTCGAGGTATTAAAAACGGCGATATGATTCGTATCTTTAATGACCGTGGCGAAGTGCGTATTCACGCAAAAGTTACCCCGCGTATTATACCGGGCGTTGTGGCATTAAGCGAAGGGGCTTGGTATGCACCGGATAAAGATCGTATTGATCACTCCGGTTGCATCAATGTTTTAACCACCCAACGTCCGTCCCCTTTGGCGAAAGGCAATCCGCAACATTCTAATTTAGTTCAAGTGGAACGCTTGTAGGGAGTAAATAATGGAACAATATGGTTTTTATTTTGATTCTGAACGCTGCACAGGCTGCAAAACTTGTGAATTAGCTTGTAAAGATTACAAAGATTTAGGCACGGAGGTAAATTTCCGCCGTATTTATGAATATACCGGTGGCAACTGGAGCCTACAACCTAATAATTGCTGGCATCAAGATGTCTTTGCCTATTATATGTCTATTTCGTGTAATCATTGTGCCGATCCGGCTTGTACCAAAGTTTGCCCTACCGGAGCAATGCACAAAAATGAAGATGGCTTTGTCATCGTCAATGAAGCGATTTGTATCGGCTGTCGTTACTGCCATATGGCTTGCCCTTATGATGCACCGCAATATGATGCGAAAAAAGGCAATATGACAAAATGTGACGGTTGTTATTCTCGTGTAAAAGCAGGGCAAAAACCGATTTGTGTCGATGCCTGCCCATTGCGTGCCTTAGATTTTGCACCGATTGATGAACTTCGCACAAAATATGGTGAACAAGCCGCTATCGCACCATTACCTCCGGCTGACATTACTCGTCCGAATTTAGTGGTGAAACCAAATAAAAATGTCCGCCCAAGTGGTGATACAAACGGGTTCTTAGGCAACCCGAGAGAGGTGTAAAAATGAATGCTGGGTTAGATGAACTTCCATTGGTTTTTTTCACCGTACTGACGCAAAGTGCGGTCGGTGCGTGGCTTGTTTTTTCTGTTGTGCTCGCAGGCACGAAAAGTGAAAAAAGCCGTGCTTACATTCATAAAGCGATCTTTGTGATTTTGCTTTTCTTAGGGTTGGGATTTCTCGCATCAATGATGCACTTAGGCTCGCCGATGCGTGCGTTTAACGCATTAAATCGTTTGGGAGAATCAATGATCAGTAACGAAATTGCTTCAGGTGTGCTTTTCTTTGCCCTTGCCGGTTTCTATTGGTTACTCGCCCTCACGGGGAAAATACCGATTGCCCTTGGTAATTTTTGGCGAATTTTGACCGCTATTATCGGTATGGTCTTTATGTATATGATGGATCAGGTTTATCACATTGTCAGTGTGCCGACTTGGCATACTTCATTAACCTCTTGGTCATTCTATCTCACCGTTGCATTGGGCGGACTTGTGCTGGCTTATGCTTTGTTAATACCGAATCAACAACGTGAATATCATCTCAACCTCGTACCGAGCTTATTTGCGTTTGCTTTATTACTCACCGCAGTGGTTGCCTTGTATCAAGGTTTTCGTTTACAAAATATCCATAGTGCGATCCAACACGCTGTTGAACTTGTACCGAATTACGCCGTAATGACAGCCGTTCGCTTATGTTTACTGGCTATCGCTGTATTCATTTTATTCCGTACAAAACATACGGGGTTACTTGCTTTCGCTGTAATATTGACATTACTTGCCGAAGGCATTGGACGTGTGCTGTTTTACGGCTTACATATGACATCAGGAATGGCAATCGGGGCTTAAGAGTAGCTAAAAAGTGCGGTCTAATTTTACGGAGAATTTATGCAAAACACCCTTGACCAAATTTCCCTTTACGGACGTTTACTCGGTGCCGCTTTTTATTATGAACCGGAGGATATACGCTTTGTCGGTATTCTGGATTTCTTCCGCCAACCGAATTGGACGTACGATTGGGAAATGGCGTTTGATGCAAAAATATGTGAAAAAGCGACCGCATTTATCACACAAGGATTAAGTCAAGATCTCAGTGAGCAATATCAACGCTTATTTATCGGCCCGAACGAACTCCCAGCACCGCCTTGGGGGTCGGTCTATCTTGACCCTGAATGTGTCATTTTTGGTAATTCGTTGCTCGCTTTACGAGATTTTCTACGCCGACATCAAATTATATTCCAAGCACAACAAGATGAACCTGAAGATCACATCGGTTTAATGTTTATGCTCGCTGCTTATCTTGCAGAAAATCGACCGCACTTAGTCATTGAATTTCTGTGTGATCATTTTTTAACTTGGGCGTTACATTTTTTAGCACAACTCAATCAAGCAGAAAATGTGCCGTTTTATCAAGGGCTTGCAATACTTGCCGAACACACATTACAACGTTGGAAAACAGACTTGCAGATTGATGTGCCTAAAGTTAGGTTTTATCGATAATGAAAAACGAGGCCTATTATCAGGCTTATTTAAGCCATAACCAAATCTCTCGTCGTGGTTTATTACGCCGTTTATTTACAGTGAGCGAATCGATAAAGGTTAAAAATCAGCCCCCTCGTCCACCTTTTGCGGCGAGGGAAGATTTATTTTTGACCGCTTGCATTGGTTGTGGGGAATGCGTTTTCGCTTGCCCCAATGGTTTAATTCAATTAGAACAAAATCGTGCTGAGCTTGAAATAGACTACGCACCTTGTGATTTATGCGGCAAGTGTGCAAAAGTCTGTCCAACACACGCCCTAGATCCCAACTTCACGGCAGATACATTTCTCCGACCACAATTTTCTTCCGATTGTTTAATCAAACAGCAGATTTCCTGCACCGACTGCCAAACCCTCTGCCCACAGCAAGCCATTTCACCGGATTTAACGGTAAATAACGAATGTTGTAATGGGTGTGGGGAATGTAAAATCGCCTGTTTTGCCAATGCGATTACATTGAAATAAAAAAACAGGTAAATTTTCTACCGCACTTTGCTGAAGGAAGGAAGGAAGGAATGAAAAATGGGCTTAATTCAAAACATCAAGCCCGTTTTATTATTTTAAAATTTTAATTTGTTTCCGATGGTGTTTTCTTAGCAACATAATTATAAATAACAAGTACGATAAAAATTCCCACCATAGAGAATGTGATCATATCTTTAGAAAAATATTGCGCCATATAGCCCAGTAAAATTCCCACCCCACCAAAATCGGCATCAGAGAAAGTAGTATTCGCAAAACCTAACGAACCCAACACCGGCAGCAAAAATACGGGCAGGAAGGTGATCAGTAATCCCTGTGCAAAGGCGCCTAAAATAGCCCCTCGTCGTCCTCCTGTCGCATTACCGAATACACCGGCAGTCGCCCCACAGAAAAAGTGCGGTACAACACCTGGAAGAATTAACACCCAATTTAATTGATTTAACAATGCAAGCCCGACAATACCTCCCACAAAACTGGAAAGAAAACCGATCAATACGGCATTAGGCGCATAAGGGAACACAATCGGGCAATCTAATGCCGGTTTGGCATTCGGCACTAATTTTTCGGAAATACCGGTAAAGGCAGGCACGATTTCTGCCAAAATTAGACGCACACCTTGTAAGATGATAAACACACCCGCCGCAAAAGTGATAGCTTGAATTGCGGCATAGACAAGATAATGTTGACCGTTGCTATAATGCGTGGAGACATAATCACTGCCGGAAGCGATAGCAAGGATAAAATAAATCACCATCATTGTAAGAGAGATCGAAATAGAACTATCACGCAAAAAACTCAAATTTTTCGGCAAATTCATTTCTTCGGTCGATTTAGAACCTTTCCCTACCGCTTGACCAATCGCACCGGAAAGCACATAACCCAGCGTCCCGAAATGCCCAAACCCGACATCATCACTTTCCGTGATTTTCTTCATATAGAAATGGGCAAGCGCAGGGAAAAACGCCATAATCAAACCGAGAATGAGCGCGCCGGTAAAAATTAACTCTCCCCCTCCAAACCTGCCACAGTAAGGATTACCGCTATCATACAAGCCATATAGAAAGTATGATGACCGGTTAAGAAAATAAATTTTAAACGGGTAAAACGTGCAACGATAATATTCGCCACCATACCAAACGCCATAATAAGTGCGGTTGCCGTGCCGTATTTTTCAACTGCCATTGATACGATGGCTTCATTATTCGGAATGATACCTTGCACATTAAAACCGTATTCAAACATTCCGCCTAATGGGGAAAGCGAACCAAGTAAAACGCTTGCACCACCGCCTAACACGATAAAGCCGAGAATGGTTTTAATCGTCCCTTTAATCACATCCGGAAATGATTTTTTCTGTATGACTAAGCCAATTAAGGCGATTAATCCCACTAAAATAGAGGGAACTTTAAGGATATCGAGAATAAAGAAAAGAATAGATTCCATATTATGCTCCTTGTTGGTAATGCAACAACATTAGCGATTAAAATATGCTGCAAGTTTTTCTTCAAATTCTGCCACACTAACAATGTTTTTCATCACAATTACCCGTTCAGCCGGAATTGGGCTACTTTCTGCAATATCACGCGCCATAATAAAAATATCCGCATCATCCACTGTCACAGAGGCTAAATCCGTATGTCCCACTTCAGCCTCAACCCCTAATTTTTTTAATGCTTTTTTGATGTTCATTTCCATCATAAAGCTACTACCGATACCATGTCCGCAAACAGCCATAATTTTCATAATTTTTCTCCTATCTAGCTAATTGAATTCATCACAATATCTAAATGAGGGAAACTTTCCTTCGGCGTAATCCACTCATTTATGGTAAATCTGAAACAAGTCTATGCTTGAATGAATGCCTTATCAATGCGCAATATTTAAAAATGAGATCCTCTTAACATTTTTTCTTTAGGTCTTTTATTGAAGTCAAACACGATTAAAATTAGCGGAGAGGGGAAATACTTATTTAAGTAAATGGTGTAGGAGCGTCACGCTTAATATCCGACTATATTAAATTATGACAACATCAATGAAATATAAAATTCGGACGCCAAATATGGCGTCCCTGTGTTCATTCAAAAATAACGTTTTGTGCAGCTAATGAATAATCACAAATTTCCGACCGCACTTTCTATACTACAGTCTAGCCTTTTCGCCACCGAATTCATCCAGTAGATTTTCAGTCAACTTGGCAAGAATTCCCGTCATTAACACAAAATCCGCATCGAAACGTTGGGCGAAATCCTCTTTGAGAATATCGTCATTTTTTTCACGTACCGCATCGGCAAATTTCAAACGTTTGAGCGTGCAATCTTCATTGAATACAAAACTCAGGGTATCTTCCCATTCTAAGGCTAATTTACTCACCACTTTTTTACCTTCTTGCAATAACGCAAGAATTTCTTCATTTTCAAGGGGTTGCTTTTTACAACGAATGATACTGTCTTCTTGGCTTCCCCGTAATTCCGCTTCTTCTAACGCAACCAACCAATGAGGCAAGCTATCTTGAGTAATCCAATTGGTTAAAATCGTGCTTGGCTCATTGACAAAAGCAAGCGGTACAACAGGCAGAGAACCTAAGGTTTTACGCAACAACGCCAAAGCATCTTCCGCACGTTTACTTGAAGCCGCATCAATATGAATAAAGTTATTTTCCGTATCAATCCATAACGATGTATGTTGATTTTTACTGAATGCTCGTGGCAATAAATTCATTACTACATCATCCTTCAAGGTTTGTTTTTCCACTTTTTTCAGTTTGCGGCTTTCTTTTTGTTCAAGCATTTCGATGCGTTCCTCCAACTCGCGTTTCACCACATTCGCCGGGAGTATTTTTTCTTCTTTTTTCGCCACCAATAAGATCTGTTTTCCCACTGCAAAATACAATATATCCGTGCCTTTCAATGGTGAGGACCAACCGAATTTACTTTGATCTTGCGCACTACAAGGGTGAAAGCGGCAATCTTCAAGTTGCATTTGAAGAACCGTTAAATCCCATTCCAAGGGTTTAGTAAGCCTATAAGTCATTAAATTTTTAAACCACATCGTAAAACTTCCTTAATAATCGGGTAAAATACGATACATTGTAGCCCATAAACCCATAGGAAAAAAATGATGCAGCAGAAATTAATCGCCTTTATCGGCGGTGGCAATATGGCACAAGCAATCGTACTTGGCTTGTTGAAGCAAGGTTATCCCGCCACACAAATCATCGTAAATGATCCTAACGAAGAAAAACGCGCTTTCTTTGCTCGTCTTGGTACACTCACCTCAACGGATAATGTAGAAAGTGCCACCCGTGCAGAGGCGATTTTACTTGCCGTAAAACCTCAAATGATGGCAGAAGTATGCGCACCATTAAGTGCGGTTGATTTTTCCAATAAATTATTAATTTCGATTGCGGCGGGGATTTCAACAACCCGTTTGCAAGCATTGATTCCAACGGCTAAATCACTCGTTCGGGTAATGCCGAATACGCCGTCATTAGCGGGTGAGGGAATGGCAGGTTTGTTTGCACCCCAAAACACAGCTGAAATCGACCGCACTTTTGCGCAAAATCTACTCGGTGCAGTAGGGAAAACCCGATGGGTGGAAGATGAAAGTCAAATGCACGCTGTTACCGCAGCATCAGGCAGCAGCCCCGCTTATTTCTTTTTAATGCTGGAAGCAATGCAACAAGCATTGATTGAAATGAATATTGAATCGGAAACAGCCCGTGAATTAGTGCAACAGTCAATGTTAGGAGCTGCCAAAATAGTAATAGAAAATCCGCAAACGGCACTTTCAACATTGCGTGAAAATGTCACCTCCAAAGGCGGCACAACCGCAGCGGCATTAAATGTTTTCAATCAAAGACAATTTAATCAAATCGTTACAGAAGCAATGCAAGCCTGTGCCGAACGTTCACTAGAAATGGAAAAATTATTCTAATGCAAATTCATCCTTTTTATTGGCTTGCCTTGAGCTTTCTCGGCTATTACTGTGCTTACGGCGTATTTTTGCCTTTCTTTCCTGCGTGGCTAAAATCCCAACAATACGGCGAAGAAATGATTGGGCTTGTAATTGGCAGTGCTTATATTTTCCGTTTTATCGGCGGAATGTTTTTTTCAGCGTTGATTAAAAAAGCGGAGCACATCATTAATTCTTTGCGTTTACTCGCCTTGGCTTCAACCGTCATTATGGCGGCAATGAGCTTTGTCAGCCATAATTTTTGGCTGCTTTTTTCCGCTATCGGATTATTTGCTATGGTAAATTCCGCCGGAATGCCTATCGGTGATTCTTTAGCCTCCACTTGGCAGCGCCAAATCGGCTTGGACTATGGCAAAGTGCGCTTGATAGGTTCGGCTGCTTTTATCCTTGGGGTTGTCGTCTTCGGCGGAATGATTGATCGATTGGGTGAACAAAATATCGTGTGGATTTTAACCGCACTTTTATTGTGTTATACAATGATTCAACTGCTCAAACCCACTATTCCACCAAAAGATGAACTGCTGCAAGATGGCACTGAAAATCAAATCGGCTTTTTGGCATTATTGAAAAATCCCATCACGCTACGTGTGATGATTGCGGTTGGGCTGATTCAAGGATCGCACGCCGCCTATTATGTCTATAGCACCATTTATTGGACAAGCCTTGGTATTCCCGTTTCGCAAACAAGTTTGCTTTGGGCGGTCGGTGTTGTTGCTGAGATTTTGCTCTTTTTCTTTTCCCGCCGATTGTTTCAAAATCGTGCGGTAAGTACGATTTTTTATCTTTCCGCCTTAGTCTGTCTTTTACGTTGGCTCGGTTTGGCCTATGCAAACAATTTTTGGGAAATATTACCCCTGCAACTGGCTCATGGCATTACTTACGCTGCCTGCCACTATGCTATCGTGCGCTATATTACCACCCAACCGCAAAACCACATTGCCAAGCTGCAAGGCTTATATAACGGGCTTTCCAACGGTGTATTGATTGCATTATTCACTGCTCTTTCCGGTGTAATTTACCCAATTTCTCCATCAATGACATTCCTATCAATGAGTGCCGTTGCTGCAATGTCTTTCCTTGTGATTCCACGGAAATTGGATGCGTTTTTAATAAAACGAAATGAATAATTGAGGAAAATTCGTTCCCGAGGAAAAAGATAATATGAACAACTTATCATTGGTCGATTTATTCCTTAACGAATATTGGATCGAAAAAGGACTTTCTGAAAATACCGTGCAATCTTATCGGCTGGATCTGACCGCACTTTGCAACTGGTTAGATAAAAAAAATCTCAACTTAGAAACCCTAGATGCAGTGGATTTGCAAGGTTTTCTCGGTGAACGTTTAGAACAAGGCTACAAAGCCACCTCCACCGCACGAATGTTGAGCGCAATGCGCAAATTGTTTCAATATTTATACCGTGAAAAATACCGCACGGATGATCCCTGTGCAATGCTCAGTTCTCCGAAATTGCCCGACCGTTTACCAAAATATTTAAGCGAACAGCAAGTCAGTGATTTACTCAACACGCCGAATGTGGAGATCCCCCTTGAACTACGGGATAAAGCCATGCTGGAATTACTTTATGCCACAGGATTACGCGTAACGGAACTGGTATCACTAACCATTGAAAATATGAATGTGCAACAAGGCGTTGTGCGTGTGATTGGCAAAGGCAATAAAGAACGCATCGTCCCAATGGGGGAAGAAGCCGCCTATTGGATACGTCAATTCGTATTGTATGGTCGCCCCGTATTATTAAACGGGCAAAGCAGCGATATTGTGTTTCCCAGCCAACGCACTCGGCAAATGACCCGCCAAACCTTTTGGCATCGGGTTAAACATTACGCGGTTTTAGCGGAAATTGACACCGAAGCCCTTTCCCCTCACGTACTACGCCACGCCTTCGCAACTCATCTTGTCAATCACGGTGCGGATTTACGGGTGGTACAAATGCTGCTTGGGCATAGCGATTTATCCACCACCCAGATTTATACCCATGTTGCCAAAGAACGGTTGAAACGCTTACATGAAAGATTTCATCCTAGGGGATAAAAAGCATTTTATTTTTACTGAAATTCGATATGAAAAAAGTGCGATCAAAATTCGCATTATTATGTAGATACCGAAAATTCCCCCCATTTTCCGACCGCACTTTTATCTAAAACATCACTTCAACGCCAACACTCTTGCGACATTCTGTGCGGCGGAAATGAGATTTTGTTCGCCTTGTTTTAGGATATCGGGTAAATCACCTAATTGACGAATGATAGGGAAGACGGCATCAATGCCATGGGCGAAAACCACATCGTAATCCTCACGCAAGCAACCGACAACGGCGATCACCGGTTTATTGAACCGTTTTGCCGTGCGGGCGACACCGATTGGGGTTTTCCCCATAATGCTTTGTGCATCCATTCGGCCTTCTCCAGTAATCACATAATCCGCATCTTTCACATAATCCGCAAGACGTAGAGTATCCAGCACAATTTGTACACCGGCTTTAAGCTGTACGTTTGGTAACAATAATAATCCACCGCCCATTCCACCTGCTGCGCCTGCCCCTGCCAGCTCTTTGATTTGCTTACCGCAATCACGTTCGGCGATTTCAGCAAAATGTGCGAGCGCCATATCAAGTTGTTTTACCATTTCAGGCATTGCGCCTTTCTGTGGGCCGAAAATCGCAGAAGCACCACATTCACCACAAAGCGGATTATTAACATCACAGGCTACTTCAATGTGAACATTGTGCAAACGCGGATCCAACTGTCGAACATCAATTTGAGCAATATTGATAAGCTCTCCTCCGCCAAAGCCGATTTGTTTACCTTCTGCATCCAAACATTGCAATCCCAGTGCTTGTAACATTCCCACACCACCATCATTGGTCGCACTGCCGCCAATACCGAGAATGAATCTTTCCACACCAAGCTCAAGTGCTTGTTTAATCAATTCACCCGTGCCATAGCTGGTCGTAATTAATGGATTGCGTTTTTCAGGCGGAACCAAATGCAAACCGGAAGCTGCAGCCATTTCAATAATCGCCGTTTTACCATCACCGGATAAGCCGAAAAAACTTTTCACTTTATTGCCTAAAGGTGCGGTCACTTCACATTCGATAAGCTTACCTTGAGTCGCATCCACTAAAGACTGAACCGTGCCCTCACCGCCATCTGCCATCGGTAATTTCACATATTCCGCCTCAGGAAAAACACGTTTAAAGCCGGTTTCAATCGCCGTTGCCACTTCAAGTGCGGTCAAACTTTCTTTAAAAGAATCGGGTGCAATCACAATTTTCATTTTGCCCTCCTGTGTTTAGAATAAATTAAATACGCCGAAAATTAAGGTAGAGACGATAGTCATTATCAAACCGACCGCACTCTCATAAGGAATGAGTTTTAAACGCTCTTTCATTTCCATATTCACGCTTCCCCCCGTTGCATGGAAGAATGAACCGTGCGGCATATGATCGAACACTGTAGCACCGGCGTGAATCATTGCCGCACCGGCTAAAGCACTTACCCCAAGTTCAAGCAATGTGCCACTAAACACGTTAGAAGCAACCGCCGTACCTGCCGTGGTAGAAGCCGTCGCCAAGGACATTAATGCCCCTGAAATCGGTGCAAGAATATAAGACGGCAAGCCAGAATGTTCCAAACCTTGAATCAATACGTCTTTTAAACCTGAATTGGCAATAATGCCCGCCAATGCGCCTGTTCCAAGCAACATAATCGCCACCGGTGCCATTTTGCCTAAACCACTCATTGCATAACCATTCGCTTGACGTAATTTCCCCATACAAAGCGCACCGATTAAACCACCTAAGGGTAAAGCAATAAGCGGATCAACCTTAATATCGCATAATGGACGAAGGGCAAGTAACAAAATCGCCACAAGCGGTGCGACAAGTGCGGTTAAAAATGACGGTAAATTTTGAGTTTCTACGGTAACCACTTCTTTATCCGTTACTTTAGAACCTTTATTAATCAATCGTTTGGCTAAAACATAAGTCAAAATCAAGCCGAAAATTGCCGGAATTACACCTGCCATCATTACAGAGGTGAGCGGCAAATGGAAAGTATCGGCGGCAGCAATCGCATTTGGATTCGGCGACATAATGTTACCCGCTTTCCCTCCGCCAATCATCGCTAACAAAATCGCCGGTTTAGATAAGTCGGTACGACGCGCCAAAGCAAGAGCAATGGGTGATACGGTGATTACCGCCACATCTACAAACACACCCACAGCAGTTAAAATCATTGTCGCCAACGCTAAGGCAAGTAATGCCCGCGTTTCACCGAGTTTGTTCGTGATCGTTTCTGCGATAGAATTTGCCGCACCGGATTCAATCAATACGCCTGCTAACACACCGGCGGCTAAAATACGCATCACGGCGGTGGTAATCCCCTGTGCGCCACCAATCATCAAACTTACCGTTTGAGATAAATCCGCACCGCCAATCAATCCGCCGACCAACGCCCCAGCCAACATTCCATAAGCGGGGGAAACTTTTTTCAGAATAAGGAAGATGGCAACGATTAACGCCACCAATGCCCCTAAAGCAGATACAGTCGTCATTTTTTCTCTCCTATAATAAAAAATTAGAGAGATTATTCCGCGATAACAAAAAAATAGCTTTATTCGGATAAACAAAAAATTCGGTCAAAAATGACCGCACTTTATTGAGTTATACAAATCAATGTTCAAGCAATGTACCGAGATACAGACTCAATGTATGATCTATCTTATTGAAAGATAAGCCGGTTAACCGCTCAATTTTAGAAAGTCGATAACGTAGCGTATTGGGGTGAATAAACAATTTTTCAGCAGCGAGATGTAGATCACAATTTGATAAAAAATATTGCCGTAGTGTTTTATAAAGACCGATATTTTCTTCTGCAAACAAAGGAGCTATCGGTTTTAATAGCTCACGTCCTTGCCAAGAACTTGACAATCCTGTTAACAACACCGGCAAGCGATATTCATCAAAAAAATAGACGTTTTTCCGAGGATAATGCTTTAATCCATAAGCTAAGGTGCTTTGTGCACTCTCGAAAGAAAGCGGCAATTGTTCTGACAACGGTATGTTTAAAGCCGCACCTACTGCAATTTTATAATCTTGTTTGGCATAATCAGGCGGTAATAAAGTTTTCACTTGTGAAAGTGCGGTCGAAATCTGAAAAGGTTTTAGCACTACAACTTGATTTAGGGACAACATTGCCACTTCTTGCTCAAATTCCGGCTGTTCTAAATAATTGATCAAATGCTGTACCGCATCCGGATTCGGCTGTAAAAGTTTAATCAACATCACCACACGGGATTTATTAAGATCAAAAGAGAAAAATTGCGCTTGCTGCTCCATATCCTTCCAATTCAAGTTTCCACGTAATAGTTGTAAAATAAATTCTTCTTTATAACGGCGATGCCAACGCTCTTGCTCCAATAATGCATACTGTTCCACAATCAACTCTGCGGTCATTTTCACCAATTCCGCATATTGCTTCACTAATAAAGGTTCGCCTGAAATGCCCACGACGCCAAGATTTTTGCCAAGATACCGAATCGGCAAATTAATCCCCGGTTGTGCTTCAAAATTCCATTTTTCCGCCAGCACGGCATCTACTTCCACCACTTTATTTTCCCGTAACGCGATAACCGCCCCCGTATGTCGCTGCCCTAAACGTTTCGCATTACCGGAAGCAATAATCACGCCATCGTGATCCATCACATTCACTGAATAATGGATAATTTTCATCGTCCGTTGAACGATTTTTTTCGCAATAATGGTGTCGAGTTGCATTAAAAATAACCTGATTATTTAAAAATCACGTGAGAACCCAACTATACTTGTTAGTTTTTCCTTAAGCAAGGAAACGCCCGATAACCTGCCCTCCAACCATAATCCATGTCATTAGCATCGAAGTAAAAAAGACACTTAAATATACATAGCCTGTTTTTAAATAACACCAATGACTAATTAAAATAAAAATGACAAATTGCGGAATAATAACCGATAACATCATCATCCAACGACCACCGAATTGCGGCAGTCCTATTAAATCGAACCCCGGGCCTAATTGCATAAAATTCGGTATAAAATGAAATAACCATAAAATCATTAATCCACCGACTGCAAATAGACTTGTTTTTATTGTCCAATTTAATAAGGTCAGCGTGAAACTTTTCGTATGTTTCATACGCATTTGTACGTAAATAATAAGCCCATTAAACGAATAGAAGAAGAATAAAATAAATAACCAGTAAATCGGAAATAAAATAAAGCGTTCCGATGTAAGAGGTTTAAATATCGGCCATAAAAAGCGTAATTCAACTTGCCAGAGAGAATGTACAATGTAGGCAATACCATAAAGATAACAGACTAATATTATCGCTAAAATAAAGTAACGTAATATTAATTGAACGGTTGTGATATTCGATGTATTAGAGAAAATACCAAATACCCGCCAAGGAATAGGTTTCTTACGAGACCATATAAAGAACAATATATAATTAACTATCGCACTAACAATTAGCCATAATATGATACCGTTTCCCATTTCCAACGGCATAAAAGGAATTACTGCGGCAATCGGTTCATTCGCCCCGCCCCATTGTGTAAACAATGGATACAATATGATTGTCATCATGATATTGCCTATGGCGAAATAAAACCATTTGCTTGAAGACAGTTCAATTTTTGTTGAGGGCGGCTGTGTTACAGCAGAAAAATAAGAATGATTTAATAGTCCGGCAGCTAAAAATAATGAAGAAACCATCGCAAAAAATAAGGCGAATAATCCTGCAAATTCTTTATACCAATAGGTTTGTTGATCCGGCTCAACCCAATCCGCATCTTTTTGCCCTTGTTGTAAAGCCTGATTAAACCATAAAATCGCTTCTTTATTGGTATGTGATGAAATCATTACGCCTAAATGCGTTCCATCAACTAAAGCCGCACGTCTTGCCGAACCATCGGTAAAACTTCCATAGGTGTGATCCCACTGCAAACTACCGTTTTCTTCTAAGGAAAACGCTTTTAAGCGATTGTGGTTTTTCGTCAAATCTTTAACAGGGAAAGATTTCTCACGATAGCCGCCTATTTCTTCATACAATCCTTGAGTAAGTAAATAATTATGCAAACTAGGATCGCCACCATTGCCGCTTTGACCATTTACCGCCTTATGATCCGGATTCAATTTTGCCACTCGGATCGCATTTAACGCCCCCGTAGAATGCCCTAAAATACCTAATCGCCGACTGTCGACAAAAGGTAGAGATTTTAAATATTGATAACCATTATTTGCACCACTCATATTTTTATTTGAAGCCGGTAGCTTCGTTGAATAGCCATGCCCGAAGTGATCAATAGCGAGAACAACGAAGCCGCGTTTGGCTAATTCTAATGCGCCGAACGTATTCGTTGCCTCTTTATCGCTTTGATAACCATGTAACGCTAATAATCCGGGCTTAGGGGTTTTATCTGTCGCAGAATACGGACGATATAATTTTGCTACCATCGGCTGATGTTCTTCCGTCATAAAAGTGATAGTTGAAACTTCAAGCCGACCGAAATCCCGCTCAATCAAAAATGCTAGGTAAGTGCAAATAAGAGTGAGAATCAAAAATAAACCACTCCAAATAAAATTCTTCCTTATCATATTATTCCCCTTTCTTCGCTTAATATCGGATAAATTTCTACTCCTTTATTCGGAAAACTCAACAATACAGGTTACTTGGCTGGAATCTAACCCGACAATTCTTAATGGCGCATTAAAGAATTGTTGAATGTTCGCATTTGTAGGTAATTCAGATAAATGCATATCTTCAATAACCGTGGTGAATTTTCCTGTGTGATAACCCAAAATAGCACGATGACAATCTCTAGGATTTTCACTTTCAGGAACTTTTGATGAAGGTGAACCTAACGCCAAGAAGTCAATACCAACCCCTTTTAAATTAGGAAAATTTTCAGATAAGTATTTGCCTGCACTTGTTGATATATAAGGACCTTCATTTTGATAACGAATGGGATCTTCCGTTCTATACCGTTCAAATCCTGTTCTCAAAAAAGCAAAGGATACATTTTTTAAAATATCGGAATAAGGCTCTAAATCTTTCTGCGTGATTCCTTCCGCATCACCCTTTGGAATTTCCAATAAAGCGACTTTCTTGTGGCAAAAGTATTCAATCGGTAATTCATTAATGCTTAAGCCGTCTTTCACAAAATGGCGAGGCGCATCCATATGCGTTCCACAATGATTGGGTAGTTCAGTCATAAAGCTGCTGAATGGTTCATCATCGCTGATAACATCAGTGCAACGGGTAACCTTTACGGTTGGCTCTCCCGGCCACGCTAAATCTTTGGGATCAAGAGGGTGTGATAGGTACATAAACATAATTATTTTCCTTAAATTTACTTACGTTTCTGTTGTAATAACCACTTCATCACTTCCGAGCTATTAAATACAGCATCCCAAGTGTTATGTGCATTGTTGTTTAAAATGCCGTTATCTCCCTCTTTTTCCGTACTGAATTCTGTATATCTAACATTCTTCGCCCCCAATTCGTTCACGAGAATTTGATAATTAATTCTAGAGCCTTTTACAGGAGAAACCTTATCTTCCTTACTATGGAAAAACCATAAGGGCATATCTTTAATCGGAGATAAATTATTTTTATCGGCATTGCCATCAACCCATTCTATGGTATAAGCCTCTCGACCACTTGCTAATACGGCACCGGCGAAAAAGTGAGGACGTTTTAATAAAAGATTAAGAACACCTTCCGCACCTCGAGATAAACCAACCAAATAGATACGATCTTTATCAATAGCAGGATTATCTGCTATTATGTCATCTATCATTTTCAGTACTAAATTAATTCGATTTTGAGTTTGCCAATGAATTCCCCCTTTTTGCCCTTTTTCCTTATCATCAAAAGGATCAAATACCGTACTATATTGAGGGGCAAGTACAAATCCCTGTTCATATTGCAACGTTGATATTGCACCTTTATTTGAAACGATATGCGCGATATTATCCGTACCGACTTGACCGGAACCATGTAAGAAAATCGTGAGAGGATATTTTTTATGTTCAATCGAACTAGGACGATAGAAACGATATTTCAAACTATTCTTTCCATCAAGCGTGGCTATTTGCTCAGAAAAATCATCAATGAATAGTGTTTTAACATTCGTTTTTTCCGCACTTTGAATAATTTCATTTCTTTCAATTGTTTTACCACTAGAAAGTTTTATATATCCAATTTGTTCAATTTGGTAGGTTAATTTACTGCCGTAATATTGTGGAATTTTTATCCCTTGTACTTTTTCAATCTCAATAATATGGCCTGATTTATCCTTTGCTTGAAATTTCATAGGCTGCTGATTACCTAACTCTAAAGAATAAAGCCTAGCGTTAGAATCTCTATCGTCTAATTCAAGGATCACAAATTTCCCTACTTTTGCTTGTACGGATCGTTCAGGTAAATCATTCACATAGGCACGAATGATCGTACGAGGAATTTTTTCTTTTTCCTCCAATTGTGTAAAAACTTTGTATGTAGATCTTAAATCGCTACTTGCCAGTACCCTGTTCTCATACTCCAATGCTACGGCAGTTACCTTTTGACCTGATGGAGTAACCTCTGCAAGTAAGGTTGTTTTAATAGCGCCTGCCGATTTAGGAATGTCATCTTGAGCCAAAATGGAAGGGGTGATAAAAAATAAAGACATTGCAATGAATATTCGCTTAAACATAGAAAATGCTCCTTTACATAATAAGGCAAGCTACAGCTTGCCTTTTAAATATTAAACAAATAACCACATTAAACTAATAATTGAGAATGCAATCGTTCCATAGATCGTCGTAAGAATGCTCCAAGTTTTTAATCCATCAGATACCGAAATACCAAAGAATTTCGTCCAAACCCAAAATAAACTGTCGTTCACGTGAGACAATGTCATCGATCCCGCCCCCATCGCGGCAGTAATAAGGGCAATTTGAACTCCACTGTATCCGCCGGTAGTAATAATCGGTGATAAAATTGTTGCACTGGTAATGATCGCTACGGTTGCAGATCCTTGTGCAGCTCGCAATAACGCGGCAAGAACAAAGCCTAATGCAAGAATATGTAGACCCGTACCTGATAAAACCTCTGCTAACGCTTTACCTACCCCACTAGCATCTAAAACTTTGCCGAACATACCGCCTGCACCAGTGATTAAAATAATACCGGCGATAGGGGCTAAAGAAGAATTAAGGATTTCTTCTAATTTCTCCTTATTCCATCCACGGCGTAAACCCAACACATAAGAAGAAACACAAACCGCAAGTAACAGTGCAAATGGGGAACTACCTACCATACTGAAAATTTCACGAATGAGATTCTCTTTAGGTAACATCACTGCAGTGATTGTCCCTAACATAATCAATACCAATGGGAACACAATCATACTTAACACCGTGCCAAATTTAGGCAATCCGGAAGCATCGTGAGCCAACTGTTTTTGATATTCGATCAAATCCGTTGAAGTTGGTACAGGAATAAATGTTCGCTTTGTAAAAAACGGAATGAATAATTGACCAATTAAGTAGGCTGGTAATGCCGCACATAACCCAACACCAAGAACAAATCCAATATCAGCGTTTAGTGCTTGTGCACCGGCGACAACCCCTGGATGTGGAGGTAACATTACATGCACCATCAACATTGAAAGACCGATAGGCAATGCATAAACAAGCATATTGCCACCTAATCTGCGAGCCACACTGAAAATAATCGGTAATAAAACAATGAAGCCTACATCAACAAATACGGGAATACCGAAGATAAATCCTGTCGCACCAAGGGCAAAAGCCGCGCGTTTTTCACCGAATTTGTCTAATAACCAAGCGGCCAATACATCTGCACCATTTGATTTTTCAATAATTTTTCCGAGCATCGCACCTAATCCCACAATTAAAGCAACGCTTCCCAATGTTCCTCCCATTCCACTCACTAATGTTGGAATAACTTTGTTCATCGGAATACCGGAACTCAATGCAACAGCAATACTTACGAGCCCGAGTGCAATGAAAGGATGAACCTTCCCTTTAATCATTATCGTTAATAATGCCGCAACACTTGCTATACCAATCAAAATCAGCACTTCATTAGACATAAAAAGCTCCTTAGTTATGGGTATAAAAAGAGCGGTCATTTTTTATGACGTTTTTAAAACTTCTCAAAAAACAACCGCACTTCATCACTTATTTATAACGTTCAAACCACGTCAAACCGCTTGTGGTTTCTCCTCTCGGTTTGTATTCACAGCCTACAAACCCTTGATAACCTATTTCATCAAGTTTATTAAAAATGTATTCGTAGTTTATTTCGCCTTCATCCGGTTCATGACGTTCCGGCACAGAGGCGATTTGTACGTGGGCAAATTTCCCCTTTAATTTATCGGTTAAACGGGATAAGTTGCCATCTACATTCTGAGCGTGGAAATAATCCAACTGAACAAACACATTATCGCAAGCCACGCGTTCTACGATAGCTAAGGTATCGTACTGGCTTTTTAATAAGTAATTCGGTTTCACTTCCGGGCTTAATGCTTCTAACAAAATGTGAATACCGTGAGGTTTAAATTTTTCTGAAGCATAACGAATATTGTTGATAAAGGTTTCTTGATACTCCGCTTTATCAGCCCCTTCAGGAACGACAGCCGCCATAATATGTACATTTGGGCAACCTAATCCGATCGCATATTCCAACGCCATATCAATATGTTGATGGCTTTGCACTTCACGTCCCGGAATCGCCGAAACACCCCATTCACCTTGAGAAATATCTCCCGCAGGTGTATTAAATAGCACTACTTGTAAACCGTGTTTATCCAGTTCTTGCTTAATGGTTTCTACGGGATAATCGTAAGGCCAGAGAAACTCAACATATTTAAAGCCGGCTTTTGCCGCCGCTTCAAAACGCTCGATAAATGGTACTTCGTTAAACATCATGGTTAAATTCGCAGCAAATTTTGGCATGATTATTTCCCTCTGTTTTTTAATTCATTGACTTCGTCATCGGTCAGATAACGAATCGGTTTTCCTTGTAATAGGAAGAACAGTTTTGCCGTTTCTTCCAATTCTTCTGCGTTGTCCGCCGCATCAAGTAAATCCTTACCGGTAACGACAACACCGTGATTGGCAAGCAAAAAAGCCTTACCGGATAAAGCGCGAGCCTCCAACTCCTCTGCAATACTTGGTGAACCCGGCCGGTAATAGGGGATAACCTGTAAAGCACCAACCCGCATCACGTAATAAGGGGTAAAGGCTTTAATGGCGTTTTGCGGATCAAGGTTTTCCAAACAAGAAAGCGCCGTTAAATAAGTGGAATGAAGATGTACGATTGCCTGACATTCCGGATTTTTGCGATACATTGCCAAATGGAACACAAATTCTTTTGAGGGTTTATCCCCCTCCAAAACATTTCCTTCCATATCTAACACAGAAAGTCGCTCTGCTTGCAATCGCCCTAGCGAACTGCCTGTAGGCGTCACTAAAACCCGATTTTCACCCAGCCGTACGGAAAGATTTCCTGCGCCACCGACAGTGTAACCACGCTCATAAAAAGAACGCCCTAGCTTTACCATTAATGTTTTTAATTCTGCCTCTGTCATAACATCATTCCTTGTGCATCGGTGAAAAAACTTTCTTTGCCGAAATTGCCCGATTTCAAAGCAAGTGCGGTCGATTCTCCTAATACTTTTAACCAAGGCACACCCGGTGCGATTTGTTTACCGATTTGAAAGCCTGTAAAACCAAGTTGCTGAACAACAATGCTGGAGGTTTCACCGCCTGCAGTAATAAAGTTTTCTACACGACCATTGTCTTTCAATAACTGCGCCAATTTTGCAAAGGTTTGTTCAATCGCAAGGCTTGCTTTGTCTCCCCCGAATTTACATTGAATTCGTTTAAGCTCATCAGGTGGCACGGTAGCATAAACCATAGGTGCAAAAGCTTCATCAAGATGCGGTAAAACTTGCTCAAGCAATGTTTTCGCATAATTCGGATCTGCTATCGCGCGTTCCACATCCAAATAAATCGCAGTCGCTTTCTCTTTGTAAAACGCAACTTGTTTATTTGTCATCACCGAACAAGAACCGGAAAGGATCACACTTCTGCCTTTTTTCGGTACAAAAGCATCCGTTGCTTTTTTGCCTCCACTTAACCTTGCTGCCATATACGCGCCTAAACCGGAGCCGCCCGTCACTAATTTCAAATCACGTACCGCTTCGGCAAGTACGGCAAGTTGGCTGTTATCCACCGCATCGACTACCGCATAACGGAAACCATTTTGTTTCAATTTAGCAAAACAAGATCTCACATGCTCCGCTCCTAAAATCACATCGGTATAACTTACCAATCCCGTTTTGCCTTTGGCTTGCGCATCCATTAAGCGCATCAGGTTTGCATCTTTCATCGGCGTAATAGGATGATCACGCATTCCGGATTCGTTAAGCAAAACATCACCCACAAATAAATAACCGTTGAAGATTGTTCTGCCATTAACCGGCAACGCCGGTGTGATCACGGTAAAATCATCGTTAAGAGTATCTAATAAGGCATCCGTTACCGGTCCAATATTGCCTTTTGAGGTGCTATCAAAGGTTGAACAATATTTAAAATAGAACTGAGAACAACCGCTCTTTTGCAACCATTTAAGGGCATTCAATGATTGCTCAATGGCTTCATTCGCCGGATTAGAGCGAGACTTCAAACTGATCACAATGGCATCGACTTTTTCTGTTAACGGTGCATTCGGTACACCGTTCATTTGCACCGTATGTAAACCGTTTTCGACTAAAAAGCTCGCAATATCGCTTGCACCGGTAAAATCATCTGCAATTACGCCCAACATCATTACGCTCCTTTTTTCGGCAATTCGATACCGCTGAAAATTTTAATCACCGCACTGTCATCTTCTTTGCCATAACCTGCATTGCTCGCCTCAGTGAACATAGAATAGGCGGTACTGGCAAGATGAAGAGGAAAATGCAAAGATTTCGCCGTATCATTCACAAGTCCTAAATCTTTCACAAAAATATCTACCATTGAGAGAGGCGAGTAATCCCCCTCCACCACGTGTTTCATACGATTTTCAAACATCCAAGAATTGCCGGCGGCGTTTGTCACCACGTCATACATTAAATCAAGCGGAATACCTGCTTTCGCCGCGAGTGCCATCGCCTCTGCACCGGCTGCAATATGCACGCCCGCAAGTAATTGATGAATAATTTTTACCGTTGCGCCTAAACCAATTTCTTCACCAATGTTGTAAATCTTACCGGCAACGGCATTTAAGACAGGTTGTAATTTTTCAAATGCTCGGATAGGGCCTGATGCCATTACCGTCATTTCACCAAGAGCTGCTTTTGCCGCCCCACCGGATACCGGCGCATCTAACATAAGCAAATCTAAATCTGTTAATTTCTGTGAAATTTCTTTTGCATCCTGTGCTGAAATGGTAGAAGAAACCATGACGGCAGTGCCTTTATTTAACTTTTCCGCCAAGCCGTTTTCACCAAACAGCACTGAATTGACCTGTGCTGCATTAACGACAAGCAATACGACAGCATCTAATTTATCGGCAAAATCGACCGCACTTTGCCCAACGGCATAAGCGCCATCCGCTTTTAATTTTTCAAGTGCTTTGGTATTAAGATCCACGCCATAAGTGGTTAAACCCGCTTTTACACAAGATTGTGCCGCGCCCATTCCCATTGCGCCTAAACCGATGACAGCGACAGAATATGATTTGTTCGTCATAACATCCTCCAAATAAGTTTATCGATCTGATCGACAGGCATTCTGACATATATCAAAATAAAAAAACGTGATAACGATCACAAATATTAACATTTATGTTATTTTTTGTTATTCGCTGTGAAAAATAGATAGAGGGAAGAAAAAAAGCTATAATTTGAAATAAATTTTTAGGGGGAAATGATGATTCCTGCAGAACGACAAAAACTACTACTTAATTTAATTAATCAGAAAGGTATTGTGAGCATTGCACAATTAGTTGATTCACTGAATGTTTCTCATATGACGATTCGTCGTGATATTCAAAAATTGGAAGAGAGGGGAAAAGTGATTTCCGTATCCGGTGGCGTAACAATGCAGGAACACCTTTCTTTTGAGCCGACCCACCAAGATAAATCCTTACTTTTTCACACACAAAAAGAGCAAATCGGTGAAGTAGCAGTTCAATCAATTCCAACCAATACAACGGTTTACCTTGATGCAGGAACAACAACACTAGAGATCGCTTACCGCTTAATTGAACGAGATGATTTATTAGTGATAACGAACGATTTTTCCATCGCTCATTTTTTAATGACAAACGGGCAGTGCGAATTAATTCATATCGGCGGAACGGTAAATAAATTGAATCATTCTTCCGTTGGGGAACTTGCCGGACAGTTTTTACGCCAACTTTCTATTGATATCGCCTTTGTTTCTACCTCATCGTGGACATTGAAAGGCTTAACCACACCGGATGAAACAAAACTACCGGTGAAAAAAGCCCTTTTGGATTCAAGCAACCAACGCATTTTAGTCTCCGATTCTTCAAAATACGGCAAAGTCGCAACATTCCATATTTGCCCGCTGACACGGTTTGATCGCATCATTTGCGATAAGAACCTCGTTGAATCCGCACAAAATGCGATTAAAGAGCTGAATATTGAGCTCATCACGGCATAAACATTCACAATAAAAAACGGCTTATGCCAATAACATAAGCCGAAATTTTTAGGTAGGGTGCGTTAGGCAACTTCTACATAATAATGAAATCTTTCCACCGTGAATTTAATTTAAAAATCGACCGCACTTTAGAAAAATAAAATGCTTCCCCATACAATGCCGACAATGCAAAGGGCAACAAAAACCGCTGCGGAACCCTGATCTTTTGCACGCCCCGAAAGCTCGTGGCGTTCAGTGCCGATACGATCGACAACCGCCTCAACGGCACTATTTAATAGTTCCACAACCATAACAAGTAAAACTGAAGAAATCATTAAAGCGATTTCGAGTTTAGTATCACCAAGCCAAAAAGCCAATGGAATTAAAATACAGGCTAAGAAACATTCATGACGAAAAGCCGTTTCGTTTTTGAACGCACTTTTTAAGCCTTGTATGGAATATTTTGTCGAGTTGATTAAATGGGTTAGTCCCGTGGTTTTATACATAAAGTTTCCTATTTTATAAACGCTTGGCTTCAATTACGTCATTTAATTTCGCCAATCTCGCCAAGATTTTACTTAAACTTTCCACATTATGGAGTTCAATTTCCATATCAATAGTTGCCAGTTGTTTTTTCGTATCGGTGCGACTTGCTACTCCTAATACGCTGATTTTTTCATTCGCCAGAACCGTTGTAATATCACGCAACAAACCGTTGCGATCACTTGCGACCACACGGATATTAATGCGAAAACCGTTGGCATAATTTTCTCCCCAAATGGATTCTACTACGCGTTCCGGATGGGCGGCTTGCAAGTCTAAAAATTGCTCACAATCACTGCGATGAATGGAAATACCCCGCCCCATCGTGATATACCCCACAATAGCATCACCCGGAATCGGCTGGCAACAACGCGCCATATGATGCATTAAATTGCCCACTCCTTCAACAATCACATAACCGTTCTTTGTTGTTACTTTTTGCTGCGCATTGTTCGCACTTTTATTTGCTACGTGGCGTAAGATTTCTTGATCGGCTTCCTCCGCCGTCACTTTAATCAATTTATTTTGTAAAAAATTGATAAGCTGATTAAGACGAATATCCCCACTTCCAATCCCGGCATAGAGATCTTCTATATTTTTTAAGTTATAGCGAGGCAGGGCATGCTGCTCAACTTGTTTTAAGCTAAGATTTAAGCGGGCTAATTCGTTATCCAACAAGTCTTTACCTGCCGGTACATTTTTATCGCGATCTTGCTTTTTAAACCACGCCTGAATTTTGGCTCGGGATTTTGCCGTATGGGTAAAACCTAAATTCGGATTGAGCCAGTCTCGGCTTGGATTTGGATTTTTTTGGGTAATAATCTCAATTTGATCACCCATTTGTAATTGATAAGTAAACGGCACAATACGCCCCGCTACTTTCGCCCCAATGCAGCGATGACCGATTTCACTATGAATCGCATAGGCAAAATCAAGCGGTGTAGAGCCTGTCGGTAAATCCACCACCTCACCTTTCGGGGTAAACACATAGACGCGATCATCAAACACTTGGCTGCGTAATTCCGCCATCACCTCACCGGAATCCGTAATATCATCTTGCCAGGCTAATAATTTACGCAACCACGCTATCTTTTCTTCATAGGCAGAAAGGCTTCCCGTGTTACCTTCTTTGTATTTCCAATGAGCGGCAACACCTAATTCGGCATCATCATGCATTTGTTGGGTACGAATCTGTACTTCAATCGGTTTTCCGCCTTTTCCCAACACAACGGTATGAATAGATTGATAACCGTTCGGTTTCGGGTTGGCGACATAATCATCAAATTCTTTTGGAAGATGCTTGAAATGGGTGTGAACAATGCCAAGTGCGGTATAACAATCTTGTAATTTTTGTACGATAATTCTGACCGCTCTTACATCATATAAGCCGCTAAACTCCAAATGCTTTTTCTGCATTTTTCGCCAAATGCTGTAAATATGTTTCGGACGACCATACACTTCTACGTGATCAATACTTTCACGTAAATAACCGCTTAATTCCGCCACAAAATCCGCAATATAGCGTTCGCGATCAAGGCGGCGTTCTCGTAACAATTTCGCAATCGCACGGTATTGTTCGGGATGTAAATAACGGAAACAGTAATCTTCCAGTTCCCATTTAAGCTGACCAATCCCTAAACGATTGGCAAGCGGTGCATAAATATTGGAACATTCTTTGGCGGCAAGAACTTTATCTTCTTCTGAAGAACAACGATTTTCCGCATCGCGGAGAAAAGTAATACGTTCGGCAAGTTTAATGATCACGCAACGGAAATCATCCACCATCGCAAGCAACATACGGCGCACATTATCCACTTGTAGTGCATTGGCAGAATGGCTGGCATTGAGTTGGCGAATGTTATCCATTTCCTCCACCCCTTTGAGCAATTTAGTGATTTTGCTGCCGAATTCCTCTTTTAGATTTTCCCAATCCACCAAGTGATTCGCCACAATCGGGAAAAGCATGGCGGTAATCAAACTTTCCGCATCCATATTCAATTCGTGCAGAATTTCCACCATTTCCACGCCGGATTGGAGTGTCAAGGTTGCATTTTCCATCACATCAGGGTGGGCATTAATATGTTTGTGTGCGTAATACCAAGCTTCAATCAGCGTTTTTTCCGTCTGCTCCGCCAATTTTAATCCTGCACACCATTGCTCAATTACAAAATCTTGCGGATTTAACAAATGAGAACCACGAACAGCAACCATAATACCCCCTAGTTGTTGGAAGATAAAAGCAACATTCTGTCACTCCGTTTTAGCCGTCTTATTGTAACAAAATAACCGACTTATTTTGTAGAAAATAACGTTATTGACTCCAAATGCCCCGTATGAGGAAACATATCGATCACCGCACTTTTTTCAATGTGATATCCGAAACTGCTTAAAATTTCCGCATCCCGCACTAAGGTTGCCGGATTACAAGAAACATACAAAATCTTTTCCGCCTTCAATTCACACAACGCATTCAAAGCAAAAGCAGCGCCACTACGCGGCGGATCAAGCAAAATTTTGTTGAAAGATTGCTTTGCCCAAATTTGATCGACAAAGGGTTGGTCAAGATCCGTTTGGAAAAATTCAATATTACTGATCCGATTTCGTTTGGCATTTTGCTCCGCTTTTCGCACCATATCAAAAACGCCTTCAATTCCGACCGCACTTTTCACCTGTTTAGCGAGCGGTAATGTGAAATTTCCCATACCGCAGAATAAATCCAGCACACGATCCGTAGGTTGTAAATTCAACCAATCTAAGGCAGTTTCCACCATTTTTTCGTTAAGTGTGCGATTAACTTGAATAAAATCGCGAATATCAAAATGCAACTTGATGCCATCGACAAATTGATAATAAGGTGCTTCACCATAAACCCGTTCAATCCCTATATCACTTTGAAAAAAGAGCATTAAATGCTCCCGTTCGGCAAAATTGAGCAGTAAAGTGCGGTCAGTTTCGGTAAGATTTCCTTTATAACGCAATAACATTGCCACACCATTATCCGCTGCAACCAATTCAATATGTCCAAGTTGTTTTGGAGTGGAACAGGCCTGTAAAAGTGCGGTCAATTTCGGCAATAAATTATTGAGACGGGGTTCTATCACTTCACAAGATTGTACGGAAATAAGATCCTTCGTATTTTTCCTCCGAAAGCCCATTTCAAGACATTTGGTTTTCAAATTAAATCCTAAGCTCAAACGCACACGGCGGCGATATCCCCAAGATTCACCGCAGATCATCGGCAGGAATGTTATCGGTTCTGCTTGAAGTTTGCTTAAACGTTTAAACAAAGCGGTTTGTTTGGCTTCCCGTTGCATTTGTATCGGGATATGCTGTCCTTGACAACCACCACAGTGAACATAATAAGCACAAGGCGGCTTAACCCGTTCTTTGCTTTTGTTGAACCACTTTTTGGCAACTGCCCTGCCATATTGACGTTTATCCTCAATGACAATACCTTCCACTTTTTCTTGCGGTAACGCATTTTCGATAAACCAAGTCTTGCCATTAATTTTCGCCACGCCTAAGCCTTGATAATCCAATTCACGGATTTCGGCAATGATATTTTGCGGATTTTTTGTTTTTTTCTGCTGAATATAAAGAAGTGCCATTATTTAAAAAATAAAATATTTTGAGTAAATAATTCTCGACTTTTAAGCGGTTTATCACCGAGATAAGGTTTTAATGCGATACGAGTAAAACGCTTTGCCGCTTGACGAACAACTTCATCGGAAAAATCAAGGGCTTCAAAAGCGATGAGATCACGCCCATAAAACGTCAGATTATCTTTCACCAATGAAGCGATAAACCCCTTCTCTTCCCGATAACGATAAGTCATTGTCGCCTCCACCGGCTCCCCCGAACCTGCGCAATGTAAGAAATCCACTCCATACCCTAATATTTGAAGTAAATTAAACTCAAATAAACGCAAGCCGGGTTCAACGTTGGATTCGGTTGCCAAGCCGGTTAAGCATTTGAGATAGTGTTGAAAAAGTTGAGGATTTGCCGTTTCAGGCTCAATCACACGGGTGAGCAGTTCATTCACATAAAAACCGCTATAAAGTGCGGTTTGTTGTAAAGGTAAAGCGATAGCGGCCGGTTCGGCTTTAGTAAGAATTTTCAAGCTACTTTTACCGCTCCAGCGTAACAATAAGGGAGTAAAGGGCTGTAACACCGATTTCCATGCGGAACGTTTTGCTCTTGCACCTTTTGCGAGGACGGTCAAACGACCACTTTCTTCGGTAAATAAATCTACCAATAAACTGGTTTCGCTATATGGGCGGCGATGAAGAACAAAGCCACGTTGAAGTTCGGTTTGCACGCCTTATTTTCCCAATACCGCATTTTTTAGCACGCATTGTTCGGCTAAAATTACGCCCACACTGGTTTTCAACGAGCTAAAATCATCGCGTTCCTGCCATGCCCAGCGAATATTACTATAATTATTACCACGTTCGGAAATTACCATGGTTAATCTTTCCGTCACTTCATTAAAGGTAACCGAAACACGTTTGAGGGTTTTCTTATTCTTCTTTTGCGTGCTATGTACCACACGAACTTCTTTGTTATCTTTACAAAGATACAGACTCGCCGAACCTTTCTGTGAGGCTTTATCCACTTTCTCCACCACCATTTTTTGCGGTTGAGGATCTTTTAATAGCGTATTTTGTGCGCAACTACCAATAAAAAGTGCGGTTGAAATTAGCAATGTTTTTTTTAACATAAACACCTGCTGAAATTAAACAAAAAGGGCGAACAATCGCCCTTAAAACTATTTTCTAAATTGATACGAACCGTCAGCTTGACGCACGAATTTAGCACCGTTGGATAAACGCAATTCGCTCACTCGACCTTGCGCATTCAGCGAAACCTGAACTTTATCCCCCGGTTTGAAACGACTTAACACATTACCTGCGCCGCTTGCTTTAGTCATCGCATTCACATCCGAGATATTAAGTTGATTATCACGGAAAACCTGCATTAAGGAGACACCTTGCGGAACGGTTAAGGTTTTAGTTGAAGTGACTGACGGCGTTGTTGCTTTTGCCGTACCTGTCGGTTTAGCATCCACAATTTGAACTTTCCGATCATTTTTCACTGTCGGCTTTGTTTCTTGAACTGTTACTTTTGGCTGCTCAACTTTTGTGACTTTCGCCGGAGTTTGAGCTTTTTTAACGACTTTCGGTTCTTTGTGCTCTTGGCGTACTGCTTTAACGTTATCACGAGAAACTTCAACCGCTTTTGGTACCGTTTTTACTTCTTGTTGCACAGGCGTAGGTTTAACCGTTTCTTGACGAGCCGGTGGAACAGGCATCGGTTGAGCGTTAATCTCTTGTTGAACCGGTGCGGCAGGGGTTTCAGAGGCTTTTACGCTATCTTTTTGTGAATCGCCCATATATTCCATTTTCCCCGGTGCCGATTCGCTTTGGGTTTGTTGCTCGGCAGTCGGTGCGTTTTGTGCCGGAACATTGTCTAATACTGTAGTTTCAACCGGTTGAGATTGATCTAAAGATTGAAATTGCACCGGAATTTCATTGCTGTTTTGTAGTTCGAAAGATTCCACCGTGTCGGAATTCGGCTTTAACGCAAAGAAAACGATTAATAGCAATACCAAGGCTAAAATTGCGATAAATAAACGGCGATGTTTTTCCGGTAAAATTTGTAATATTTTCCATTTTTCAGGGCGTTTCAATGCAGCTGTCGCTGCAGTTGCCCCGGCGGCTAAAGTCTCTTTTGCTTGCTCTGAAACGGAGGAAGCCGCCTCAACCGTTTGCTCCGCTTTATCTTCAACACTTTCAACGGTTGATTCCACCTGCTGAACAACTGCCTCCGTTGTTTTAGGCTCTTCCGCTGTTTTCGGCTCAGCCGTAAAACTTGCTTGTTGAATCGGTTGCGGCTCGACACTTTCTCCGAAAGTCGGCTCTTTACGCACATTAAATTGGGTTTCAATTGGCTCTTTACGACCAAATAAACCTGTCAAACCTTTTGCTTTATCAAGTAAAGATTCGTTATGTTGAATCGGCTTTCTCGGGATAACCGAATCGGTTTGGTTAAGACCGAGATCCAGTTCGTTTTGTGATTTATTTTCGTTTGATTGATTGTTATTCATTGCATTCACAGAGTTACCTCAATTAATCATTATCGGCAGTTTTTGTTCTTATCGCCAAGCACAAAAGTGCGGTGAAAAAATCCATTATTATGTAGCAGTTGCACAAAGAGAATTTTTATTTCCAATATTTATATTTATCGGGGGTAGGGTGCGTTAAGCTTTGCGTAACGCACCGTTTCATCAACCCTCTATTTCTATTGGTGCGTTACGGCTTCGCCTAACCGCACCCTACGATGATTTGTGCAACTGATACATAATACCGAAAAAATCGCACGTATTTTATCGGATCTTATGCGGCGTATAAAGTCTTATTTGGCTCACCGGCAATTTCCCGTGCCAATTTTGGGACTAAGTAGCCGGAGGTGAGCGATTGTAATTCTTTGTACAGGCTAACGGCTTTTGTATCATCAATAAAAAAATGACTCGCCCCTTGCACTTTATCAAGCAAATGCAGGTAATAAGGCAAAATGCCGATTTGAAACAACTTATCGCTTAAGTTTTTTAAAATCATCGCTTCGTCATTAATTCCTTTCAGCAAAACGGATTGATTAAGCAACGTAACATTTGCCCCTTTAAGTTTTTGCATTTTGTATGACAACCGTTCGTCAATTTCATTCGGATGATTAATATGCGTTACCATCACCACTTTCAAACGACTTTCCGCCAAAAGTAGGCAAAGCTTATCGGTAATCCGTTGCGGAATCACTATCGGCAAACGAGTATGAATACGTAAACGTTGTAAGTGCGGTAAATTTTCGAGGCGTTTTATTAGCCATTCCAATTCATCGTCTTTTGCCATTAAGGGATCACCACCGGAAAAAATCACTTCTTCAATTTCAGAATGTGTCGCAATGTAATCCAGCGCACCTTGCCAGCTTTTTTTATTACCGGGGTTTTCATCATAAGGGAAATGACGGCGAAAGCAATAGCGGCAATTTACCGCACAGCCTCCTTTCACCATAAACAACAACCGATTTTGATATTTATGCAAAATATTAGGGACGGCATTGGCATTTTGTTCTTCCAAAGGATCGGTAGAAAATCCCTCTGCCTGCAAAAATTCCAGCTCGGAACACATCACTTGCAAAAAAAGCGGATCATTGGGATTGCCTTTTTCTATTTTATCCACAAAGGGCTGCGGCACTCGAAGTGCGAAAAGTTTACGTGCGCTTAGGGATTGTTCAAAATGCTTCTCCGATAGATTTAACGTTTCAAGCAATAATTTCGGATCGGAAATCGCATTTTTTAGAAGAGTGAGCCAATTTTGCTCTTCTCTAATGACGGGTTCTTGGGGTAGAATACGCACTTTTCAAACCATCTCTATTTTTAGGATATTTCAAATATGGCTACATATACTACCAGTGATTTCAAACCGGGTCTAAAGTTTATGCAAGACGGTGAACCTTGCGTGATCGTTGAAAACGAATTTGTCAAACCGGGGAAAGGGCAAGCATTCACACGCACCCGTATTCGCAAATTAATTTCGGGTAAAGTATTGGATGTAAACTTCAAATCCGGCACTTCGGTGGAAGCCGCTGACGTGATGGATCTGAATTTAACCTACTCATACAAAGACGATGCGTTCTGGTATTTTATGCATCCGGAAACTTTCGAGCAATATTCAGCCGATGCAAAAGCCGTAGGTGATGCTGAAAAATGGTTATTAGATCAAGCCGATTGTATCGTTACCTTATGGAACGGCGCACCAATTACCGTCACGCCACCAAACTTCGTTGAATTGGAAATCGTGGATACGGATCCGGGCTTAAAAGGTGATACTGCAGGTACCGGCGGCAAACCGGCAACGTTAAGCACCGGTGCGGTGGTAAAAGTGCCGTTATTCGTTCAAATCGGTGAAGTGATCCGAGTAGATACCCGTTCCGGCGAATATGTCTCTCGCGTGAAATAATCATTTCCATAATTCCAAATAAAGAGCGGTCAAAAATTTATAAGATTTTTGACCGCTCTTCACTTTTTAGTCTATAAAAATCATCTTGTTATCTACTTAACAAAGAATATTTATTTTGATAAACTCCTTGCGCTTTAATGCTAACCAATTTTAATTATTAATAATACGAGGTCTCCTATGACATTAACAAAATTTGTTTTTACCGCACTAGCGGCATTAATGGTTTCCGCTTGCGGAAGTAGTGGCGGCGGTAGTAGTGATAATAAACCGCAACAAAATAACGCTTCAAACAATGCGCAGACAAATCCACCGGCCAATAATCAATCTCAGAAACAGGCACCGAACGGAGCAGGCGATAGCAATAATAATCAGCCAAAACAAAATAATGCTTCAAACAATGCGCAGACAAATCCACCGGCCAATAATCAATCTCAGAAACAGGCACCGAACGGAGCAGGCGATAGCAATAATAATCAGCCAAAACAAAATAATGCTTCAAACAATGCACAGACAAATCCACCGGCCAATAATCAATCTCAGAAACAGGCGCCGAATGGAGCAGGCGATAGCAATAATAATCAGCCAAAACAAAATAACGCTTCAAACAATGCGCAGACAAATCCACCGGCCAATAATCAATCTCAGGAACAGGCACCGAACGGAGCAGGCGATAGCAATAATCAGCCAAAACAAAATAACGCTCCAAACAATGCGCAAACAAATCCACCGGCCGAAAATCAATCTCAACAACCAGTACGAAGCGGAACAGGTGCAGCAATTGTAACATCAGGTTCTGATGATAACGTAAATATACGAATTGCAACACTAAATGATAGCGATCTAAGCGGAATAGATGTTGATGGATTCAAAATACCGATTGCTTTTCCCCATAACCATTCAGGAAGTTGGTTAGAAATTAATGACAAGATTACAGGATATTTAGAGGTATGTTGTTATGACTATTCAGACACCCGTTTTGGTGTAAAGGGTTCTCCGGATGAAAACAATAAGGGCTACATGTTCTACAATGGTAATCCAACCAAAGATATGCCGGCATCAGGCACGGCAGCTTATTCGGGGCAATCCATTATTGCTGTTTACGATGTTCCTGCTTTAGAGGATGAAGATTATTACCAAGGTACATCTAAATTTAACGTAGATTTTGGCAACAAAACATTAAAAGGTTCGCTTGATATTCAAAACATTCAGCCTGTGAACATTGATGCCAAAATTTCAGGTAACTCATTCACAGGAACGGCAAAATCAGACTCTATTCCATCATCCGGTGCGGTTGAAGGTAAATTCTATGGAGAGAACGCCAAAGAGATGGCGGGGTTAGCACTAGGTAACGATAAATCTTGGGGTGCCGCTTTCGGTGCACAAAAAAAATAATATAACACCTGTATTTATGGTTTAGTATTATAAAGCAAGCCTGAGAGCTTGCTTTATTTATATCTAAGAGAACAAAAATTAATGAAATTCAACAATATTTTCCTTTCAATCTTTTGCTCATTATTTACACTAAATGCAGCGGCGGAAATTGCTCAATCTAAAAATGACGAACAAGATGATCGCATTAATGTCGCCAAACCGATACTTCCACAACCGGAGGCACCGATTTCTATGCCAAAGGAAAAAAGTATCTCAATGAGCAGCGCCGAGCTACAACAATATCCCGATTTAATTATTCGCGGATTAGTGCCTGCGGTTTTACAAAATAATGCGAAAGCCGTAGAAATTTTACTGCCGCTTTATAAAAATTTACCCAATCAAGATCCCATTTTAGTTGCTTGGGCTGAGGCGATTATAGATCGTCAACAAGGCAATTTTTCAGAGGCGGTAAAACGTTATCGTGCTTTATTTAGCGGGCATTCGCATATCATCGCCTTACGTTATCAATTAGCACAGGCGTTATTCTTAAATAATGATAATGAGGCGGCAAAAGATCAATTTCAGAAATTACGTGCAGAAAATCCTTCACCGCAAACCATCCAATTCATTGATCAATATCTTTCCGCCTTAAATCAACGTGAGCAATGGAAACTAAATGGCGGACTAAGCTATTTAAACGAATCAAATATTAATAATGCCCCTAAAGCGGGTACAAAAATCGGCAATTGGGAAGCTTGGAAAAAAGAAAGCGCACAAGGATTTTCTTATTATTTGAATGCCGAAAAAAAATGGTCATGGGCGAATAATTTGTTCACCAAATTTCAACTCGAAGGACAAGGTAAATATTTTTGGAATAACAAAAAATATAATGAATTGAACCTTCGTGTTGGGGCAGGTTTAGGTTATCAAACCGCCCGTTTTGAAAGTTCGATTACGCCTTTTGCAGAAAAACGTTGGTATGGAGGCGGTTCATCAGGCAGCGATTCATTAAAACAATATTCTAAAAATGTCGGTATTCGTGCGGAGTTGAATTACTGGTTAAACGAAAAATGGCAAATTTCGACCGCACTTGAATATGGTGAACAACGCTATAATTGGCGCAAACATCTCAATGGAAATAACTATCTTTTATCAAATACCTTGCTTTATATGCCAAAGAGCGGACAATACTGGTTTGTCGGCGTAGATTATCATCGAGAAAATACACGTGATCGCGATAATGCCTATCAACGTAAAAACATTCGTTTAGGGTGGGGACAAGAATGGGCTTTAGGTATTTCAACCCGTTTAAGCCTAGCTTATGCAAGACGCACTTACAAAGACATTGATTTCTTTAGTATTCGTCAGAAAAATAATGAATATTTGACCGCACTCACATTATGGCATCGTGATGTTTATTTTTGGGGAATTACGCCGAAGCTAACCTGGTCTTATCAAAAAATAAAAAGCAATCATCCTTTTTATCGTTATGATAAAAACCGCATATATTTAGAAATGAGCAAAGCATTTTAGGAACTATTATGACTTTAACACAACGCTACAAACAAGCCGCTAAAGAAGCACGCTGGGCATTGGGGTTGACCATCCTGTATGTTATTGGTTGGTGTTTATGTGCTTACCTGCCCAAAGGCTCACTTGGCCCGATAGGTTTTCCCCTTTGGTTCGAACTCTCCTGCATTTATCTTCCGATTTTATTTATCGTCATCGGTTACTGGATAATCAAAATCATTTATCAAGATATCTCCCTTGAAGTGGAAAATAAGGAGAATAAACAATGAATCTTGGCATTATTCTTCCTTTAATTATCTACCTCACTTTTATCTTTGGTGCGGCGATTTATGCTTATGTTAAACGTACCAAAGGCAATTTTTTAACCGAATACTATGTGGGCAACCGCTCAATGACGGGGTTTGTTCTGGCAATGACAACCGCCTCAACTTACGCCAGCGCCAGCTCCTTCGTGGGAGGGCCGGGGGCGGCTTATAAATATGGGCTGGGTTGGGTGTTGTTAGCGATGATCCAAGTGCCTGCAGTATGGCTTGCCCTAGGTGCGCTCGGTAAAAAATTTGCTTTACTCTCCCGTGAAACCAATGCGCTCACCATTAATGATCTCTTCCTTTATCGCTACAAAAACAAATACTTGGTTTGGCTCGCCGGCCTTGCTTTATTACTCGCCTTTTTTGCCGCAATGACCGTACAGTTTATTGGCGGTGCGCGTTTATTGGAAACCACCGTTGGCATTTCTTATACCCAAGCCTTGCTGTTGTTTGCGTTGACCGTAGGCATTTATACTTTTATCGGCGGTTTCCGTGCAGTGGTTTTGACCGATACCATTCAAGGGACGGTGATGATTTTCGGCACATTAATTTTACTTGGCGGCACAATTTATGCTCTTGGCGGCGTAGAAAGTGCGGTCAATAAATTAACCGAAATTGATCCGGCGTTAGTGAGTCCTTATGGTCCGAACGATATGCTCGGTTTTCAATTTATGGCATCATTTTGGGTATTGGTGTGTTTTGGTGTAGTAGGTTTACCCCATACGGCGGTCCGTTGTATGGCATTTAAAGACAGTAAAGCACTCCATCGCGGTATGTTAATCGGTACGATTGTGCTTTCTCTCATTATGCTTGGAATGCATTTGTCCGGTGCGTTAGGGCGTGCGATTATCCCTAATTTGACCATTGCCGATCAAGTTATCCCGACATTAATGTTACAGGTTCTCCCGCCGATTGTTGCAGGAATTTTCTTAGCTGCGCCGATGTCTGCCATTATGTCCACCATCGATGCGCAACTCATTCAATCCTCCTCTATTTTTGTCAAAGATTTGTATCTTTCCACAAAACCGGAAGCGGCAAAAAACGAGAAAAAAATCAGTTATATTTCTTCAATTATTACCTTGATTTTAACCGCACTTTTAATCATCGCCGCACTTAATCCGCCGGATATGATTATTTGGTTAAACTTATTTGCCTTTGGTGGGTTAGAATCTGCCTTTCTTTGGGTGATCGTACTTGGTATTTATTGGGACAAAGCCAATGCTTACGGTGCATTAAGTTCTATGATTGTGGGTTTGGGCAGTTATATTTTACTCACACAACTTGGCGTAAAATTACTCGGTTTCCATCAAATCGTACCGGCATTGACATTCGGTTTAATCGCTTTCTTGGTAGGCAATAAATGGGGTGAAAAGCGAATGTTAAAAACATCGGAAAAAATGACCGCACTTTAGTGGGTAGGGTGCGTTAAGCTTTGTGTAACGCACCATTCCATCATTAAGCCTTATTAATTGGTGCGTTACGGCTTCGCCTAACGTCACCCTACAATAATTTGAACAACTGTTACATAAATGACAAAAAAATGACCGCACTTTTTACTAACTTAGGGTAATTAATTACCCTAGGATTCATCGGAGATTCTCACTATGATCTACCAAATTATCGCCCTCCTCCTTTGGAGCAGTTCATTAATCGCTGCAAAGTTTACCTATTCGATGATGGATCCCGTATTAGTTGTGCAAATGCGGTTAATCATTGCAATGTTTCTCGTCATACCGCTATTTTTACGCCGTTGGAAAAAAATTGATAAACCGCTACGTAAACAACTTTGGTGGCTTGCTTTCTTTAACTACACGGCGGTATTTTTATTACAATTTATCGGTTTGAAATATACCTCCGCCTCTAGTGCGGTAACGATGATCGGGCTTGAACCCTTACTTGTTGTGTTTGTCGGTCATTTCTTTTTTAAAGATAGTGCCAAATGGTTTCACTGGTTATTCGGTGCGTTAGCATTTATCGGGGTCGCCGTGATGATTAATGGCGGTCAACATAGCGAAGGTATTAATGAAATCAGCCTGCTTGGTTGCTTGTTGGTGCTTAGTGCCGGTGTTGTTTTTGCCTGTGTGCTACGTTGGACACAATCCGTGATTGCCAAAGTATCAGCCCAAGCCTACACCTCCGTGACTATTGTATTAGGTACCATCACCACGTTTCCTTTCACCTTGCTTCTTACCGAAAGCTGGGAAATCAATCTGACCGGTTACGGCATTGCGGGGCTCTTTTATCTTGCCATTGGGTGTAGTTGGCTGGCTTATTGGTTATGGAATAAAGGTTTAAATAGCGTTAATGCAAATCTTTCCGGCATTTTGGTTTCCCTTGAACCCTTATTTGGTATTTTATTTGCGGTGCTATTACTTGGCGAAACCCTTTCATTTTCTACCTTATTCGGCATCATGCTCATTATGTTTGCGACACTAGGCTCTACATTACTACCGAAATTTCTAAAAAAATCGGTATAATATGCGCTATTTTTTTAATAAGGAAAATATATGGCTTGGATTCAAATTCGCCTAAACAGCACTAATGAAAAAGCAGAAAAAATCAGTGATTTTTTAGAAGAAATCGGTTCGGTCTCCGTTACTTTTATGGATAGTCAAGACACTCCTATTTTTGAACCCTTACCCGGAGAAACCCGTCTGTGGGGGAATACGGATGTCATTGCACTCTTCGATGCAGAAACGGATATGGCGGAAATTGTCGATTCACTCAAACAAGCCGGACACTTAGATGAAAATACGGCATATAAAATCGAACAGATTGAAGACAAAGATTGGGAACGTGAATGGATGGACAACTTCCATCCGATGCAATTCGGCAAACGTTTATGGATTTGTCCAAGCTGGCGAGAAGTGCCTGATGAAAATGCCGTAAACGTAATGCTTGATCCCGGTTTGGCTTTTGGCACAGGTACGCACCCGACAACGGCACTTTGCTTAGAATGGCTGGATAGCTTAGATTTGACCGATAAAACAGTCATTGATTTCGGTTGCGGTTCCGGCATCTTAGCCATCGCAGCCCTAAAACTAGGAGCGAAAAAAGCTATCGGTATTGATATCGATCCGCAAGCCATTCTTGCAAGCCGCAACAACGCGGAACAAAACGGCGTTGCCGATCGCTTACAATTATTCCTCTCTGATGAAAAACCTACCGAACTCAAAGCAGATGTGGTCGTTGCCAATATTCTTGCCGGCCCATTAAAAGAACTTTATCCGATAATCAACCGACTTGTCGCGGAGGGTGGTGATTTGGGGCTATCCGGCATTTTAGAAACGCAATCGGACTCCGTCTGTGAAACCTATGCGCAAACTTTTGACCTTGACCGGGTTGCCGTGCGTGAGGAATGGTGTCGCATTACCGGCAAACAGAGAACAACTTAATCTCTTTTTGTCAATCAAAAAAAGTGTATTTTTTGAACAAATTTCACTTTTCAAACTAAGTCGAAATGCGTATCATAGCACGCCTTGTCGATTGTCGCCCTATTCGACAATAATTGGATTTAGGCTTGTTTAAAGGTGGTTAAAGTAAAATGCGAATCGGTTCATACCAATTAAAAAATCGTATTTTACTTGCCCCGATGGCAGGCATTACCGACAAACCCTTTCGCCGTCTTTGTGCCCATTATGGTGCAGGTTTGACATTTTCAGAAATGATGTCAACCAATCCTCAAGTTTGGCACACGGAGAAATCCAAACTGCGCTTAGCGCATAGTGAAGATCTCGGCATTAATGCAGTGCAAATTGCCGGTTCTGATCCGTTGGAAATGGCACAAGCTGCGGCGGTAAACGTAGAGTACGGTGCAGAGATCATCGACATCAACATGGGTTGCCCCGCTAAAAAGGTGAATCGTAAATTGGCAGGTTCTGCTCTACTACAATTCCCCGAATTGGTAGAAAAAATTCTACAAGAAGTGGTGAATGCCGTTGATGTGCCGGTAACCTTGAAAATTCGCACCGGCTGGGATAAATCCAATCGAAACTGTATACAAATCGGCAAAATTGCCGAACAATCCGGTATTCAGGCTTTAACCATTCATGGACGAACGAGAGAATGTCTTTTTGAGGGAGAAGCCGAATACGAAAATATTCGTGCAGTCAAACAAGCCATCTCAATTCCGGTAATTGCAAATGGTGATATTGATTCTGCCGAGAAAGCAAAAGCGGTGCTTGATTACACAGGTGCCGATGCAATAATGATCGGTCGCGCAGCATTAGGTAATCCTTGGTTATTTCAATCGATGGAAAGCTTAATTGAGCGGGATTCGATAATTCAACCACCAAGTTTATGTGAAAAGTGCGGTCAAATTTTACGCCATATTCAAGAATTACATCAATTCTATGGTGAACAAAAAGGCTACCGAATCGCACGCAAACACGTGGCTTGGTATTTACAGGGAATTCAACCCGATTCCGTTTTTAGACAGACTTTTAACGCAATCAGTGATCCGAAAGAACAACTTATTGTGTTGGAAGATTTTTTAAATTCAATTTTGGATAAAGAAAAATGTTAGAACAACAACGTAATCCGTCCGAAGCGTTAACCGTTTCAGTTTTAAACGCTCAATCACAAGTTACCAATAAACCATTACGCGATTCAGTAAAACAAGCATTACGCAATTACTTATCACAATTAGATGGTCAAGATGTGAATGATCTTTACGAATTAGTATTAGCGGAAGTTGAACACCCGATGTTAGATATGGTTATGCAATATACTCGCGGTAACCAAACACGTGCTGCAAATATGCTCGGCATCAACCGTGGTACGTTACGCAAAAAATTAAAAAAATACGGTATGGGTTAATGCCCTACGCCATCAAAAAGACGAACATTTGTTCGTCTTTTTTGTTTTTGGATCGCCGGAAAAATAACGCTATTATGTATCAAGCGCACAAATCACCGTGGTGCGTTAGGCAAAGCCATAACGCACCAATTAACACGATTTAATGATGAAATGGTGCGTCGCCCTTAGGGTCGGCAACTTGTTGCTCACCATTGAAATTCCCTCCTTGAATCGGTGGGCAAAAATTTGCCCGCCCTACTTTTCTAAAAATTTTTCGGCTGTGTTAGAATTTGCCAAAAATTTGAGGAAATTATGACAACTTGGATTACCCCGCCCTTTCTCACTTTACTTGGTATCTCACTTTTTATCTTGATTATTCTTGGTTTTTTGTTGGCGCGCCGCACCCGTGATGTGCAGGAATTACAGCAAGATTTAAACAAAGCCAACTTGGATTTCAATCAACTTGCCGAACGTTTTGATGTGCTGAACCAACAAAAAAATCAATTGGAGCAGCAAACTGTCAAGGCTCAAACGGAAAGTGAAGGGTTGCAAATTCGTTTGAATGAACGGGACGAAAAAATCAGCTATCTCAGCAAAGAATTAGATGAAGAACAAAATCGGAACGATCAAATCGGCTCACAAATCACCGCATTAAAAGAACGTTTCGGTATTGCTTCGGCACAAGCGGAAAGTCTCGAAAACCAATTACAACAAAGCCAAAACCATTTATCCCGTAAAGAACAAGAGGTGCAAAATTTAACAGAAAAATTGACTGCACTTTCGCAAGAACTCACGGCATTGAAAACCACTCTTGCCGCAAAAGAGAAGCACTTTACCGAGCAACAACAAAATATCGAGCAATCCAAACAGCAACTGAGTATTGAGTTCCAAAATCTTGCCAATCGTATTTTGGATGAAAAAGCCCGTTCTTTTAACCAAACCAATCTCACTACATTGGAGACCTTGTTAAAACCCTTCCGTGAACAAATTGAGGGTTTTCAAAAACGTGTAAATGAAATTCACTCGGAATCGGTGAAAGGCAATGCCGGCTTGGAAGCGGAAATTAAAAAAGTGTTGGAAATCGGATTAAATATGTCGCAACAAGCCAACAATCTGACTTCCGCCCTCAAAGGGGAAAAGAAAACCCTTGGTAATTGGGGAGAAGTGCAACTGGAACGCACGCTTCAACTTGCGGGCTTAATTGAAAACGTGCATTACCGTGCACAAGCTCATTTTAAAGATGAACAGGGCGGACGGAATTATCCCGATTTCGTTTTAAATTTGCCGGATAATAAAAACATCATCATCGACAGTAAAATGTCGCTGGTTGCCTATGAAAGTGCGGTCAATTCTGAGGAAGATTTTGAGCAGGAACGCTTAATGAAAGAGCATATAAAAGCCCTGAAAAATCACATTGATGATCTTCACAAAAAGGATTACAGCAACTTAATCGGTATGCGTAGCCCAAATTTTGTATTGATGTTTATCGCTGTTGAACCGGCATATATTGAAGCCTTAAAATTAGATCCGAGCCTTTTCAATTATGGCTATGAGAAAAATGTCATTATGGTATCACATACCACGTTAATGCCGATTCTGCGTACGGTTGCCAACCTATGGCGTATTGAACGCGGCAATGCGGAAGCAAAAGAAATCGCTGAAAAAGCCGGTGAAATTTATAATCAAATTTGCTTGGTTGCAGAGCGATTAAATAAACTGGGTAACACGCTTTCTACCGTCAGCAATCAATATAACAGCACGGTTACCGCATTGGTCGGTCAGCAAGGTTTAGTGGGTAAAGTAGAACGTTTTAAAGATTTATCCGCTAAGGCAAACAAAGTGATGCCGAATATAGAACTATTACATAATGATGTGGATTTAAGCCGTTTATCACTGATGACACAGGATGAAAAATAATATATTGAGGCTTGCTATTTTCAAAAAAACTGCTATTTTTTGGCGGTTTTTTTATTTAATTCACGCTAATTTAGGAAAAATGAATGGAACAGCAAAAATCACCCGATCCCTATGCAAAATATAATCGCCAATCTAACGCAATCAGCAAAATTATTTTTGCCAGCCGTTGGTTACAATTACCGATTTATCTCGGTCTTGTTGTTGTGCAAGGGATTTACGCCTACAAATTTATGAAATCCCTTTGGCATCTGATTACCAATATCAATGAAATGGACTCCAATACCATTATGCTTGCCGTGCTAAATCTGATTGATGTTGTGATGATTGCCAATTTGCTGGTGATGGTGACGATTGGCGGCTATGAGATTTTCGTCTCAAAACTGAAAACACGAAACCACCCGGATCAACCTGAATGGATGAGCCACGTTAATGCCACAGTGTTAAAAGTGAAACTCTCTATGTCGATTATCACGATTTCATCGATTCATATGTTACAAACTTTTGTCAATGTCAGTAACCTTCCGGAAAAAACTATGATGTGGCAGCTTTTCTTGCACCTTGGTTTCTTAGTCTCTGCAATTGCGTTGGCTTATACCGATAAAATTCTTTACAGTACCAGCCACAAAAGCCACTAATGCGTAAGATTCTTCCTCGTTCAAACGCCAACAAAAAAACCGTTGGCGTTTCCTTTAAATCACACAAGCCAAAGGTAAAAACACCCGTAAAAACACGGGTTATCATTTTTAATAAGCCTTTTGATGTGTTAACCCAATTCACCGATGAAAATGGGCGGACTACACTTAAAGATTTTATCTCTATCCCTCATATTTATGCCGCAGGACGGCTTGATCGCGACAGTGAGGGCTTGCTTATTCTCACTAATAACGGGGAATTACAACACCGCCTCGCTGATCCCAAATTCAAAACGGAAAAAACCTATTGGGTGCAGGTGGAAGGTGAACCGAGCGAGCAGGATTTGATGCCTTTACGTCAAGGAGTAGAGCTTAAAGACGGAATGACAAAACCGGCAAAAGTGCGGTTGATTTCAACACCGAATTTATGGCAACGTCATCCGCCTATCCGTGAGCGAAAATCTATCCCCACATCTTGGTTAGAAATTAAAATCACGGAAGGACGCAATCGCCAAGTACGCCGTATGACGGCTCATATCGGCTTTCCGACATTGCGTTTAATCCGTTATCAAATGGGCATATTATCGATTGCGGGATTGGCAAACGGAGAATATCGGGAATTGTCAGAAAGGGAAATTGAGAAATTATTCTTTAGGTTAAAAAGAAAATAAGGTTCGTTGAGCTTTCGTTACGCACCATTTCATGGTCATAATCGGTGCGTTACGGCTTCGCCTAACGCACCTACGATGATTGGTGACTTGAGTGAGCGACCAATCCTGCATTATCTAAAACATCGCTTGTGCATTTTCTACTTGAACAAAAAAGCCGCTTCCATTCAAAATCACACTATAATCCGTTTGATAGTTTTTACCGTTTGTTTGCACGAATGTATGGCAACTACGAATACCTTGCTGTGGATAATATTGCGTTTCACGGGTTTGGCTAAGCTGTTTTACCGTCATAGGTACACCGGTTGCTTTGCCTTGTTGTTTGAAAGCATCGGATAACACTTTAATCACTTCGCTATCTTGGCATTTCGGCACAATCACGGCTTTTTTTACTTGGCTAAGCGGTTTGGCTTTCGCAACATTGTTTTCTACCTTTTCCACTTTTTTCTCAGCTGATTTTTGCTGCATCAATTTTGCTTTATCTGCTTTTTTTGAAGATTTTTGAGCTGTGGATTTCACCTGTGATTTAGCCGATTTTTTATCCGTACTAACTTGTTTTTTCTCCAACTTTTTTTCTGATTTAGCAGATTGTTTCCGTGTCGTTTTTTGATTTTCTGCCTTGCTTTTCGTTTTTTTCTCAACAGATTTTTTCTCTGTTGTCTTTTTTAGCACTGCTTTCTTTGTCGTGATCTTTTTCTCCGCCGACTTTTTCACCTGTGTTTTTTTCGTTTGCTTAACACTTTGCTTTGTTGTGGTTTTTTGTGCGGGTGCGGCAATCGCTGTCACAGTAATGAAAGGCAATAACGCCAATAGCATCTTAACGAATTTTTTCATAATGTTCTCCTTAAACAAAAAGTGCGACCAAACTAACCGCACTTCATTCTCTCGTGAATTAAATTAAAACGGATACAAAACCGCAAGCCGTAGACATTTTTAAATTTAATTCACTATAAAATTCGGTATTTATATATCAGTTGCACAAAAAGAATTTTATATCCAATATTTATCGGGGTAGGGTGCGTTAAGCTTTGCGTAACGCACCATTTCATCATTAAATCCTCTATTGGTGCGTTACGGCTTCACCTAACCGCACCCTACAATATTTTGCGCAACTGCTACATAATACCGATAAAATTTTAAATTAAAGATAATAATGTTCTATATAGTTTAATTTATCATCAAGTTTTAACACTAACGGCTGACCGGTCGGAATTTCAAAATCCATAATTTCCGCATCAGAAATACCGATGATGTGTTTTGCCAATGCACGAAGCGAGTTACCGTGGGCCACCACTAAAACACGTTTGCCGGAAAGCATTGCCGGCGCAATTTGATCTTCCCAGAATGGCAATGCGCGTTCTAAAGTAATCTTTAAGTTTTCCGCATTAGGCACAACATCGGACGGAATGTTCGCATAACGGCGGTCATTATGCGCGGAATTTGGATCTTGCGGATCTAAATCCGGCGGAGAAATATCATAAGAACGACGCCAAATATGAACCTGTTCATCACCGTATTGTTCTGCCGTCGCTTTTTTGTCTAAACCCTGCAATGCACCGTAATGACGTTCATTTAAACGCCAGTTTTTCACTTGAGGAATCCATAATTGGTGAGATTCTTCCAACACGATGTTACAAGTTTTAATTGCACGCGTTAATACGGAAGTAAAGGCGATATCAAACTCATAACCGGCATCCAATAATTTCTTACCTGCCGCTTTGGCTTCTTCCACACCACGTTCGGTAAGGTTTACATCGCGCCAGCCGGTGAATAAGTTTTTCGCATTCCATTCACTGAAACCGTGACGAATAAAGACTAATTCCATAAGGATCTCCTAAAGGTCTGTTAATAAAAATAAACGGGCACTTTTATAGCAAAAAATCATTCGGTTTAAAAGCGAAAAGGCACGTTTTCCTGATCTTTCGCAAAAAATCAAGGGAGCCCGTTTTAGCGATCCTAAAATAATGCTACTATTCACACTCAATGTGAACAATATTAACTCCCCTTTGAATCTCTAGAATTTGATGTATGCAGTATTGGAAACCGAGCGCAAAAACATTTTCAAAAATGACCGCACTTTTAGCCTGTGGACTCATTATCTTTTCACCATTTGGCTATGGCAATAATCTCAATCAAATTCAACAACAAATCAAACAACAAGAGTCAAAACTTGCCGAGCAAAAACGTAAGCAGGCTCAACTTCAATCCACCTTGAAAAATCAAGAAAGCAAAATTAATTCTGTTGCCGGCGAACTGCGTGAAACGGAACTCAGTTTGAAAGAAATCCGCAAGCAAATCGCAGAAGCGGACAAGCAAATCAAGCAATTAGAGAGAAAAGAGCGTGAACAAAAAGCCAAACTGGCAAAGCAGATGGATGCAATTTATCGTTCGGGATTGAATCCCTCCGTGTTGGAACGAATGTTATCGGAAGATGCGAAAAAAGCGGCACGAATGAAAGTGTATTACGAACATTTAAACCAAGCCCGTATTGAAATGATTAATCATCTTCAAACCACGCAAGCACAAATCGTCAAACAAAAAGAGGCGATTTTGGAACAACAACAAAGCCATAGAGATCAGCTTTCCGTACAGAAAAAGCAACAGCAAGAATTAGAAAAAATTCAGCGTGAACGTCAATCCACTTTAAATGAAATCAATAAAAATATTAATAAAGATCAGAATAAATTAGAAAGTTTACGTGCAAATGAAGCCGCCTTGCGCCAAGAAATTCAACGGGCAGAACAAGCCGCACGCCAGCAAGAACAGCGTGAACGGGAAGCCTTGGCACAGCGTAAACAATCGGAAGAAAAACGTACTTCTAAACCTTATAAACCGACGGTACAAGAGCGTCAATTAATTAACAGTAGCAATGGTCTGGGTGCGGCAAAACGTCAGTATAACAAGCCGGTAAAGGGGTCGACATTATACGCCTTTGGTTCGACACAAGCCGGTGAAGCCCGTTGGAAAGGAATGGTGATTGCTGCTCCTAACGGCACTTCGGTTCATGCCATTGCAAACGGTCGTGTGATTCTTGCCGGGCCGCTAAACGGTTACGGTTATATGGTCATTATTAAGCACGGCGACAGTGATTTGAGTTTATACGGCTTTAACCAAGCGGTGTTTGTGAAGCCAAATCAACTGGTTTCGGCAGGTCAAACTATCGCTCAAGTGGGCAACACCGGAGAACTCTCCCGACCTGCCTTATATTTTGGTATTAGCCGAAAAGGCGTGCCGGTAAATCCTGCGGGATGGATAAAATAATGCATAAAATATTAAAAAGTGCGGTTAAAAATTTGATTCTTTTTTCGACCGCACTTTTCTCCTCACTTGTGAGCGCACAAAGCAAACTTGCTATTGTGATCGATGATATTGGCTATCACCCGAAAGAAGACGCTGCGATTTTCGCTATGCCGCGGGAAATTTCCGTGGCGATTATTCCCTCTGCACCTTATGCCAAAGCTCGTAATCAGGAAGCAAAAAATCAAGGTCGTGATGTGCTGATTCATATGCCGATGCAGCCGATAAGCCAAATAAAAATTGAGGAAGGCGGTTTATATTTAGGAATGTCGGCAGAGCAAGTAGCCGGCCGTGTTCAAATGGCAAAAGATACCGTAAATTATGCCATTGGTATGAACAATCATATGGGGAGTGCCGCTACGGCAGACAGCACATTAATGCGCCATTTAATGCAAGCATTAAACGAACAACATTTATTCTTTTTAGATAGCCGAACTATCGGAAAATCCGTTGCGGGTAAAATCGCAAAAGAGCAAGGTGTACGCTCGCTAGATCGCCACATCTTCCTTGATGACAGTAATGAATTTGCCGACGTTCAACGCCAATTTCAAGCCGCACTCCAATATGCACGAAAGCACGGCACGGCAATCGTTATCGGACATCCGCGCAAAAATACGGTGACGGTGTTACGGCAAGGTTTGGCACATTTACCTTCGGATATTCAACTTGTTGGGATGGGCAGTTTATGGCGCAACGAGCGTGTCATTCCAGCAAAACCCTTTATTTTGTTATTCAACGACACACCTGCACCGACATCTGAAGCACCCTATGAGCCGATACCGTTATTGCGGGGTGTACCGAAATAAAAGAAAATCGCCTACCAATTAACGCTTGTGGTATTCAAAGTACAATACGGTTGCTGCAACACGTGAATGAACGTTTAACTTACGTAATAAATTTCGGATATGTACTTTTACGGTTTCTTCCGAAATAAACAATTGTCCTGCAATTTGTTTGTTGGATAAACCGGTGGCAATTAAACTCAGCACATCCATCTCACGCTCCGTTAAGGATTCCATTGGATCTTGGCGATGTTCCCGCTCAATGAGTAAATTTTTAATCGAATCGCTTAAAATCACTTCGCCTTGTGCAATACGTTTAATCTGTTCAAGCAAGGTATCCGGCTCCGTATCTTTTAATAAATAACCATCGGCACCGGCATCAATCAACGCAAAAATATCATTTTTCGCATCGGATACGGTTAAGATCACAATACGTGCATCCACGCCTTCTGCCCGTAGTCCTTTAAGCGTATCCAACCCTGAAAGCCCTTTCATATTAAGATCTAAAATGATCAGATCCGGTAACATTTGTAAAGCAACAGAAATCCCTTCCGCTCCACTACTAACATCTGCAATCACTTCAAAGTTATCATTTAATTCAATAAGTTGCTTAATACCACGGCGCATTAATGGGTGATCATCGATTAATAATACTTTTAATTTCTCTTGCATATTTCCCTCTTTGGCAAGGATTAACAAAATCCTACATCAAAATTATGCTATTTTAGCGGGATTTCAAATACCTTCCAATTCTAAAAATAAGAGAAGTTGATCTATCTCATTACAATCCCTCTTTTGAGGTAGGGCTAATGAAGATTTCGTTGATATTTGAAAGGTAAAATTTGTACGTTTCCCTGTGGGCAACACTGTAATTGATAAAACTGAGGGTAATTAAAATCTCGGGATTCAATATGATAAGGGTTATCACCGCCAAGGCTTGAGGCTTGATAAAGGCGATTAATTTCACGTACTTTATCATCTTTCAATCCATCACAATGGCGATAGATCTCTAAATGATTTAATTCATCCAATAAATAAACATTGAAGGTTTCATCTTTATTATCTTCAAAGAAAAACTGTAGAAACCCTTCTCTGGCAAAAAGATCAATACCCGCCGGATATTGACGGTTACCATTTGAAACATCTTCTTTTTCATCTACCGAGGCTTTTAAAATACCATCAAAATCGACCGCACTTTGCGCATCATTTTCCACTTCTTGCAAGCTAATGCCGCGTTCTTCAAAAAAGAATTGCCAGTTTTTCCCGGCGACACGCAATCTTGGCTTATGAGGCGGTGGGCTATCGCCAAGTTGAATACTGATACAACGATTGACTAAAGCATTCACCAAATGACGCAATGTTCGTCGATAATGTTTGCTATAACAACAGACTTGCACCGAACGTGGACTATTCACACCGCGATAGATTTTGTTGGACAGCACTTTTAACGCCAACAAAATTGCGTTAGGTCCTTCAAAATGAAAAGTGCGGATTTCATTCCAGATATTACGATAAGTAAAATCAATACTACCGACAAAATTCTGTTCAAAAGACCCGACGCTAAACAAATCACTGGCAGAAAGATTGTCTCTAAATTCACTTAGAGGTGCTGACGGATCAACGGTTAAATTAACGGAAATTAAAATTTGACGAATTTCACAGGAATTGGCGAAGGCATCTGTGCCGACAATCGTTGCATTGCGTGAAAAAGAAAGACGCAAATCGGCAACAAAGTTTCGCAACGTTTCAATATTAACGGTTTTACTAAAGAGATAAAGGTCCGTCTCCGCCGTAAGTAAGCGGTTAAAATATGCCCAAGCGACCAGTTTGTTCAAACTCTCACTGTATTCAATCACCCGACCATCGGAAAGCATCATCATATTTGGCGGTTTATTAATCAGGTACCAACCATCTTTAAAATGCTTATTGCCACGCACTTCTAAAAAGGAAATATGCGGCTCAGATAAATCACGAAAATTTTGCGTATTGAGCAAATTCACTTTTCCCGGTAATTCTTCAAATGCCGTATAGAGTTTACGTGTCAAGATATTAATATCTTGTGGAATCACCGTAGAATGAATTTTATGTTTCCGTGCGAAATTGACTAAATTACGGTAGCTTAACATGAGAAATTTCACCAAGTTTTGATGGCTTTTTTTCACTTGTTTAATCTTCCAAAACGGACGACGATTCAGCTCGTCAATTATCTCGGTACTCCAGCCCCACTCTTGGGCTAGAATGCGCATATAATTGGTTCGCCAGTTATTACGTTGATATAACGCCAAATCCTCCATCACCTTCACATAAAAACAACGACGCACAAAATAAAGGCGTTTGAATTCGGAAAGTGCGGTCAAATAATTCGTTACTTTTGCTAAAATCGCAATGTAAGGATCAAAGTGATGTTCCGGCGTGGTATTGCCGGAAAAGAGATCTTCTTTAAATTGTCTGGCAATGAGGCGTGCATTGGGGTATTCCTCCGAATACGCCTCCAATAACGAAATCTTCAACGCGGATTTATAGGGCGAATCAACGCCCTTATAAAGCAACCATAAACTTGCGCCGAAATATTCCTTAGCGGAAAATCGTCCCAATCCGCCAAAATCCACCCAATCCTGCGGATCAAGCGAGCCTTCCTCTATTCGTTTTTGCACTTCTTTTTCGTAATCGGCTTCATTCTCAACCCATAAATGCCACCACAGCAGCGGTTTCCCTGCAAGACGAACCGCCGAACGATAAAACTCCTCCAATAACAACATATATTGTGCCGATCCGCTATTTTCATTGGTAACGGGATCAGCGTAACGTTCACTACGAAAACGTTGTTGATCAACTAAGTAAAAATGAATTTCGACATCAAACTGCAACGCCCATTCTTCAATCTTACGTGCTTTTTGAGTGAGTAAATCACGTTCTTCTTCCGTTAAATCTTCACGATGACAAATCCATGTGTCCACATCGGAACTTGAAGTTTGGCTAATCGAACCGAAACTACCCATCACATACAGCCCCAAAATCGGGGGATTTTTCATATAAACCTGACGTTTTAACGCTGCATAGTGGTGTGGTAATTCATCGGTAAGAAAACCCTGCTGGTATTCCGATAAAGTAAAATTTGCAATACCAAAAACCGCATACGGAGAAGGAGAAACATAACCGGGTAAACTAGGGTGGTTAAAATGAAGTAGAAGCGGAAGTAGGGACAACACGTGCTGAAATCCACTATTCAAACCTAACTGCGCACGTTCAAAGCGGCGTTGGTCTAAAATTTCAACATATTTCTTTGCTTGATTAAGATCGTATTTCACGCTGAACCCTACTAAAAATCACTGTGCGTAATGTACCATTTCAAATCTATTAAGGCAAAAAATTGCGACCTAACCCGACATTTGTTATATTCGCTGCCCTGTGATTTCTCATTTGATTTCAATTATGCCCCATTTATCCAAATCAACCTCTATGCCGACAAAATTCAGCAAATTTACTTGGGCGATTGCCGCTTTCTGCGTACCGGTTTTGCTTTGGCCTTTAGCATTGCTCATTTCTACCGCTTTTTCCAAAAGTACCGCATTGAGCGAAGGGCAAATTAACCTCTTTTCTACATTATGTTGGATTTATCCTTTTATCCTCGCCATCATTGCCCGAATACTTTATAAACTGCACCGCCGCGCACCTACTCTTGCGGCAACATTACTCGGTATAAGTGCGGTCATTTTTTATGGTGCTTTAATTTATATTTGCATGGCAAGTGCCGCATAAAAAAGCGGCTATGTAAGTAAAAGAATACAGCATTACGTAGCACTTGCACATATTATCGTAGAGTAACGTTAGGCGAAGCCGTAACGCACCGTAATGAAATTTATTGATAAAAAGGTGCGTTACGCCTACGGCTAACGCACCCTACGTCCCAAAATAAATTCCGGATATAAAATTCTCCTTGTGCGGCTGCTACATAATACTGAAAGAATGAATTGACCTATTACTTCCTAATTACGGTGATGAATTTTAGTCTTTTTCATACCAAATTCGATTCACATAAAGCATAACACGTCCGGAAGGCGTTTCAACACTGACTTCGTCATCAACGCCCTTTCCTATCAAAGCACGGGCGACCGGAGAATCAATGGAAATCCAATTTTTGGCGGGGTCAAATTCATCACAGCCGACCAAACGGTATTGTTTCACTTCACCGTCTTCATCTTCCAATTCCACCCATGCGCCAAAAAACACTTTCCCTTCTTGCTTCGGGCTGTAATCCACAATTTGTAAGACTTCTAAACGTTTGGTAAGAAAGCGCACACGGCGGTCAATTTCACGTAAACGGCGTTTGCCGTAAATGTATTCGGCATTTTCACTGCGATCCCCCAAAGCGGCGGCATCCGAAACCGCTTGCGTTACTTTCGGGCGTTCTTCTTTCCATAAAAATTTCAGTTCTTGATCTAAAGCATTCCAGCCTTGGCGTGTAATGTAATTTGATTTTGCCATTTGTTTTACCGAAGTCAGAAAATTTATTGAATTATATTTGAGCCAAAGTATCAAAACCAGTATCCTATCCCAAATTTTCAGTATTATGTATCTATAGCACAAAGAACATTTTATGGGTGAAGTGCGTTACGGCTTCGCCTAACGCCACCTTACAATGTTTTGTGCAACTGCGACATAATATCGCAAATTCTCATTAACCCTTATTTTTAACAAAGACGTTTTAATATGTTAAATCAACAAATCAGCCAAATTATCGCCTCAGAACTTAACGTTGCTTCTCACCAAATTTTCGCAGCCATTCAGCTTGTAGATGATGGCAACACCATTCCTTTTATCGCACGTTATCGTAAAGAAGTAACCGGTGGATTAGACGACTCTCAATTACGCCATTTTGAAACCCGTCTCAGCTATTTACGTGAGCTTGAAGATCGTCGCCAAAGCATTTTAAAATCCATTGATGAACAAGGAAAACTCACGGAGGAATTACGGTTACAAATTGAAGCCGTACAAACTAAAACGGAATTAGAAGATTTATATTTACCCTTCAAACCTAAACGCCGCACCAAAGGGCAGATTGCAATTGAAGCCGGTTTAGAACCATTGGCGGATACATTATGGAATGACCCCAAAAATGATCCGGAAACGACCGCACTTTCTTTTATCGATACAGAAAAAGGCATAGCGGATACCAAAGCGGCATTAGATGGCGCCCGTTACATTCTAATGGAGCGTTTCGCCGAAGATGCGCAATTATTGGCAAAAGTACGTCAATATTTACAGCAAAATGCACAAATTGAAGCAAGATTGATCGAAGGCAAAGAACAAGAAGGCGCAAAATTCCAAGATTATTTTGATCACAAAGAACTGCTGAAAAATGTGCCGTCACATCGTGCCTTGGCGATGTTTCGTGGGCGTAATGAAGGCATTTTGCAACTAACCTTGAACGCAGATCCTGATGCAGAAGAAAGCGTGCGCCGAAGTTATTGCGAAGAAATCATTCGTGAGCATTTGGGTATTCATTTCAGCGGACAACCTGCAGATAAATGGCGCGAACAGGTTATTTCGTGGACGTGGAAAATCAAAGTATCTCTTCACCTTGAAACCGAGCTGATGGGTGCATTACGTGAAAAATCGGAAGAAGAAGCCATTGATGTTTTTGCCCGAAATCTGACCGCACTTTTAATGGCTGCACCGGCAGGCTCGAAAACTACAATAGGACTTGACCCCGGTTTGCGCACAGGGGTGAAAGTCGCCGTTGTGGATAACACGGGGAAATTATTAGATACCGCCACGATTTACCCTCACACAGGTCGTGAATCTGAAGCGCAAATGGTATTATTCGGTTTAGTTCGCAAACATAATGTGGAATTAATCGCTATCGGTAACGGCACAGCCTCTCGTGAAACCGAACGTTTTGCTAAAGAAGTGATGAAAGAAATCAAAGAGAATAAACCGCAAATCGTTGTGGTTTCGGAAGCCGGTGCTTCGGTTTATTCCGCTTCTGAATTTGCCGCCAATGAATTCCCTAATTTGGACGTTTCCTTACGAGGTGCGGTATCCATTGCCCGCCGCTTGCAAGATCCCCTCGCAGAATTAGTCAAAATTGAACCAAAAGCAATCGGCGTAGGACAATATCAGCACGATGTCAATCAATCCCAACTGGCACGTAAATTAGATGCCGTGGTGGAGGATTGTGTAAATGCCGTTGGCGTAGATTTAAATACGGCTTCCGTACCGTTGCTTGCACGCGTGGCGGGAATGACTAAAACGTTAGCGCAAAATATTGTGGATTATCGAGATGAGAACGGTCGTTTTGACAGCCGAGAACAATTGAAAAAAGTACCTCGTCTAGGACCAAAAGCCTTTGAACAATGTGCAGGGTTTATGCGTATTGCAGAAGGAAAAAATCCACTGGATGCTTCCGGCGTTCACCCGGAAACCTATCCATTGGTGGAAAAAATTCTGCAAGCTACCCAAAAATCCATTCAAGAACTGATGGGAAGCAATACCACACGCCAACTGGATGCCAAACAATTCACCGATGAGCGTTTCGGCCTACCCACCGTACAAGATATTTTCAAAGAATTGGAAAAACCGGGACGTGATCCACGCGGTGAATTTAAAACTGCAACCTTTGCCGATGGCGTGGAAGAGATTACCGATTTGAAAGCCGGTATGATTCTGGAGGGGACGATCACCAATGTTACCAATTTCGGCGCATTTGTGGACATCGGCGTACATCAAGACGGGTTAGTACATATTTCATCGTTGAGCGATAAATTTGTGGAAGATCCACACCAAATCGTGAAAACGGGCGATATTGTGAAAGTAAAAGTATTAGAAGTCGATGTACCGCGTAAACGTATCGCTCTCACAATGCGTTTAGATGAAAGTGCGGTAAAAAATGATGCTAAATCCGACCGCACTTTATCCGCAAAAACCCGTATTAATACATCAGCGCAAAATCGTGGTCTAAGGGGAAATAATGCAATGGGCAATGCTTTTGCCGATGCGTTGAAAAATTGGAAGAAATAATTAAGTTTGGGGGGATGAAAATTCCCCCTTAATTTTGGCTTTTTTCCTCTACTTTCGTTTCCCTCCTAAAAAATCTCAAAATACAACCGCATTTTTATGATCTTTGTCATAAAATTCACCTAAAAAGAGGTAGAAATTAAGGCAATTTCCAAAAATGAGATCTAGTTAACATTTTTCTCAACAGGTTTTATTTAGAATAAGCACAACTAAATTTTAATCTTTATATAGAGGTGACTTATGACAGACTTAAACAAAGTAATTAAAGAACTTGAAGCCCTTGGCATCTATGACGTAAAAGAAGTTGTCTATAATCCAAGCTATGAGCAACTATTCGAAGAAGAAACCAAACCGGGTTTGGAAGGCTTTGAGAAAGGCACACTGACAACCACCGGTGCGGTAGCCGTTGATACCGGTATTTTCACCGGTCGTTCGCCAAAAGATAAATATATCGTGCTAGATGAAACCACCAAAGATACCGTTTGGTGGACATCTGAAGCGGCAAAAAATGATAACAAACCGATGAATCAAGCCACTTGGCAAAGTTTGAAAGACTTAGTCACAAACCAACTTTCCCGTAAGCGCTTATTTGTGATTGATGGTTTCTGCGGCGCAAGCGAACAAGACCGCATTGCAGTGCGTATTGTAACGGAAGTGGCTTGGCAAGCGCACTTCGTAAAAAATATGTTCATTCGCCCAACAGAGGAACAACTCAAAACTTTCGAGCCTGATTTTGTAGTGATGAACGGCTCTAAAGTGACCAATCCTAACTGGAAAGAGCAAGGGTTAAATTCCGAAAACTTTGTTGCTTTCAACTTAACCGAACGCATTCAATTAATCGGCGGAACTTGGTACGGCGGTGAAATGAAAAAAGGTATGTTCTCAATAATGAACTACTTCCTCCCGCTTAAAGGCGTGGGTGCAATGCACTGTTCCGCAAATGTGGGAGCGGATGGCGATGTCGCCGTCTTCTTCGGTTTATCCGGCACCGGAAAAACCACCCTTTCGACCGATCCGAAACGCCAATTGATCGGTGATGATGAACACGGTTGGGACGATGTAGGTATCTTCAACTTTGAAGGCGGTTGCTATGCGAAAACCATTCATCTTTCAGAAGAAAACGAACCGGATATTTATCGTGCAATCCGCCGTGATGCTTTATTAGAAAACGTGGTTGTGCGTGCTGACGGCTCCGTTGATTTCGATGACGGTTCAAAAACCGAAAATACCCGTGTGTCTTACCCGATTTACCATATCGATAACATCGTTAAACCGGTGTCTCGTGCAGGCCACGCAACCAAAGTGATTTTCTTAACCGCAGATGCTTTCGGTGTATTACCACCGGTTTCTAAATTAACACCGGAACAAACCAAATACTACTTCCTCTCCGGTTTCACTGCAAAATTAGCCGGTACGGAACGTGGTATTACCGAACCGACACCAACATTCTCAGCTTGTTTCGGCGCAGCGTTCTTAACACTTCACCCGACACAATATGCGGAAGTGTTGGTAAAACGTATGCAAGCGGTAGGTGCAGAGGCTTACTTAGTCAATACCGGTTGGAACGGCACGGGTAAACGTATTTCCATCAAAGATACCCGTGGTATTATTGATGCGATTTTAGACGGTTCAATCGAAAAAGCGGAAATGGGCGAATTACCGATTTTCAATTTGGCAATTCCGAAAGCTTTACCGGGTGTTGATCCTGCGATTTTAGATCCACGTGATACTTACGCAGATAAAGCCCAATGGCAAACTAAAGCGGAAGATCTCGCCGGTCGTTTCGTGAAAAACTTCGAGAAATATGCGACAAATGAAGAGGGTAAATCACTTATCGCTGCCGGCCCTAAAGTATAATAAAAGTTTGGCATTATAGAGTAAGGACACCGAACTTGGTGTCCTTTTTTATGGATAACTAAAAACTGAGTATACTCAGTTGCCTTTTTGAGAATAAATCGCAAAAGTGCGGTTAAATTTAGGGAGAATTTATGGATCGGAGAAAAGAAAAAGCCCTCACAAGGAGGGCATTTTAGATTTAATTTTGCTAATTAAGCGATAACCGCTTTTTCAACAATACGAACTAAAGTCCAAGATTTGGTTTTTGATAGAGGGCGGCATTCGCGGATCTCTACGGTATCACCAACTTTGGCTTCGTTGTTCTCATCGTGTACGTGTAATTTCGTTGTACGACGGATAAATTTACCGTATAACGGGTGTTTTACCTTACGTTCAATAGCAACAACGAAAGATTTTTCCATTTTGTCGCTAACAACTTTACCTTGTACGCTACGAATTTTATCAGTCATTACTCACCCGCCTTTTCGGTTAATACAGTTTTTACACGTGCAATATCACGACGCACTTGTTTAGCCTGATGGGTTTGTTGAAGCTGACCGGTGGCTGTCTGCATACGCAACTTGAATTGTTCACCTAGAAGGTTCACTAATTCAGCATTCAGCTCTTCAACACTTTTTGTACGTAAATCTTGAGCTTTCATTACATCACCGTCTTAGTTACGAAAGTGGTCTTAACCGGCAATTTAGCAGCTGCTAATGCAAATGCGTTTCTTGCCACTTCTTCAGACACACCATCCATTTCATAAAGCACTTTACCCGGTTGGATTAAGGCTACCCAGTACTCAACGTTACCTTTACCTTTACCCATACGGACTTCTAATGGTTTTTCAGTGATCGGTTTATCCGGGAATACACGGATCCAGATTTTACCTTGACGTTTCACTGCACGTGACATTGCACGACGTGCCGCTTCAATTTGACGAGCGGTTAAACGACAACGACCAACTGCTTTTAAACCGAAAGTACCGAAACTTACTTCAGTACCGCCTGCGATACCACGGTTACGGCCTTTGTGAACCTTACGGAATTTTGTACGTTTTGGTTGCAACATTTAGCGTTTCTCCTTACTTACGACCTTTACCGCGCGGAGCCTTTTTAGGCTTGTCGGCAGGTTGTTGTTCTGATTGCGCAACGGCAGCCATTCCACCGAGAATCTCACCTTTGAAGATCCACACTTTCACGCCGATTACGCCGTAAGTTGTGTGAGCTTCTGCAGTGTTATAATCGATGTCCGCACGAAGAGTATGTAGAGGTACGCGACCTTCACGATACCATTCTGAACGTGCGATTTCTGCACCACCTAAACGACCGCTAACCTCAACTTTGATACCTTTAGCACCTAAACGCATTGCGCTTTGTACCGCACGTTTCATTGCACGGCGGAACATTACACGGCGTTCTAATTGAGAAGCGATGCTGTCTGCAACTAATTTCGCATCTAATTCAGGTTTTTTCACTTCAGCGATGTTGATTTGAGCCGGAACGCCAGCAATTTTAGATACTGCGTTACGTAATTTTTCAACATCTTCGCCTTTTTTACCGATTACGATACCCGGACGAGCTGTGTGAATAGTTACACGAATACTTTTAGCCGGACGCTCAATAGTAATACGTGAAACCGAAGCATTTGCTAATTCTTTATTTAAGAACTTGCGTACTTTGAAATCGCCTTCAAGATTGTCGGCGAAGTCTTGTGTATTCGCGAACCAAGTAGAGCTCCAAGGTTTAACAATACCTAGGCGAATACCATGTGGATGTACTTTTTGACCCATTGCTATTCTCCTACTGATTAACGATCCGACACAACCACAGTGATGTGGCTAGTACGTTTTAAAATACGATCTGCACGACCTTTAGCACGTGGCATAACACGTTTCATGCTAGGACCTTCATCTACGAAGATTTTAGCAACTTTAAGATCATCGATATCTGCACCGTCATTGTGCTCTGCGTTTGCAATAGCAGACTCTAAAACTTTTTTCACTAAAGCCGCAGCTTTTTTGTTAGTGTAAGTTAAGATTTCTAATGCTTGCGCAACTTTTTTACCACGAATTAAATCGGCAACTAAGCGAGCTTTTTGGGCAGAAGTGCGAGCGTAACGATGTTTTGCAATAGTTTCCATCTCTTTACCTCTTATTTCTTAGCTTTCTTATCTGCCGCGTGACCGCGGTATGTACGAGTCGGTGCAAATTCACCTAATTTATGACCGATCATCTCGTCGGAAACATAAACCGGAACGTGCTGACGACCATTATGGACTGCGATGGTCAATCCGATCATTGATGGAATGATCATTGAACGACGGGACCAAGTTTTAATCGGTTTTTTATCCCCGCTTTCCACCGCCTTCTCTACCTTCTTCAACAAGTGTAGGTCAAGGAAAGGACCTTTCTTGAGAGAACGTGGCATGGCTAATCCTCTTTAATTTAATTTATTATTTGCCACGACGACGTACGATATATTTATCAGTACGTTTGTTGTGACGAGTTTTCTTACCTTTGGTTTGAACGCCCCACGGAGTAACCGGGTGTTTACCAAAGTTACGGCCTTCACCACCACCATGTGGGTGATCCACCGGGTTCATTGCAGTACCACGAACTGTAGGGCGAACGCCTCTCCAGCGGTTAGCACCAGCTTTACCCAATACGCGAAGCATATGTTCTGAGTTACCGACTTCACCGATTGTCGCAGTACACTCAGCTAATACTTTACGCATTTCGCCGGAACGTAAACGTAAAGTAACATAGTTACCTTCACGAGCAATGATTTGTACATACGCACCGGCAGAACGAGCGATTTGACCGCCTTTGCCCGGTTTTAATTCAACATTATGTACAGTTGAACCGACCGGAATATTACGCATTGGTAACGCATTACCCACTTTAATAGGTGAATTTGCACCGGCTTGGATTTGATCGCCTACAGATAGACCTTTAGGTGCTAAAATATAACGACGCTCACCATCTTTATAAAGCACTAAAGCGATATTAGCAGAACGATTCGGATCATATTCTAAACGCTCAACAACCGCCGGGATATCGAACTTGTTACGTTTGAAATCGATTAAACGGTAATGTTGTTTGTGACCGCCACCAATGTGACGAGTAGTAATACGACCATAATTGTTACGACCACCGGTCTTAGATTTGCTATCTAAAAGCGGAGCGTAAGGTTTACCCTTGTATAATTCAGGGTTCACGATTTTAACAACGTGACGACGACCAGCGGAGGTCGGCTTACATTTAACGATAGCCATTCTCTATTTTCCTCCGATTACTCTGCACTGTCCACGAAGTCCAAGTTTTGGCCTTCGGCTAAAGTTACATAAGCTTTTTTCCAGTCGCTGCGACGACCCATTTTTGCACCGCGGCGTTTAGTTTTACCTTTAACAACCACAGTACGTACTGAATCTACTTTTACTTCAAATAATTGAGCAACAGCAGCAGCAATTTCAGCTTTGTTCGCATCTAAAGCAACTTTAAGTACAACAGTGTTAGATTTTTCAGCATTGTTAGTTGCTTTTTCAGAGATATGCGGTGCACGAAGCACGCTCAGCAAACGTTCTTGACTCATGCTAAGATCTCCTCAATTTGTTTCACAGCATCAACGGTAACAATCACTTTATCGAAAGCGATTAAACTTACCGGATCAATACCTTGTACATCACGTACATCAACTTTATATAAGTTACGTGCCGCTAAGAATAGATTTTCATCTAAACTTGCTGTGATAATTAACGCATCTTCAACTGCTAAATCTTTTAATTTTTGTACTAAAACTTTAGTTTTTGGTGCTTCGATTTCAAATTTTTCAACAACCACTAAGCGATCTTGACGAACTAATTCGGAAAGAATGCTTTTGATAGCACCACGGTACATTTTCTTGTTCACTTTTTGGCTGTGATCTTGTGGTTTAGCCGCAAAGGTTGTACCACCTGAACGCCAAATCGGTGATTTGATATCACCGGCGCGAGCGCGACCTGTACCTTTTTGACGCCAAGGTTTTTTACCTGAACCAGACACTTCAGCACGAGTTTTTTGAGCACGAGTACCTTGACGCGCACCGGCTGCATAAGCAACAACAACTTGGTGGATCAATGCTTCGTTAAACTCACGTCCGAAGGTAGTTTCAGAAACAGTGAGTGCGTTTGCACCTACAACTTGTAATTCCATCTCTATCTCCTAGACCTATGCTTTAACTGCCGGCTTAACGATAACATCGCCATTGATAGCGCCAGGCACAGAACCTTTCACTAATAGCAATTTACGCTCAGCATCTACACGAACGACTTCAAGTGATTGAACGGTTACACGCTCAGCACCTAAATGTCCTGCCATTTTTTTACCTTTAAACACACGACCCGGAGTTTGGTTTTGACCGATAGAACCGAGAACACGATGTGATAAAGAGTTACCATGGGTAGCATCTTGGGTACGGAAGTTCCAACGTTTAACACCACCTTGGAAACCTTTACCTTTAGAAGTACCGGTAACATCGACTTTTTTAACATCTGCGAAGATGTCAACATTGATTTCTTGACCTAAAGTGAATTCTTCACCTTCAGTACGAAATTCCCATAAACCGCGACCAGCTTCAACACCTGCTTTCACGAAATGACCTGCTTCCGGTTTAGTTACACGGTTTGCTTTTTTAGAACCAGTAGTAACTTGAACTGCAGTATAGCCATCGTTTTCAAGAGTTTTAACTTGAGTTACGCGGTTGGCTTCGATTTCGATAACGGTAACCGGTACTGAAACACCGTCTTCATTGAAGATACGGGTCATACCGACTTTACGACCGACTAAACCAATCATTGTAATAACCTCTTAATTAACCTAGGCTGATCTGCACGTCAACGCCGGCAGCCAAATCTAAACGCATTAACGCATCAACAGTTTTTTCTGTTGGCTCTACGATATCTACTAAACGTTTGTGAGTACGAATTTCGTATTGGTCACGCGCGTCTTTATTCACGTGTGGAGAAATCAACACGGTGAAACGCTCTTTACGGGTTGGTAAAGGAATCGGACCACGAACTTGTGCACCGGTACGTTTAGCTGTTTCTACGATCTCCGCAGTAGATTGATCGATCAAACGGTGATCAAATGCTTTTAAGCGGATACGGATTCTTTGGTTCTGCATTAGACCAGAGCTCCAATAAAATTTAGCTAATAAAAAAACTAACACCAATCACAGTTCTAACATCAAAATAGAAAAGGAGGTGCAAGTTACCTGTTATATAGTCTCCAAATCGGAAACATTGTTAGCGTAACCTATCGTTACACTCGTTTAATAAATGATTACATTAAACGACCTTCAAAATCTGAAAGCCTGCGAATACTACACAAAAGTGAAACTGATTGCAAGAAATTTATTCAAATCATAGAAAAGTGCGGTTGTTTTCCACCTTCATTTTCAAATAAAAAAACAAAACGGAAAGCAACCGCACTTTACAAAATCGGTATTATGTATCAGTTGCACAAAACCAGAGTAGGGAGTGTTAGCCAAAGGCGTAACGCACCGTTAAACCCAAGTTTGGTGCGTTACGGCAAGCCTAACGCACCCTACATTTGAATTAAAAACAGCCTTTTGTGCAAGTGATGCATAATACCGTACAGAATCAAGGTTTAATATCGATTATCAAGTAACGCAATATGTCTTTTGGCGGCAATCCACGCACCGATGTATCCCATTATCAAGCAACTGACTAATAAGAAAATCAATTCACCGATGCTTAAACCGTTTAAAGCAAACTGTACGGCAAAAATATCCGTTACATATTTCACCGCAGAAGTGAAATAACCCACAATAAAGCTACTGAAAATCGCTGCGACAAATCCCCCTAAAAAGGCATAAATCATACCGGTATAAAGATAAGGACGTAAAATAAACTGATCCGTTGCACCGAGCAATTTCATCACATCAATATCGGCACGGCTGCTATAAACATCGGAACGAATGCTGTTACCAATGACTAAGAACACCGCAATCGCCATTAATACGGTACAAAAAATTGCCACGTGAGCCACCAACCACGAAAGTGCGGTCAATTTTTCCAGCCAATCATTATCCAAGCGTACTTCTTGCACGCCTTTGATTTTATCGAGATTCGTACGTAGCTCCTCACGTTTTTCCGAGGCGTTAAAGTCTTTACTCGGTTTTACCATCACCACTGCGGGCAAAGGGTTATCATCTAAAATCTCCAGCTCTTCACCAAAACCTGACCAACTTTTAAACTCTTTCAAACTTTCTTGACGGGACACATAATTCAATGATTCCACACCTTCTTGTTGACGAATTTTCTCTACCACAAGATTGGCATCTTCCTCACTTAAATTTTTGTGAAGATAAATCGTGAGCTCACTTTCAGGATAAAATTGTGTCGTGGCTAAATGGAGATTTTTCCACATTAAATAGCTGACGGTTGGAATAGTGAGAGAAACGGCAATCACTAAAATCGTTAATAACGTACCGAATTTGCGTTGCCACAAATCCGTCCACACTGCGCGCAACGTGTAAGCCGTTTGCACGAAGACAGAAGCATCAGTCGGTCGGCTCATGGTTTTTCCTTAATAACGTAAGTAGCCTTGCTCAAGCACAAGACAAGGTTTTGGTTTCTGTTGAATTAAATTAATATCGTGAGTGGCAATTAACACCGTCATCCCCAAACGGTTAAACTCTTCAAATAAATTGAAAATCCCTAACGAAAGTTCGTTATCCAAATTCCCTGTCGGCTCGTCAGCCAATAAGAGTTGCGGTTTGTGAACAATGGCACGGGCAATATCCACCCGTTGCTGCTCCCCTCCGGAAATTTGCGGCGGCAGGTAATGGGCTTTACTGCGAAGCCCTACACGATCAAGAGCCGCCATTGCTCGCGAATGCGCATCTTTCGGGCGCATTCCTGCAATAATAAGTGGCAAAGCGACATTTTCCACGACGCTTCTATCTGTCAATAAACGATAATCTTGATGCACCATTCCGATTTGACGACGCAAAAATGGAATTTCGTATTTTGAGAGGCGCGTAATATCGTGTCCATTAAACCAAATTTGCCCCGCATTGGCTTTTTCCATTCCCATAATTAATTTGAGTAATGTACTTTTACCCGCCCCGGAATGCCCCACAAGATAAGTCATACTGCCCACCGGCAAATGGAAGTTAAGCCCTTGCAACGCCGGTTGCGTTGCACCGTGATAGGCTTTGGATACATTAGAGAACTTAATCACACTCTATCCTTACTCTTCTTCGTGTACAAATAACGCCTCAATAAATTCTTTGGCGTTAAATTCGCGTAAATCTTCGATTTTCTCACCCACACCGATATAACGAATCGGCAATTGGAATTGATCTGCAATGGCAAAAATCACACCGCCTTTTGCCGTGCCATCTAATTTCGTTAACGAAATACCGGTTAACCCCACCGCTTCATTGAATAATTTTGCTTGGCTAATCGCATTTTGCCCCGTGCCTGCATCAAGTGTCAGCATAATTTCGTGCGGTGCGGTTTCATCATATTTTTTCATCACACGAACGATTTTTTTCAACTCGTCCATCAAGTTATTTTTATTTTGTAAACGACCTGCGGTATCCGCAATCAAAATATCAATATTACGCGCAGCTGCCGATTGCATCGCATCAAAAATTACGGAGGCGGAATCCGCGCCCGTACTCTGAGCCACCACCGGAATATGGTTTCGTTCACCCCAAACTTGCAACTGCTCCACCGCCGCCGCACGGAAGGTATCACCGGCTGCCAACATCACCGATTTTCCTTCTGCTTGAAATTTACGGGCTAGTTTGCCAATCGTGGTGGTCTTACCTACACCGTTCACCCCCACCATTAAAATCACATAAGGCTTTTTGCTGTTATCAATCACTAACGGCTGAGCCACCGGTTCAAGAATATTCGCCATTTCCACTTTTAATTGTTGATATAAAAGTTCCGCATCCCGCAACTGTTTTCGATCGGCGTGTTCGGTAAGATTTTTGATAATCTTCGTGGTAGTCGGAACACCGATATCCGCAATTAAAAGTTGTTCTTCCAATTCTTCAAACAACTCATCATCAATTTTCTTCCCTAAAAAGAAATGGCGAAAACCGGCTCCAATGTTTTGTTTTGTTTTAAGCAACCCTTTTACCAAACGGCTGAAAAAACCGCCTTCACTCGGCTTCTCACGAGTTTCTGCTGTTGGTTGCAGCTCTTCCTTAACGTCTTGTACGGTTTTAGGAGAAATTGCTTTTGCTTCCACCGATGCTATTTCTGCTACATTTTCAGCTTCAATGATTTCTTCCGTTTCATCAGTCCCAAGTGCGGTCAAAATTTCTGCTGTTTTTTCTTCTTCGACAACAGATAATCCTTCCTCTCTCTCTTCTGCTAAAACGCTTTTAGAATCAACCGCACTTTCTAGCTCTTTTTCAATAATAGCTTGCGGTTCAGATGTCTCTTCCGCCGTTTGCGCCTCAACAATAGGCTCCGCAGTTGGAGTTTCTTGGTTTTTATTTCGCCCGAACAAAGATGCCCAAAATCCACCTTTTTTCTTTTCTTCTGCCATAAATTGTTCTCTTCATGTTATCCCGATAAAAAATTTTGTTTATTCTAGCAAAAAATCGTCTAAACTAAGCAGTATTTTCAATTAAATCCGCGATTTTTATGAAAAAACCACTAACACAAAACGCAAAAGGCGAAGTAAGAATTATCGCAGGGCGTTGGCGTGGGCGAAAATTACCGGTGCTTGATTCTGAAGGATTACGCCCCACCGGAGACCGAGTAAAGGAAACACTGTTTAACTGGCTAATGCCGTACATTCACGAAGCCGAATGTTTAGACGGCTTTGCCGGTAGCGGCTCGCTAGGCTTTGAAGCGCTTTCCCGTCAGGCAAAGAAAGTGACCTTTTTAGAGCGGGATAAAGCCGTTGCCAATCAACTGAAGAAAAATCTGCAAACCTTAAAATGCGCCGCCGAACAGGCACAAGTGTTTAACCAAAGCTGTTTGGATTTTCTAAAACAAGCGCAAAATCAACCGCACTTTGATGTGGTGTTTCTCGATCCCCCCTTTCATCTTGGCTTAGCGGAACAGGCGATTTCATTACTTACAGAAAACAACTGGTTACGTCCAAACGCCTTAATTTACGTAGAAACGGAAAAAGACAAACGGCTTGATCCCCCTGAAAATTGGACATTACTAAAAGAAAAGATAACCGGTCAGGTGAGTTATCGTTTATATCAATATTGAGAGAAATTATGTTAGATATCGTTTTATATGAACCGGAAATTCCACAAAATACCGGTAATATTATCCGTCTTTGCGCCAACACCGGATTTCGTTTGCACTTAATCGAACCGCTCGGTTTTACTTGGGACGACAAACGCCTGCGCCGTTCAGGTTTGGATTATCACGAGTTTGCCGAAATTAAACGTCACAAAACCTTTGAAGCTTTTTTAGCAAGCGAAAATCCCAAACGCCTTTTTGCGCTTACCACCAAAGGCCGTCCGGCGCACAGTCAAGTGAAATTTGAACCGGGTGATTACCTAATGTTCGGCCCTGAAACCCGCGGTATTCCAATGACGATTTTAGACAAAATGCCAATGGAACAAAAAATCCGTCTTCCAATGACAGCCAACAGCCGCAGTATGAATTTATCCAATGCGGTGGCGGTTACGGTTTATGAAGCGTGGCGACAACTAGGATACGAAGGTGCAGTGAATTTATCAGAGGGAGAATAAAGCGGTTAAAAGGTGGAAATCCCACCTTTTAGCTAATTAATTGAATTAAGATGTGAGAGATAACGCAGATAAACCGCCTCATAAGCGTCAACCGCCTCTTTATTAGGAGAACAAGTTAAACTTTCATCCAAATGAACGAATTCATGGCATAACGATTTTAATTCCCCTTCCCCATTCGCCCACATTGCTTGAATTGCGCCCCCTAAAGCGGCAGCTTCTTCCTCCAATAAGCAAACCACTTCGGTATTCATCACATTTGCGATAATCTGCCGCCAAAGTGTGCTTTTTGAGCCTCCGCCAATTAAACGAATTTGCGAAGTAGTAAGCCCGGCACGACGGAAAAGATCCAATCCATAACGCAAAGTAAAAGTGGCACTTTCCATCATCGCCCGACAAAGATTTTCACGGGTAAAATTACTTGAATCCACCCCCAAAATACGCGCTTTCGCATTTGGTAACGGGGGTACACGTTCTCCATTAAAAAACGGTAAAATCGTAATTCCGCTTGCACCGATTGGGGATTGTTGTGCGAGATGATTAAAGGTTGGGACATCAATATTAAATAGCTTCATCAATTGCTTGTTCGATGAAGTCATATTCATCACGCAAATAAGAGGCAACCAGCCGTTATTAGCGGAACAAAAGTTGGCAATCATTGGAGACAAATTTGGTAAAGGCTTTTTTGTATAAGCATACAAAGTACCGGATGTGCCGAGACTCATTGTTACGATTCCCTCCTTTATATTGCCCGTACCAATCGCCCCCATCATATTGTCCCCACTTCCGGTGGAAACTATCACATCTTGGTTAAAGCCAAAGAATTTGGCGATTTCGGGTTTGATAACCCCTATTTTTTGTTCGGCAGAAAGTAAGGTCGGTAGCACGTTATTCATATTAAGCTCAGGAGCAATTTCCCCAAAGACTTTGCGACTCCAACATCGATTCACAATATCGAAATAGCCTGTGCCGGAGGCATCGCCAAATTCCGTGCAGAAATGACCGGTAAGCCAATAATTGAGGTAATCATGAGGCAGCATAATTTTGTGAATTTGCCTAAATTGATCAGGATAATATTGACGAAACCAGCAAAGTTTTGAGGCTGTATAACCGGTTTGGCACATAATACCTAACTTCGCAAATGCCAAATCTTGCCCACCTAAACGTTCTATCAATTCCGCATTTTCATTGACTGTTTCCGTATCACACCAAAGTTTCGCATTGTACAAAGGTTGATCGTTTTTATCTAACATTACCAAGCCGTGTTGCTGACCTGAAATACCGATACCTTTCACTAAGTGTGGTAAAATTTTTGCCTGTTTTAACGCTTCATTCAAGGCACATTGAAAGGCATCAATCCACCAATTCGGGTGTTGTTCACGCCGTCCGTTTGATTGTTCGATCAATTGATGGGAAGCATATCCCCTACCAATCACTTTCTTTTGCTTGCGATCAACAACTATTGCTTTTGTGCCCTGCGTACCACAATCAATACCGATATACATAATGCCTCCAAAGACAAAAAGTGCGGTAAAAATGACCGCACTTTTAAGATGAAATTTAACTATAAATCACTTGATTCACGATGTTTTCCAAATATTCTTGCTGACCTGAAACCGGTTTTGGATCAAGTTGTTGCGTTTCAACGATATACGCAAGATCTTCCAGTGAGACTTTACTTGCAAGGATCTGTTGACCTAAATCCCCGTCCCAACCGGCATAACGTTGTGCCACCATATTTTGCAAGGTTTGGTCTTCAATCATTTTAGCAGCCCGTTTCAGTGAAAGCGCAAGCACATCAATCGCACCGATATGACCATGGAATAAATCATACGGATCGGTACTTTGACGACGGATCTTCGCATCAAAATTAAAACCGCCGGTAGTAAAACCGCCCGCTTTTAAGATTTCATACATCACGAGGGTGTTTTCTTCCACACTGTTCGGGAATTGATCGGTATCCCAACCTAATTGCGGATCGCCACGGTTGGCATCAATAGAACCGAAGATATCTAATGCCGTCGCAGTGGCGATTTCGTGTTGAAATGTATGACCGGCAAGTGTTGCATGGTTTGCTTCAATATTCACTTTGATCTCTTTTTCTAAACCGAACTGTTTTAAGAAACCATACACTGTCGCAACATCATAATCATATTGGTGTTTAGTCGGTTCTTGCGGTTTCGGTTCGATTAACAATGTACCTTTAAAGCCTATTTTATGTTTATGTTCCACCACCATTTGCATAAATCGGCCGATTTGTTCACGCTCACGTTTTAAATCGGTATTCAATAAAGTTTCATAACCTTCACGCCCACCCCATAATACATAGTTTTCACCGCCTAAACGTTGAGTTGCGTTCATTGCATTGAACACTTGTGATGCCGCCCACGCAAAGACCTCCGGATTCGGATTGGTGGAAGCTCCGGACATATAACGCGAATTAGTGAAGCAGTTCGCCGTTCCCCATAACAGCTTAACGCCGGTTTCCGCTTGTTTTTTCTCAAGAATATCAACCATTGTATGGAAGTTATATACATATTCTTGATATGAATGACCTTCCGGTGCAATATCCACATCATGGAAACAATAATAAGGAATCCCCAATTTTTGGAAAAATTCAAAGGCGATTTCCGCTTTTTGCTTTGCGCCCTCTAATAAATCACCTGTTTTTTGCCAACTGCGATTTAACGAGCCTGCACCGAACATATCATTCCCGTTCCAACAAAAAGTATGCCAATAACACACCGCCAAACGTAAATGCTCCGCCATCGTTTTGCCTAAAATCATTTCATTCGGATTGTAATGTTTAAAAGCAAAAGGATTGGTTGAATTGGTTCCTTCATATTTTACTTTTTCAATTTTATCGAAATAGTTAGACATAATTAATTCTCCTATGGGTGAATAGATTTTTAAGTTGGAAACATAATGATAAAAATTGAAAACAGCTTCAATTACGTTATTTGTTTTTTCTATTTTGATAATTAGTTATTGTGGCAACGATCACAAAAGTGAAAAAACATAATAGCAGTGAAAGATTTTATAATTGAAAGCAGTGGTTAAAGCGGGAAAACTAACCATCAGAGCCATAGCTCTATATTCCATTTACTTAACCATTGAGGTATCAGTATGAAAATCAAATCAGCTTTGTTCACACTTGCCGCAGTATTAACGGTATTTAGCGGTTCTGCTTATTCTAAAGATCTCAAAATCGGATTATCTATTGATGATTTACGCTTGGAAAGATGGCAAAAAGATCGTGATATTTTTGTCAACAAAGCCGAATCGATGGGAGTGAAAGTATTTGTACAATCCGCTAATGGTGATGATTCCGCACAAATTTCTCAAATTGAAAATATGATCAATAAAGGCATTGATGTTTTAGTCATTATTCCGCATAACGGCGAAGTGCTAAGCAATGTGATTTCCGAAGCCAAGAAAGAGGGCATTAAAGTATTAGCTTATGACCGTTTAATTAATAATGCCGATTTAGATTTTTATGTCTCATTTGATAATGAAAAAGTCGGGGAACTACAGGCAAAAAGCGTTGTTGCGGTAAAACCAGAAGGTAATTATTTCTTAATGGGCGGCTCACCGGTGGATAACAATGCCAAACTGTTCAGAAAAGGGCAGATGAAAGTTTTAGATCCTTTAATTCAAACCGGAAAAATTAAAGTTGTCGGCGATCAATGGGTTGATTCTTGGCTGGCTGAAAAAGCCTTACAAATTATGGAAAACGCATTAACCGCCAATAAAAATAATATTGATGCCGTCGTCGCTTCAAATGATGCAACCGCAGGCGGTGCAATTCAAGCATTAAGCGCACAAGGACTAAACGGCAAAGTCGCGATTTCAGGACAAGATGCCGATTTAGCCGCGATCAAACGAATTATTGCCGGTTCGCAAACAATGACGGTTTATAAACCGATTACCAAATTAGCGGATAAAGCGGCACAAATTGCCGTGGAACTAGCAAAAAATGAAAAAGTTGAATCAAATGCCGAACTAAATAATGGTCTCAAAAATATCCCATCTTATTTACTCGCCCCTATTGCAGTTGATAAAACAAATATTGATGAAACCGTGATTAAGGATGGTTTCCATACCAAAGAAAGTGTTTATCAATAAGTTCAAAGGGGAAATTTATTCCCCTATTTTATAGGGAGTATTTATAAGGAGTATAAATATGGCATTGTTAGAAATGAAAAACATCACAAAAAAATTTGGTGATGTGACCGCACTTCATAATATTTCCATTGAGCTTGAAGCAGGTGAAATTTTGTCGCTATGTGGTGAAAACGGCTCAGGAAAATCAACCCTAATGAAAGTGCTTTGTGGTATTTATCCTTATGGCGATTACAGTGGAAATATTTATTTTTCAGACAGTGAAATAAAAGCGAAAAATATTAAAGATACTGAGGAAAAAGGCATTTCAATCATTCATCAAGAACTCACCCTCGTCAAAAATATGTCGGTGTTAGAAAATATCTTCTTAGGAAATGAAATAACCCATAAAGGGTTAACTGCCGACAATGAAATGTATTTGCGCTGCCAAACATTATTACAACAGGTTCAATTAAATATTGATCCCAATACACGTGTGGGGGAACTGGGATTAGGGCAACAACAATTAGTTGAAATCGCAAAAGCCTTAAATAAACAGGTGCGTTTACTTATTCTTGATGAACCCACCGCTTCACTGACAGAAAAAGAAACCGAAATATTATTGAATCTCGTTAAAGATTTAAAAGCACATAATATCGCCTGTATCTATATCTCCCATAAATTAAACGAAGTAAAAGAAATTTCCGACAAAATTTGTGTGATTCGTGATGGTGAACATATCGGCACGCAAGACGCAAATACAATGAGTGAAGATGACATCATTACCATGATGGTAGGAAGGGAAATCACCTCACTTTATCCACATGAACCACATGAGATTCAAGACGAGATCTTACGTGTGGAAAACCTTTCTGCTTGGCACCCGATCAATACGCATATTAAACGGGTAAATGATGTAAATTTCAGCCTTCATAAAGGTGAAATACTTGGTATTGCAGGGTTGGTGGGTTCCGGTAGAACGGAGATGGTGCAATGTTTATTCGGTTCTTATCAAGGCAAATACGAAGGTAAGGTTTTTATCAATCAAAAACAGGTTCACATAAAAAATTGCCAACAAGCTATCGCCCATAAAATCGTTATGGTGCCGGAAGATCGTAAAAAACACGGTATTGTTTCGATTATGGGAGTAGGCAAAAACATTACGCTTTCTTCCTTAAAAGGATATTGTTTTGGAAAAATGATCATCAATCAAGCGAAAGAAGAACAAGTCATTGATTCCGCGATTAAGCAACTAAAAGTAAAAACCGCCTCCCCTGACTTGCCGATTGGACGATTAAGTGGCGGCAACCAACAAAAAGCGATTTTGGCAAAATGTTTACTGCTTAACCCTAAAATACTGATTCTTGATGAACCTACTCGTGGTATTGACGTTGGCGCAAAATATGAAATTTATAAATTAATCAATCAATTAGCTCAAGAAGGCATCGGCATTATTGTCATTTCATCAGAATTGCCGGAAGTGCTCGGCATTAGTGATCGGGTTCTCGTTATGCACCAAGGCAAACTCAAAGCCAGCCTCATTAATCATAACCTCACTCAAGAACAAGTGATGGAAACCGCCCTTAAGGAGTAATTTATGTTTAAGTTTAAATCTGCGAATCTACAAGTTTATATTATGCTCATAGCCATTGCGGTAATTATGGCATTTTTTACGATTGCAACCGACGGTGCTTATTTAAGTGCACGTAATATTTCCAATTTATTACGCCAAACCTCCATCACCGGTATTCTTGCGATTGGCATGGTGTTTGTCATCATTTCTGCTGAAATTGATTTATCGGTAGGATCATTAATGGGATTGCTCGGCGGATTTGCAGCCATTGCCGATGTTTGGTGGGGATTTCCATTACCGCTTACTATCATTGCAACTATTGCCTTAGGTTTACTGTTCGGTATTTGGAACGGCTGGTGGGTTGCTTATCGTAAAGTGCCTTCATTTATCGTTACACTTGCCGGCTACCTCGCATTCCGAGGCATATTAATCGGATTAACAAACGGCACTACCGTCTCTCCGATTAGTAGTTCAATGACAATCATCGGACAAGGTTATCTTTCCGATCTTACAGGGTTCATATTAGGGGGAATCGCCGTAATTGGTTTTGTGCTTTGGGGTAATTATCAACGTAAGAATCGTCAACAACTCCAACTGGAAGTTCCCGCATTATCTAAAGATTTCTCAAAATACGCCTTATTTGCCCTCCTCATACTGGGTTCCATTTATTTATTAAATGATTACCGCGGTATTCCATTTCCGGTATTAATACTCGCCATTCTTGCAATATTCGGTTTATTCCTTTCGCGTAAAACATCCTTTGGTCGCCACATTTATGCCATTGGCGGCAATATTGAGGCGGCAAAATTATCCGGAATCAATGTAGAAAAAACAAAACTCATTATCTTCGCAATGAACGGCGTATTAGTCGCAATAGCCGGCTTAATCTTGAGTGCGCGTTTAGGTGCCGGTTCACCTTCCGCGGGGCAAAATGCCGAACTTGATGCGATAGCGGCCTGTGTGATCGGCGGGGCTAGTCTGGCAGGCGGTGTGGGAAGTGTATTCGGCGTTGTTATAGGCGCACTTATTATCGCCTCATTAGACAACGGAATGAGCATGCTTGATGTTCCCACTTTCTGGCAATACATTGTAAAAGGTGCAATCTTATTGCTTGCGGTATGGGTTGATACCAGTAGTAAGAAAAGAATGTAATTTCCGATAAAAAGTCACCATTATAGTGAATTAAATTTAAACATGTTTACTGTATTGCTAAGCTTCGCCGTGTTATTTGCACAGTCTTCGGCTTGCGGCTTTGTATCCATCCTTATTTAATTCACTATAAAAAATGGCGATTTTTTGCCCGCACTTTTATAAAAACACCTTTTCCGCTATATTTCTTATACTCAAACTAAAGGAATTAACGATGGCGGAAGCGTACTACAAAATCGCACTCTTATTTAATGCCAATAAAGTCTATGATCGACAAGTCGTGGAAGGTATTGGGCAGTATATTCAGGCCTCTCAATGCACTTGGGATATTTTTATAGAAGATGAATTTATTTACCATACCGATACTATAAATCATCTATCTATTGATGGCATTATTGCCGATTTTGATGATCCCACAACCGCAGAACTACTGAAACAAACCTCAGTCCCTACCATTGCTGTCGGGAGTTCTTACAAACAAGAGAATTTTTACCCGCACTTCCCTTATGTCGCAACAGATAATACCGGATTGATTGAATTAGCATTCTCACATCTTCAACAAAAAGGACTTTCTCATTTCGCTTTTTATGGTATGCAAGTGGATAGCGAGAAACATTGGTCAAAAGAACGAAAGAACGCCTTTATCGCTTTAATGGAAAAGTATCATCATCCTCTTTATCTTTATGAAGGTAAGCAAGTTTGCGCTCAAAATTGGCTGTCAGAACAGGAAAAATTAATCGATTGGTTAAAAACTTTACCCTCTCACACAGGCATTGTTGCCGTCACCGATGCCAGAGCCCGCCATCTATTACAAGCTTGTGAATACAGTAAAATTGCGGTTCCTGAAGAACTCTGCGTAGTGGGTATTGATAATGAAGAATTGATTCAGTACCTCTCACGCGTTTCTTTATCTTCCGTCGAACAAGGCACAAGAGAGATCGGTTATCAAGCGGCAAAATTATTACATCGTTTATTGAATGGTCAAAAGGTCTCTCATACGCCAATCTTAATTCCACCGATTACCGTCCATGCCCGCAACTCCACAGACTATCGTTCACTCAGCGATCCGCTCGTTATACAAGCGATGCATTATATTCGTCATCGCGCCTGCCAAGGCATCAAGGTAGAACAAGTGCTGGATCATCTTGAAACATCACGTTCGAACCTTGAACAGCGTTTTAAAAAAGAAATGAAGAAAACTATTCACCAAGTTATTCACGAAGAAAAAATTCTACGGGCAAAGCAGTTATTACAACAAACGGACATCTCAATTCAGGAAATTTCCGAAATTTGCGGTTATCCATCCATTCAATATTTTTACTCCGTATTTAAAAAAGAATTTGGAATGACACCGAGGGAATTTAGGAAAAATATTTAAATAAAGTGCGGTTAAAAATCTCTGTATTATGTATCACTTGCACAAAAGGTTGTTTTTAATTCAAATGTAGGGTGCGTTAGGCTTGCCATAACGCACCAAACTTGGGTTGAACGGTGCGTTACGCCTTTGGCTAACACACCCTACTCTATTTTTGTGCAAGTGATACATAATGCCGAAAAATCTTGCTGAATTTTAACCGCTCTTTTTTATTGATTATTTCAAATAACATTAACTTGTCATAGTAAATTCTGCCGGCAAAGGCACATTACAGATAACTTGATCAAATTGATTCAACTCACCTACATACGACTGCCGTATTTTTCCAATTTTGCTATCATCAAAAACTAAAATGCTGCGCTGTGTTTTCGCCATTGCTTTTAGTTTTATCTGTGTTTCATTTAATTTAAAACAGGTTACACCTTGTTTAAGATCAATACCGGCGGCAGAAATAAATGCTTTTGTAGTACAAATCTTATCAATTTCAGTGTTATTTTGAATAGGTGTAAGGATAGAATTTTCTCTTGAATAATCCCCACCACACAAGATTAATCGACAATTTGGTTTATCTTGTAAAACCATAAAAGTGTTAATCGAGCAACAAAGTGCGGTAAATTTTATAGAATTTGGGATTTGAGAAGCAATAAAAGGAATGGTTGAACCGCAATCAAAAAAAATCACATCATTATCTTCTACTAACGCGGAGGCGATCTTTCCCACCTGCATTTTTTCTGCAATATTTCTATTTTGCTGCTCTGTAATTAAATATTGATTTGATGTTTGCAGCTGGGGAGCTCGTACAATATACCCTCCCAGCAAAACAATCGAAGATGTTGTAGAGTTCAAATCTCTCCTAATCGTCATTTCAGAAACATTCAAGATTTCCGCCGCCTCCCGTAGATGCAATTTATCCATTTGTTTCAATAAAAACTCTAGTTTCTGAATTCGGCTACTAATTTTACTATCCACAACATTATCTCCAAGGTTAGTATTGGCTATTACTATCTGTTAATCCTTTAATAATTGCAACCCCCGCACTGGCACCGATACGTGTTGCGCCAGCTTCAATCATGGCTACGGCAGTCTGTGTATCCCGCACACCGCCTGAGGCTTTAACACCAATCTTATCTCCCACGGTTTGACGCATTAATTTAACATCTTCCACCGTCGAGCCGCCCTTACTAAATCCAGTAGATGTTTTCACAAACGCCACATTTAAATCCCGACAAATTTCACAAGCTTTGACGATTTCTGCTTTTGTTAAAAGACAATTTTCTAAAATCACTTTCAACGGTGTACCGTTACAAGCATTAAGAACCTGTTTAATGTCATCTTGCACCGCATCCCATTTTCCTGATTTAATCCATCCGATATTAAGTACCATATCCACTTCCGTCGCACCATTAGCAATCGCATTTTCCGTTTCAAATACTTTAACCGCCGTAGTATTCGCCCCTAACGGGAAGCCTATCACTGTGCAAATATTAACATTTGAATCCCGCAATACTTTTTTTGCGAAAGGAATATGACAAGGATTAATACATACCGAATAAAAGTGATTCTCCATAGCTTCATTACATAAAGTGAGAATATCCTGCTCTGTTTTTTCAGGGGTTAGTGCAGTGTGATCAATATATTTAGCAATTTCATTTGATTTCATTTGAGTTTTCTCCTGCTTGGTTTTTGAACTTTTTTCATTATACACAAAGAAAGATTGAGATTTGTGATCTAAGTCGCTTTTTTCACATTTTGTTTATATTAATATTGAAATGAACGAATTTGTTAAAATATTAACACGATAAACTAAGGAGACGTTATGGAAATTGCAGTTATTGGGTCAAATATGGTGGATTTAATCACCTATATTGATGATATGCCTAAAATGGGCGAAACACTCGAAGCACCTAACTTCCAAATGGGCTGCGGCGGTAAAGGAGCGAATCAGGCTATTGCAGCAGCAAAATTAGGTGCAAATGTCATGATGATGACCAAAGTGGGCGATGATGCATTTGCAGATAATACAATCCGTAATTTTCAACAATATGGTGTTAATACGGAGTATGTAGAAAAAGTCCCCGGTGTATCTAGTGGAGTCGCCCCTATTTTTGTAGATAAATCATCACAAAATCGTATTCTGATTATTAAGGGAGCCAACTCTCATCTGAAACCAAGTGATATTGACAATGCAAAAGAGCGGTTAAAAAATTGCAAATTATTTATTTTGCAATTAGAAATACCATTAGAGACTGTCTATTATGCAATTGATTTTGCTAATAAAAATAATATTCCTGTGATTCTCAATCCGGCACCGGCCAGTAAAGATCTTGATATTAATTATGCATGTAAATGCGATTTCTTTATGCCGAATGAAACCGAGTTAGAAATTTTAACCGGTTTGCCTGTGAAAAATATGGAACAAATTCGCACAGCCGCAAATACCCTACTTTCCAAAGGATTAAAAAATCTTATCATCACTTTAGGTGAAAAAGGCTCTGTTTGGTTACGTGGTTCGGAAGTAACTTATATTGATCCTTATAAAGTTAATGCAGTTGATACCAGCGGAGCCGGTGATGCCTTTATCGGTTGCTTTGCCTATTACTATGTAAAATCACAAAATATTGTTGAATCAATGAAAATGGCTTCATTATTTTCTGCTTATAGCGTTACGGGGCAGGGAACTCAATCATCCTATCCGACAAAAGTACAATTTGATGAGTTCAAAAAACAATATATTTAAGGAGAAATAGCATGAAAAACATTCAACAAATGCCGGACGGCTATTTAAACAAAACACCGATATTTCAATTTATTCTATTATCTTGTCTATTTCCTTTATGGGGAGCTGCGGCAAGTTTAAATGATATTTTGATTACACAATTTAAAAGCGTCTTTACACTTAGTGATTTTGCCAGCGCATTAGTACAAAGTGCGTTCTATGGCGGGTATTTCCTTATAGCAATTCCGGCTTCATTGGTTATCAAAAAAACCAGTTATAAAATTGCAATTTTAGTTGGTTTGACGTTATATATTATCGGTTGTTCAATGTTCTATCCGGCCTCTCATATGGCGACTTATACCATGTTCCTTGCGGCGATTTTCTCTATTGCGATCGGATTAAGTTTTCTTGAAACCTCGGCAAATACTTACAGTTCAATGATTGGTCATAAAGATTATGCGACATTGCGTTTAAATATCAGTCAAACATTCTATCCGATAGGGGCTATTGCCGGTATATTGCTTGGTAAATATTTAATTTTCCAAGAGGGTGCGAGTTTACACGAACAAATCGCCACCATGACGCCGGATCAACTACAGGCTTTCAAATTGGCGACCTTGGAACATACATTACAACCTTACAAATATCTGATTTTTGTATTAATAGCCGTAACGCTTCTGTTCTTAATCACACCGTTCCCGAAATGTAAATCGGTTAATGATTCGACCGAACATAAAGATGTGCATTTTGTTGATACACTGAAATATCTCGCTAAAAATACCGCATTCAAAAAAGGGATTGTAGCTCAATTCTTATATGTAGGTATGCAGGTTGCAGTATGGTCATTTACCATCCGTTTAGCATTAAATTTAAGTGAAATGAATGAACGTGATGCCTCTAATTTCATGGTGTACAGCTTTATCGGTTTTTTTATCGGAAAATTTGTTGCTAATTTCTTAATGACAAAATTTAAATCCGATCTTGTATTATTTGTTTATTCTATCTTAGGTGTATTTACTCTGGCTTATACCGCTTTCATACATGATTTCTCCGCCGTTTATGCCGCTATTTTTGCCAGTGTGCTATTTGGCCCTTGCTGGGCGACAATTTACGCATCAGTATTAGATACCGTCGAACAAGAACACCGTGAAATTGCAGGTGCTGTTGTGGTTATGTCTATTATCGGAGCTGCGGTTGTGCCGGCAATCCACGGTTATGTGTCCGACACAATCGGTTCATTACAGACTGCATTCATTGTACCGCTATTCTGCTTTGCTTATGTAGGATATTATTTCTTTGACAAATACAAAGCACATAAATAAGGAGCTAAAAATGAAAAGCTATATTCATTTAAAAAAAGCATTCTTTACCGAAAAAGAATATATTTTATTTGAAAATTCAGAATTCAAAGCGATTGCGTTTAAATACCCGTCAGGTATTGAAGCAATTAGATTAGAAAACAGTGAAGGTTTTGTTACAGTACTACCGTTTTACGGGCAAATCATTTGGGATGCCGAATTCTGCGGTAAAAACCTAAAAATGAAAAATATGTTTAGCGAACCTAAATGGGGAGCAACTATCGTTGATACCTACGGTTGCTTTGCATTCCATTCGGGCTTAATCCGTAACGGTTGCCCAAGCCCTGAAGATGATCATCCATTACACGGTGAAATGCCTTGTGCAATAATGGACAACGCTTGGTTAGTTATTAGTGAAGACTTATTAGGCATAGGCGGCCGTGTTGAATATGTCAAAGGATTTGGCGATCACTATCTTGCAGAACCGGAATTAACGTTGAAAGCAAAAAGTTCATTATTTGAAATTCAAATGAAAGTAACTAATTTAGCTAATGTAGACATGCCATTGCAATATATGTGCCATATGAATTACTGCTATGAACATGGTGCAACTTTCGCTCAAAATATTCCAACGAAAGCCATTCATTTGCGGGAAACGATTCCGGCACATGTTAAACCGACCCCTGAATGGCTCGCTTTTAATGAACAAATCAAACAAGGTCAATACACGTTAGATTCATTAAGCAATGATCAAATGTATAATCCTGAAATTGTGTTCTTTATGGATAATCTACAGCAATATCAAGAAAATTTAGAATATAGAATGATTTCACCGGACGGACATACTTATCTAACAAAATTTTCCTCAAAAGACTTTAATTATGCAACGCGTTGGATTTTGTATAATGAAGATCAACAAGTCGGTGCTTTCGTTCTACCTGCTACTTGCCGCCCGGAAGGCTATCTCGCAGCTAAAAATACCGGCAGCTTAATTATAATGAAACCGAAAGAAGTAAGAACCTTTAAAGTGGTTACCGGCATCGAATCATAGTTTCTATGACTAAATGTGCGGTCAATTTTAACCGCACTTTCTTATTTAAAAGGTACTTGTTTCATCAATAATTTTCGTTTTACTCTTATAAATTCATTGTTTATTTTTTCCAATAATGAGGCTTTCTTTTGATTATCATAAACACCACCACGACCTTTTTGTAAACTGCTTTCAAAAGGCTTATCAGGATGTAAAACAAAATCTTGCACGCAAATTCCCGGTGAAAGCTGCACGACGTTATAATCTTTTAGTTTCAAAAAGTCCTCAAAAATCAGTGAATCAATAGCAAGTTCAAGAGAGGTATTTTTGACTTGAGCAAGCAAATATTTCGCCCCTTTCCGCGTAACGGTATACCCTGCGGTTCCGGATTGTTTAAAGGTGATAGGATAAAGATTTCGATTGCACTTTGCTGCAATCGGTTTACCAAAAATCATTTTACCATTAGCTTCTAATTTCAACACATCAACATCGTGAGGCAGATAATCCACTTCCAGTAAAGCTTTTGTATTTTCACCTAAATGAATGTCATCCTCAAAGATATTAATATAGTCCAAGTCATTTTCTAATGCGAAATCCCATAAAGCGATATGGCTTAATGCACAGCCGATTTCACCGTCCCATAGTTTTGCTTTGGAAGAGCGATCAAGGGTAATGTTAAATTTTTTAGCGACTTCCTCAATGCGATCCGGTGTGATCGCATCAAAAAACATAAAAGGAATGTTTTGCTTACCAAATTCTTGTTCGATATGTTTTCGACGTTTTGTCTCTGTGGTTAGGCTAATGACATAATTATGTAGTTTTGTATTGTGCATAAAAATTACCCTAAATATAAAAACACATTGCTATACTATCGAAAAGTGCGGTTAAAAATTATGCCGAATTTTCATTATTATGTAGCAGTTGCACAAAGAGAATTTTTATTTCCAATATTTATATTTATCGGGGGTAGGGTGCGTTAAGCTTTGCGTAACGCACCATTTCATCAACCCTCTATTTCTATTGGTGCGTTACGGCTTCGCCTAACCGCGCCCTACGATGATTTGTGCAACTGATACATAATACCGTGAATTTTAACCGCACTTCTGTCTGAAATTAAATATTATGCGTCAAACGATATTCCACCAGATCTTCAATCGTCAAGACCACATAACCAAATTTTTGGGCAAATGCGATAATTTCAGGCGCCCGTGCCATAGAACCATCATCATTAGTGATTTCACAAATTACCCCGGCAGGTTTAAAACCGGCGAGTCGGGCAAGATCTACCGAAGCTTCGGTGTGACCACGGCGTGCCAATACGCCACCATTTGTAGCACGAAGTGGAAACACGTGCCCCGGTCGGTGTAAATCTTCCGGTTTTGCATTGTCTGCAATTGCCGCTTGAATCGTAGTTACACGATCTGCGGCTGATACGCCGGTAGAAACGCCTTTGGCGGCTTCAATCGTCACAGTAAACGCCGTTTTATTAACACTGCTGTTATTCTCTACCATCGGCGGTAAATCAAGTTGTTGGCATAATTCATCGGTGATACATAAACACACGATACCGCTGCCGTAACGAATTAATTTTGCCATTTGTTCTGATGTAATGGTTTCGGCAGGAAAGATTAAATCGCCTTCATTTTCGCGATCTTCATCATCCAATACCAATACGCCGTTGCCATTTTTGAAGGCGTTGATTGCGTTAAGTACACGTGCTTCAGCGGTTGCACCGAATGGAGATAAAATTGACTGATTCATCGTAATTTCCTTTATTTCTTAGATTAAAATTAACTAGAATCAGGGCTGAGAAATGCAAATATAGCGAATTAAATTTAAAAATGTCTACGGCATTGCTACGCCTCGCCGTACTATCTTCGGCTTGCTGGTTTGTATCCATTTTAATTTAACTCACTATAAAAAAGAACGGGTTGGAAAATCCAATCCGTTTTATTCTCTTTCATCCAGACTTTACTGTCGGCTTTGGAATTTCACCAAATCTGCTAACCCCAAAGTGCGGTCAAAATTTACCGTATTTTGAGTGCTCGTGGGCTATAACCACCGGTAGGGAATTTCACCCTGCCCTGAGAATGCGGCGGTAGTATAGCGTAAAATAAAAACGTACAAAATCAGAACGTGAAAAATATTTTCATTTCGCCTACAATAGCGGCACTCAACCCTTGTGTAATAAAAAAGGTGAATTATGTCGGCGGCTAAAGCGAAAAAAGTCGGTGTTATTTTTGGAAAATTTTATCCTGTCCATACCGGTCATATTAATATGATTTATGAAGCGTTCAGTAAAGCGGACGAGTTGCATGTGATTGTGTGTAGCGATACCGAAAGGGATTTGGAGCTATTTTACGATAGTAAAATGAAGCGAATGCCGACAGTGCAAGATCGACTGCGTTGGATGCAGCAGATCTTTAAATATCAAAAAAATCAGATTTTCATTCATCATTTAATCGAAGACGGTATTCCAAGCTACCCGAACGGCTGGCAATCTTGGAGCGATGCGGTAAAAGTTTTATTTAAGGAAAAAGGATTTGAGCCCTCTATCGTGTTTAGTAGCGAACCTCAAGATAAAGCTCCTTATGAAAAATATTTAGGCTTGGAAGTTTCTTTAGTCGATCCTGACCGCACTTTCTTCAATATATCCGCAACAAAAATCCGCACGACACCTTTCCAATATTGGAAATTTATTCCGAAAGAAGTACGACCGTTCTTTGCAAAAACCGTCGCCATTTTAGGCGGTGAAAGCAGTGGGAAAACCGTATTGGTTAATAAACTCGCCGCCGTTTTTAATACGACTTCCGCCTGGGAATACGGACGTGAATTTGTATTTGAAAAATTAGGCGGAGATGAGCAAGCCATGCAATATTCCGACTACCCACAAATGGCACTTGGACATCAACGTTATATTGACTATGCGGTTCGCCATGCACACAAAATTGCTTTTATTGATACGGATTTCATTACCACTCAGGCATTTTGCATTCAATATGAAGGCAAAGCCCACCCTTTCTTAGATTCGATGATTAAAGAATATCCATTTGATGTAACGATTTTGCTGAAAAATAACACGGAATGGGTGGATGACGGTTTGCGCAGTTTAGGTTCAAAAAAACAGCGTCAACAGTTTCAGCAGCTTCTTAAAAAATTGTTAGATAAATATAAAGTTCCCTATATTGAAATTAACTCGCCAAGCTACTTAGAACGTTATAACCAAGTTAAAGACGTGATTGAAAAAGTGTTAAACGAGGAAGAATTGGATGATTTACAAAATGGTCCAACGATATTAAAGAGTAAATAATATGATTCTATTCGCAGGCGATCCTCACGGAAGTTACACACATCTTTACCCTTTTATTAAAGAAAATGATAATGTTGCCCTGATTATTTTGGGCGATTTGCAACTTTCTTCGTCTGATGAATTAGAAAAGCTGGCGCAATATTGTGATATTTGGTTCATTCACGGCAATCATGACAGTAATACCGTTGCCGCTTTTGATGCAATTTGGGGGAGCAAATGGAAAACACGAAATTTACATAACCGTGTGGAGAATATTCAAGGTGTGCGCATTGCGGGTTTGGGCGGAGTATTCCGTGGACAAATTTGGATGCCACCAAATCGCCCGATGTTTTTTGATCCCATTCATTATTGCCAATACAGTTCACAAGAAAAAATTTGGCGTGGCGGCGTACCATTACGCCATCGCTCCTCGATTTTCCCTTCCGATATTGAAGCGCTTGAGAATAAACAAGCCGATATTTTAATTTGTCACGAAGCACCAAAGCCCCATCCTATGGGGTTTCAGGTGATCAATGATTTAGCCGAAAAAATGGGAATAAAACACATTTTCCATGGGCATCATCACGATAATGTAATTTACAATACGCAATATTCTTACAAAATTACAAATGTCGGATTTCGCAGCTTAGCGGATATTAACGGGCAATATCTGCTAAAAACGATTGACGATCGAGAAAATAAATAACAAGTAGGGTAACTAAATCGCTTTAAAAACTTAGAAATTGGAAAAAAATAAGAATGGCGCACCCGAAAGGATTCGAACCTTTGACCGCTCGGTTCGTAGCCGAGTACTCTATCCAGCTGAGCTACGGGTGCGTAGTCGTCTTTTAATTATTCATAACCATTCTAATAAGATAGAGCCGTTTTAAAATGGCGCACCCGAGAGGATTCGAACCTCTGACCGCTCGGTTCGTAGCCGAGTACTCTATCCAGCTGAGCTACGGGTGCAGAATAAATAAAAATACAAATGGCGGTGAGAGAGGGATTCGAACCCTCGATGGAGTTTTTGACCCCATACTCCCTTAGCAGGGGAGCGCCTTCAGCCTACTCGGCCATCTCACCACAATCGGTTTGTGGGCGGTATAATACGTTTTTTTAAAAAGATGTCAAACCCTTTTTTGAAAAAGATAGCTCAGTTGAATATTTTATCTTCATATCGTGTAAATAAAGTGCGGTTATTTAAAACATTGTTTTTTATCGCCGCACTTTTATCTTCAACTTCCTTCATAATTGATTCTTTGTTGAGCACTTGTAAATAGCATTTTGTAAATTTGTGATCTATCTCTCATTTCTGAAAATTCACTTCAAATTTATATTGAATATTGTTTTTTTACTCCGTAAGATGGCACTATCTTCTTAACGCTTTGGTACTGAGCTTCTCAATATTGGTACTCATTGCGATATTCTCGGAAATTATCACATTCACACAAAACTTATTAATGTTGGAATAAAAGAAAGGAGATTTCGTGCAATTCACCGTATTGTTTTCTCCTTCTATTTAAAAGAGCCCTTCAATGTTGTTTTAAAGATAGGCAAATTATCAATCTCTCAATGAGGTGCTATATGAAAAAATCAACTTTATCTGCGGCAATATTAGCCACAATTTCACTTACTGCATTTTCAACTGTCCATGCTACACAATATCCTGATTTACCGATTGGGATTAAAAGTGGTGCAGGCGCATTAATCAATGACACGGTTTATGTGGGGTTAGGTACAGGAGGTAACAAATTCTTCTCCTTGAATTTGAAAGAAAAAGATGCGCAATGGCAAGAAATTGCGGCATTTCCGGGAGGGGATCGTAACCAACCTGTAGCAGCAGCAATTGACGGAAAATTATATGTATTCGGCGGCTTACAAAAAAATGAAAAAGGCGAATTACAATTAGTGAATGACGCTTATCGCTACAACCCGGCGGAAAATACCTGGGATAAGCTCCCGACACGTTCACCTCGGGGAATTGTTGGTGCAAGTGCGGTCGGTTCTCAAGATAAAATTTATTTAATCGGCGGTGTGAATGAAGCTATTTTTAATGGTTACTTCCAAGATTACACTGCCGCAGGTGATGATAAAGCAAAACAAAAAGCGGTGATGGATCCGTATTTTGATCAACGTCCGCAAGACTATTTCTTTACTCCTGAGTTATTCAGCTATCAACCGGCAACAAATAAATGGTACAACGAGGGAGTATTCCCATTCCCACCACGTGCCGGCGCGGCATTTGCCATTAAAGGCAATGATCTTCTCGTTGTAAATGGAGAAATCAAACCGGGATTACGTACTTCATCAACAGAGCAAGGTACCATCACGGCAAAAGGTGTGAAATGGAAAGCATTAGGTGATCTGCCTGCACCAAAAGGTCAGATACAAGATGGCTTAGCCGGTGCTATGGGTGGATATACCAACGGTTATTATATCGTAACCGGTGGGGCAAATTTCCCGGGTTCAACCAAACAATTCAAAGAAGGCAAATTATTTGCTCATCAAGGACTGAAAAAAGCATGGCATAAGGAAGTTTATGCACTCAACAATAACAAATGGAAAATTGTTGGTGAATTACCGGCAGGTATTGGTTATGGAGTGAGTATTGCGTATAACAACAAGGTATTGCTAATTGGCGGTGAAACTGACGGTGGCAAAGCCTTAACATCAGTGCAAACTTTAAGTTATGACGGCAAAACATTAACAATCGAATAATGGCTTGTCTTTATTGCACAGTTAATTTTAATCAACCATGAGGAAATCATTATGAAAAAAACAATTATTGCTTTAGCTGTTGCTGCAATGGCTGCAAGTTCTGCCGCAAATGCCGTTGTCGTTTATGAAAATAAAGATTTTGGCACTAAAATTGACATTGATGGACGTGCCAGCTTAGAGCTTCGCGGTGAAAAAAGTAAACGTACGGATCTGTACGATGAAGGTTCTCGTTTTCGTGTTCGCGCATTCCAAGAGATTGGTCAAGGTTTTTCAGCATTAGCCGCCGTTGAAATGCGTTTTTCAAGTGGTGGCAAATTTGCTAATGATTTACATGCTAAACGCGTATTTGGAGGATTTACTCACCCTGAAATCGGTACACTCACCTTTGGTCGTCAATTAACTTTAGGAGACCATATTCCAAAAGCAAACTATACTTACGAGTGGGGCGGTAACGTATTTTTAGATCAACATAAAAAAGCGGTACACTTTATGTCTGCTAAATTTGCCGGTGTTCGTTTTGCTGCGGATTATTATTTCGGTGTTCGGGATAAAGAAGTTAAAGATGCAAGTGGAAAAACGGTTCGGGGTTCAAGCGGCAATTCCGTTTGGGATGAAGGCCAAGGTTATGGTGTCGGTTTATTCTATGATGGTAAATGGGATGATCTCGCCGTACGTTTCGGTTCAGGCTATACCAACGTAAAACAATCTGATACCGGTTTCAAAGCTGACGAATATGATTTAGTTCGTGCCGGTGTGGGTTTTGACGTAACTTATAAATTGGTTAGCGTCGGTTTAGACTGGGCTTACGGTAAAGCGGATAAAGGTCACGATTCAAAAAATATTGGCTTCCAAAAAATTGCTAATGCGGGTGGCCCTTTCAACAAAAACAACCGTTTCCAAGTAGGCTTAAAAGTCCAAGTTACTCCAAAAAATGCAGTTTATTCCGAATACTATTTTGCGCAAGCACAAAAAGCAAATATTGCTGAGAAATATAAAATGCGTGGTTGGATGATTGGTGCAGACCACAAATTTAATAAATTTGTTTCTGTTTATCTTGAAGGCGGTTCAGGACAAGTGAAACATTCTGCCCTAGCTGATGGTAAATTTAAAAATCATCGTTTAGTGCTAGGTACACGTATTCGATTCTAATAGAAATTATTGTTGCTAGTCTTTAAAATTCGGCTAATCATTCTCTATCGTGATTAGCCGCTTTTTTATATATTGAGGTATAGTAAAAATTTCACGAAAAAATAGTTTCAACTTTTGCCAAGTTAACCGAGGTGTAGGGTGTGTTAGCCGTAAGGCGTAACGCACCTTTTTATCAATAAATTTCATTACGGTGCATTACGGCTTCGCCTAACGCCCCCTACCCCAAGAAATATTGGAGATAAAATTCTCTTTGCGCAACTGCTACATAATACCGAACTGTTTTATCTACTACACATAAAATTAAACCACCCTCGTTGGGGTGGTTTTGTTTTAGTTGGTGCATAGAAAGTTAAAATTGATATTCTAACTTCCCTAACACATTGGTTTGCTTCAATTTAGCTTGAGATAAGGCTTGTCGATGACTTACTTGTAAGCCAAAAGTTAGATTTTGTGTAATATTAACCGTTGCAGCTACTTTATAAACCATAGCATTGCCCAATTTACCTATCGCAAAATCTTCGCTCTGATTAGCTGTTGGGCTGATCACAACTTTTGGATTATTGCTACGATTATACTCATAGAATACGCCGGCTTTTAAGGTTAATTTTTCTCCTTTCCAATTTAAATAGGTTCCGAGTTGTTGGGTAAATACACGATAGTTTTTGTTATCAATTTTCCAACCATTTCCACTATCTTTGATATTGTTATGTAGATATTGATAACTTAAAACTGTCGTTGGCGTGAGGCTAAATTTCCCAACAGGAATATCATATCCCAGTTGTCCAAAGAACTGGAGTTGATGAGCTTTCACAGAACTAATGTCTTGTTGTTTAGCTGTGGAAATATCACCTTTGTGGTGATGATAGCCTAGCCCAATCTTAAATAACCAGTTATCCCAACGGTTATTTAATGCAGCTAATGCAGAAACCGTTTTATATTTTGCTTGACTATATCCATCTGCTGCTTGCGGTTCAACTTTTTGTTGGCTAAAGGCAAGTGCCGAGTGTAGTTCACTATGATCATTCAGAGATACATAACCACCTAATAATGTTGTATTTTGTGAGGATTTATAATGATAGCCATAATTCGTAAAACCTAAATCATTATGATAGCGATGTTTGGTATGAGATTGGATCACATAAATCCCGTGTTTATGTTTTAGCTCAATATTATCTTGGAAAATCCCTTGAATTTGATTACCTTGATGATAAAGGGCGGTGTTTGACACAATATAAGAAGGGACTTGAGCCAACACTGCCGAACGGCTTGGTTTTAGCTCAGCATCCGCTACTGGTGGTGCAGGTTCAGCAGGTTGAACCGGTTTTTCTACCACCGGTGGGGTTGGTTTAACAGGCTGAACCGGTTTTTCTTCTACAGATGGCGTTGGTTTAACAGGCTGAACCGGGTTTTCTACCACAGGTGGGATTGGTTTAACAGGCTGAACCGGGTTTTCTACCACAGGTGGGGTTGGTTCAACAGGTTTAGGTTTTCTAATTACAGGTTCTAACGGTTGACCGGTTTCATCAATCATTACATTTTGTAAGCGGAAATCGGTAAAATCAGAATTTGCCGTATCACTTACTTGGTTATCCGCTGCCGCTGACACGCCTGCTTCAACACTGACGAGAGTGAGAGGATGTAAACCTGCACTCCGATCTAAGCTGAGAATCTGACGTAACGCTACTTTCTGTAATGCGTTAGGATCTTTCACTTGAATAAGCGAAATCCCCTCGTCGGCATCATAACGCCCGTTATTATTCTTATCGGAATTACCTAAATGGTTATTTAATAATTGAATATCCACAGGCATTGGTTGTTCACTTTCTAGTTTGCCCTTGAGCAATACTTGGTCGTGCCGCCAGTTTTTAATCTGTTCGCTATCATTATTAACCGTCAGCATAAAGCTGCCCCCTTCGTTATTTAGATGGTTAAGGGTTAATCGGTTACCATTAAATTCTTGTGGGTTTGCGACAAACATTGTCGGTTGAATACGACTTCCTTCGGACAAAGTCAATGTTCCTCCGATTGAACCTTGCCCAGCTAACACAGAATTACCCGAAAAATTGACCGCACTTTGCTTAATGTTGCCATTTAATTCAAAAATACCGCCGGTAATTTGCGTGTTTCCTGTGTGGTTTAATTCACCGCTGACTTTGGCATAGCCATTGCCCGTTTTAATCAATTGCCCATCGCCTTCGGTATTTGTATTGAGTTGGACAATTTGCTCAGATTCAATAGCCACAGTCGCATTATTCGCTAAGGAAATTTTCTGTGCATTTAATACCGCATTATTTTGTAAGGTAACTTGGCTACCGGTGGCTAAGTTGATCTGTTTCGCTTGATGTTGGTGATCCGCATAAACCAAGTTACCTTTTTTCACTTCAATTTGATTAAGTCGGCTAGTTCCGTCCAATATTAATGCACTTTGGGTTTCTGTTGGCTGGTAATTCAAATTGAGATCGCCTTGATTATCGCCTACTTTACCGACAATCCGATGTTCGCCATCGAGTTGATAATTGAATGTTGCCGCTGTAGTGGCGTGATTGACGATATTTCCCGTAATCGTCGGCGAGCGTAATCCTTGGTTTTCAGTGTTTGCTTGTGGGGCAAGAGTGAAATCACGACCGAATAAATCAAGAGTTCCTTTTTCAAGATTGACTTTGCTAAGATTAAGTTGTTCGTTATCTGCTAGTCGTAAAGTGCCTTTTTCTTTCACTAAAACAGAAGCATAAGCCTGTTTTTCACCCGCACTATTGGCTTGTTGATTGAGCGTGGAAATCCCTTCTCGTACTTCCAAATGAGCAGGATTAATGCCCTCTCCCACTTTTACCATTTCGCCATCGCCAATTTTATAATAGGTTTCTTCCTCAATGCTGTTGAGTGAAACATTTGGGTTTGAGGTATTGCGGCTGTCTCGGTAAATCATGTTGCTTTTCCAAAACAGTTCTTGGAGATTAAATCGCACAAATTTTGCATTTTCGCCTTGAACCTGCTCATATAACAAGCCAATATCACCGTTTGGTAATTCAGTCAGGCTATTATAAGCATAAGTGCCTTCATCAATAGTGGTATGATATTTCCATTCAATCGAACCGTCCGGCTGAACTTCCCCCAACCAAGCTTTACCATTGCGGCGTGTATTGGCGTGCGGATTGGCAAACACCAAATATTCTTTACCATCAATCAGTTTAGAGTAGTGAATAACGGACATTTGAGAATAAGGATCAAGTAATGCGGCTTCTCTTAAATAAGCACTTTTATCCCACGTCATTCCACCATCGTGGCTGGTAGAAATCACTACCGCTCCGGTGCGGTTGCGAGAGAACATTTTGATATCGCCATTGTTCATTTCAACGACTTGGGATTCAGTAAGTTCATATTGTTGATTATTGATATAACGAGAACCGCCTATCTCATCGTGGTAAGCATCATTAGGCGATTCCCCCCGTTTCCACGTTTTACCGCCGTCCGAACTCACAATAACAGCGGCAGATTGTTTATTATCACGATTGGTATAATAAACAGGGATCATAAGGTTGCCATTTTTTAACTGAATCCCTGTCCCCGGTCCTGTTCCAAGAAAACGCATCCAATCCGCTTTAACTTGCGTTGTTATATCTACAGGGCTTGCCCAAGTTTTACCGTTATCATCACTATAAGTCATCCATAAATAACTCGTGTAATGAGCATTGAACGACCCACTATCATGACCGGCTCGTTTTGAACGCAAGAAAATATTACCTATACGCTCATTGTCGCTAATTCTTATAATATCCCCGAGATCTTTAAATGAACGGTTTGGATCACCTTCTACGACAATGCGATAATCCTGTGCTTCACCGGCAGAGTTGTAAACAATTCCGCCTTCACGAACGGTGTATCTTTGACCATTACCATCTGTTATCAATCGATACCATTTATCATTAACCTTAATATGTCCATTTCCCTCCGCTTCATAGCTTGTTTTGGAATCATTAAACATACCAAATAATGCTTGAGATTCAGGGAACATATCAAACATCATAAAAATTCGACCGCTCTTTTTGTCCTGCGTCATTACTCCGTCAATCACCAATGCGGATTCTGCCGGTCCCAAATTTTGATAGGGCTGCGTGGCTAAATCGACAACGACTTGATCTTCTTGCCAAGTTAACCCGCCGTCCAAACTACGACGGACAGCTAAATCAATATTCCCCCAGTCAGAGGCGTGTTGATTCCGCTTATCAATGGCTGCAATTACAACACCATCTTTAGTGGTAAATAAACCGGGAATGCGATAACTTCTTGCTCCGCCTTGTCCCGGTTTAAATAATTCCTCTTTTTCACTCATAAACGCTCCCATATTGGTTCGTTTTTCATGTAAAAAAGCAAGTTTTTCTGCATTTTTTTGGATATCAACTCTTTGTCGCTCAACAATATCCGAATGTAAGCGTGCTATTGCTTCATCAGACAACACATCATCGATGGCACCCGCGTGATAAATTGAGCCTGAGAAATTATTGGCGGGGTAGCTTGCACGTGTCAATGAACCTAATGTTGCAGTCGTTAAACCTGAAATATCTTCAAAAAATTTGGATTGATTAGTGCTTTTTTGTAACTGCCCATCAACATAAATTTTAATGGTTTGATTGGCTTTATCAAAAGCATAGGTAACCGTTCTAAATTCATTGGTAATCGGCAATTCCGGCGTAACTAATTCACTATTTGGAATTAAACGAGTATTAGTATCTGTTCGTAATTCCACCCCATATTGCACTTTATTACCTCTGGTATTTACGTAAAAAGAGGCATAACGCACATTAGACGCCGGATCACTGACCCCTAATAAATTATTAAAACCGCCATTAGGTTTTACACGAAATGTCACCGTACCGGATCCTAAGCTAAACACCCCTTTGTCTCTAAATTGCTGAGTTACATCAATAGGCCTATCAAAATTTTCCAAACTGGAAAAATCTAAAATAGCGTTGGAATAAACTGCCTCCACAGGATTTGTGGTAAAAATTGCAGAAGAAATTAGAAGAGATAATGCGGTTTTTTTGAAGAATGTTGTCTTTTTCATAGAGTTGCTCCTAGGCGTGTAAAATGGTTAAAAGTAAACCAAAATTATTACCGATTGAATGTAGCAATACTCCAAAATAAAAACAATAATGAAGTTTTAATTTTGTGATAGATCTCTCAAAATTATTTTGAATATTTACAAGCCAAACAAAATTGGCACAGTAGACAAAATCTTCTGGTGATACCTGCTCACCTTTGCCTAGCTTACCGAGTAGCTAACATTATTTAAAAATTAACAAGAAAACCCAAATCAGAGGCTGAAAGAGAATTAAAATATCAATAAACCCGTAGAAATAACGTTTATAGAAATTTATCTTATTTTAGTATGTAGAAAATAAATACATTTTTAGAAGAGCATGTGAATAAACCAAGTAAAAAGGCTATTTTCTTCAAGCATCGTAAATTAAGAGATGATCATTGAAATTTAAGGAATAATAAAATCAGTGAAGATAATAATCTTGTTATTTAAATTTGTATAAGTTCTCCAAAATTCTGCTAAATTTAACCGCACTTTTAACTCTTAACCCTTTTGCTTGTTGACTTTTTGTTAAATAATTGTTAGATAACTAATGGCGATATTTTATACCGTTTTGCGATCATTATTTGACAAATATCCCTAATACGTCGCAGATCACATTATACTAGGAGGCCATTATGCCTAACCACACCCCACCAACAACTCAAAAAACATTCTTTGGACACCCTTTTCAACTATCAACCTTGTTCCATATTGAATTATGGGAACGTTTTTCTTTCTATGGTATGCAAGGAATTTTACTTATCTATCTTTATTATTCTATTGAATATGGCGGATTAGGTATCGACAAGTCCATTGCCGGCGGTATTGTCGGGACTTACGGCGGAAGTGTCTATCTCTCTACCATTTTGGGTGCTTGGCTTGCGGATCGTATTCTAGGTGCAGAAAAAACGCTCTTTATTTCCGGTATTGTAGTGATGCTAGGACATACGATCTTGGCGTTAATTCCCGGGTTATTCGGTTTATCACTCGGCATTATTTTTATCGCATTAGGAAGCGGTGGGGTAAAATCTTCCGCAAGTGCGATGGTTGGGTCATTATACGAAACGGATAAATTGAAACCATTACGCGATGCCGGCTTTTCCATCTTCTATATTTCCATTAACATTGGCGGTTTTCTTGGCCCATTATTAACGGGATTACTCCAAATACACCTCGGCTTTCATTATGGATTTGGTGCGGCAGCGATAGGTATGGCATTAGGTCTTTGGCGTTATGCACTAGGTCGCAAAAATTTGCCAAAAACGGCAGTGCCCCATCCTCTTACACAAGGTGAAATCAAAAAGGTTATACTGATTGCAGCGATGATTATTACTGCTTTGCTCCTCTTCATTGCAACGGGTTTGCTCACATTAAGTAATTTTTCTAATGCCTTACTCATTACCATTATTGCGGTTGTCATTCTCTACTTTTCTCGTTTATTAACCAATAAACAAATCAGTATGGCGCAAAAACAATATATTACCGCGTATATCCCTTTATTTATTATCATCTGTCTGTTTTGGGCGATATGGTTTCAAATTTATACCGCCGCAACTATCTATTTTGATGAAACGGTGGAGCGCACGATTGGCAACTTTACCGTGCCGGTTTCTTGGAAAGATTCTATTCAAAGTATGTGGATTATCTTATTTTCCGGTGTAATGGCGGCACTTTGGACAAAGATGAATGAAAAACAACCGAAAACACCGTTAAAATTTGCCCTTTCGATGTTATTAGTGGGGCTTTCCTATCTTAGTTTCGTTCCTTTTATTACGACCAATACCCCAATGCCTATGCTCGTCTTCATATTAGTTTTGTTAGGTATTAGTTTAGGGGAATTATTTATCTCACCGATTTCCCTTTCCTTTATCACTAAAATTGCACCAAAAATGTTTAAAACCCAAATGGTTGCGCTCAATTTTCTTGCGCTTTCCCTAGGATTTACACTCGGTGGCGTCTTATTCAAAGATTATTTTAATGCAGAAATGGCGGCTGATTTTTATTTATTATTGTGCATAATCGGTGTAGTCGGAGGCGTGGTACTATTATTGTTAACACCAAAGCTCAATCGTATGCTAAAAGGCATTGATTAATATAAAGGAGAATACAATGGATATTACAAAACGGCTTGCGTATTTACGCCAAGCCATGCAACAACAAGGTTTTAATGCGTGGATTATTCCTTCAGCCGATCCGCATTTATCCGAATATTTACCGGAGCATTGGCAGGTTAGACGTTATTTTTCAGGTTTTACCGGTTCGGTAGGAACGCTTATCATCACAGCGGATCAAGCAGGGCTTTGGGTGGATAGTCGCTATTGGGAACAGGCAGAGCATCAACTGAAAGGAAGTGGCATTGCATTACAAAAACTCGGGGAAGTGATAAATTACCCCGAGTGGCTAGCACAAACCTTACCCCAAAACGCCATTGTAGGATGTGCGGCAGATATGCTTTCGCTTACCGCAAAACGACAGCTACAACAAGTTTTTGCCCCTAAAAATATTCAACTAAACATCGCAACGGATATTACAGATAGGGTATGGAGTAATCGCCCATCACTACCTCTTGAACCGATTTATCCGCATAATCCTGCATTTGTTTCAGAAACCACCAGCGCAAAACTGACCCGCATACGTAAAACCATGAATGAACGATACGCAAACTGGCATTTAATTTCATCACTTGATGACATTGCGTGGCTTACAAATTTGCGTGGTAATGATGTGCCTTATAATCCTGTATTTTTATCTTATCTCCTCATCGGTTCGGAAAGTGCGGTCTTATTTGTTGATGAAAAGAAACTCACCGAGCAAGCCCGTGTTATTCTCTCACAAGCCGATATTTTACTTGCACCTTATGAAAATATAGGAAACGCCATTGCACAAATTACAGGTACAATCTTAATTAACCCGGATAAAACGGCAATGAGTGTTCTACAACATTTGCCTTGCAACACACATTTAGTTGAAAATATCAATCCGACAACGTTGTTTAAGTCTATTAAATCATCGGCGGATCTTGAACATATCCGAGAGGCTATGCGCCAAGATGGCGTAGCATTATGTGAGTTTTTTGCCGAATTTGAGGCAAACTTAACCAACAATATTCCGATGAATGAACTGGATATTGATTCAATGTTATATAAATATCGCAGTCAACGTCCCGGTTTTATTTCGTTAAGTTTTAACACCATTGCCGGATTTAATGCCAATGCAGCACTGCCACATTATTCCGCGACACCGGAGGCTTATAGTGAAATTAAAGGTAACGGTTTATTATTAATTGATTCCGGTGCCCAATATTTAGGCGGTACGACAGACCTTACCCGAGTTGTCCCTGTGGGCGAAATTTCCTCAGAGCAAAAACGAGATTATACGCTCGTATTAAAATCCCACATTGCTTTAGCGGAAACTGTGTTTCCTGAAAATATTAATTCCACTTTAATTGATGCCATCTGCCGTAAGCCATTATGGCTGGCACAATGTAATTATGGGCACGGCACCGGTCACGGTGTGGGCTATTTCCTTAACGTACACGAAGGGCCACAAGTCATTTCTTACCTTGCACCGCAAACCCCACATCAAGAGATGAAAGAGGGAATGATTACTTCTAATGAACCGGGGCTTTATCGCCCGGGGAAATGGGGCATTAGAATCGAAAATCTTGTCGTCAATCGTGCCGTGCAAAATCCACAGGAAACGGCATTCGGCAATTTCCTTTATTTTGAAAATCTCACCCTTTGCCCGATTGATACAAGGTTAATTGATTTATCGCTGATGACTGAAAATGAAATTCAGTGGCTAAATACTTATCATCATAAAGTAAGAACCGCCCTTCTTCCACTCACAAAAGGGACGGCACAAGCATGGTTATTACTCCGTACGGAGGCAATCTATAAATAAGCGGTACTATGTAGCAGTCACACAATTTGAAACATAGGGTGCCGTTAAGCGAAGCCGTAACGCGCCAATTAACCAAGTGTAACGATAAGATGGTGCGTTACGCAAAGCTTAACGCACCCTACCCAAATTAAATATTGGATATAAAATTCTCTTTGTGCAACAGCTACATAATACTGTAATAATGAAAAAGTGCGGTCATTTTTGACCGCACTTTTAGCCCTTCAAAATATCACGTAAACGATCCAACTGATTTTGGGTTTGTTGCTGTTTTTGCTCCGCAGTAAGTTTCGGTTGATCACGTTCCCATAGCACGTCATCATTTGGTAATTCCTCCAAAAAACGGCTCGGTTCCGGGCGAGTCAATTCGCCATATTGACGGCGTTCACGACACAATGAAAAAGTCAGTTCTTTTTGTGCGCGAGTGATACCTACATAAGCCAAACGCCGCTCCTCTTCTACATTATCTTCATCAATATTGGTTTGATGCGGCAAAATTCCTTCTTCCATACCGATAAGATACACATAGGGAAATTCTAACCCTTTAGAAGCGTGTAAGGTCATCAATTGAACCTGATCCGCATTTTCTTCATCTTCGCCTCGCTCAAGCATATCCCGTAGTGTCAATCTTGCCACCACTTGGCTTAAGGTCATCGGCTCGTCCGCCTCATTCCCTCTTAACATATCCGCCACCCAGTCAAATAGAGTGGCAACATTTTTACTTTGCATTTCAGCCGCTTTCGGACTGGTGGCATATTCATATAAATATTCTTCATAGTGAATTGCTGCCAACATAGCACGCACGGCGCGTTCCGGTGCAGAGCGTTGCACCTCATCATTCAATTCCACAATCCAGCGTCCGAATTTTTGCAATGCATCATAGGCTTTCGGGGTGATATGCTGAATGAGTTCAAATTCAAAAATTGCATCAAACAAACTCATCTGTTTTTCTTGAGCCAGTTCGCCAAGTTTTTGCAAAGTTGCCGTTCCAATTTCACGTTTTGGCGTATTCACAATGCGCAAAAATGCCGCATCATCATCTTGATTTACCACTAAACGCAAATATGCCATCATATCCTTGATTTCAGCACGGGAGAAAAAAGAGGTACCGCCTGAAATTTTATAGGGAATACGATTTTGCATTAACACTTTTTCCAACAAGCGGGATTGGTGATTTCCACGATATAAAACGGCGTAGTCTTTATATTTGGTTTTTCGGCTAAAACGGTGTGAGATAAGTTCTGCAACAATGCGTTCCGCTTCGTGTTCTTCATTCTTCGCTTCAATTACGAGTAGTTTTTCACCCTCACCGATATTGGAGAAAAGTTTTTTGTCGAACACGTGTTCATTATTGTCGATAAGAATATTCGCACAATGCAAAATTCGTTGCGTGGAGCGGTAATTTTGTTCCAATTTTATGACTTGCAAACGAGGAAAATCATCACGTAATCGCACCATATTTTCCGGACGTGCGCCACGCCACGAATAGATAGATTGATCGTCATCACCGACTACGGTAAAACAGGCACGTTCCCCTACTAACAATTTAATCAATTCATATTGGCTGGTGTTGGTATCTTGATATTCGTCCACCAATAAATAACGAATTTTCCCTTGCCATTTTGACCGCACTTCTTCGTTTTGTTTAAACAATAAGGTCGGCAGCATAATTAAATCGTCAAAATCCAACGCATTATAAGCACGTATTTGTGCGGCATAACGTTCATAACACCGAGCGAAAATTTGATACTTCGCATCATGGGCTAAAACAAAAGCTTGTTGTGGCGAGATTAAATCATTTTTCCAGTTAGAGATCGCAGCAATTAATTCACGCAGTAAATCTTTGTCCTCTTTCAGCACATCAGCAGTGAGTTCTTTCAATAAAGCAAACTGATCATGTTCATCAAACAAGGTCATATTCGCTTTAAAGCCAAGGGCTTTATATTCCCGCTTGATAATATCAAAACCAAGTGTGTGGAAAGTGGATACCGTCAGTCCTTTAGACCGGGCTTTACCGATAGAATGCGCCACACGTTCTTTCATTTCTCGGGCGGCTTTGTTCGTGAAAGTGACTGCTGCAATTTGTCGTGGAGAATAACCGCACTTTGCAATCAAATGTGCGATTTTATTAATAATTACACGTGTTTTGCCGGAGCCGGCCCCTGCCAGCACAAGGCAAGGGCCGGTAACACATTCCACGGCTTGTTGTTGTTGGGGATTGAGTTTCATAGTGATAAGTGAAGTTTTTTTTACGGTATTTGTTGCCGTTAGGCAAATATAAAACGGTGCGTTAAGGCTTCGCTTAACGACACCCTACTCCAAGAAATATCGGAGATAAAATTCTCTTTGTGCAACTGATACATAATACCGTTTTTTTATTGTAATAACTGTTAAAGCATAGGATATGACACGCCGCTTTACACAATAGAGCGCAAGAACGGCGAGTGATAAATTATTCCGCTATCGAAATAACACATTACTGTGCCCACACATAGGGCAATAAAACCGTATCTAACAAAAAAGATAACGGCAAATCCAAAATCGGAAAGCCCCATTGTTGCGCCATTTCTAAATCGTAAGCCACACCGGCATAAGCGGAGTATTTTTCTGAAGGAGTAATCAACTTCACTACCGTACCACAGCCGGATAAGGTAAAAAGTGCGGTCAGAAAAATTAACTTTTTCATTTCGCTTGCAGTGCCTGAAATACGGGGGCGGGCACAAGCTCTGAGACATCACCGCCATGCAAATAGATTTCACGCACAATCGTGGATGAAACAAACGCCCACTTTTCACTTGGAGGAAAAAATAAGCTTTCTACACCATTTGTTAATAAACGATTGAGTGCGGCCAATTGAAGTTCATATTCAAAATCAGTTGTCGTCCGTACACCACGAATAATGGCGGAAACCTGACGTTCCGTAATCACTTTTGCCAATAAATCAGAAAAACCGAATACTTCCACATTAGGCAACGAATAAACGGATTGACGTACAAGCTCTACACGTTCTTCTAAAGAAAATAATGGGCTCTTACTTGGGCTATTTGCCACGGCAACCAAAACGCTTGGAAAAATGACCGCACTTCGTTTGATAATGTCTAAATGTCCGTTAGTTATAGGATCAAATGTGCCGGGGTAGATCACTGTTGTCATACATTACGCTCCAAATAAGGTTTTAATAAATCTAACAAACGTTGCAACGCCCCACGATTTTCAATTAAGACTTCATAACCGGCATTACCGAGACGTTTACGCGCTTCCGGTGAATTAAGCAAGGCTTCGACCGCGCGTTCCAAAGCATTTGCTGTGGAATTAACTTCAAGCACACCCTGCACTTCTAGTAACATTCTAAACACCTCGGGAAAATTAAAGGTGTGCTTGCCGGTGATCACAGGGATTTTAAAGGCTAAGGGCTCAAGCGGATTATGCCCGCCTTGTTTTACAAGACTTCCTCCCACAAAAGCAATATCGGAAATCCCATATAGCAACATCATCTCTCCCATAGTATCCCCCAAAATCACTTGCGTACCGGAATTTGGCGATTCACCGGAAGAACGGCGGATAAATTGGAATTTTTCTTTTTCAATTAAATCGGCAACGGAATTAAAACGCTCCGGATGGCGTGGCACGAGCAATAAAAGCAAATCGGGATATTTTTTTAAAAGCTGCCGATGCGCCTGCAAAATAATTCCTTCTTCACCTTCGTGCGTGCTGGCGGCGATCCAGATTTGACGTTGTTGAACCCATTGTTCACGCAAAAACAGAATTTGATTAAGCAGTACAGAATTGACGGTCAAATCATATTTAATATTACCGGTAAGTTTAAGATTCGCTTCAGGATAACCCAGTGCTAAAAAACGTTTTCCACTAATTTGGTCTTGTGGCGCAATCAAACTGATTTGCGACCACATTGTCTGTAAACCAGATCGTACTTTTCCATATCGTTTTGACGAACGAGCCGACAAACGCGCATTTGCTACGATAAACGGCACATTACGGCGATGAAGTTGATGAATCAAATTCGGCCAAAGTTCCGTTTCAATCACAATGCAAAGTTTGGGCTGAATAAAATCAATAAAACGATTAATCGCATCAGGGAGATCGTAAGGTAAATAACAATGGGTCACGCTATCACCGAAAGCGGCTTTCACACGATCCGAGCCGGTTGGTGTTACTGTAGTGAAGGTTATCGATAAATTAGGATAATGTTGTTGAATACGGCGTACTAACGGTGTGGCGGCGATCACCTCGCCCACTGAAGCGGCGTGAATCACAATCCCACAAGCTGAAGGGCGAGACAAATTCTCGTAGTAGCCATAACGCTCACACAATCTTTTACGGTAATTCGGGGCTTTAAATCCACGCATCCACATAAAAAACAGCACAAATGGCTGGATTAGGTACATTACGCCGGTATAAAAAAAACGCCACATAAATAAAATTCGGTTATACTCTGAAAAATTCCGGTTAGTATATCAAAAAAGGGATAAAAAGATGCCAACAATTAGCGTTGCGATGATTGTAAAAAATGAAGGAAAGGATTTATCAAAATGCCTTGATACCGTAAAAGGTTGGGTGGATGAAATCGTGATTTTAGACTCCGGTAGCACAGATAACACGAAAGAAATCACCTTAAACTATGGTGCAAAATTTTACGAAAATACAGATTGGCAGGGCTTTGGTAAACAACGCCAACTTGCCCAACAATACGTAACAAGTGATTATGTACTTTGGCTTGATGCCGATGAACGAATCACTCCAGAATTGCGAGAATCCATTCAGCAAGCCGTACAAAAAAATACCGAAAATACCGTATATGAACTACCACGCGTTAGCGAAGTATTCGGGCGGGAAATTCGCCACTCCGGTTGGTATCCCGATTATGTCGTGCGTTTATATCGCACGGATTATGCCGGCTATAATGATGCCTTAGTTCATGAAAAAGTTTGTTATCCGAACGGTACGAAAGTCGAGCGATTAAAAGGCGATTTAGAACATTTCACTTATAAAAGCATTCACCATTATTTGGTGAAATCGGCAGGTTATGCGAAAGCCTGGGCGGATCAACGCCAAGCAAAAGGTAAAAAAGCCAATCTACTTCAGGGAATCACCCACGCTATTAGCTGTTTTGTAAAAATGTATATTCTTAAAGCGGGTTTTTTAGATGGCAAACAAGGCTTTTTACTTGCCGTGCTTTCCGCCCATTCCACATTCGTAAAATATGCAGATTTGTGGGAACGGGATCAACATTAACACGGTATTATACATCACTTGCACAAAAGGCTGTTTTTAATTCAAATGTAGGGGGCGTTAGGCTTGCCGTAACGCACCAAACTCGGATTGAACGGTGCGTTACGCCTTTGGCTAACACACCCTACTCTGTTTTGTGCAAGTGATGTATAATGCCGTATTAACAAAAAAGTGCGGTCGAAATTGACCGCACTTTCGTATTAAGAAAACCTATTGTCTTGCCACAACTTTTCCATCAGCATAATCCACCGTCACAATGCGGCTTGGGAGTAATTTCCCTGAAAGAATTTGTTGTGCCAACGGGTTTTCGATTTCTTGTTGAATGGCACGTTTTAACGGACGAGCACCGTAAATCGGGTCGTATCCCACTTCGCCAATAAAATTAATCAAGGCTTCGCTGAACACAATTTCATAACCACGCGTTTCCATACGTTTTGCCAAACGTTCCAACTGAATGCCTGCAATCGCTCGAATGTTTTCTTTCGCAAGCGGGTGGAACACCACGGTTTCATCAATACGATTGATAAATTCCGGACGGAAGTGTCCGCTCACCACCGACATCACCATGTCTTTCATTTCATCATAACTTCCGCCTTGATGCTCTTGAATTAAATGTGAGCCCAAGTTAGACGTCATAATTACAACGGTATTGCGGAAATCTACGGTTCTTCCTTGACCATCCGTCAAACGACCGTCATCCAATACTTGTAACAGAATATTGAACACATCGGCATGTGCTTTTTCTACTTCATCAAGCAAAATGACGGAATACGGACGGCGGCGAACCGCTTCGGTTAAATAACCGCCTTCTTCATAACCCACATACCCCGGAGGCGCACCGACAAGGCGGGAAACGCTGTGTTTTTCCATAAACTCCGACATATCAATACGAACCATCGCATCTTCACTGTCGAATAAGAATTTCGCCAAGGTTTTGCATAATTCCGTTTTACCCACGCCGGTTGGTCCTAAGAATAAGAAAGAACCAATCGGACGATTCGGATCAGAAAGCCCCGCACGGCTACGGCGAATCGCATTCGCCACCGCATCTACAGCTTCATTTTGACCGATGACCCGTTTATGCAATTCTTCTTCCATACGTAAGAGTTTTTCTTTCTCACCTTCCATCATTTTAGAGACCGGAATACCGGTCGCTTTAGAAAGCACTTCGGCAATCTCTTCATCGGTCACACGGTAGCGTAACAAAGTCATTTCTTTCCCTTCGCCGGTTTCGGCTTGGGCAAGTTGTTTTTCCAACTCCGGAATTCGACCGTATTGTAATTCGGACATTTTGCTTAAATCACCGGCACGGCGTGCTTGTTCCATTTCGGTTTTCGCTGCATCTAACTCTTGTTTAATGTGTTGTGAACCGGAAAGTGCGGCTTTTTCGGATTTCCATACTTCTTCTAATTCTGCGTACTCACGTTCTTTATCAGAAAGTTCTTTTTCTAACATTTCCAAACGTTTACGGCTTGCCTCGTCTTCTTCTTTTTTGAGTGCCTGTTGCTCCAATTTTAATTGAATAATACGGCGTTCCAGACGATCGAGCGGTTCCGGTTTGGAATCAATTTCCATCCGAATACTGGAAGCGGCTTCATCAATCAAATCAATCGCTTTATCCGGTAACTGACGATCCGAGATATAACGATGAGAGAGCGTTGCCGCCGCCACAATTGCCGGATCGGTAATATCTACGTGATGGTGGATTTCATAACGTTCTTTCAAACCGCGCAAAATCGCAATGGTATCTTCTACGCTTGGTTCATCTACAAACACTTTTTGGAAACGGCGTTCAAGTGCCGCATCTTTTTCAATATATTGACGGTATTCATCAAGGGTTGTTGCACCCACACAATGTAATTCGCCGCGCGCTAAACTCGGTTTTAATAGGTTACCGGCATCCATTGCGCCATCGGTTTTGCCGGCTCCGACCATTGTGTGAATTTCATCAATAAATAAAATCACACGCCCTTCTTCTTTTGCAAGCTCGTTCAACACGGCTTTCAAACGCTCTTCAAATTCACCGCGATATTTTGCTCCCGCAATCAATGCGCCCATATCCAAGGAAAGAACTCGTTTATTTTTCAATCCTTCCGGTACTTCACCATTGACAATGCGTTGCGCCAATCCTTCCACGATGGCGGTTTTTCCCACGCCCGGCTCGCCGATTAAGACAGGGTTATTTTTTGTACGGCGTTGTAAAACCTGAATCGCACGGCGGATTTCTTCGTCACGCCCGATTACCGGATCAAGTTTTCCGCTTTCTGCACGTGCGGTTAAATCAATCGTATATTTCTCAAGAGCTTGTCTGCTTTCTTCTGCATTTTGATCGTTCACTTTTTGTCCTCCACGAATATGTTGAATCGCCTGTGAAATTTGCTCTTTTTTCGCACCGCACTTCGTTAAAATATCCTTTAACGAACCACGCTCCTCTAATGCGGCAAGCAGAAATAATTCACTTGAAATAAATTTATCTTGGTTTTGTTGTGCGAGCTTATCGCATAAATTTAATAAATTAAGTAATTGACGAGAAAGTTGTACATCGCCTCCATTGCCAGAAACTTGCGGTAACTTATTAAGCTCGTTGCTTAATTCATTGCGCAATAAGGCGACATTTACACCACTTGCCGTTAAAATCGGCGCAATAGAGCCGTCTTGTTGATTTAAAAGTGCGGTCAATAAATGCACCGGTTCAATAAACTGATTATCTTTGCCGAGCGCGAGAGACTGGGCTTCACTCAAGGCTTGTTGAAATTTTGTGGTAAATTTTTCAATATTCATACCTTTTCCTTATTTTGAGACTCATAATGGCTTTCGCCTTTCACACAAAATAAGTAAGAGCATTTGAGGGGATTTCAAGAGAAAACGCGAAATATTTTTTAGTTTTACCTATCAATTTGATTAAGATGATAGATTTTACCCAACCAAAATAGCAAAAAGCGGCACATCCCAAGATTCAACAGGTAAGGATTCAAATTGCTGACAGCTATGCGCCAATCCCACGGGAATAAAAGATTTTTTTTGCCAATGTTGCAACGTACGATCATAAAAGCCACCGCCCATTCCAAGACGATTGCCATGTTTATCAAAAGCCACCAAGGGGGTGAATAAAATATCTAACTCATTTAACGGCAACACATTTTGTACATTGAGTTTCGGTTCCCAAATCCCAAATTGATTTTGCACCAAAGGCGTATCCGGTAAATAACGTAAAAATAATAAATGATGTTCGGCAAAAGGGTGTAATACCGGCAAGAACACACTCTTATTTTGTTCCCAAAGTTTTTTTATTAAGGCGTGGGTGGAAATTTCACCATCAAAAGAAAGATATAGGGCGATGTTCTGTGCTTGACGCTGTTGAATTAAATCAAGAGCTTGAAGTGTAACGGTTTGTTCCGCCCGTTGCTGCTGAAGTGCGGTTAAATTTGCACGAGTTTTACGAACTTGACGACGAATTTGACTACGTTGTTGAATACTCATAGAAATGAAAGGGGAAGGACCCAGAGTGCCGTTGCGGGCGGTAGTCCTTGAACCCGACGGTTCAAGGAAATCGATAAGGTCATCTTCAGGTTTCTTAATTCCTTTATTTTTCAGGAGAAAAATAAAGGCAAAGCCTACACACCAATGACGGGAAACCGATTTATAAGATTTTAAGTATCGGCTCAGGGACATAGCCCACTGACGAGCACTCCAGGAAATCTTTTATGGGCTTTATACTAGCCGAAACGCTGTTTTTTTACCAGTAGTAATTTCTAAAATTTGTGATCTTGCGCACAAATTATTCTCTTGTTGAACGAACACTCTCCAATGAATGATCCAACTGCTGAATTCGCGTTTTCAACACATCTTCAATCTGTGCATTTTTATTTTTTTCTTGGGTCAATTCAAAACTTAAATTCAATGCCACAATAGAAAGCACGCGATCAAGTTGAATCAATCCTGTTTTTTCCTTCATTTCGGAAACCAAGGCGTCTAAATTGTATGCGGCTTGACGCAAAGCTTCCTCTTGCTCATGAGGCACATTTAAACGTAATACTTGCCCTAACACGACAATTTCAACCGATTTTAATGACATTGTACTTCCCTTTACTTCCATTTTGAATGGGTGGCATTATGCCATAGCCAGCGTTTTTCGTCATATACTTTACAAACAATCGGCGAGCTTTTATCCATTCGCACCCCATCCGAATTTACGTTATAATACTTGCATTTTCTGACTTTCAAACGGGATTTATATGGCACAAATCGCAGCAAACCCGCTGGTATTAGTGGATGGCTCTTCTTATTTATACCGCGCATTTCACGCATTTCCTCCGTTAACCAATTCGGTGGGAGAACCTACCGGTGCGATGTACGGTGTGTTAAATATGCTCAAAAGCCTGATCTCACAGGTACAACCCAGCCATATTGCCGTCGTATTTGATGCCAAAGGGAAAACGTTTCGTGATGAAATATTTGAACAATATAAATCTCACCGTCCACCGATGCCCGATGATCTGCGTAAACAAATACAACCTTTACACGATATTATCCGCGCACTCGGCATTCCGCTTTTAGTCGTAGAAGGCGTGGAAGCGGACGATGTTATCGGCACGCTTGCCGTGCAAGCCTCACAAGTCGGCAAAAAAGTGCTGATTAGCACCGGTGATAAAGATATGGCTCAGTTAGTCGATGATAACATTATGCTTATCAACACGATGAATAACAGCTTACTTGATCGTGAAGCCGTAATCGAAAAATACGGCATTCCACCGGAACTCATTATTGATTACCTTGCGCTGATGGGCGATAGCGTTGATAACATTCCGGGGGTTGCAGGCGTAGGTGAAAAAACCGCATTGGGACTTTTACAGGGTATCGGCAATATGGCGGAAATTTATGCCAATCTTGAAAAAGTGGCGGATTTACCCATCCGCGGAGCGAAAAAATTAGGCGAAAAATTATTTGCCCAAAAAACGATGGCGGACTTGTCTTACACCCTTGCCACCATTAAAACCGATGTGGAACTCGATATTACACCGGAAGAATTGTTGCTCGGTGAAAGCCAAAATGATCAACTCACCGAATATTTCGCCCGCTATGAATTTAAGCGTTGGTTAAACGAAGTGATGAACGGGAAAGATTCTATCACGAAAAGCTCGGAGCAACCGGTAAAAATTAATGCCTATCAAGCTACCTCGGCAACGACAAGTGCGGTTGAAAATTTACCTGAAATTCAAATTGATCGCAGCCGATACGAAACCTTACTCACCGAAGCGGATCTTCACCGCTGGGTTGAAAAACTTTCACAAGCCAACCTTATTGCTTTGGATACGGAAACCGATAGTCTGGATTATATGTCGGCAAACTTAGTCGGGCTTTCTTTTGCCTTAGAAAATGGCGAAGCCGCTTATTTACCGCTACAATTAGATTATCTCGGCGCACCGAAAACGTTAGAAAAAACAACCGCACTTTCAGCCTTAAAACCGATTTTGGAAAATACCGACATCAAAAAAGTGGGGCAAAATATCAAATACGATCTCACTATTTTGGCGCGTAACGGTATTGAAGTACAAGGTGTAGCATTTGATACGATGCTTGAATCTTACGTGCTAAATAGCACAGGTCGCCACAATATGGATGATCTTGCCAAACGCTATTTAGGGCATCAAACTATTCGGTTTGAAGACATCGCCGGCAAAGGTAAAAATCAGCTTACGTTCAATCAAATTCCATTAGAACAATCCGCCGAATATGCAGCTGAAGATGCGGATGTCACAATGAAATTACAACAGGCTTTATGGACAAAATTACAAGAAGAACCAAGCCTTGTAACTCTCTTTGAAGAAATGGAATTACCATTATTAAGCGTGCTTTCCCGTATGGAACGCACCGGCGTGTTGATTGACAGTGATGCACTCTTTATGCAATCTAAAGAAATTGCCGCCAGATTGACCGCACTTGAAGAACAAGCCTACGAACTGGCGGGACAAAAATTTAATCTTGCTTCCCCCAAACAGTTACAAGAAATTCTATTTGATACTCTCGGCTTACCGATACTGCAAAAAACCCCTAAAGGTGCGCCCTCAACCAATGAAGAAGTATTAGAAGAACTCGCTTACAGCCATGAATTACCAAAAATGCTGGTAGAGCATCGAGGCTTGAGCAAGTTAAAATCCACCTACACCGATAAACTTCCGCAAATGGTAAATGCACAAACCGGGCGTGTGCATACTTCGTATCATCAGGCGGTAACCGCAACAGGACGTTTGTCTTCCAGTGATCCGAACTTGCAGAACATTCCGATTCGTAATGAGGAAGGTCGCCGCATTCGCCAAGCCTTTATTGCCCGTGAGGGATATTCCGTTATGGCGGCAGATTACTCCCAAATCGAATTACGCATTATGGCGCATTTGTCGAACGACCAAGGTCTCATTCAAGCCTTTGCCCAAGGCAAAGATATTCACCGAGCGACTGCCGCAGAAATCTTCGGAATACCTCAAGATGAAGTAACGAGTGAACAACGCCGTAACGCAAAAGCTATTAACTTCGGTTTGATTTACGGTATGTCCGCATTCGGACTTTCTCGCCAGCTTGGAATTCCACGTTCGGATGCACAAAAATATATGGATTTATATTTCCAACGCTACCCGGGCGTGCAACACTTTATGAATGACATCCGCGAAAAAGCCAAAGCACAGGGATATGTGGAAACCTTATTCGGTCGCCGTTTGTACTTACCGGAGATTAATTCCAATAACAGTATGCGCCGTAAAGGCGCGGAACGTGTGGCAATTAATGCGCCAATGCAGGGAACCGCTGCGGATATTATCAAACGGGCGATGATTAAATTAGACGAATTTGTACGCAATGATCCCGATATTGAAATGATTATGCAGGTACATGATGAATTAGTATTTGAAGTGCGGTCGGAAAAAGTCGAGTTTTTCCGTCCGCTAATTAAGCAATATATGGAAACTGCCGCCAATCTTGTCGTTCCATTAATTGTAGAAGTGGGCGTGGGCAAAAATTGGGATGAAGCCCATTAATCGGTTAACAAACGAAAAAAGATGATAATGAACCAAGAAAGACTAAAAGAAATCGAAGAACCGTTACTTCACATTGTCGAGCGTGATGTTGTGCCGGCATTAGGTTGTACCGAACCTATCTCCCTTGCATTGGCTTCTGCTACGGCAGCGAAATATTTGGGTAAAACACCGACCAAAATTGAAGCGAAAGTTTCACCCAATTTAATGAAAAACGGTTTAGGCGTCGCCGTACCGGGAACGGGTATGGTCGGCTTGCCGATTGCTGCGGCGATTGGGGCATTAGGTGGCGATCCCGATGGCGGTTTACAAGTATTAAAACATATCACTGCGGAACAAGTCTCAAATGCCAAAGCAATGCTGGAGCAAAAATGCATTTCTGTGGATATTTATCCGACCGAGCATATTTTGTATTCCGAAGCGGTATTATTTGCCGGTAATGATTGGGTAAAAGTCGCCATTCAAGATCAGCACACTAATATCATTTTGATTGAAAAAAATGGTGAAGTGTTATTTGAAAAAACGGTAAATGAATGCACCGATTGCGATCCTTACGATATTTTCAAACAGGTTACTGCACGCGAAATTTTTGATTTTTCCTGCCAAGTGGCGTTAGAGAAAATTCGCTTTATCAGACAAGCAGCCGAACTTAATCGTGCCCTTTCTAACGAAGGTTTACGCGAAAATTATGGTTTACACATCGGCAGAACCTTGCGCAAACAAGTCGGCAGCGGCTTAATCTCTGACGATTTACTCAGCAAAATTATGATCGAAACTACCGCAGCATCAGATGCCAGAATGGGAGGCGCAACATTGCCCGCGATGAGTAATTCCGGATCCGGAAATCAAGGAATTGCCGCAACAATGCCGGTTGTGGTGGTATCGGATTATTTAAAAGTCGATGAAGAAAAACGCCTTCGTGCTTTATTTTTATCCCATTTAATGGCGATTTATATTCACAGTAAATTACCCAAATTATCCGCACTTTGTGCCGTCACCACCGCCTCAATGGGAAGTTGTGCAGGCATTTCTTATTTGCTCACGGGTAAATTTAAAACCGCCAGTATGGGTATTTGCAGTATGATCGGTGACATTAGCGGCATCATCTGTGATGGCGCGGCAAATAGTTGCGCAATGAAAGTTTCCACCAGTGTCGCTTCAGGTTATAAATCCGTCCTAATGGCAATGGACGAAACCTGTGTAACAGGTAACGAAGGCATTGTTGAACACGATCTCGATCGTAGCATTGATAATCTATGCGCAATCGCTTCCAAAAGTATGCAACATATCGATCGTCAAGTAATTGAAATTATGGTAAGTAAACCCTGCCCGTAAATCATCATCTTTAAAAAGTGCGGTCAAAAAACACGAAATTTTTCGGTATTGTGCAGCAGTAACACAACACATCGTAGATACCATTGATCCCGTAGGGGGCGCATTTTTGCCCACCGATTTAAAAAGGGAGTTTTTAATGATGGGCACAAGGGGTAGGGTGCGTTAGGCTTGCCGTAACGCACCCAATTTGGGTTTAATGGTGCGTTACGCCTTTGGCTAACGCACCCTACTTTGCTTTGTGCAAATGTTACATAATAACTGCAAAATATGAGAAATTTTAACTCCTCTTTTCCCTTCTTTCTCCTTACTCTCATTGCTCAATCCCTTCAAGCAGAGTAAACTTTCACTTATTTTCGAATGTTTAATTAGCAGGAACTTTTATGTCTCAAATCGCAATGACTACGCCAGAACGCACCATCCTATTAGAAGCCGCTCTCGCCCAACGCATCTTAATTTTAGACGGGGCGATGGGGACGATGATTCAAAAATATAAACTGACTGAAGCAGACTTTCGGGGGAGCCGATTTGCCGATAGTCCGATTGATTTGCGTGGCAATAATGATCTGCTCACCCTCACTCGTCCTGATGTGATTGGTGAAATTCACGAGCAATATTTACAGGCAGGGGCGGATATTATTGAAACCAACACCTTCAGTGCCACCACCATTGCCCAAGCAGATTATGATTTGCAAGCGGTCGCTTATGAGCTGAATTTTGCAGGAGCAAAACTTGCCCGTGATCTATGCGATAAATATTCCACCCCTGAAAAACCAAGATTTGTCGCTGGCGTGCTAGGGCCAACTAACCGCACCGCCTCCATTTCCCCCGACGTGAATGACCCAAGTTTCCGCAATATTACCTTTATGCAATTAGTCGAAGCCTATGGTGAAGCCACCCGTGGCTTGATTACAGGGGGAGCGGATATTATTTTGGTGGAAACCATTTTTGATACCCTCAACGCAAAAGCTGCGGTATTTGCCATTGATGAAGTGTTTGAAGAATTAGGGGTGAAATTGCCGATTATGATCTCTGGCACGATCACCGATGCTTCAGGGAGAACCCTTTCGGGGCAGACAACCGAAGCCTTTTACAATTCCCTCCGCCACGCCAAGCCGATTAGCTTTGGGTTGAACTGTGCCTTAGGGCCGAAAGAACTCCGCCAATATATGGAGCAACTGGCTAAAATCAGCGAATGTTATGTGTCCGCTCACCCCAATGCAGGCTTGCCGAATGCCTTTGGGGGTTACGATTTAAGTGCGGTTGATATGGCAGCCCATATTAAAGAATGGGCGGAAAGTGGCTTTTTAAATATTGTCGGTGGCTGCTGTGGCACAACGCCAGAGCATATCAAAGCCTTTGCCGATGCAATGCAAGGCGTGAAGCCTCGCCCCTTGCCTGAAATTAAAACAGCAATGCGACTGTCGGGGCTTGAACCGCTGACCATTGATGACGAAAGCCTGTTTGTGAATGTGGGCGAACGCAACAACGTTACAGGTTCGGCAAAATTCAAAAAATTGATCAAAGAAGACCGATTTGCCGAAGCGATTGAGATTGCCATTGAGCAAGTAGAAAACGGGGCTCAAGTGATTGATGTGAATATGGATGAGGCATTGCTCGATTCACAAAAATGTATGACCCGTTTCCTTAATATTATGGCAACCGAACCCGATGCAGCAAAAGTGCCGGTGATGATCGACTCAAGTAAATGGGAAGTGATTGAAGCTGGGCTACAATCCATTCAAGGCAAGGGGATTGTGAACTCCATTTCTCTTAAAGAGGGTGAGGAAAAATTTATTCAGCAGGCCAAGCTAATTCGCCGTTATGGGGCGGCGGTGGTCGTGATGGCATTTGATGAAGTGGGGCAAGCGGATACGGAAGAACGTAAAGTCGAAATCTGTACCCGAGCTTACCGAATTTTAGTGGATCAGCTCGATTTCCCACCCGAAGACATTATTTTTGACCCCAATATTTTCGCCATCGGCACAGGGATTGAAGAACATAATAACTACGGCGTGGATTTCATCAACGCTTGCCAACGCATTAAGCAAACCCTCCCTTACACCAAAATTTCGGGGGGCGTGTCCAATGTGTCCTTCTCTTTCCGTGGCAATAATGTGATGCGAGAAGCCATTCACGCCGTGTTCCTCTACCACGCCATTAAGGCAGGAATGGATATGGGGATCGTCAATGCAGGGCAGTTGGCGATTTATGACGATCTCGATCCTGAATTGCGAGAAATTGTGGAAGATGCGGTGCTCAATCGCAACGCAGAAGCGACCGAACGGTTGATCGATATTGCTGAAAAATACCGAAATTCGACCGCTTCCACCAGTGATAACAGCCTTGCCGAATGGCGAACGTGGAGAGTGGAAGAACGTCTCAAACACGCCCTCGTGAAAGGCATTACCACGCATATTGTGGAAGATACGGAAGAAGCTCGTCAGCAGTTTGCCTCGCCGTTAGAAGTGATCGAAGGTCCGTTAATGGCGGGAATGGACGTAGTCGGCGACCTGTTTGGCGAGGGTAAAATGTTCCTACCGCAGGTGGTGAAATCCGCTCGAGTGATGAAGCAATCAGTCGCTTACCTTGAACCCTTTATCAACGCTACCAAGCAAAAAGGCTCAAACAACGGCAAGGTGGTGATTGCGACCGTCAAAGGCGATGTACACGACATCGGCAAAAATATCGTCAGCGTGGTCTTGCAATGTAATAACTTTGAGGTGATCGACCTTGGCGTGATGGTACCAGCGGATAAAATTATCGACACCGCCATTCAAGAAAAAGCGGATATTATCGGCTTGAGCGGTTTGATTACCCCAAGTTTGGACGAAATGGAGTATTTTTTAGGGGAAATGAATCGCTTGAAACTCAATATCCCCGTACTCATTGGCGGAGCGACCACCTCCAAAGAACACACAGCGATTAAACTTTATCCGAAATATGATTATGAAGTGATTTACACCACCAATGCCTCTCGTGCCGTAACCGTCTGTGCCGCCCTGATGAACCCTGAAAGCAAGGCGGAATTGTGGGAGCGAATGAAAAAAGAGTACGAGCAAATTCAAAAATCCTTCGCCAACCGCAAACCGCTACGCAAGCAGCTTCCCCTTGAAGAAGCTCGGGCAAACCGTTTTGACGGCTTTAGCGGTGAGTGGGCGGATTACCAAGTGCCGCAACCAAACCAAACAGGCATTGTGGAATATAAAAACGTGCCGATTTCCCTACTCCGCCAATTTATCGACTGGTCGCCATTCTTCCGAGTGTGGGGCTTAATGGGTGGCTACCCTGACGCTTTCGATTACCCAGAAGGCGGTGAGGAAGCCCGCAAAGTGTGGAATGACGCTCAAATAATGCTCGATGAACTGGAGAAAAATGGCACGCTTAACCCAAGTGGCGTAATGGGAATTTTTCCTGCCTACCGTGTGGGTGATGATATTGAAATCTACCGAGATTCTGACCGCACTTTAGTGGCAGGCAAAAGCTATCACCTCCGCCAACAAACGGAACGAGGCAAAAACAGCAAAAGCCCGTACAATTTCTGTTTGAGTGACTTTATCGCTGACCGTGCAAGCGGTCAAAAAGATTGGCTCGGAATGTTTGCCGTCTGTGCCGGTATTGAAGAACACGACTTAGTCGAAGGCTTTAAAGCTAAAGGGGACGACTACAACGCCATATTACTGCAAGCCGTAGGCGACCGCCTCGCCGAAGCAATGGCGGAATACCTGCATTTTGAACTGCGCACTAAAGTGTGGGGATATAGCAAAGAAACCTTAGAAAACGACCGCTTGATCAAAGAAGACTACATCGGCATCCGCCCCGCCCCCGGCTACCCAAGCTGCCCCGAACACACGGAAAAAGCGATTATTTGGGATCTCCTTGAAGTCGAACAACGAGTTGGTATGAAACTCACCGAAAGTTTTGCGATGTGGCCAGCTGCGAGTGTATGTGGCTGGTACTTCACCCACCCAGCAAGTGAGTATTTTACCCTAGGACGGATTGATGAAGATCAAGCGAAGGATTATGCGAAAAGAAAAGGGTGGGATGAAAAGACTATGTTGAAATGGTTGAGTGTGGCTATGAAGTAGATTGAGATTTTAATACAAGAGCTGGTTGTATCAGCTCACTCAATTATCACTGAATATCATTCTTTTATCAAAAATATATCAATTGTAATCTGAAAACTATCCGTTAAACTATGTGTAACTTAATTCGTAGTTGGTATATGAAATGGAAACTAATACATCTAAACCAAAGAAAAAACGATTTAAACAGACTAAAGAACTTGTGCTTTTAGCATTAAATGATGGATGGACACAAAAACAAATTGCAGACAAATGTCGCACACAGCAATCAGTAGTCAGTGAATAGAAATCTGGTACAAAACAAGGTACAGAAGAGCAACTTAAAGCATTAATTGAAATTTATGGCAATACGTTAAAAAGAAAAAGCTATAAAATGTACTATGGGCTAGATAATGAAACACAAGAGAAAAAGTTTTATAAAGTTGAAGGTCAAATAATCTTTTCTCTAGCATTTACTGATTATCAGCCAAACTGTAAAATTAAATGGACTAAGCCTAATCTAAAAATTGTTATTCATAAATTAGAAAATAATAATCTTATTTTAATTATTTTTAATAGAATACGAACTAAAAAAGATGGTATATACCATATACATTTACATTCAATTGATGACGCATCTTGGTTAGTTGTAGATATTAAAGTATTAACTAAACAAACATTGCTAAATTGGGTTGATTGTATTTCAGATGAGGGATATATAAGAGATATTTCTTTTATAAATAGATTTGCTTTACCATTCCTTGTTAGACAAGCTTTAATAAATAATGGAATTTTAATAGATAATATTATTAATATTCCAAATGAAAACCCAAGTGGTCCTGAGCACCCTAACGCTCAAAAATAGGCTTAAAAGCCTGATAGACTTATTTTCTATTTTTATAGATAGCCTTGTGTAATGCCAGTTTGCATACACAATGCGATATAAGTTGAAATTTATGGATTTATAATCATTACTTGTAAAAAAGTTAGGTGAAAAAAAATCAAGTAACCGAAAAATGCTTATAAAATTAAAGGGAAAGGGGTGGGTAAAAGCCTAAGCCGTTGGATATTCTAACCGCTTAGGCTATCTTTAATTTAACAATAAGGAAAAACAATGGAAAAAGTTGCGGTATTAATTGACGCTGATAATGCTGATAGTTCATTGATATCTGAAATCTTAAATGAAGCAGGTAGATTTGGCAGAGTTACAGTTAAACGTATCTATGGAGATTGGACTTCAGAGAGAAATAAAAAATGGAAAGAAGTCCTTAATTCACACGCTATTACACCAATACAAAAATTTGCTTATACAAAAGGTAAAAACTCTACGGATACCTCGCTTATTATCAATGCAATGGATTTATTACATTCTAAAATAGTAGATCATTTTTGTATTGTTTCAAGTGATAGTGATTATACAGGATTAGCTCATCGTATAAGAGAAGAAGGAATAGGAATTATTGGTATTGGAAAAGAGCATACCCCAGAAGCCTTTAAAAAAGCTTGTGAACAATTTATTCGAGAAGAAAATTTAAAAGATAAAACAAATAGTGGAAAAGAAACATCACAATTTAATAATTATCGTTTAATTCAAAAAGCGTTTAATATGGTAAAAAGTGTAGAGAATGACTTAGCTTTATTATCTCGCTTTGCTGAAGCACTAAGAAAAATAGATCCTGAATTTGATTACCGTTCTTATGGGTATAATTCTTTTACAAAATTTTGCAAAAGTTTAAAAGGATATGAATTATATACTCATAAAGATAAAACTACATTTTCAATAAAAGAAAAATAAATGACAACCGATCTATTTAAAGAATACCTTCTCCACATTGAGGCAAATAAAAAAGAGAAAGGTTATTTGTGGCAAACAGCAATTGGGTTACAAGAGGTTGATCACTTGCAACCTTCCCTCTATTTAATTGAAACAGCAATGAAAAATATTGAGGGAGAAATTTCCATTGAAACGGCAGAACAATGGATTAGTCAATATTATCAAGAAAAACCAAGCTCCGATAAAAATTCTCGCACAGAAGAAGCGGATAAAGTTTCTGTACGCACTGCTAAACTATTAGCTGAACCTGCTTTTTCATTTAATATTCATCAATATTTATCTATTCGCCAATCACTTTTTAAAAATATCTATTCACACGCAGGAAAAATACGAAATTATAATATCACTAAAAAAATGGATATTAAATGGTGATACGATAACTTATGATACAGCATCTGAACTACAAGCAAGATTAGAATATGATCTCACCCAGAGAAAAAATTTAGCTATAAAGGTTTATCTATTGATGAAATTATTGAACATCTAGCGATATTTATTGCACGTTTATGGCAAATTCATCCCTTTTCTGAAGGCGATACACGCACAACTGCGGTCTTTTTTATTAAATATTTAAGAACGCTCGGTTTTAATGCTGAAAATAATATTTTTGCTAAACATTCTTGGTATTTTAGAAATACTCTCGTGCGTGCAAATTATAATAATTTAACCCAAGGTATTTATGAAACGACAGAATATTTAGTGAAATTTCTGCGTAATTTATTGCTAAATGAAAATCACCTGTTAAGCAATCGTCAGCTACATATTCATAGCGAGCAATTTTTAAAACAGGACATTCAAGCCAAAAAACAAGACATTAGGCAAGCAAAACAAGATATTGTTTATTTTCCGCCTAAAAAAACAAGACTTTCAAATAAAACACAACAGCATATTGAAACCTTACGTCAAACAATACAAGACAAGATTTTCTCCCGTAGTGATGTGGTTAAATGGCTTAACATTTCTCCTTCTGCTGCTTCTGAACTGCTCAAAAAAATGCTTGAAAGTGCAATAATTTCAAAAATCAGTGGATTAGGAAAAGGAAAATATCAATTCAATTAATAAATGCCATACTGATTGATGTATGGGGTCTATTTAGAATTTATCTACGATAAAAATTCCCTAAAATCCAACCGCACTTTTGCTATAATCTTCCGGTAAAAAACACTTATCGGAAGGAAGTTTTATGTTTAGTCTAGCGGAAAAACGTGTGATGTCAGAAACGGATATTCGTTCCAAATTTATTACCCCTGCGATTAGAAATGCGGGTTGGGATGATAGGCAAATTCGTGAAGAATACTCGTTCAAGGCAGATAAGCAATTTACCGATGGGCGGATGTTAATTGATCCGAAAACGAAGAAAGCCAGCCGTAAAGAGGGCAAGCGGGTGGATTATTTGCTTTATCAAGCCCCTAATCGCACTATTGCAGTCGTGGAGGCAAAAGATAATAAACACACCGCAAGGGACGGTTTACAGCAAGCGATGGACTACGCTTTGTTGCTTGATGTTCCATTTGCGTATAGTTCCAACGGCGATGAATTTGTCGAACACGATTTTATTACGGGTAAACAACGCACCTTGCCGATGGCACAATTCCCAACACCGCAAGAATTGGAACAGCGTTGGAAACAGCAATATTCCGCCGAAGAACTCAAGATTATCCAACAACCTTATTACACCAGTGCCGCCAGCCAATTTAAAGAGCCCCGATACTATCAAGAAATTGCGATTAACCGCACGGTAGAAGCGGTAGCAAAAGGGCAAAATCGGATTTTATTGGTGATGGCAACGGGAACTGGCAAAACCTATACCGCCTTTCAGATTATTCATCGGTTACGCACTAGCGGTGCAAAACGCAAGGTGCTGTTTTTAGCTGACCGAAATGTGCTTATCGATCAACCGATGACCCAAGACTTCAAGCCATTTAAAGACAAAATGGTAAAAGTTAGCCATAAAACCCTTGATAGTGCCTATGAAGTTTATCTCGCCCTTTATCAACAGCTTGACGGTGAAGCGGATAAAGCTCTATTTAAACAATTTCAGCCCTCTTTTTTTGATTTGATCATTATTGATGAATGTCATCGTGGCAGTGCGAAAGAAAATTCAAACTGGCGAGCGATTTTGGATTATTTCAGTGAAGCAACCCATATTGGAATGACCGCCACGCCGAAGGAAACCGCAGAGGCGAGCAATATCAGCTATTTTGGCGATCCAATTTACACTTACAGCTTAAAGCAAGGGATTGATGACGGTTTTCTCGCCCCTTATCGTGTGGTACGGGTGGATTTGGATTGCGACTTAAAGGGCTGGCGACCAAGCAAAGGCTTGAAAGATAAAAATGGCGAATTAGTGGAAGACAGACTTTATACCGCCAAAGATTTTGATTACAACATTGTCTTAGACGACCGCACTCGCCTTGTTGCCGAACGCATTAACGAATTTTTGAAGAAAACTGACCGCTTGCAGAAAACTATTGTGTTTTGTGCCAATATCAACCACGCCCAGCGAATGGTTGCGGCGTTGTCGGAGCTGAATGCCGATATATTGGCACAAAATCCAAAATATATCCGCCAAATCACAGGCGACCAAATGGGTAAAAATGCCGATTTAGAGGAGTTTTGTGATGTCCACAATGAGGGCAGTAGCTACCCTGTGATTGCGGTAACTTCCAAACTGATGACAACAGGTGTGGATAGCAAAACCTGCAAATTGATTGTACTGGACGCTAATATTCAATCAATGACCGAATTTAAACAGATTATTGGTCGAGGCACACGCCTACGTCTTGATGCCGACAAAGCCTTTTTTACCATAATGGATTTTCGTGGCGTAACGGATTTATTTGCCGATCCTGATTTTGATGGTGATCCTATCGTCATTTTAGATCCCGATGATGACACAACTAAAACCAGAAAAGAAAAAGACACCACAGGTTCGCATAACGACGATGAAGTGAGAGAGCCGGAAGCAACCTATAAACCTACAATCGTAATTGAAGCCGGAAAGCTATTGTTACGCATTCTCGATGAAAAAGTACAATATCTGAATGAACAGGGAGAATTGGTTTCGGAGGATATTGATCTCTACTCCAAACGCCATATCCGCCAAGATTTCTCATCTTACAAACAACTCCAACAAAGCTGGCTGACAAGCGGTGAGATTTTCTCCAAATTTTATACCCACGAAAAATGGCTTCACTCACTCCGCACAAAACACAAATGGGGCAACAATGTGGACGATTTAGACATTCTGCGTAACCTTGCCTTTGATAAGCCTGTAATGACCAAAAGCGAACGTGTCGCCAAAGTGCAACAAAGCGGTTATGTGAAGCAATATAACGCAGAAAATCAGCAAGTATTAGGCTTGATTTTGGAGGAATACACCAAATCGGGAGCGAAAGATCTCAGCAAACCTGAACTGTTGAAAAATAGTCAATTTGAACCCTTTGGCGGCTTAATTTCCATTGTGAAAAAATTTGGTGGCAAAGAGCTTTATCAAAAAGCGGTGAAAGGGCTGGAAAACCTACTTTACAGCGATTAGGTAACCTAGCAACAAATCGCTATTTCCAGTATTCCAATGAATAATAATTAGCCATAATAAATAGGATAAAACAGCAATGAGCCTAAATAACTTAGTAAAACGCCTGCAAGATGTAATGCGAAATGATGCGGGGATTAACGGTGATGCACAACGTATTGAGCAGATCGTCTGGATTTTATTTCTTAAAATTTACGATGCCAAAGAGCAGGAATGGGAGCTGATTAACGATAATTACCAATCCATTTTGCCCCCTTTCTTGCGTTGGTCGAACTGGGCAAAAGACAACAAAGACGGCAAAGCAATGACAGGCGAGGAACTGCTGAATTTCGTCAATAATGATTTGTTTCCTACATTAAAAAACCTGCCGATTTCTACCAGCACACCAATGAATCAAAAAATCATCCGTGCGGCGTTTGAAGATAATAATAACTATATGAAAAATGGCGTTTTATTACGCCAAGTGATCAATATTATTGATGAAATCAACTTTGAGCAGTATCAAGAACGCCACGCCTTTGGTGATATTTATGAAAATATTTTAAAAAGCCTACAAAGTGCGGGCAATGCTGGCGAATTTTATACACCACGAGCGGTTACCGATTTTATGGTGCAGATGATCGCCCCCAAACTAGGCGAGAAAATTGCCGATTTTGCCTGCGGTACAGGCGGATTTTTGACTTCTGCATTAAAAGTGCTAGAAAAACAAATTCAGTCCATTTCTGACCGCACTTTGTTTAATAATTCCGTCTATGGCATTGAGAAAAAAGCCTTACCACATTTGCTTTGTGTAACCAATTTACTACTGCACGATATTGATAACCCCAATGTTCATCACGACAATGCGTTAGAAAAAAACGTTAAAGACTACACCGAAACGGAAAAATTCGATGTGATTTTGATGAATCCTCCTTATGGAGGCAGTGAAATTGAGCAAATTAAAATGAATTTCCCTTCCTCATTACGCAGTAGTGAAACGGCGGATCTATTTATGTCAGTGATTATGTACCGCTTAAAGAAAAATGGACGAGTGGCAATTGTTCTTCCTGACGGTTTTTTATTCGGCACGGATAACGCCAAAATAGCGATTAAGCAAAAACTAATGAGCGAAATGAATTTACACACCGTGATTCGCCTCCCCCATAGTGTTTTTGCCCCTTATACCTCAATCACGACCAATATTCTCTTTTTTGATAACAGCCAACCGACCAAAGAAACGTGGTTTTATCGTCTTGATATGCCTGAAGGCTACAAAAATTTCTCTAAAACCAAACCGATGAAATTGGAGCATTTCAATGAAGTCATCAACTGGTGGCACAACCGCCAACCAATTGAAATCGATGGCTTTGATAAAGCGAAAAGTTACAGCTACCAAGAAATTGCAGACCGTCAATTTAATATCGACTTATGCGGTTTTCCCCACGAAGAAGAGGAAATTCTACCCCCTGATGAATTGATTGCAAATTATCAACAAAAACGCACCGCTTTAAATGCCGATATTGACCAAATTTTAGCGGAAATCACAGGGATTTTGGGGATTAAATTATAGGGGGAAAAATGTCGGATTTGATTATCTACAATACCGAAGACGGAAAAAGTCGAGTATCGCTTTTTGTGCAAGGCAATGAAGTGTGGCTAAACCAAAATCAGCTAGCAGAACTTTTTGACACCTCTGTACGAAATATATCCGAACATATTAAAAATATCTTAAAAGATAATGAGTTAGATGAAGTTTCAGTTATGAAGGATTATTTCATAACTGCATCTGATGGAAAAAATTATAAAGTAAAACACTATTCTCTTGAGATGATTTTAGCCGTAGGTTTTCGTGTGCGTAGCCCCCGTGGCGTACAGTTTCGCCGTTGGGCAAATAGCCATTTAAAAACCTACCTCGAAAAAGGCTTTTTATTAGATGATGAACGTCTGAAAAATCCTCAAGGGAGAGTCGATCACTTTGATGAATTACTGGAACGTATCCGTGATATTCGAGCCAGTGAAATGCGGTTTTACCAAAAAGTGCGAGAGCTTTTTAAACTTTCCAGTGATTATGATAAAAGCGACAAAGCTACCGAAATGTTCTTTGCTCAAGCACAAAATAAATTGATTTATGCGGTTACCAAACAGACTGTTGCGGAATTGATTTGCAATCGAGCAAACGCTGAATTACCCAATATGGGGCTAACTGCTTGGAGTGGTGAGCAAATATTAAAAGCCGATATTATTATCTCTAAAAATTACCTCAATGCTGATGAAATTGACACCTTAAATAGGCTTACTGTGATCTTTTTAGAAAGTGCGGAACTACGAGCCAAAAACAGACAAGATCTTACTCTTAAATTTTGGCAACACCGTATTGATAGCATTATTGAGGATAACGGCTTTGAAGTTTTATCTACAAAAGGAAGCAAAAGCCGTCAGCAAATGAAAGATTTTACCTCAGAACAATATGCAATCTTCAGCCAAAAACGCCGAGAAGCCCTTAAATTACAGGCAGACCAAGAAGATTTATCAATGCTCGAAGCTTTAGGAAAACAGGTTAAAAATAAAAGATGAAAGCTCAACAATTAAAAAACGCCATTTTACAACTAGCTATTCAAGGAAAACTTGTCCCTCAAGATCCCAATGATGAACCAGCCTCAGTGCTATTAGAAAAAATCCAGCAAGAAAAAGAAAAATTGATCGCAGAGGGAAAAATTAAAAAAAGCAAAAAATCTGCCGATAAACTTCCTTTTACGAAGGACGATAAATTCCCCTTTGAAATTCCTGACAATTGGGTATGGGTGAGGTTGGGGGATATATCATCAAAAATTACAGATGGTTCTCATAACCCACCACCAAATAATTTATCGGGGATTCCCATTTTAAGTGCTGCAAATATATTTGGAGGAACAATTCAATTTTCTTCTGCATCTCGTTGGATCTCTGAAGAACAATGGGAAATAGAAAATAAAAGAACAGAAATCCAAATTAATGATATTTTATTAACTATTGTTGGAACTATAGGTAGAACGGCAATTGTTAAATCAAATAACAAATTTGCATTACAAAGAAGTGTTGGGGTAATTAAGTCAATACTCGTTTTTCCTGAATATATTAGTTATGCTTTGCAATCTACATTTTTATTAGATTTAATGGTATCAAATAGTAAAGGAACTGCTCAAAAAGGAATTTATTTAAACGCAATAAAGGAATTGATTATTCCCCTCCCTCCACTAAGCGAACAACACCGCATTGTCGCTAAAATTGAAGAACTTCTCCCTTTTATCGACCAATATGCCAAAAAAGAACAGGAACTGACCGCTTTACATCAAGCCTTTCCCGATAAACTGAAAAAGTCTATTTTACAAGCGGCGATCCAAGGCAAATTAACGGAGCAAAACCCGAATGATGAGCCCGCAATTGAATTGGTTAAACACATTCAGCAAGAAAAAGAGCGGTTAATTTCTGAGAAGAAATTAAAAAAAACAAAACGGCAATCGGAGATTATAATGCGGGATAACATTCCTTATGAGATTATTGATGGGGTAGAGCATTGTATTGCTGATGAAGTCCCGTTCGAAATCCCTGAAAATTGGTGTTGGGTGAGATTAAATCAATTGGGAATATTAGTATCAGGGCATACACCAAAAGCTAAACAATTAGCCCATACAGGAGAGATACCTTATTTTAAGGTTTCAGATATGAACACTGATGGAAATGAAAAATATCTAATACATACAAATAAATTTTTAAGCAAAAATTATTCAGGTAAAACTTATCCAGAAAATAGTATAGTTTTTCCTAAAAATGGTGGTGCTGTATTTACTAATAAAAAAAGAATATTAAAATCAGCATCTTTGGTAGATCTCAATACAGGTATATTTATTCCTTTTGAAATAAATTATTTCAATTATATATTTATGATATTTAATACTATAGATTTTAAAAAACATTATAAAGGTACAGCACTACCAACAGTAGATCTAAATTTAATTGGAAATTTGATCTTTCCACTCCCTCCTCTTTCAGAGCAAAAACAAATTGTAAATAAAATAGAAATACTATTTTCATCATTAGATAAATTAAAGTGAATAGAAAAGGGCATGAAGCATCATGCCCTGACAACAATTATCAGATAATATATTTTACCTATATTATCATACTTCTTTTCAACCTAAAATAAGGAAAATAAGTATGATTAATTCATTTCAAGGTTATCTTTCAAATCAAAACTTAGCTAATAATACAGTTTCTATTTATTTGTTTGCGATAAAACAGTATTACAATTTCTTTCCAGAAATAACAAAATCTAATCTTAAACAATATAAAATATTTTTAATTGAACATTATAAACCTCGAACGGTTAATTTAAGGATTAGAGCAGTTAATTATTATTTAGAATTTATTAAAAAAGAAAAATGGAAATTAACTTTTGTAAAAGTACAACAGAAAACATTTTTAGAAAATGTGATTAGTGAAGCAGATTATCGTTATTTTAAAGAACGATTAAAATCGGATAATAATCTTTATTGGTATTTTGTTATTCGTTTTATGGCAGCGACTGGGGCAAGGGTGAGTGAGCTAATTCAGATCAAATGTGAGCATATTAAAATCGGCTATATTGATCTTTATTCAAAAGGTGGGAAGTTACGCCGAATTTATATTCCTGAGTTATTACAAAAAGAATGTTTAAAATGGTTAGAAAGTATCAATCGACAACACGGATTTATTTTTCTTAATCGTTATAATAAGAGAATTACTACTCGTGGTATTGCCAGTCAATTAAAAATTTTAGCTAAACGCTATCAAATAAATCCTAAATTAGTTTATCCCCATTCTTTTAGGCATCGTTTTGCTAAAAGTTTTTTAGAAAGATTTAATGATCTTGCCTTTCTAGCCGATCTAATGGGACACGAAACCATAGAAACCACAAGAATATATCTACGCCGAACAAGCACAGAACAACAAGCGATTGTGAATAAAGTCATTGATTGGTAATTTTTATTCTATGGGCGTAATAAATACGCCCATACTATTATTTTAATTTATCTAATTCTAAAAATAATTTTTCAATTTTATCTACAATGCGTTTTTGTTCATTTAATGGTGGTAGTGGAATAAGTCTATTATTTAAATTATCTTGTGTGATTTGATTTATAGTTGTAGTATTAAGTCCATCAAAATCATTTCTAAATAAAGGAGAAGATAAAAAATGATGTATATATGGATTAAACTTACTTCTAAATATTGCCATAAATGCACCAAAAGAAAAACCATTTTGGTCAATAATTACACATTTCCCAACTAATTTTTTACTTCCGTTTCTAGCACAAATTAAAATATCTCCTTTATTACATTTTTTTGTTTCAGGAATATCTAAATTTACTTTTACAACTTCATTTAGATCTAATAATCCATTTTTTATGTTTCCAGAGCGAAGAACAATAGTGCCCGAATTAGATAGATTTGAAGGAGAATAAGTTAATCCAATGTTTGTTTCTCCTATGTTCCCCAACCTCACCCAACACCAATTTTCAGGGATTTCGAACGGGACTTCATCAGCAATACAATGCTCTACCCCATCAATAATCTCATAAGGAATGTTATCCCGCATTATAATCTCCGATTGCCGTTTTGTTTTTTTTAATTTCTTCTCAGAAATTAACCGCTCTTTTTCTTGCTGAATGTGTTTAACCAATTCAATTGCGGGCTCATCATTCGGGTTTTGCTCCGTTAATTTGCCTTGGATCGCCGCTTGTAAAATAGACTTTTTCAGTTTATCGGGAAAGGCTTGATGTAAAGCGGTCAGTTCCTGTTCTTTTTTGGCATATTGGTCGATAAAAGGGAGAAGTTCTTCAATTTTAGCGACAATGCGGTGTTGTTCGCTTAGTGGAGGGAGGGGAATAATCAATTCCTTTATTGCGTTTAAATAAATTCCTTTTTGAGCAGTTCCTTTACTATTTGATACCATTAAATCTAATAAAAATGTAGATTGCAAAGCATAACTAATATATTCAGGAAAAACGAGTATTGACTTAATTACCCCAACACTTCTTTGTAATGCAAATTTGTTATTTGATTTAACAATTGCCGTTCTACCTATAGTTCCAACAATAGTTAATAAAATATCATTAATTTGGATTTCTGTTCTTTTATTTTCTATTTCCCATTGTTCTTCAGAGATCCAACGAGATGCAGAAGAAAATTGAATTGTTCCTCCAAATATATTTGCAGCACTTAAAATGGGAATCCCCGATAAATTATTTGGTGGTGGGTTATGAGAACCATCTGTAATTTTTGATGATATATCCCCCAACCTCACCCACACCCAATTGTCAGGAATTTCAAAGGGGAATTTATCGTCCTTCGTAAAAGGAAGTTTATACCGATATTCTCCTCTTGCCTTTTCCCCAATTCCCCTTAAACTACCCAACCTTTAGCTCCAAACACAAAACCCTATGCAAAATCCCTACATCTACATCGGCACCGGTGGTTACAGTGATACAGACCTACTTGGTACGCTATATCCGTACGGTACGAAGAAAGATGATTTTCTAGCTGTGTATAGCCAGCATTACGATACCGTTGAAATTAACAGCACTTTTCACGCTCCCATCGGGGCGAAGACGTTGCAGGGAATGGTGGAGAAAGCACAGGGGCGGTTGCAATTTTCGGTGAAATTACATCAGGATTTTAGCCATAAACGTATGGCGACACGGGAACAAGCGGTCGCTTTTTTGCAGGCTTTGCAACCTTTGGCAGAGCAAGGTTGCTTAGCAAATTTGTTTATCCAATTCCCAATCAGTTTTGAACGAAATCACGCCAACCGTTATTATCTTGCCGAACTGGTAACCTGGTTTGAGGGCTATCCGTTGGCGGTGGAGTTTCGCCACTCAAGTTGGCATACACAATCGGTGTTGGATTATTTTCACGGTAAGCAAAATCTAATTTGGTGTAACGTGGATTATCCGCCCAATATTGGTTTGCCTGCTTTCCAGTTTTATCCCAACCAACGCACCGCTTATTTACGTCTGCATGGTCGTAACCCAAATTGGTGGAAAGCCCAATCTGCCCAAGAACGCCACGATTACCGTTATAACGAAGTGGAATTACAAAATTTAGCAAAGCTACTCCATCAACGAAAATCAGAGTTTGACCGACTCTATCTCTATTTTCAAAATACGACCAAAAGCCACTCATTTTATAATATTGCCACGTTAAAAGATTTTTTAGCTGAATACGGTTTTAGGATAAAAGCTATGCCTGAATTTTTACTCGGGCAGCAAAGTTTATTTTAACTTAATAATTCTATTGACTATTTCTACTATGATTCGGCTCTTAAATTCGCATAGCATATTCAAAATTTTATGAATAGATAACAGTTTAATACCCAAGGTACTCGATTTGAAGTGATATATCGCTCACCACCCTATTCAAGGAATGCTCATTGATTTGGTTGCTCATAACTATAAATCTATTTACTGCAAAAATAGCCAAGGCGTACGCATGCAATGGTCGGATTGTTGTGAATAGTGATTTCAAGTAGGAATTTTAATGATAGGGGGCATACGTTACCTGCTTCTCCTTGCCTTTGCAAAAGAGTCCCATAATAGACCGGATTTATTCGTATTATTAGATTAAGGGGCAGAATGCCCCTTCTCTTCTTTACACAATCTCAAACTGATTTTGGTTGAGGTTTAGCCCTGTACTCAAAGTCGCAAAATGCACCCCATCTCGTCCACCTTGAGCGTCAGCATCGTAGGAAAGTTGACCGCTTTCGCTGTCATATTGGATATAGTCGTTAAAATTCGCCATTCCTTCGCTAACAGCAGTAAAAATCACACTTGAGAGGGCAATTTTATCCTCACTGCCAAAATCAGTAATGGTATCAATTTCGCCGTTCAATTCCGTTTGGAAAACAAAAGTATCGCTGCCATCTCCACCTGTAAGAGTGTCCGCCCCTGAGCCGCCGATCAAACGGTCGTTTCCTGCTCCACCGATTAAGGTATTGCCAATGTTGTTTGCTGTCAGGATATTATCCAATGCGTTACCTGTCGCTTTTTCAGCAGCTATGCCGACTAAGGTGAGGTTTTCAACATTATCAGGTAAAACATAATCAATATGGCTGATAATGGTGTCTGTACCTTCATCGGCGTTTTCAACCACTTTATCTTTCTCATTATCGACAACGAAAGTATCATCGCCTGTACCACCGTGCATTTCATCAGCACCTTTGCCACCGTTGAGGTAGTCGTTACCTGCTCCGCCTTTTATCAGATCATCACCTGCCCCGCCTTCAATGTTGTTATCGGCATTGTTGCCTGTCAGTACATCATCATAGTCAGAGCCAATCAGATTCTCGATTTGTGTACCAAAACCGATAAAGGCTTGATCTTTAACATATTTCTGGAACGTTTTTGTATCCGTTGGCTGGCCAATGATACTAAAACTCAGTTCTGGGGTGAATTGACCTTTAATAGCGGTTTGGCTATCTACATCAAAATACTCATGTGCGGTTAAAGTCTCTCGGCCTTCAGATAAAAAATATTTTTTTCTTTCTGTGCCACGATAAATCCAAGAACCCGGTGTTAAATCAACATTGACACCAACTTTTTCATTAGAAGCATCGAAGGTATCTATGCCATCACCATCCCAGATATATAACGCCCCATCTGTTTCTAAGCCATTATAATCACGGAATCCATAAGTATCATTTCCTGCTCGGCTATTTGGATTTACACCATAGCGGTAGTGTAATGCGGCTAAATCAAATAAACGCATTGGGCTGTATCCTGATAGCATTACGCCCGTTATAGGATGAGTTGCCATAAAGGTGTTATATGACATCACACTAAATTCGCTATTTGCCTCATTTTCAAAGCCGGCAATTGGCGTTTTATCGCCATGCTCTGTATGAACTAAATGGAAGTTATGTCCAATTTCGTGAATATTGGCAAATGCAATTTGGTTTTTGAAGAACGTCTCCTTTGTAATATATTCTAGTCTATTCCAAACTAATCCCGTATTGTATATATGTCCAAAGTTACCGATGGCAGTTAATACTGCTCCTGTTTTTGCATCGACTTCTGCTTCTCCAAGATAATGTCGTGCTTGAGCCTCGTCAATATTATTTGTTTCTATGAATTTCACGTTCAGGTATTTTTCATAGACTTGATAAGCATCTCGAATACTCTGCTTATGATTCTCCGTATAATCAAAATAAAGATCTTTTTTGAACAATGGATCATTATTTTTAACCGGATATTTTGCTGCCTCTTCAGCAGTCATAAAATGGTATTTAATCTCTAAAGGCTCTTTTTTACCACCCACAGGCAAGCCAACATTAATGCCCAGATCGGGCTCAAATAATAAGCCATTCACGAAGTATGGGAAATTGTAATCCTCTTTTGTATGATCCGTTTTACGAGCCGCCTTTGGTACTTCTCGTTGAGAAACAAACTCAGATGACACTGTATTTGGTGCTATATAATTTTCTACTGTCTGCACACTAATCGCATTTCCTGCAATATCTTGCGTTTTTAAGACCGCTTGCACCTCTTTATGCTTAGCGAGATCCGCTGAACTGACTTCTAGCGAGAAAGTATAATCAGACTTTACCTTTGTTTCAAAGGTTTGCTCTCCCACTTTTAGCAGAACTTGATCACCTTCTTTAGCATCGCCCCATACATTACCGAAAATTTGGATCTGGCTTGGCGGCATATCAACTTGGTTATCATCATTTAGGGCGGTACTATCTAATTTAAATGATTTTACTTGAACTTCAACGGGATTCCAATGTAGCCCCTTTTGAGGATTAAAACTACCTCCTAGGCTTTGTAATTGATAACTACCATCACGTTGTTTATCTAAAGTATGGACATTTTCGAATAAATTGACAGGAGCAGTCTCTGAAACAGGCATATAAGAAATAGTCTTACGGTTTAAGAAGTTAATACTCACCGTTTCGCCATTTAATTGAGCTAACTCTGCATTAGGAATATCTAAATAGAACGATTTCGTTTTTCCATCAAAACCTGTCGTATAGGTTTTATCCCCAATCACCACATTCACTGCCCGTAACATTCTTGGGTTTTGACCTTGAGCATAAACGCCATCAAATTCTACCGTGCCGCTAATACGAGTTGTTTTTGCCAAATCCGCACCAAAATATTGTCCTATGCTTGTAATATCCACAGCGGCAACCAAGTTTGCATCAACTTCATAGTCTTGTGTTTGGCTATCTTCTGCACGGTTACCTGCTGCATCAGTATTAGTTACTGTCGCTGAAACTACACGATTTGCCAACATCACTTCAGGCGAAACCATCGTACTAAATTGTCCATTTTGCACTTCAACTTCTTTAGAAAACTCACCAATTTCTAACCGCACTTTTACTCCGTCAGCGACATTTTTCACTATCCCACTAACCACCACATCGGTTTTACCCTCGTTCACATTGATAAAGTTATCGTTGGCGACTTTAATGGTAATTATTTCAGGCTGATTAATATGTAAATCCACATCGTAAACCTTGATTTGGGTAACAATGGTTTGGTTCTCTGCACTATCCGTTGCACCCAAGCTTGCTTTTAGCTCACGGTGTCCTATCAGTTTTTCTGCCATTACATCAAGACTAAATTCACCATTTGCAGAAAGCGCAACATTTCCGATCGTTTGCTCATCTACAGTAAGCCTTACAATATCACCGGTACGAAATTCACCCGTCGCTTTGCCTGAAAGTAAGATTGTGCCTTTCGCTTCCTCAATATTGATAACGTTGTCTGCTGTAATGTCATTCAGCATTAATTGTGCCACTGGCGGAGTAACATCCACTGTGTAGGTCTGCTGTGCCGTTCCCTCGACAGTATTACCGATTGCATTGCTGACAATCGCTTTAACAACCACCGTAGGGGTATCCGCCGCAGTCAAATGTGCTCCAAACATATTGAGCGACCAAGTTTTGCCGTTTAGTTGAGCCGGTTCATCTTGGCGTTCCCCCACGCTCAACAACACAGCGAGTACATTAACATCATCCGCCACGTTAACCGTTCCACTAAGCACTATCCCTTGCTCTTGGTTGGCTTGATTAAGGATTTTTCCATCATTGATAGGGTTAATTGTTACTGCAACTTCAGGTAGCGTAGTATTAACTTCGTAGGCTTTCTCGGCATTACCGTATACCATATGACCGACATTGTCACTAACTGTGACTTCTGCAGTTATTTTGCTTTGTCGGGCCAATTTCTCACCACGAATAAAAGTTGAAAAGCGGTTGTCATTAACCGTTACTTTAAAAATTTCATCACCCAATTTAATAGCTAATTCACTACCGTTTGGAACATCAGTAGTGTTACCTGTTATCTCAATGTCTGCTTGACTTTCTTTGATGTTGATGACGTTATCATCCGTAATAGTATCAAATGTGATCGTTGGATGAACGAGAGGTTGTTCTTTTTTAGGCTGTTGCGATATCGGTTGTTCAGCTTGTGGTTGTTCTACCTTCGGCTGTTCCGGTATCGGTTTTTCAGCTTGTGGTTGTTCTACCTTCGGTTGTTCCGGTATCGGTTTTTCAGCTTGTGGTTGTTCTACCTTCGGTTGTTCCGGTATCGGTTTTTCAGCTTGTGGTTGTTCTACCTTCGGTTGTTCCGGTATCGGTTTTTCAGCTTGTGGTTGTTCTACCTTCGGTTGTTCCGGTATCGGTTGTTCAGCTTGTGGTTGTTCTACCTTCGGTTGTTCCGGTATCGGTTGTTCAGTTTGTGCTTGTTCCGCATCATTAGAAGAACCTCGAGACTTACTTGTTTTTGAAGCTAATAGTATTCCTCCAAGCGCTAAACTACCCAAACCAAAAATCGTAAGATGTTTTAACGTCAGCACCTCGCTAGCTTGCATTGGTGCAGTTTGCACTGTTTCGGTTACACCAAATAATGTCGCATTTTGCTCGGAGAGATAAAGCCGGCTTTCTATGGGATAAAAAGTTTTGTAATTCTCTAGTACTAAGGTGGTTCCTTCACTATCAACGAACACCGTAAGATCATCCCCCATCATGGTAGATTTTACTCCCTGAATAGGCTGATCATTTTCATTAACTAATTGATATTGCGTGTCAGCTTCAGCCGGAATCCTCGTGGTCTGGTTTGAGGGAAGGGTTATCCTCTCCACTTTATGTGCTGTTGTTATTTGAAGTAAGTGTGCCATATTGATGTCTCCTTTTTGGAAAATAAATGAGAAAACCGATTTAGATCGGACTAAAATGTCGCGCATTCTACACGGCTATTATGTAGGATAAAAGTGATTGATACAGTTGGTTTATTCTATTGATATAGAACCGAAAAATGTAAAATTTTGTTATCGCATTCGTCAACCATTCCCCATCACTTTTGCCATTTATCAACATTTCTAATTCGACCTTGCGTCCGATCAATCTCTGCTTGCACACTAAAAGCTGTTACAAGATTCGCCGAAGTAATAATCTCTTGAGTTTGCCCTGCGGCAATCAATTTTCCTTGTTCCAACAACACAATTTCATCACAGAAACGGTACGCCAGCGAGAGATGATGAATGGCGATTAAGCAAGTTTTTTCAGGGGTAAGGGCTTTTAACTGCTCCATCATATCAATTTGATAATACGGATCGAGGGGAGCGATGGGTTCGTCAGCTAACAATAAAGGAGCATTTTTGATACAGCAACGTGCCAGCTGAACACGTGCTTTTTCTCCCCCGGAAAGCTGTAAGAAAGGTTTATCAAGCAAATGAGTGATTGAAAACCGCTCGGAAATCGACCGCACTTTTTCTTGTTCTTTGACTTCCGATAAAGGCGAGAGTAGCCCGAGGGCGATCACCTCTCGTACAGTTAAGTTCCAATGAATATCGGTCTGTTGAGCAAAATAGGCAAGTTGTTCGCTTTTTTCTTTAGCTGACATTTCCGCTAAATTACGATTTCCAAACAAAATTTGCCCGCTTATTGGGTGAATAATCCCTGCTATTGCTTTTAATAAAGTGGATTTTCCTGAGCCATTTGCCCCCATCACACCAACTAATTTACCTTGTGGAATATGACAGGATAGGTTCTTTAAGGCATAAGGCAATGTGAGATTATTAATTTCTATCATTATTTACGATCCGTTTTTATAATTTATGAGATTATTTGGATAGCCTAAATTTTATTTAAATGATTTTTAACCGGATATTTTTCGTTGCTGAGTTAATAAAATCCAAATTAAGCACGGTGCTCCAATTATCGCAATCAATGTACCGATATAAATACGGTTAAAAAACGGAACATAGAGAATGGCGAGATCCGCTATCAGTAATAACAACGCCCCGATTAATGCACTGGTGAGATAAAGTTGAGAGGGACGTTTTTTGACTAAAATACGAGCGAAATGAGGGGCGATTAAGCCGATAAAACCGATTGTCCCTGTTTGTGGAATAGTTGCTCCCACCAATAATGCCACGCCGAAAGTGGTGATAAAAAAACTCTTTTTCGGATTGATACCCATTGTACTGGCGGTCTCTGTACCAAAAGTCAGTAAATCAAGATAACGGCGTTGTGTATATAGACAGAGAATACCGAGGAGCACAATCGGCAAGGAAATCAGCAGCGTGTCGAGCCTTGCCCACATCAACGAACCTTGTAGCCAGCGGTAAAGCTCCGCTAACGCCCACGGGCTTTGTGCATTAGAAAGTAACAAAGCGATAGCCGAAGCAAGCAACATATTGACTGCCACCCCCGCCAAAATCATCATTGTTGTACCGTGATTTTTGGCAATGGCGTACACCAACAAAAAACTTGCTAATGCCCCAGATACACCACCTAATAGCAACAAGCTAGTTGGTAAAGCGAAATAGTAGAGCAGAAACACACTGGCGGCGGTTGCTCCCGAACTGCTGCCGAGCAAACCCGGGCTAGCAAGGGGGTTTTGAAAAATCCCTTGCATCGCATTGCCCGCTAACGCCAAACCGGCTCCTGTGAGCAGTGCCAAGCCAATACGAGGTAGACGAATATCCAACAATACCAGTCCACGCAAATCGGACGGCACGCCTTCCGCATTTTTCAATAAAGCAAAATCGCCAAGTTGATAGAAAACCGCTCCGTTGATCATCAACAGTAAAAGTGCGGTCAAAAAGAGATTGAGTTTTTTCATTGTTTCACCTGCCGATAAATCTTCTCCGCCCCTTGCCAGACGCCGTGATCAAAGCAGTAAGTGTATTTTAAAGGTAGCGTTACAAGCGGTCGGTTTTTAAAGTGGTTTTGCAAGGCGGGGTGAGCGAGCCATTCGGACTGTAAATTATAGCCTTGTTGATCTGTTTGGCGAATGAAAAAATGCGGTTGGCTGCGCAGCACATTTTCCAGCGAGAAATGTTGGGGAGAGATTGGATTTCTTAGAGGCGTTAAACCAAGCAGGTTAAGCAAGGTTTGATAGGAAGGGAGATGGCTTTCCGCCACGCCCGTATCCGCTAAAATTAGGGTATCGGTCAGCCTTTGATTGAGAGGGAAACGTTGTGATTTAAGCCGTGAAACAAGCTGCTCGGCGTGGGCTGAATTTTGGGTGATTTCCCCTAATTGCAGGATAAATTCAAAGAGTTCATCGGGCGTTTGGGGGCTGTCGTTAATCGGGATAATTTTCACCCCGAGCTTTTTGAGGCGTTCGACCAGTTGTGGATAAAAGGTTTCGTTAATCAGAATGGTTTTATCCAAATAGGGTAAAAGTGCGATTAAAGTCGGCTCTAAAACGGGCTTATCTTGATTGATTTTATCCAGCATCATCAACGGCTTTTGGGAGTAGGGCGACATTGCCGCAATTTGGTCGGGGCGGGCGAGTTCGATCAACAATCGGTCACTACAAAGGGTGAGCGAGACGAATTGTTCGGCGTAAGCTGAAAAAGAAAGAAAAAGTACGGTGAAAAAAACAGAAATATTGAACTTTGGATATAACATCAGCTATCCCTTACCCATAAACCTAAGTTTTTTATTTTATTTAACATTAATTTCTCGATCAGGATCGCAAAAGTGCGGTCGATTTCTTGTTTGTTTTTGTAAAAAAAGAAAAATGATGCCGTTGATTCTATCAACATTTTAATCACTCACAAGGAAATCCTATGAAATTAATAAAAACCTTAATCAGCTCACTTGTTCTAGGAAGCGCACTAATCGGTTCATCAGTTTTGGCAGAGGAAAAAGCAGTAGAAACACCAACCACACAAACTGTCACTGAAAAAGTACCTTCAACTAATATGAGCAATAAGCTAAATATCAACACGGCGACAGCAAGTGAAATCCAAAAATCCTTAATCGGTATCGGTGCAAAGAAAGCGGAGGCAATCGTGCAATATCGTGAGAAACACGGTAATTTCACCTCAGCGGAACAATTACTTGAAGTTCAAGGTATCGGTAAAGCGACACTTGAGAAGAATCGTGATCGTTTGGCCTTTTAAAATACTCACAGGAAAAAGGTCGCTTATTATTGCGACCTTTATTCTCAAAAAATTATTTACTGTAATTTACGCAAATAATCTGCGCAGCATTATAAAGAGTCGTATTTGGCGTTAAACGAATGCTATGTTTCCTTTGTTTTTTTGGTGCAGCCCTTAAACCCTCTCCCCAAAACTCATCATAAAAGTCAGTTCTAACCTGAGTTAAACGATAATTTTTACAATTCAAAATCTTATATTGTCGAACAGAGCGGGCATAGCGTTTAGACTCTTTCGGATAAACGTATAATCCTTTATCTAAATTCACCACAGCATCAAAATGTACCTCTTCAGGCTCCTCGTTATCAACCCAAATGGAGTCCGTGTCAATGTAATAATTAACATCTTTGACTAATCTAATGAACCCTCTACGATCTTGAGTGGGGGATGTCAATTTAACCTCTTGCGGTTCTACATTTTGTTGTGTCTGCACAGAACAAGCGGCAAGTAGCATAATAGGGAAAGTTAAAAGTATTTTTTTCATATTTACTCCTTAGCCAGTGCTGCTGACGTTAGATTAAAATTTAACGGTGTGTCCGTAGCCTTCCAAAATAGATTTGATATGTTCTAAAGATTCACGCGTTGGCGGCATAACATCTTCAAGTTCATAATCAAATCCTAGGGTTTTCCATTTGTGCGCACCTAGGCGGTGATATGGCAATAGTTCGACTTTTTCGATATTTTCCATACCTTCGATAAACTGCCCAAGTAAATGTACGTCATGATCATTATCCGTATAACCCGGTACAACGACATAGCGAATCCAAGTTCGTTGATGACGTTTTTGCAGGTATTTGGCAAATTCAAGCGTACGCTTATTTGGTACGCCAATCAAGTTTTGATGAACCTTATCATTGAGTTCTTTTAGATCAAGTAAAACCAGATCCGTCACATCTAATAATTCATCAATAATGTGATCATAATGGCGAACAAAACCGTTTGTATCCAAGCAGGTGCTAATTCCTTCTTTTTTACATGCACGGAACCAATCACGCACAAATTCGGCTTGAAGAACCGCCTCTCCGCCGGATGCCGTAACACCGCCTCCTGTGGCATTCATAAAATGGCGATAACTCACCACTTCTTTCATCAATTCTTCTACACTGATTTCTCTCCCACCATCTAAATCCCAAGTATCCCGGTTATGGCAATATTTACAACGCATCAAACAGCCTTGCATAAATAAAATAAAACGAATACCCGGACCATCAACAGTACCACAGGACTCAAATGAATGGATTCTTCCTAAAACAGACATAATAAACTCACAATCAAAAGATATAGCTAAATTTTATCAGAATACCCGATAATAAAAAATGAGCCCGACTTAAAATCAGGCTCATAATTTATGTTCCCGCTAAAGTGCGGTCAAATTTCACAATATTTTACATTGTTTGTGTAAAGGTACGGGTGATAACGTCTTGTTGTTGCTCTTTCGTTAAAGAGTTAAAACGTACTGCGTAACCTGATACACGAATAGTTAATTGAGGATATTTCTCAGGATGCTCCATTGCGTCTAACAACATTTCACGGTTTAACACGTTTACGTTTAAGTGTTGACCGCCTTCAACTGTTGCTTCGTGGTGGAAGTAGCCATCCATTAACCCTGCAAGATTGCGGCGTTGTGCTTCGGCATCTTTACCTAAAGCATTCGGTACGATAGAGAAGGTGTAAGAAATACCGTCTTTCGCATAAGCAAACGGAAGTTTAGCTACAGAAGTTAATGACGCCACCGCACCTTTTTGGTCACGACCGTGCATTGGGTTTGCACCCGGTCCGAACGGCGCACCTGCACGACGACCATCAGGCGTATTACCTGTTTTCTTACCATATACCACGTTAGAAGTGATAGTGAGTACAGATTGGGTAGGCACTGCATTACGATAAGTTTTGAGTTTTTGAATTTTCTTCATAAAACGTTCAACGAGATCACAAGCAATGTCATCTACACGGTTATCATTATTACCGTATTGCGGGTATTCCCCTTCAATTTCAAAATCAATCGCCACATTAGAAGCAACGATATTGCCATCTTTGTCTTTAATATCACCACGAACAGGCTTAACTTTCGCATATTTAATTGCAGAAAGTGAGTCGGCAGCAACAGAAAGACCGGCAATACCACAAGCCATAGTGCGATAAACATCACGATCATGTAATGCCATTAATGCCGCTTCGTATGAATATTTATCATGCATATAGTGGATGATGTTCAGTGCGGTGACATACTGTTTCGCTAACCAATCCATAAAGCTATCCATACGCGTCATCACAGAATCAAAGTCTAATACCTCATCTGTAATCGGTGCTGTTTTCGGCCCTACTTGCATACCTAATTTTTCATCGATACCGCCATTGATTGCATATAATAGGGTTTTTGCCAAGTTCGCACGAGCACCGAAGAATTGCATTTGTTTACCAACCACCATTGGTGATACACAACACGCAATTGCATAATCGTCATTGTTGAAATCCGGACGCATTAAATCATCGTTTTCATACTGAACGGATGAAGTATCAATAGAAACTTTCGCACAGAAACGTTTGAAGTTTTCCGGTAATTGCTCAGACCAAAGAATCGTTAAGTTCGGCTCCGGCGAAGTACCCATATTATAGAGGGTATGTAAAATACGGAAGGTATTTTTGGTTACTAATGTACGACCGTCTAATCCCATACCTGCGATAGTTTCAGTCGCCCACATCGGGTCACCGGAGAATAATTGATCGTACTCAGGTGTACGTAAGAAGCGAACCATACGCAATTTCATTACTAAGTGATCCACTAACTCTTGCGCCTCGGTTTCTGTGATTTTACCTGCTTTTAAATCACGTTCGATATAGATATCGATAAAAGTTGCCGTACGACCAAATGACATCGCCGCACCATTTTGTGATTTGATTGCCGCTAAATACGCAAAATACATCCACTGAATAGCTTCTTGAGCATTCGTTGCCGGATTAGAAATATCAAAACCATAGCTTGCCGCCATTTGTTTCATTTGACCTAATGCACGGTGTTGTTCTGCAATTTCTTCACGTAAACGAATCGTACCCTCAAGATCAACGCCATTTTCAAGATTTTCTTGCAATGAAGTAAATTGAGCGTATTTATCTTTCATTAAGAAATCCACACCATAAAGTGCAACACGACGATAGTCACCGATAATACGACCACGACCGTATGCATCGGGTAAACCGGTTAATACACCTGATTTGCGGCAGCGTAAAATGTCCGGAGTATAAACATCGAATACACCTTGGTTGTGGGTTTTACGATATTCGGTAAAGATTTTTTTTACTTCAGGATCAAGTTCACGCCCATAAACTTTACATGAACCTTCCACCATTTTGATACCACCAAATGGCATAATGGCACGTTTTAAAGGTTCATCTGTTTGAAGACCAACGATTTTTTCTAAATCTTTATTGATATAACCCGGAGCATGTGAAGTGATCGTTGATGGCGTATGTTCATCAAAATCTAATGGCGCGTGTGTACGGTTTTCAATTTTGATGCCTTCCATTACAGATTCCCAAAGCTTCGTTGTCGCCTCTGTCGGTCCTGCTAAGAAAGAGTCGTCACCTTCATATGGGGTATAGTTTTTTTGAATAAAGTCACGTACATTGACATTTTCCTGCCAATCGCCACCGCTAAAACCGGCCCAAGCAACTTTTTGCGCTTCATTAAGTTCTGACATAGTCATTTCCTTTGTTAATTAATAAAAATAAATTGTTTCAATTTGTCAATTAGTGGGATTTTGTTAGGTAACGTTGAAATAAACCGACACAAATTGCGCCACCCACAATATTTCCCAACGTCACCGGGATTAAATTCTTAATAATAAAATGATAAACATCTAAATCTGCGTATTTACCCGCCTCAATGCCCAATTGTTGCCAAAATTCAGGGGTACTATAATGTGCAGTAATAATTCCCATTGGAATCATAAACATATTTGCCACACAGTGTTCAAAACCGGATGCGACAAATAAACCGATCGGCATAATCATAATGAATGCTTTATCAATAACGGTTCTCCCCGAATAGGACAACCAAACGGCCAAACACACCATAATGTTACACAGAATGCCTAAGTTAAAGGCTTCAAACCAACTATGATGAATCTTATGTTGAGCGGTAGTTAAAATAGTCAATCCCCACTGCCCGTTTGCAGCCATCGTTTGCCCACCGAACCAAACAAATGCGGCAATAATTAAGCTGCCGGCAAAGTTGCCGAAATAGACTGCGATCCAATTACGAATCATTTGCCACGTTGTGATTTGTCTTCCAACACGGGCAATAAGTGTAAGAGTAGATGAAGTAAAAAGTTCTGATCCTAACAACACAACCATAATCACCCCAATAGAGAAAACTAAACCACCGACTAATTTGGTTAAGCCCCATGGTGCGCCTGCTGAGGCGGTTTGTGTTGTGGTATAAAAAATAAATGCCAACGCAATGCATGCTCCCGCACTAATGCCTGACATAAAAGAAAGAAATGGACGTTTTTTGGCTTTATAAGTCGCCGCATTTTCCGCAAAGTCAGTCGCTTCAACCGGACTTAATGCAACTATTGAAGAAGTTTTTATATCTGACATAAACCTCAATGATGACTCTTTTTATTAATTATAATTGGCGCTATTTTACTCTCTTATCTATACATTGCAATAAACGACAAATTTTATTTCAAAAAAATTTGATATTTTGCAAGTTTTGTTAAATTTTAATGATTTTTACAACAAAAAAGGCTTGGAAAACCAAGCCTTTTTTATCGCGAAATTATTCGCCTAAACGTTCTTTAATACGAGCTGATTTACCTGAACGTTCACGTAAGTAGTAAAGTTTAGCTTTACGTACCGCACCTTTACGTTTCACGGCAATTGACTCAACAACCGGAGAATGAGTTTGGAATACACGTTCAACACCAACACCGTTTGAAACTTTACGTAAAGTAAATGCAGAGTGCAAGCCTCGGTTACGAATTGCAATAACCACGCCTTCAAACGCTTGCAAACGACGTTTACTACCTTCCACTACCCATACTTTAACTTCTAAAGTATCACCCGGACGAAAACTCGGTAGGTTTTGTTTTAATTGTTCTTGTTCAAGTTGTTTAATAATGTTAGACATTTTTTGATCCTTTGATCCTAGATTTAACTGATTATGCCGTTATTTTCCGCTTTTACTTCTTTTAACAGCTTAGATTGTTCGTCAGTCAGAGCTAGGCCTTCTAAGAGCTCAGGGCGACGGAGCCACGTTCTTTCCAGCGATTTTTTTAATCGCCATTTACGAATTTCTTCGTGATGCCCCGACATCAGCACCGGCGGCACAGTCAAGCCTTCCAACACCTCCGGCCTTGTGTAATGCGGGCAATCTAACAACCCTTCTGCGAAAGAATCCTCTTCTGCGGAAGCTTGTTTTCCCAATACACCGGGAATAAATCTGGCAACGGCATCAATTAATGTCATTGCCGGCAATTCCCCACCGGTTAGAACGTAATCCCCGATTGACCATTCTTCATCAATTTCAGTTTGAATCAATCGCTCATCAATTCCCTCGTAACGTCCACAAACTAAAATCAATTTTTGATTTTGAGCCAGCTCCGTCACACCTGATTGTTCAAGTTTACGTCCTTGTGGTGAAAGATAAATTACCTTTACACCTTCTCCTGCTACTGTCTTCGCTGCCCGAATAGCATCCCGTAAAGGCTGCACCATCATCAGCATTCCCGGACCACCGCCATAAGGACGGTCATCCACAGTTTTATGCTTATCATGCGTGAAATCACGCGGATTCCAACATTGCACATGCAGAAGTTTCTGTTTTACCGCTCTGCCTGTTACCCCAAATTCCGTAATTGCCTTAAACATTTCGGGGAATAACGTAATTATTCCAATCCACATGATTTATTCCTACTTTGCTTAAAACGTACTACATTACGTTCGTGCATACTTGAGATTAGAAACCAGCGTCCCAATCCACTTCAATCGTTTTCGTGGTGAGATCGACTCTTTTAACTACTTGTTCATACAAAAACGGAATTAACCGTTCTTGTTTTCCGAAAGCATCTTTGGCACTAGACTTAACCACCAGTACGTCATTTGAACCGGTTTCCATCATTTCCGTTACCGTCCCCATCGCATAGCCTTGCAGATTTACTACCGAACAACCTATTAAATCGTGCCAGTAATAATCGCCTTCTTCTAACTCGGGAAATACGGATAAATCCACACCGATTTCAACGTTTGCCAAAACCTGTGCAGCCTCACGATCATCGATGCCTTTTAGTTTCACGATGAGCTCGTGATTATGATGACGCCAATTTTCAATTTCCGTTAGTTGCCATTGCCCCTTGATTTTTAAAAACCAAGGTTGATAGTCAAAAATGCTTTCAGCATATTCGGTTGATGAATAAATACGTAACCACCCACGGATACCGTAAGTCGAGCCTAATTTGCCCACAACTTCAATACGTTGTTGTTCCATATTCTTCACCTATCATCTCTGTTCAAAAAGCAAGAATTAAGCGGCTTTTTGAACTTCTTTTACCAAACTCGCAACGCGATCAGATAATGATGCACCTTGACTGACCCAGTGATTTACACGGTCTAAATCAATACGCACACGTTCTGCTTTACCCTGTGCGATCGGATTGAAGAAACCGATACGCTCAATGAAACGACCATCACGTGGTGAACGACTGTCTGCTACTACGATTTGATAAAATGGGCGTTTTTTAGCTCCGCCACGAGATAAACGAATGGTTACCATAACCTTCCTCTAACTATTTGATTACTAAAAGAATATTTTAAAATTCGAAAGTCATTTAAAATATAGCTTACTTTTTTCTCTGTATATATAGACAAAAAGCCTCGGAATTTTACACTTTTTGAACAAAAAAGCAAGACTCGTATAAAACGAAAACTTCATAAAAAAACGACCGCACTTTAGGCATCAAAGTGCGGTCGTTTCTAAGTGTTTTTTATGATTAATACACGCCTTGTGCCAACATTGCGTCAGCGACTTTCACAAAGCCTGCTACGTTTGCACCCACTACGTAATTAATATTTTCCTGACCTTCAACAGTACCGTATTTTTTACAGTTTGCGTGAATATCCAACATAATACGGTGTAATTTTTCATCCACTTCTTCGGAAGTCCAGTATAACCGCTGCGAACTTTGCGCCATTTCCAAACCGGACGTTGCCACGCCACCGGCATTCGCGGCCTTACCCGGACCGAATAATACATTAGCTTCTAAAAATGCATCGGTTGCTTCAATGGAAGTCGGCATATTCGCCCCTTCTGCAACTAATTTCACGCCATTTGCGATCAAGATTTTGGCGTCCTCAATTTCAAGTTCGTTTTGAGTCGCACAAGGTAGTGCAATGTCGACTTTCACTTCCCAAGGACGTTTGCCTTCAACATATTGTAAACCGAATTGTTCGGCATAATCTTTCACTCGACCACGTTTTACATTTTTAATCTCTAAAAGTGCGGCTAATTTTTCAGAAGTAAAACCTTCCGGATCATAGACATAACCTGAAGAATCCGAGCAAGTAACCACTTTCGCCCCCAATGCCAAGGCTTTTTCAATAGCATATTGTGCCACATTACCGGAACCTGAAACAGAAACGACTTTATCTTTAAAGCTATCGCCTTTTTCTGCCAACATCGCTTGTGCGAAATAAACCAAACCGTAACCGGTTGCTTCCGGACGAATCAAGCTCCCGCCGAAAGATAAACCGCGACCGGTAAATACGCAGGCGGCTTGGTTGGATAATTTTTTCATATAACCGGCAAGATAACCTACTTCACGACCACCTACACCGATATCTCCCGCAGGAACATCCGTATCAGCCCCCACATGACGATATAATTCCGCCATGAGAGCCTGACAAAAACGCATCACTTCGGCATCAGATTTACCTTTAGGATCAAAATCCGAACCGCCTTTACCACCGCCCATCGGTAATGTGGTTAACGCATTTTTGAAAATTTGTTCGAATCCTAAAAATTTTAAGATAGACAAGTTGACGGACGGATGAAAACGCATACCGCCTTTATACGGGCCAATCGCACTATTGTATTGAACACGGAACGCGCGATTTACTTGAACTTGTCCTTTGTCATCAGTCCATGCCACACGAAACTGGAATGCACGCTCAGGCTCAACTAAACGTTCCAATAACGCTTCTGAACAATATTTAGGGTTTGCTTCTAAAAATGGCCAAATAGAAGTAAAAACTTCTCGAACTGCTTGTAGAAATTCAGGTTGGTGACCATCACGTTGAGCGACTTTTGCTAAGAATGCGTCTAAAGATGCAACTGTTGACATATTATGTTTCCTTCTTAATTATTGATGTTGTGTGCTTGTTTTTTTCTTTAATAACCGTTGGGAGCGGTTCAAAAACAATATGCAATGACTCGATCAGTATTGCAACGATTTTTTTACATAAAAAATGAAGAAAAAAGAAAAATCGAGATTTTTTATAAAAAAATCTCGATTTTATTAGATAGGATTTAATTTTGGCAGTAAAAATGACAAACCGCTATTTATTTTTGTTTTCCAAATACAACCATTCCGCCACCTGTTTTGCGAAATAAGTCAAGATACCATCTGCCCCAGCCCGTTTAAAACAAAGCAAGGATTCCATAATACATTCTTTTTCCTTCAACCAACCGTTTTGAATTGCCGCCATATGCATTGCATATTCGCCTGATACTTGATAAGCAAAAGTCGGCACACCGAAATGTTTTTTCACTCGATAGACCATATCCAAATACGGCATTCCCGGTTTTACCATCACCATATCCGCCCCTTCCTGTAAATCCAGTGCAACTTCTTGTAAGCCCTCATCACCGTTTGCCGGATCAAGCTGATAGGTTTTCTTATCGCCACCTTTTAGATTGCCCGATGATCCAACCGCATCACGGAAAGGTCCGTAATAGTTAGAGGCGTATTTTGCAGAATACGCCATAATTTGCGTATTAACGAAACCTTTTTCTTCCAAAGCCTGACGAATACGCCCGATACGTCCGTCCATCATATCGCTCGGCGCGACAATATCCGCCCCTGCTTCTGCGTGGGAAAGCGCTTGTTTGATAAGAATATCGGTCGTGATGTCATTTAATACATAGCCGCTTTCATCAATAATACCGTCCTGACCGTGAATCGTATAAGGATCGAGCGCCACGTCCGTCAATACTCCTAATTCGGGATACTTAGTTTTTAACGCGCAAATCGCTCGCTGAACCAAACCTTTAGGATTATAGGCCTCTTCCGCCATCAAAGATTTTTTATCCTGTTCAATGACAGGAAACAGAGCGACCACCGGCACACCATATTTCACCAAAAGTTCGGCTTCAATGAGTAATTGATCGAGAGTTAAACGTTCTACGCCCGGCATAGAAGGCACGGATTCCCGATAATTTTCACCTTCTAAAATAAAGACAGGATAAATTAAATCATCTACCGTCAGTTTGTTTTCCGCAACCAAACGGCGACTAAAATTATGTTTGCGTAAACGGCGTAAACGGCGGGTCGGGAATCCGGTAAAAATTTGTTGGGTCATCTTATCTTCCTTTTATTGACTACTTATTACGAGAAAGGGGGAATTTTCCCCCATTTGGCTTAATACTATTTTTTTAATTCTTCCGAATTTTCAACCGCACTTTCATCTTCTTTTAGTTGCTCTTCTTTCGGTTGATAGAAACGTGCGATTAACAAACCGATTTCAAATAGCAGACACATAGGCACGGCAAGCAAGGTTTGAGAGAACACATCGGGTGGTGTTAAGATCATACCGATAAAAAATGCGGCAACAATAATATAAGGGCGTTTTTCTGAAAGGGCTTTCACCGTGGTAACGCCGCTCCAACAAAGCAAAATAATTGCAATCGGTACTTCAAAACATACGCCAAAAGCAAGAAACAACGCTAAGGCAAAATCAAGATAACTACTAATATCCGTTGCAATGGCAACACCTTCCGGCGCGCTCTGGGTGAAAAAACCAAACACAAAAGGGAACACTACATAATAGGCAAATGCAACACCGCAATAAAATAAAATAGTACTGGAAATCAACAACGGATAAATCATTCGCTTTTCATGTTGATACAATGCCGGTGCAACAAACGCCCAAATTTGATAAAGCAAATAAGGGACTGAAATAAACACCGCAACAATCGCCGTTAATTTAATAGGGGTGAAAAAAGGGGTTTGAATATTGGTTGCAATCATCGTTGCCCCTTTTGGCATAACCGCCGTTAGTGGAGCAGCAACGAAATGGTAGATATCATTAGAAAAATATACCAAGGCGATAAAAACGACCAAGACGCAAATCACACAACGCAGTAGTCGGTTTCTTAGTTCAACAAGATGAGTGATAAGAGGTTGAGATTCATCCACGTTACTCATAAAAAGCTCGCTATGATTGGGACTTTTGTGCCGGAGTAACTTCTATATCATCCGGCGGATAATAATCGGATAAGCGTTCGGTCAATTCCGCTTGTTCGTGGGCTTCAAGTGCGGTCAAATTCAAAGCTGTTTTTTCTTCTTCAGAAACCTCTATCTTTTCATTTGAAGTTAGAGTTTCTTCGGAAAGCGAAGCTTCGACAGATTTATCGGCATTTTCAGACGCACTTTTGATTTCTTTAATTTGTTCTTCCACCGTCGTACCGGCTTCTGCGGCTTTCGCTTCTAACTCCGCACGCATTTTATTCGCTTGCATTTTCAATTCTTCAACGGTTTTACCCAATTCCGGAGAGAGTGTTTGCAAATTCAACGATTCCGCTTTCTTAATGCTATCCTGCAATTCTTGCAGTTTCAGTTCTTGTTTTAATTCATTTTGAACATTCGCCGCTAATCCGCGAATGGTTTTTACCCAGCCCATCACGGTTCGAATTGCCACAGGCAAACGTTTAGGGCCTAGCACAACCAAGCCCACTATCATTAATAAAACAAGTTCGGAAAAACCAATATCAAACACGGGTTATGCCTGTTCTTTCTCTTTTACGCTTTCAGATTTTGTCGTATTTGCCGATTCGTCTTGAATTGATTTAAATTCCGCATCTTTCGATTTCGGCTCATCATCTTGCATCGCTTTTTTAAATCCTTTCACTGCCGCGCCAAGATCAGAACCTGCATTTCTTAACTTCTTCGTACCAAAAACCAACAAAATCACCACTAGCAAGATGATCATTTGCGCAGGGGATAAACCGAACATAATAAAAACTCCGTTTTCTAAAAATAAAAAATTCGGGCTGAATATACTCTTTTTACCCTCATTGAACAATAGCTAAGGGGAATTATTTTGCCCCATTCATAATGAATTAAATTTAAAAATGTTGACGAGTATTGCTGCACTTTTCCGTTCTACTTGTACTGTCTTCGGTTTGCAACTTTAGTGTCTATTTTAATTTACTACAACAAAAGTGCGGTCAACTTTCGTTGAGAATTTACGGTATTATGTAGCAGTCGCACAAAGTGAATTTTATATCCAATATTTAGCGGGAATAGGGGGCGTTAAGCTTTGCGTAACGCACCATTTCATCATTACCCCCCTCTATATGGTGCATTACGGCTTCGCCTAACGACACCCACGATGATTTGTGCAAGTGCTACATAATACCGAGAATTTAAAAGTTGGAAGAATGGCAAAAATTGCTATAATCAGCGCCTAATTTTTATTGAGGAAAAAGAATAATGAACCGGATTTCTTATTGGCAACGCCTAAAAGTTGCCTTTCAATATGTGATGCCGCAACTTTATCTAACCCGTTTTGCTGGTTGGTTTGCCAAACAAAAATGGGGGAAAATCACTCATCTTGCCATTCAAGCCTTTGCGAAAAAATATCGCATTGATATGAGTATTGCGCAAAAGGAACAATTTAACGAATACGCCAGTTTTAACGAATTTTTTATTCGTCCTTTAAAAGAAAATGCCCGTCCAATTAATCAAAATCCAAACGCGCTGTGCTTGCCGGCAGACGGTCGGATTAGCGAATGCGGTCATATTGATGACAACCGATTACTACAAGCCAAAGGACATTTTTTCCGTTTAGAAGCGTTATTGGCGGAAGATGAAACCTTGGTGGAAACCTTTAAAAACGGCGAGTTTGTCACCACTTACCTCTCTCCGCGTGATTATCATCGCGTTCATATGCCTTGTGACGGAACATTACGCAAAATGATTTATGTGCCGGGGGAGTTATTTTCCGTCAATCCGTTTTTAGCTCAACATATCCCGAACTTATTCGCTCGTAACGAACGTGTTATTTGTGTGTTTGATACGGAATTTGGCACAATGGTACAAATTCTAGTCGGCGCAACCATCACAGCAAGCATCGGTACGGTTTGGGCCGGTGTGATTAATCCGCCACGTCACGATACCGTGAAAACTTGGACTTACGAGGGCGAAAATGCAGTGAAATTAATGAAAGGCCAAGAAATGGGGTGGTTCCAACTCGGTTCAACCGTCATTAACCTATTCCAAGAAAACCAAGTGCGTTTAGCCGATCATTTAACGGTAGACGAGCCGGTGCGTATGGGCGAAATCTTGGCATACAAAAACTAATTTTTTAACAAAGGAAAACAGCAATGAGTTTTAAAAACGTGAAATTAGAGAGTATCTCTGAAAAAGGCAGCTATGGGATCGGCTTACAAATCGGCCAACAATTACTTGATAGTCAAATGGACATCATGGTTGAAGCGGTGGCGAAAGGTATTTTTGATGCCTTAAATCACAATCAACCGGCATTAGATATGAATGATTTAATGACTTCCGTACAACAACTTCAACAACAAGCGGCAGAGGCGCAGCAAGCTCAATTTAAAGTTATTGAAGAAGAAGGAAAAGTATTCTTAGCTGAAAATGCCAAAAAAGATGGGGTAAATATCACGGATAGCGGTCTTCAATATGAAATCATCACCGAAGGCAAAGGCGCAAAACCGAGCGCAACCGACAAAGTTCGTGTTCACTATATCGGTACTTTACCAAACGGAACGGTGTTTGATAGCTCTGTCGCACGCGGCCAACCTGCTGAATTTCCGGTAAACGGCGTTATTCGCGGCTGGGTAGAAGCGCTACAAATGATGCCTGTAGGATCGAAATGGAAATTAACCATTCCACACGAATTAGCCTACGGAGAACGTGGTGCCGGCGCCTCTATCCCACCGTTCTCTCCATTAGTATTTGAAGTAGAATTACTCGATATTCTTTAATTTAAAGATAAAAAGTGCGGTTAAAAATTCCGGTATTATGCATCACTTGCACAAAAGGCTGTTTTTAATTCAAATGTAGGGGGCGTTAGGCTTGCCGTAACGCACCAAATTTGGGTTTAATGGTGCGTTACGCCTTTTTGGTTAACACACCCTACTCTGTTTTGTGCAACAACTACATAATGGTGAAAAATTCCGGTATTTCTAACCGCACTTTTTATTACAAAATCACATATCAATTAACCAAAAATTATTGGCATATTCTCCCTCCTCCAATTAAAAATAACTCCACCTTTTCCTTAATTTTTGTCCGGAGGATCAATGCTTTTAACAGGATTACTTTGCGGTATTTTGCTTGGGTTTGTTATGCAGCGTGGACGTTTTTGTATCACGGGTGCATTTCGGGATTTATATGTAACAAAAAACAACAAAATGTTTGTCGCCTTGTTCATTGCAATCTCGGTGCAATCTATCGGTTTCTTCATTTTAAAAGAGATAGGTTGGTTGAATATTGAACCTGCCAAAAACTTTGAATACCTTGCGGTGATTAGCGGTTCTTTCTTATTCGGTATCGGTATTATTTATGCCGGAGGTTGTGCCACAGGAACTTGGTATCGTGCGGCTGAAGGGCTTATCGGGAGCTGGGTTGCATTATTTATGTATATGCTGTTGAGTGCGATGATGCGTACCGGTCCGCTTGGCGATATTAACCGTGCGGTACGCAGTGTAAAAGTGGAGGAGCGTAATATTTATGAAACGGTTGGTATTTCGGCTTGGTGGTTCGTTGCTTTATTAACCGTTGTTACAGGCTATTATGTCTATAAACATCTTTCTAAACCGCAAGCTAAGGTTGCTTCACTCAAACCGAAAAAAATCGGTATTGCACACATATTATTTGAAAAACGCTGGCATCCGTTCGTTTCTGCATTGTTAATCGGTTTAATCGCTCTTGTCGCTTGGCCATTGAGTGTCGCAACCGGACGTATTGGGGGGCTAGGCATTACCACGCCGTCAGCAAATATTATGCAGTACTTAATCACCGATGATACAAAATTTATCAACTGGGGCGTGTTCTTGGTATTGGGAATCTTCATTGGTTCATTTATTGCCGCAAAAGGCAGTAACGAATTTCGTCTTCGCTTACCGGATATTCAAACCATAGTACGAAGTGCATTCGGCGGCATACTTATGGGCGTTGGGGCAAGCCTTGCGGGAGGATGCTCAATAGGCAACGCTTTAGTCGCCACCGCTTATTTTTCATGGCAAGGTTGGGTATCCCTTCCTTTGATGGTACTTGGCACTAGGGTTGCAGCTTATTTTACGATTATCCGCCCGCATCAATTAAAATCTGTATCTTAATATTAGGAGAAAAAATGATTGTTAAATTACCGACTCTTGGTTTAGTTTGCCCTTTTCCCCTTGTTGAAGCCAAAGAAGCGATGGCAACACTCAATAAAGGAGACGGCTTAGAAATTGAATTTGATTGTACGCAAGCTACGGAAGCGATCCCCTCTTGGGCTGCGGAAGAAGGCTATGATGTCACTAATTTTGAACAAATCGGTGATGCAAAATGGACGATCACAGTGGTGAAATAAATGCAAAGAGCGGTCAAAAAACAAAAAGATTTTTGACCGCTCTTTTCTTACTAAGTATATAAAAACTAGATCAATTTAACCGGTACTTTCACCACTAATTTTTTTATTTTTTCCGATTTACCTTTTACTATACAGCAAGGTTTATGCGGTTCATAAGGGTAAAACACGGCAAACATTTGGGGGGTTAATGTAACGGTAAATTTATTTTCAATATCTTCAGAGGTAAGCTGATAATCATCGGCTTCGTTATAATCCTCATACTTGGTTAAATCCGGATAAGTTGCGCCGACCTCAATATTTTCCGTGCCGCGAATCAACACTTGTACATCTAAATAATCGTGATGTAATTCCGCCTTTTTACTGCTTGGTTCAGCGGTTTCCGGCTCCATCACGTTCATATAAATTTGATCATTAATGTCGTGGCGACAGTTCTCTAATGCGGTTAAATCCAATGCAGTTAGATAGTCACAGACTTCTACAATCACTTTTGGTAAACCCACTTTAAAATTCGGGTTGGTTAAACTACCGATAATCATATTCTCTCCTTATGCGAATATGTGAATAATGAATAAAGATCGCCTCATAATAGCAAGTCGGCGAGGTGAAATAAAGTTACCAATCACATTAAAACATCTGTATAATACGTGCGCTTTGTTTTCTGTATTAGCGTGCGGCTATCAAAAGAAATTTTTGTTATATAAAGTGCGGTTGATTTTTCAAAGATTTCTTTTGTTAGTCGCAATCTGGAAAATAAAGCATTGTTTTAAGATATAAGAAGGAAAACATTGTGAATCCAATTGTTAAACAATTTAAATACGGTCAGCACACCGTAACCCTAGAAACCGGTGCGATTGCGCGTCAAGCAACGGCAGCGGTGATGGCAAGCATGGATGATACCAGCGTGTTCGTTACCGTGGTTGCTAAAAAAGATGTAAAAGAAGGTCAAGATTTTTTCCCATTAACGGTTAATTATCAAGAGCGTACTTACGCAGCCGGTCGAATCCCGGGCGGTTTCTTCAAACGTGAAGGTCGTCCGTCTGAAGGTGAGACTTTGATCGCACGTTTAATTGATCGTCCAATCCGTCCATTATTCCCGGAAGGTTTCTTTAACGAAATTCAAGTGGTCGCAACGGTAGTTTCCGTTAACCCGCAAATTAGCCCGGATTTAGTTGCAATGATTGGTGCTTCTGCGGCACTTTCATTATCTGGCGTACCATTTAATGGCCCTATCGGTGCGGCACGTGTCGGTTTTATCAATAATCAATTTGTATTAAACCCAACCATGGCTGAACAAAAACAAAGCCGTTTGGATTTGGTGGTTGCCGGTACCGATAAAGCCGTATTAATGGTTGAATCCGAGGCGGATATTTTAACGGAAGAACAAATGTTATCTGCCGTCGTATTCGGTCATCAACAACAACAAGTAGTGATTGAAGCGATTAAAGAATTTGTTGCGGAAGCCGGTAAGCCCCGTTGGAACTGGGTTGCACCTGAACCGAATACCGATTTAATCAATAAAGTGAAAGCCATTGCCGAAGCACGCTTGGGTGATGCCTACCGTATCACCGAAAAACAAACCCGTTATGAGCAAATTGATGCGATTAAAGCGGATGTGATTGCTCAAATCACCGCAGAAGATGAAGCAATCAGCGAAGGTAAAATCGTTGATATTTTCACCGCACTTGAAAGCCAAATCGTGCGTGGTCGTATCATCGCCGGTGAACCGCGCATTGACGGACGTACCGTGGACACCGTGCGTGCATTAGATATTTGCACCGGTGTATTGCCTCGCACCCATGGTTCTGCCATTTTCACCCGTGGTGAAACCCAAGCATTGGCGGTGGCAACTTTAGGGACCGAGCGTGATGCACAAATTATCGATGAATTGACCGGTGAACGCTCCGATCACTTCTTATTCCACTATAACTTCCCGCCGTACTCTGTGGGTGAAACCGGAATGATCGGCTCGCCAAAACGCCGTGAAATCGGTCACGGTCGTTTAGCCAAACGTGGTGTTGCAGCAGTCATGCCAAGTCTTACCGAATTCCCTTATGTGGTGCGAGTGGTTTCTGAAATCACCGAATCAAACGGCTCTTCTTCAATGGCATCGGTATGCGGTGCATCCCTTGCATTAATGGATGCCGGCGTACCGATTAAAGCTGCCGTTGCCGGTATCGCGATGGGCTTAGTGAAAGAAGAAGAGAAATTCGTGGTGCTTTCCGATATTCTTGGAGATGAAGACCATTTGGGTGATATGGACTTTAAAGTTGCCGGTACACGTGAAGGGGTAACAGCACTTCAAATGGACATCAAAATTGAAGGGATTACCCCTGAAATTATGCAAATCGCCTTAAATCAGGCGAAAAGCGCGCGTATGCATATTCTCGGCGTGATGGAACAAGCGATTCCTGAGCCGCGTGCCGATATTTCCGACTACGCACCGCGTATTCACACAATGAAGATTGATCCGAAGAAAATCAAAGATGTTATCGGTAAAGGTGGCGCAACAATTCGCGCACTAACGGAAGAAACCGGCACTTCTATCGATATTGATGATGACGGCACAGTGAAAATTGCAGCGGTAGATAGCAATGCGGCGAAAAACGTGATGGTACGCATTGAAGAAATCGTTGCAGAAGTAGAAGCGGGGGCAATCTACAAAGGTAAAGTAACCCGCTTAGCAGACTTTGGTGCATTTGTTGCAATCGTCGGCAACAAAGAAGGTTTAGTTCATATTTCACAAATCGCAGAAGAACGCGTAGAAAAAGTGAGTGATTACCTTCAATTGGGTCAAGAAGTCAATGTGAAAGTGGTAGAAATCGATCGTCAAGGCCGTATCCGCTTAACAATGAAAGACTTGGCACCAAAACAAGAAACCGAAATTAACCAAGAAGATTCTACGGAAGAACAAGAATAATCTTGGTCGATGAAATCAGAACTTGATGGCAAGTGTCATCAAGTTTTGTTCTTTCCAACAATTTATTGACACAAAAGAAAGCAAATGCGATGTTTTCGACTACCTCACCATTTTTTAATCTATTTATTTAGCTTATGTGCGGTGTTGTTTCTTACAGGCTGTATTCAGTCAGGAAACGTTTTTGTGTCTAAAAATCAAGTAATGCTTGCTGAACAAAACCCAAATTCACACTTTGAACAGGAAGTGATGATTGTGCGAATCAGCCAAGTGTTATTAGTTGGGAAAATGAGTAATGAAGAACGAGCTTCACTGCACTTTGAACGCGGGGTTTTATATGATTCCCTTGGTTTATGGGGATTAGCACGTTACGATTTTACTCAAGCCCTTGCATTGCAGCCTAAAATGGCTTCTGTGTATAACTATTTAGGGCTTTATTTATTGCTTGAAGAGGATTATGACAGCGCATTAGAAACCTTTAATGCGGTGTTTGAATTGGATGCAAGCTATGACTATACCCACCTTAATCGTGGTTTAAATTTTTATTATGTGGGACGTTACAATCTTGCCGAACAAGATTTCTTACAGTTCTACCAAGCCGATACAAAAGATCCTTACCGTGTCTTATGGCTGTACTTGAACGAACAAAAATTAAAACCACAAGAAGCCCATGCAAACCTTGTTGAACGAGCAAAAGGGCTATCAGAGGATTTCTGGGGTACAAATATCGTTCAATACTACTTAGGACATATTTCTTTAGAACAATTGCAACAACGCGCCGATGAATTTGCTAAAAATTCTCAGCAATACGCAGAAATTCTAACAGAAACCTATTTTTATCTAGCAAAACAAAAACTCAATGTAGGGCTGGTAGATGAAGCGGCGGCTTTATTTAAACTGGCAATGGCAAATCAGGTTTATAACTTTGTTGAGTATCGTTTTGCTTCGTTTGAGCTAATGAAATTAAAACCGGCTCAAACAGAAAACGAAAAAGAAGAGAAAAGTGCGGTCGCAAAAGCGGTTGTTTTATAAAAATCGCAGTATGATGTACCACTTGCACAAATTGAAAACCATCGTAGGGTGCGTTAGGCGAAGCCGTAACGCACCAAAATGTGATTTCAATGCTGTTTAACGGTGCGTTACGGTAAACCTAACACACCCTACCTGAAACTCTATTGAGTTTTCCTTATTTATAATTCGAGAATTTTAATGACAGACAAAATCACTTTTAATGACTTGGGCTTACCTGAGTTCATCTTAAAAGCCGTTTCAGACTTAGGTTTTGAAACCCCTTCCCCAATTCAGCAAACTTGTATTCCGCATTTGCTCAATGGCAATGATGTGCTGGGTATGGCACAAACCGGTAGCGGTAAAACCGCTGCATTTGCTTTACCGCTTCTAGCACAAATCGATACAGCGGCAAAACATCCGCAAATGTTAGTGATGGCACCAACCCGAGAACTTGCCATCCAAGTAGCGGATGCTTGTGAACAATTTGTGAAATATGCGCATGGTACACGCATTGTTACGCTTTACGGCGGTCAACGCTATGACATTCAACTTCGCGCTTTAAAACAGGGAGCGCAAGTGGTTGTCGGCACACCGGGGCGTATTCTCGATCATATTCGCCGCGGTACTTTAGATCTATCCGAGCTTCGCTTTATCGTGCTTGATGAGGCCGATGAAATGTTACGAATGGGCTTTATTGATGATGTAGAAACCGTGATGGCGGAATTGCCGGAAAATCATCAAACCGCACTTTTCTCTGCAACGATGCCGGAACCTATTCGCCGCATAACCAAGCGCTTTATGAACGATCCGAAAGAAGTGAAGATCAAAGTCAATAACGAAAACGCACCGGATATTGAACAAAGTTGCTGGTATGTACATGGAGTGCGTAAAAATGAAGCACTTCTTCGCTTTTTAGAAGTAGAAGATTTTGACGCGGCGATTATCTTCGCCCGTACCAAAACCGCAACACTGGATATTACCGAACTGCTTGAAAAAAACGGCTTTCGTTCAGCCGCACTTAATGGAGATATGACGCAACAATTACGTGAACAAACCCTTGACCGTTTGCGTAACGGCAGCCTTGATATTGTTGTGGCAACCGATGTTGCAGCACGCGGTATTGACATTGAACGCATCAGCCTCGTTGTAAACTACGATATTACGCTTGACGCTGAATCTTATATTCACCGTATAGGTCGTACCGGTCGTGCCGGTCGTTCAGGCCGTGCGCTATTGTTTGTCGAACCACGTGAACGCCGCTTACTTCGCAATATTGAACACTTAATGAAAAAACCGATCAATGAAGTGGAATTGCCGAACCATTTAGTGTTGCAAGAATGTCGCCGTAAGAAATTCGTAGCGAAAATCACCAAACAACTTGAGCATCACGATCTGGAACAATATCGCAGCCTGTTGGAAGATTTATTTACCGCAGATCAAGATCAGGAAGATATTGCGGCAGCAATGTTAATGTTACTTCAAGGTAAACAAAAACTTATCCTTCCTCCTGATCCACCAATGGAAAAACGCCGCCGTAATGAACGTGATCGCCGCGAAAATCCACGTTCTGCGGAACGTCGCGGAGAACGCAAAGGCTATGGCAATCCGCAACCAATGGATTTATATCGCATTGAAGTGGGTAGAATGGATGGCGTGGACGTTCGTCATATTGTGGGTGCGATTGCAAATGAGGGTGATATTGATAGCCGTTATATTGGTCATATCAAACTTTATGATGAACATTCCACCGTAGAATTGCCACAAGGAATGCCGAAAGAATTACTTCACCAATTTGGCAAAACCCGCGTGTTGAATAAACAAATGCAAATGTCATTTCTTGGTGCGGTAAAATCTGATAGTAACCGTGGCGGAGATGATTTCAACGGTAAACGTCGCGGAGGACGTGGCAATGACTTTGCTCGTGAGCGAGGACGTAACGAGCGTGGAGGACGTAAATTTAACGAAAAATCCAACCGCTCTTTTAGTGATAAACCACGCAAAGCACGCCGTGGCTAAAATCCTTAAACACTAATTCTAAGCCCCTTAAATAAAATCTGAAGGGGCTTTTTATTGTCTATACACAAAATTCCCGTTACAATCCGCCACAATTTACAAAATAGGATAAGGTATTTGAAAGGTTTATTTTTACGCATTATTGCCGCTTTTGCTTTGTTACTTTGGGCGATTGATATGGTATTCCCGTGGCAAAAAATCATGCGATCGGAAGAAAATCACTATTCAGCCATCCGATCTCGCGGCAGTTTGGTTGTAGGTACAATTAATAATCCGATTTATTATTTCATTAGTGCTAAAGGGGAATCCGGTTTGGAATATGAATTGGCAAAAAGTTTTGCCAATTATCTGGGCGTAGAGCTTGAAATTAAAACGTTAGAAAATACGGATGCGCTTTTTCAGGCACTTGAAAATAATCAAATTGACTTGGCGGCGGCAAACTTGCTCTTTCATCCCAAACGAGCCGAACAATTTCAATTAGGCCCGGCTTATACCTCCGCCTCTTGGCAACTGGTTTATCAAAAAGGAGAAAATCGTCCGAAAGATTTAAGCCAAGTTCAGCGGGAAATCGAATTTGCCGGTGGTGGAGAATTAGAAGAATTATTAGCTCAATTTCAGAAAAAATATCCAAAGCTAAAATGGAAAAATAACCGACGATTCACACAAGAAGAATTGTTGATACAGGTAGCGGAAGGGAAGATACCTTACACCATCGCTAATTCCATTGATGTGGCCGCCGTACAACAAATTCGCCCTAATCTTACCATTGCTTTTGATTTGACGGATGAAGCAAGCGTACATTGGTATCTGGCCAATAATTCTTATAGCGAGTTGCAAGCCGGACTGTTAGATTTTATGAACAATGCGCTTGATACCGGTTTGATTGATCGGATTGAAGAAAAATATTTCCGCCATATCGCCCAATTCGATTATGTGGATAGTCGTGCTTATTTAGAAGCGATCGAAAAAATTCTGCCGCAATATCAACCGCTCTTTGAGAAGCATAAAGGCGATTTGGATTGGCGTTTATTAGCCGCAGTGGCGTATCAAGAGTCTCATTGGAATCCGGATGCCACTTCGCCTACCGGTGTACGTGGTATGATGATGCTGACAAAAGACACGGCGGAACGAATGAAAATTAGTAACCGCACCGATCCGGAACAGAGTATTAAAGCAGGCTCAGAATATCTACATTGGCTGATTTCACAAATGCCTGACAGCATTCCGCAAGAAGATCGTATTTGGTATGCACTGGCGGCATATAATATGGGATTAGGACACGTAGTCGATGTACGCCGTTTAACCAAAAACTTGGGAGGTAATCCGGATAATTGGCTTGATGTAAAAAATAACTTACCGTTATTAGCGGAAAAACGCCATTATAGTAGCTTGAAATACGGCTATGCACGCGGTTATGAGGCCTATCAATATGTCGAAAATATTCGCCGTTATATGAATAGTATTGTGAACTACCATCGAGTTCGGGAAAATCAAAACAATAATGAATTTGAAAGTGCGGTCAAAAATAAACAAGAATAGGAGAAAGTAGCAATGTTAAAACGAAAAACCTTCTTGAAAAAAGTGAAGTCTCGAGATATTTCCTCCTCTCGGAACTTACGTTTAAGACGACTAAAACATCGTAAACAAAAACAATTTAAACGCCAAGCTCTGCAATTTGTCGTGCAAGAGATTTGCGGTTAATTTATCGAAAAAAGAAAACCCCGATACGCCGTCGGGGTTTTCTTTATTTTTTTATTTAGCTGTCGGTACGACTAATTCCGAATCTTTCGGTTTTTCCACTTTGGAGAATTGCTTATCTTTATTTGCATCAATCACTTGTTGGGTTTGATTGGCTAAGGTTTCCAATCCCATTTTTCGATAAGCATCACGCATAAAGAATAATGCTTCATAGGTCGGTTGTGTATCAGGGTATAATTGCAACATCCCCACAACACGGTTTGCGACCGCCACATCCGCATTGCGTTTAGCATAGAATTTCACAATATCTAATTCGTGGCGGGCTAAAGAATCTTTAATATACGCCATACGCGCCAAAGCATCTTGTGAGTAAGGACTATTCGGGAACGCACGTACTAAACTTTGGAAATTTGAGAACGCGGTTTTCAATGATTTTGTTTCACGGGTTGCACGATCAATCCCGAAAAAATCCTGAATGGCATTATCTGCGGTTGCGGAATTTGTTAAGCCTGCCATATACACGGCATAATCACGATTTGGGCTTTGTGGGAATTGATTTAAAAAACTATCTACATTAACCAATACCGCCGTGTAATCCTGCGATTTATAATAGGCATAAATTAAATCCAGCATTGCCTGCTCTTGATAAGTACTGCCGGGGAAACGTGCTGTTGTCGCACTTAAATAACGGATTGCATCGGCATATCCCCCTTCTTGCAATGAAGCCGCTCCCTTATTATAAAGCTCATCCACAGAGGCTTGTTCCACTTCCTTATTACCGCTTGAACAACCGACCACGGCAAATGCAGCCACTGCAAGTAACGCCAATACTTTCATTTTACGCATTGTTTTTTCCTTAATTTTTACGAAAACCAATAAATAAGATACAATTGACCGACATTGTATAGAACATTGTTAAATAAGCCAACTTTTTAAACCTCTTGTGAGATAGATTTTTATGCCGCAAATAACCCTTTCGGCTGAGGTTCAGCCCGAACAAATGGGGCAGCGTTTAGACCAAACCCTTGCCGAGTTGTTCCCGGAATATTCCCGTTCACGTCTAAAAGTATGGATTGAAGCGGATCGAGTGAAAATGAACGATCGTATTGCCAATGTACCGCGTGAAAAAGTACTGGGCGGAGAACAAATTGAAATTGTCGTAGAAGTAGAAGATGAAACCCGTTTTGAAGCGGAAAATATCCCGCTCAATATCGTCTATGAAGATGATCATATTATCGTGATAAATAAACCGAAAGATCTTGTCGTTCACCCCGGAGCGGGTAATCCGAACGGCACGGTGCTCAATGCACTGCTTTATCATTATCCGCCGATTGCGGAAGTACCCCGTGCCGGCATTGTCCATCGCCTTGATAAAGATACGACGGGTTTAATGGTGGTCGCCAAAACCATTCCGGCACAAACAAAACTTGTACGCGATCTCCAAAAACGCAAAATCACGCGCGAATATGAGGCCGTCGCTTCCGGCATTATGACAAAAGGCGGAACGGTGGATCAGCCGATGGCACGCCATGCCACCAAACGTACGCTGATGGCGGTACATCCTATGGGAAAACCTGCCGTCACACATTATCGTATTATGGAAAACTACCGCAACTATACCCGCTTACGCTTACGCTTAGAAACCGGTAGAACCCACCAAATTCGGGTTCATATGGCGCATATAGCTCACCCGCTATTGGGAGATCAAACCTACGGTGGTCGCCCTCGTCCGCCTAAAAATGCAAGCGAGGGTTTTATGGAAGTATTGCGTAACTTTAAACGTCAAGCGTTACACGCCGTGATGTTACGTTTGGCACATCCGATCACAGGGGAAATGATGGAATGGTATGCGCCTCTACCGAATGATTTTGTTGAATTACTTGAAGCCTTAAAAGCGGACTATCTCGAACACAAAGATGAATTGGATTACTAATATGAAAGCTATTTATCCAAACTGGCAGGTAGCCGCAAATATTCACGCATTTACCACAACACGCACAGGTGGCGTAAGTCTTACTCCTTTTGCGAGTTTTAATTTGGGTGATCACGTGGGTGATGAAAAAAGTGCGGTCGAAATCAACCGCACTTTATTGGTAGAAAAATTCAATCTTCCCCAATCCCCTTTATTCTTAGCCCAAACCCATAGTACCCGCGTTATTCGGTTACCTTATGGCGATAACAATATCGAAGCGGATGCGGTTTACACGAATCAACCGAATCAAGTATGTGCGGTGATGACCGCAGATTGTTTGCCGGTACTTTTCACCACCAATCAAGGCGACGAAGTTGCCGCAGCGCATGCCGGTTGGCGTGGACTATGTGATGGCATACTGGAAGAAACCGTAAAATGTTTTCAAGCCGAACCGCAAGATATTATTGTGTGGCTTGGTCCTGCCATCGGCCCTACCGCCTTTCAAGTAGGAAAAGAAGTGATTGAACAATTTATAGCGTTTAATCCTATCGCCGAAACCGCTTTCAAGCCAGATCCGAACCAAACGGGAAAATATCTCGGCAATCTTTATCAAATTGCGACACAACGCCTAAATAAACTCGGTATTGTTCACATTTTCGGCGGTAACCATTGTACATTCAATGAAGAGAACTTATTTTTTTCTTATCGAAGAGAAGGAAAAACCGGTCGAATGGCAAGTGTTATCTGGTTTGATTAACACGATTCGTTGACAGTGAAAAATGCGACTTAATCGGTCGCTTTTCTTTTGACTTTTTTTTGAAAAAGACGGTATTATGTAGCAGTTGCACAAAAGGCTGTTTTTAATTCAAATGTAGGGTGCGTTAGGCTTGCCGTAACGCACCAAACTTGGGTTTAACGGTGCGTTACGCCTTTGGCTAACGCACCCTACTCTGTTTTGTGCAACTGATGCATAATACCGAAATAATTAAACTTTTTGCTATGATGTAGCAAACGCACAAAAAGAATTTGATTGCGTTAGTAGGGGCGGGTCCTGTGCCCGCCCGTATAGAAAAATTCAATGATTTGGATTTTTAAAATCAAATTTTTTGCAATATCAATACGTTTGGAATACAAAATATCGCACGGGCGGGCACAGGACCCGCCCCTACAATATTTTATACAACTGCTACATAACGCTGAAAATAATTAAATTTTTGACCGCACATCTCGCTCACTGCGAACCACAACGCTCAAACCAGCTTTCTAAAATTAAGCACGCTGAAATACCATCGACTTTGCCTTTTTTCAAAGCTCGAAAACCGCCGCGTTCAAAGATTTCACTGCGTGCTTCCGTTGTCGTTAAACGTTCATCTTGTAATTCGACTCTGACACCAAAGCGTCCGTTTAAACGATTTGCAAATTTTCGTGCGCGCAATGTAAGATCTTGTTCCGTACCATCCATATTCAAGGGTAGCCCCACCACCACAACCTCAGGTTTCCATTCTTTTAAGCATTTTTCAATGGCATCCCAATTCGGTATACCATCTTGCGCTTTAAAAGCGGGTAAAGCTTGTGCCGTACCGGTAATGCTTTGTCCTACGGCACAACCAATACTTTTCATACCAAAATCAAAGGCAAGTGCGGTAAAACTCATTAAGCACGCCCCACTTGCGCTGCCGCAAAATTATGCGGATGGATGCCTAACAGTTGATTTGCCGCGAAATAACGTTCTTCATAAGGCGTATCAAATAAAATTCTTTCATCAGAGGGAACAACCAACCACGCATTATCCGTAATTTCTTGTTCCAATTGCCCCGCCGACCAGCTAGCACAGCCCAATGCCACCAAGTATTTTTCCGGAGCCTGTAAAGAACCGAAGGTATCCACCACATCAGCGGATGTGGTAAGGGAAAGATCATCCGTTATTTTGTAACTATGCTGAAAATCGTTTGCTGTCTTTCTATGCACGATAAACCCCCGTTCGGTATGAACAGGGCCTCCGGCAACAACCATCGCATCATCAAAAGTGCGGTCATTTTTCATCATAAAATTGAGTTTAGAATAAAGTTCTGCAATGCTTAAATCGGTCGGTTGATTAATCACTAAGCCCATAGAACCTTGTTCGTTATGCTCACATACAAATACCACGGTACGCTGGAAATAATCCTCTAAATGTGGCATTGCAATTAAAAATTGTCCTTGTAAATCCATTATTCGCCTAAATCTCCAAAACAAATTTGTAATGCGGTGATGGCAGCCAGTGAGGCCGTTTCCGTACGCAATACACGCTTTCCTAATAAAATTTCAGTAAATCCTTGCTGTTCCGTTTGTGCAATCTCTTGAGGTGACAAACCGCCTTCAGAACCAATCAATAAACGTACCCCTTCTGTCGGAATATTCGGCAGTGTTTTGATGGAATATTGGGCGCGCGGGTGCAAATTCAATTTCAATGCGCCATCATTTTCCGCACACCAGTCTTGTAATTTCATCAAAGGACGAATTTCCGGTACGATGTTACGTCCGCATTGTTCACAGGCGGCTATCGCAATTTTTTGCCATTGTTGAATTTTCTTATCCATACGTTCACCATCCAATTTTACTCCACAGCGTTCCGACCAAAGCGGGGTGATGACAGTCACGCCCAGCTCCACGGATTTTTGAATGGTAAATTCCATACGATCACCACGGGAAATCACTTGCCCCAAATGAATTTTAAGGTTTGATTCTTTATCTGCAAACTCACGACTTAGAATTTCAACTTTCACCGCTTTTTTACCCGCCTCAATAATGCGGGCGGAATAAATGTGATTACTACCGTCAAACAATTCGATTTGTTCGCCTTCCGTCATTCGCAACACACGCCCAACGTGATTTGCCGCATCATCGGAAAGTTGACATTGAGTTTGAGTTTCAAGAGATTCGGGGTGATAAATTCGAGGTATACGCATAATGTTGTTTATGTATATTGATAAAAAGTGCGGTCGGTTTTTACTTACTTTTGCATTATTATGTAGCATTTACACAAAGAGAATTTTATATCCGATATTTATCGAGTGTAGGGTGCGTTAAGCTTTGCGTAACGCACCATTTCATCATTAAACCCTCTATTGGTGCGTTACGGCTTCGCCTAACGGCACCCTACGGTGATTTGTGCAACTGATACATAATACCGTACTTTGCGACCACATAAAAAAGTCTTAGTTATACCCTTCCAAGTTAAGAACGCAGCCCGACACCTTTCTCGATCAATGAGTAGGCAAGGCAATATAATACGACCACAAGTAAGCCTAAAACTAAGAATGTATAAAAAACAGGCATATCGCTAATGCCTAAAAAACCATAACGAAACCCGTTAATCATATAGACAATCGGATTAAACTTCGAAACTACCTGCCAAAAGTCGGGTAAAAGTGAGATGGAATAAAATACACCGCCTAAATAGGTAAGCGGTGTTAAAACAAAGGTTGGAATCACACCCACATCATCAAAGGTTTTAGCAAAAATAGCGTTGATCAAGCCACCGAGAGCAAAACTGATGGTGGTAAGTAACAAGGTAGCAAAAATCATTATCCAAGAATGAATATTAAAGGTGATAAATAACAATGCAACCATCATCACCAAGAGCCCCGCCAACACGCCACGCACCATACTTCCGATAACATAGCCCCAAATGATATTATGAGAGGAGAGCGGCGAGACAAGCAATTCTTCATAGGTTTTGTTAAATTTACCTAAGAAGAAAGATGATGCCGTATTTACATAGGATGCGGTAATCGCCGTCATCATCACAAGCCCCGGGGCAATAAATTGCATATAGCTCACGCCCTGCATATCACCGATACGCCCGCCGATTAATTGCCCGAAAATAAGGAAGTAAAGTGTCGTAGTAATCACCGGCGGCACAAGGGTTTGTTTCCAAATGCGAATAACACGTTTGGATTCTCTCATTGCGAGGGTAAAAAATCCGATTACATTCATACTAATTAGCCATTTTCAGGAAAAGTTCTTCTAAACGATTCGATTTATTGCGCATACTTAGCACTTCTACATTTTGAGATGTCAGTTGAGCAAATAAATTGGTTAATCCTTGCGAGCGCTGCACTTCAACCTCAAGTGTATTTTCATCAAGCCATTGATAAGGATAATTCTCGATCACAAGCGATGAATTTTGCTTTACATTTTGTAAATCAAGCACAAAGACTTCCGTTTCCAATTTTGCCAAAAGTGATTTCATTGAGGTATTTTCAATCAATCTACCTTGCTGAATAATCCCGATATTGCGGCAAAGATTTTCTGCTTCTTCCAGATAATGGGTGGTAAGAATAATCGTTGTTCCCTGCTTATTTAACTCACGCAAAAAGTCCCAAAGCGAACGGCGAAGTTCAATATCAACACCGGCGGTCGGCTCATCTAAAATAAGTAATTTGGGATTATGCATTAATGCACGGGCAATCATCACTCGACGTTTCATTCCGCCGGATAATTCACGAATGAGGTGTGTACGCTTTTCCCGTAAGCTGAGTTTTTCCAACCAAGTTTCCGCTTGATACCGCGCTTCTTTCAATGGAATGCCGTAGAAACCGGCTTGCTGAATAAGTATATCTATCACTTTTTCAAATTGGTTGAAGTTAAACTCTTGAGGCACAAGCCCGATTTGTTGTTTAACCAGCATCTTTTGTGTATCTAAATCATAACCGAATACTTTCACTTCACCGCCGGTTTTATTAACAAGTGAGCTGATGATCCCAATCGTGGTCGATTTTCCTGCGCCGTTATGTCCAAGCAATGCGTAAAAATCACCTTGTTCAACGCTAAGATTTATGCCCTTTATCGCCTGAACACCGGTAGAATAAGTTTTGGTAAGGTTACTAATTTCTAAAGCGTACATAGGGGAGGATCTCATTGATTAAAAGAACATTCTCGAGAGCGATTACAATAAAAACTAACCCGAAAAACTTTTCGGTAACCCCTCTAAAATGGCGCGCCAATAAGTCGCTGAATGCGAATTATGTTTACGAATACAATCTACTACCGCCTCTGCATTGCCTTCTTGACAAATTTGTTGCATTTCCAAATAAAATTTCTTGGTTACATCGCGATGTTTCTCATCGCTAAAAAACAGTAAACCGATTTTTCGATAAACGCCTTTTAAACTATTAAAAATAAGACGATAAAAGGGTTTATTGGCAACCACGGTAAATTGACGAAAAACACGATAATCAAATTCCGTATAATCTTCCGCCGTGTTTTTTAATGTTTTTAATTCATCAAATAACTCTGCCGATTGTTGCGGTGAATTTTTAACCGCTTCGTAAATATAGGATTCAGACATTTTACTGCGTAACGACAACATATTATCGATAATCAAGGGGGCCGAACGTTGATCTAACGTAATCAGCGTTTCAATGATGCTTGGATTTGCCGTATCCCAAATATTATTCACTTTTGTGGGCTTTCCATGTTGAATGGTAAGCCAACCATCACGTGCCAAGCGCTGTAACACTTCGCGTAAAGTGGTACGGGTTACCCCGATTTTATCCGCAAGATCACGTTCTGAAGGTAAATTTGAACCGATAGGAAAAACATCATTCCAGATGCTTTTTACAATATATTCCTCAGCAAGTGCGGCCGGACTCTGTGCTTTTAAAAGCGTACTTTCTATATTCATAATAAATGTGCGTTAGAAAAGACCTAACGAGATCAAAAAAATGTGATTTATATTGTCAAATTCTTATCTCTGCTATTATCCTTTAAAGCACTCTATATTACAATGAGAGCACCACAAAAAAGCAGGAGTAATTATGACTTATACACAAGCCTTTATGAAAAATTTTCTTGGCTCAAGTCCGAATTGGTACAAAAGTGCCATTATCATTTTTCTCATTATTAATCCCATTATTTTCTTTTTTATCAGTCCTTTTCTTGCCGGCTGGGTTTTGGTTGCGGAGTTTATTTTCACGCTTGCGATGGCATTAAAATGCTATCCGTTACAGCCCGGAGGCTTACTTGCTATTGAAGCCATTGTCATCGGTATGACAAATCCAACCCATGTAAAAGCAGAAATTATGGCGAATTTTGAAGTTATTTTGCTTTTAATGTTTATGGTGGCAGGAATTTTCTTTATGAAACAATTACTGCTGTTTGTATTCACAAAATTGTTGGTTAACATCCGTTCTAAAATCACACTTTCCTTATCATTCTGTTTTAGTGCCGCATTTCTATCCGCTTTTCTGGATGCACTTACTGTTGTCGCGGTCATCATTAGCGTGGCGATGGGTTTTTACGGTGTTTACCATAAAGCCGCTTCAGGTAAAACATTGCAAGATGCGGTCGATATTTCAGATGATGAAAAAGTTAAAAATCGTGAAACTTTAGAAAAATTTCGTGCTTTCTTACGTAGTCTAATGATGCATGCCGGTGTGGGAACAGCATTAGGCGGAGTAATGACCATGGTGGGAGAACCCCAAAACTTAATTATTGCAGAACAAGCAAAATGGGATTTTATTGAATTCTTCTTCCGTATGGCTCCGGTTACGCTCCCTGTGTTTCTTTGCGGATTGATAACCTGCTATCTTGTAGAGAAATTTAAACTTTTCGGCTACGGAGAAAAATTACCACAAAGAGTATGGTACACCTTAGCTTCCCTAGATCGTAGCAATTCCCAAAAAATGTCTAAACAGGACAAACTTAAATTAGGTGTACAAGCATTAATCGCCGTCTGGTTGGTTTTCGCTTTAGCATTTCACTTAGCCGCAGTTGGTTTAATCGGTTTAAGCGTTATCATTCTCGCAACGGCATTTTCGGGAATCACAGATGAGCATGCAATTGGTCGTGCTTTCCAAGAATCTCTGCCATTTACCGCATTACTTGTTGTCTTTTTTACTGTCGTTGCGGTGATTATCGATCAAAAATTATTTTCTCCAATCATTCATTACGTTTTATCCGTAACGGAAAGCACCCAGCTTGTTTTATTCTATATATTTAACGGTTTGCTCTCCGCTATTTCGGACAATGTGTTCGTAGCGACGGTTTATATTAATGAAGCTAAAGCAGCCCTTACAAACGGTGTCATTGCGCCACATCAATTTGAATTGCTTTCGGTGGCAATTAATACAGGTACGAACCTACCGTCTGTTGCAACACCGAATGGTCAAGCCGCATTCTTATTTTTACTCACCTCTTCCCTTGCACCATTAATTCGCCTTTCTTATGGTAGAATGGTTTATATGGCGCTACCTTACACTATCGTGTTATCCTTGGTGGGCTTATTCGCTATTGAATACATTCTACCCGCCGCTACGATTTGGCTTGCAAATTTAGGCTTAATTATGCCGATTTAAGGAGAGAAAATGCTCGCATTATTGAAACGATTCTCAGAAAAACGTTCAGCCTGGTTATTACTTGTTACTTCAAGTTTATTGCTGGAATTGACCGCACTTTACTTTCAATACGGAATGGGGTTAAAACCTTGTGTGCTTTGTGTGTATGAACGTTTGGCGATAGTCGGTTTATTTATTGCGGGCATTATCGGCTTTCTTGCTCCTCGTGTACTTGTAGTTCGCTTGATCGCCATTGCTTTAGGCTTATTTAGTGGCATAAAAGGGTTGATGATTTCCATCCGACATCTTGATTTACAAATGAACCCTTCGCCTTTGAAACAATGTGAATTTCTTCCCGACTTTCCTGAAACCTTACCTTTCCATAAATGGCTACCAAGCCTCTTTAATCCGACAGGTAGTTGTGATAATAGCCAATGGTCACTATTCGGAATTACAATGGTGCAGTGGTTAGTGTTTATTTTCGCCGTATATGTGATTGTGTTAGGAGTGATACTCATTGCTCAGCTGAAAAAAAACAGAAATCGGAGAAGATTATTTAGCTAAAAGAGAAAGTGCGGTCAAAATTGACCGCACTTTATTTTAAGGAAAAATCACTTACTCTCCACATCTCCCAATAATGCGGCATATTTAATCGTGCTTGGATCGGATTCTAAAGCGATTTTTAATGCCATTGTCAGCGGAACGGAAAGGAGCATTCCAACCGTACCGAGTAGCCAGCCCCAAAATAAGAGGGAAAGAAAAACCACCAGCGTAGAAAGCCCTAATCGTTTCCCCATCATTTTCGGCTCAAGGATATTACCGATGATCATATTAACGGCAATGACCCCGAGCGCAACGCCGAAACCGATACCAAAACCGTTCAATAACAAAGCCTGAACAATAATCGGAATAGCGGCAATAACGGAACCGATATTCGGTATGTAATTGAGCAAAAAACTCAAAGTCGCCCACAAAATCGCATATTGCACACCGCAAATTTCAAGCAAAATAAAAACGCAAATTCCCGTGAGCAAACTGGTGATGGTTTTAATTCCAAGATAACCGATAACACCCTGTAAAATACGATCAATATGATGTTCTTCCTTAACAACGTTTTTGGAATCAGCACTCATCACTACGGCGAATTTATGTTTCATCGTTGGCGCTTCGGCAAGCATAAAAATCACCACAAGCACCAAGACAAACACATTGCTCACCACACCGGAAAAATTAAGTAATAAACGACTTACAAAATTCATAATGATACTGGGATCAAAATGATCTTGAATCGTCTCACGTGAGAAATGAATAGGCAAATTGAAGCGTTGCGCCAATGCCATCACATCATTTATCCGTTCGGAAAGCAAGGTTTTATATTGCGGAATAGATTGTGTGAATTCACGCACGCTGCTATTAATTAACCCGACTAAAAAGAAAAAAATGAGGGTTATCAAAACAAACAACAGTACCATCGCAAGCCAATGAGGCACACGGCGTGTCGTCATTGATTTGATTATCGGTGAACAAATAATCGCAATGAAAAGCGCAAGTAAAAACGGCACAACAATCTCCGCCGCCAATTTTATACCGGCGAGGATAATCACCAATGCCGCCATACTCATTAAAGTGCGGTGTAAATTTAGACTGTTTTTCACTAAACGGCTTCCTCGTTTTCTTCACCCGTACGAATACGAATCGCACGCTCAACATCATAGACAAAAATTTTGCCATCGCCGATTTTACCGGTTTGACAGGTTTCTACGATAGTTTCAATACATTGTTCCAACAACTCATCCGGCACGACAATTTCCATTTTCACTTTTGGCAAAAAATCCACCATATACTCGGCACCGCGATACAGTTCCGTATGCCCCTTTTGGCGACCAAAACCCCGCACTTCGGTAACCGTCATACCGCTAATGCCGATATCAGAAAGATTTTCCCGTACATCATCCAATTTAAAAGGTTTAATCATCGCTTCGATTTTTTTCATATTATTTCTCCGTATGTTCACGTCTCGCCGATTTCGGGCGAAAACTTTCAATAATTTCGGGGTGAGTATCGATATACAAACCGTTAATCAATTGTAAGCAATAAGGAACGGCACTAAAGATCCCTTTCATCAGCACATTGCCCGATTTATCTTTTACCCCTTCTAAGGTTTCTTTGATCGCTTTAGGTTGCCCCGGTAAATTCAGAATCAAACTTTCCTTTCGGATAACACCGACTTGACGGGATAAAATCGCCGTTGGAACAAAATGCAGACTGATTTGACGCATTTGTTCTCCGAAACCGGGCATCTCACGATCAGCGACAGCAAGGGTTGCATCCGGTGTCACGTCCCGTTTTGCAGGCCCTGTGCCGCCTGTGGTGAGAACGAGATGACAACCTTGCTGATCGACTAATTCTTTGAGCGTTTGTTCGATAATTGATTGTTCATCGGGAATCAATCTGGCTTCAACCTTAAAAGGGTCAATTAACGCTTGTGTTAACCAAGCCTGTAATTCAGGAATACCTTGATCTTGATACACGCCCGTTGCGGCGCGATCCGAAATAGAAACTAAACCAATTTTTAAAAGTGCGGTCATATTTTTCCTTGTTTTAGAATGGAAATAAAAGTGGAATGAGAAATACGCTTACTAACATCACGAGCAAAGTGAAAGGTACGCCTATTTTCAAGAAATCACTAAATTTATAACCACCGGGGCCTAACACCATCGTATTCACCGGTGATGAAACAGGCGTCATAAAGGCTGCGGAAGCCGCAATGGCAACAATCATTGCAAACGGGATCGGTGAAACATTGAGCTGTTGTGCTAATGAAATGGCAATAGGCGCAACTAAGATCGCTGTTGCGGTATTGGAAATAAACAGCCCCACCACGGCACAAAAGATAAATAACATCATAAGCACCAAATGCATTTCCCAATTACCGACCAAACCTAACATTGCTTCTACCGCAAGATTAATCCCTCCTGTTTTCTGCAATGCGGTGGCAAACGGCATCATACCGATAATTAAAATCAAACTTGGCCAATGAATCGAATCATAAGCACTTTTTGCATCCACACAACGGAAATAGCCGAGCATTAAACAACCGATCAAAGCCGCGATAACATTAGGTACAATACCCGACACCATTAATGCCACCATCACCAACACAGAAACCAACGCCTGCGGCGCTTGACTTTGAGCGGGCGCAACACGATCCATTTCTTTCGGATAACTCAACACCACAAAATCATTCGTACGACTACGCATTTGTTGAATAAATTTCCAATCCCCAATCACTAAAATGAGATCGCCAAGTTTATAAGGCGTACCGGTGAAGCTATCGGAAATCAATTCGCCGTCACGCTTAATCCCCACCACGTTTAAACCATATCTTGAGCGAAATTCCACTTCAGCCGTAGTTTTATCGATAATGCTTGAGCCGGGCACTAAGGTCAATTCCGCCATACCGATAGATTTTGCTTGTTCATTAAAGGATTGAGGTTTAATTTCCGCCGGCTCTAAATTATGATTTTGACAAAATTCCGCTAAATCAAAATGTTGCTGACCAATATCGATCATCAAAATATCTTTTTCATGAATTTCGGAACTACTCAGCGGCATAGTATAAACGGGGCGAAAACGTTTCCAACGCTCAATCGCCAGCACATTCAAACCATAATTGGAACGTAGATTCAGTTCATTTAAACTTTTGCCGATAAAAGGGGAACCGGTACGCACGACAAAACGTTTAGTACGATCACGTAAACCGTATTCGTCAATCAGCTCCGCCATAGAACGTTGATTGTTGTTTTGCTGTTCCGTGTCGATATTTGAACCAAGCCAACGACGTATAAGTAGCATATAACCGATGCCGAGTAATAAGACCACCAAACCAATCGGTGTGAAATCAAAAAATCGTAAACGTGAGCCCGTATCTTTAATTAATTCCGCATTCACTACCAAATTGGGGGCAGTAGCAATCAAGGTCATCATTCCGCTAATCAATCCGGCGACACTAAGCGGCATCATTAAGCGTTTAGGCGAAAGATTCATTTGACGACAAATCATCAAGACGACAGGGATAAAAATCGCCACTACACCGGTAGAACTCATAAAAGCGCCTAATCCGGCAACCGCCAACATCAGTAAAACCAATACTTTGGTTTCACTGTTTCCTGCAAGTTTTAAAATCCCATCACTGACTTGATAAGCAATGCCGGTACGTACCAATCCCTCACCCACAATAAAAAGTAAAGCGATTAAGATAATATTCGGATCACTAAATCCGGCAAAAATCTCACCCGTTGTTAAAATACCGCTTAAATAAAATGCCAACATCACCAAAAGTGCTACGGCATCCATTCGCACTTTATTGCGTACAAAAAGCAATACGGCAACTGCGAGTAAAGCAAGTGTCCAAAATAACGGACTTACCCAAAGCGCATTGGTGAAGATAGTATTCATCAGTGTCTCCTAACGATTTTCCAATACTTTTTTAACCGGGGCAAAACTACGGCGATGTTGTGGTAATGCCCCAAGTTCCGCTAATTTTTCCAAATGCAATTTAGTGGGATAGCCTTTATGTTGCGCAAAAGCATAATCCGGATATTGGCAATCCAATTCTGCCATTTCTTGATCACGCGCCACTTTTGCCAAAATAGAAGCGGCACTGATTTCAGCCACCAAACTATCGCCTTTCACGACAGATTGTGCCGGAATATCAAGATCTTTAGGAATTTTATTCCCATCTATCAAGACAAAGTGCGGTTGAATTTTCAAGGATTTTACCGCGCGTGTCATTGCTAATAAAGAAGCCTGTAAAATATTAATTTCATCGATTTCTTCTGCTTCGGCACGGCCCAACGCCCATGCGAGCGCTTTTTCTTTGATTTCTTCTGCTAACGCAATGCGTTTCTTTTCCGTCAATTTTTTAGAATCCGCCAAACCTTCAATCGGCTTATTCGGATCTAAAATTACCGCTGCGGTAACCACCGCCCCCACTAAAGGGCCACGCCCCACTTCATCAACACCGGCTATCAACGCATAACCTTGCGGATATTCAAACATTTTCCACTCCTTCCAATAAATCAATGACGGCCTGTGCTGCTTGTTTGTCGGCATCACATTGAATTTGTCGGTGTAAATCAGTAAAACGCTGAATTAAAATATGACGATTTTTGACCGCACTTTCTTCAGTTGAAAAATACACGGCGAGTTTTTCCGCCAACTGTTCCGGCCCGCATTCTTCTTGAATCATTTCCGGCACGAGCATTTCATTCGCCAATAAATTCGGCAGGGAAATATACGGCGTTTTCACCAAACGTTTGGCTAAAAAATACGTGAGCGGTTTCATTTTATAGCCTACAACCATTGGCGATTTGCAAAGCATTGCTTCCAAAGCGGCGGTGCCGGAAGCCAACAAAGTAGCGTCTGCTGCAATCAAGACCTGACGAGCTTGACCATCAATCAGATGCATATCTAAATCAGGGGCGACACGTGCTTTGATTGCCTCAAATTGCTGACGACGTTTTTCATTCACGAGGGGCACAAGAAATTGCAGTTCGGGAAATTGCGCTTTTAACAATCGTGCCGTTTTTAGGAAAGGCTCTGTTAAAAATTCCACTTCTGACCCACGACTTCCCACAAGAATCGCCAAGTACCGTTGCATCGGATCAATATTAAGGAATCGGCAAGCCTCTAAGCGATTAGGTTTGAGCGGAATTGCATCCGCCATAGTATGTCCGATAAAACGGCAAGGCACGTTAAATTTATCGTAAAAGGCTTTTTCAAAAGGTAGAAAAGCCAAGATCAGATCGGTTGCTTTGGCAATTTTATGAATTCGTTTTTGACGCCATGCCCATACGGACGGACTTACGTAATGAATCGTTTTAATGCCCTTTGCTTTTAGTTTTAATTCCACATCCAAGTTAAAATCCGGTGCGTCAATACCGATATAAACATCCGGTTTTTCTTGCAACATAGTTTGAATCACTTTTTTACGAATTTTAAGTAAACGGGGTAAATGTTTCAGGATTTCAGCCAAGCCCATTACCGAAAGTTCTTCCATATCTACTAACGTTTCACAGCCTTCAGCGAGCATACGGGGGCCGGCAATGCCGATAAAGCGTCCGTTGGGATAATATGCTTTTAGCTGACGAATTAATCCTGCACCAAGAATATCGCCCGATACTTCACCGGCAACAAGGGCAATAGTCGGATTTTCTTTGTTCATTAAATTTATCCTAAAAAATAACCGCACTTTAGAAAAAAGTGCGGTTGATTTGTTAATTGTTTTTCATAAACCATTTCTTCTTTATTTAAGAGGAAATCTATTTTAACGAATGATTCCGCGGGTTGAACGTTTAAAGAAATCAATAAAGAAACTAATGGCAGAATCGGTTTCTGCGATTTGTTCTATTTCCGGCATCACTTCTTCAAGGGTTTTGCCGCTGCGGTAAATCATTTTATATACGTTACGGATTGCGTGCATTGTCGGTTTATCAAAACCGCGACGTTTTAAACCTTCTAAGTTTACACCGAACGGGCGGGCATGGTTGCCTTGTGCCATCACATAAGGAGGAACATCTTGGCTTACCATTGAACCACCGCCAAGCATGACATGCGCCCCGACAACAACAAATTGATGAATCGCCGACATACCGCCCACAATCACAAAATCATCCAACTCAACGTGGCCGGCAAGCGTTGCATTATTCGCCAAAATACAGTTATTTTTTATTTGACAGTCATGGGCGATATGAACGTTAATCATTAACAGGTTGTTATTGCCGATGCGGGTTACATCTCCACCTTGAATCGTGCCGCGATGAATCGTCACGTGTTCACGGATTCTATTGGCATTACCAATAATGGTTTTTGTCGCTTCACCCTTGTATTTTAAATCTTGGTTCACTTCACCGATAGTGGCGAATTGATAAATTTCGTTATCTTCGCCAATAACGGTATCTCCACGCACAACAACGTGTGATTTCAACACTGTACGTGCTTTAATCTCAACAGAACCTTCAACAATGCAGAAAGGCCCAATGAAAACCTCTTCGCCGATAATGGCGCCTTCCTCAACAATAGCCGTCGGGTGGATTTTTGCACTTGGGTGGATCATATTTATCCTCTCTGATTAACGACGAGCACACATTAATTTTGCTTCACAAGCGACTTCACCGTTTACACTTGCAACACCGGTGAACGCTGTGATCCCACGGCGTTCTTTAATCACTTGAACATATAATTCCATTTGATCGCCCGGCAATACGGGACGTTTAAAACGCGCTTCATCAACACCGGCAAAATAGAATAATTCTCCCCCTTTTAATTCGTGTGTTTTAAAGGCAAGTATCCCCATTGACTGCGCTAAAGCCTCTAAGATTAATACACCGGGTAAAATAGGTTCACCGGGAAAGTGACCGGTGAAACAAGGCTCATTCACACTGATGTTTTTAATCGCTTTTAGCCATTCACCTTCTTTATAATCCATCACACGATCCACTAACAAAAACGGATAACGATGTGGTAATAAAGTCATAATTTCTTTTGCTTCGATCACTTTTGATTGTTGTTCTGACACGCTGATACCTTTCACAAATAAAAATAATGCCGAATTATACGATATTTACGTTTAAAAACAAAACGCACCACAAAAGTGCGGTGCGTTTTCAAAGAGAATTAGCCGATTTTCTTTTCGAGTGCTTTTAAACGCTTATTCATACCATCAATGCCCAAGGTTAGTGCTGCGGTTTTTCGCCATTCCTTATTCGTTTGTAGCGGAATGCCGGAAGAATACACACCCGGTTCAGTGATAGGTCTCATCACCATTCCCATACCGGTTACCGTCACTTTATCGCAGATTTCCATATGGCCATTGATAACGCTTGCACCGCCAATTAAGCAGTAACGACCAACCGTTAGACTACCCGCCATAATCACCCCTCCGGCAACAGCCGTACCGGTACCGATATGCACGTTATGGGCGATTTGACAGAGATTGTCGATAATCACGTTATCTTCAATTATCGTTGCATCTAACGCACCACGGTCAATACAAGTACAAGCCCCTATTTCAACATTATTACCGATAATCACTTGACCCACTTGTGGAATCTTAATCCAGCGACCATGATCATTGGCATAACCAAAACCATCACTCCCAATCACCGCACCGGATTGAATTAAGCAGTTTGAACCGATTTCTACGTCATGATAAACGGTTACATTTGCCCAAAGTTGAGTACCGGCACTGATTTTCGTATTTTTTCCTACAAAACAGTTTGCGCCGATAATCACGTTATCACCGAGCACGACCCCTTCTTCAATCACGGCATTTGCGCCGATTGAAACATTTTCGCCTAAAAAAACACCGTCAAAAATGACCGCACTTGGTGCTATACCATGAGCTGCTTTGGGAGTTGTATCCATATATTGCGCCAAAATCGCATAAGCGACATAAGGATCTTTTACAATCAGTAAATTACTTTCCGGCGCACAAAATTTTACATCGGCTTCAGATATCACTAAAATACCGGCTTTGGAATCTTTTAATAACGGACGAAATTTTGCATTAGAAATGAACGTGAGTTGATTCGCTTGGGCTTTATCAAGAGGAGCAATGTTTTCTACAACGACATCGGCGTTACCGCGAACGGTAGCGCCGATTTGATTTGCCAATTCTTGTAAAGAATAGGATTTTTGCATAATGAGAACCTATTATTTTTTCTCTTCTGCTTTAGCAGGTGCTGCGGATTTTTCTGTCGCAGGAATAGATTTCAATACTTCTTCGGTAATGTCTTTACCATCCACTGCAAATACCACAGAATTTGCATCAAGCACATAGGTATAACCTTTTTCTTTTGCAATTTTGTTTGTCGCAGCTTGGATGCTTTCTAACAATTGAGCACGCGCTTCAGCCTGGCGTTTCTCATTTTGCTCTTGAAACTCTGCCACTTTTTTGTCTTGCTCTTGCATCAATTTAGTAATTGCCGCTTCTTCACCTGCGCCGAATTTGTTAATTTCAGCTTCACGTTTTTGGATTTCGGCTTGACGTAAACGAGGCGCATCCTTTTGTAGTGCCGCCACTTTTGCTTCTACTTTTTTACGTGATGCCGCAATTTTTTCATCAATTTCCTTTTTGCTTGCCGCTAATTTATCCGCAGTCGGTTTAAATTCAGCATCTAATTTATCAGCGATAGCTTGACGATCCGGGTGATTTTGGAATAAATAACCAGCGTTGATAAATGCGATATTTTCATCTGCTGCTGCAAAACCGGATGCAAGGGCAAGACCAAGTGAAAGTGCGGTTACTTTTAAAACATTTTTCATTGAGATTTCCTTATTGTTTTGGGTTATTGGTTATACTTGCACAACATCATTATATGCTGTGCAAGATGCCGGCTTTGACCGGATAATTAAAACAAAGTTCGACTAGAAAGAACCACCAATACTAAATTGGAATTGTTCTATATCGTCATTTTCATATTTTTTGATTGGTTTCGCATAAGAGAATACCAACGGTCCGATAGGCGATTGCCATTGGAAACCGATACCTGCGGAAGCACGAATGCGACTCGGATCACTATAATCCGGTAAATTCCGGAATGCAGCTTTATCCTGTGCGCTCCATTTGGTATTCCACACACTTGCCGCATCAACAAAGAGTGAAGTTCTGACGGAATTTTGGTTTTTGTCCGCCACAAACGGGGTTGGAACAATTAATTCGGCACTTGCCGTAGCAATTGCGTTACCACCGACAATATCGGTACTTCCGTTGGTGTTATACCCTTCATTACCGGCTCTATCTTTTGTCCAATAAATCGCGTTAGGCCCTACCGCACCATATGCGAAGCCACGCAAACTCCCGATGCCGCCTGCCGTATAGTTTTGATAGAACGGTAAACGTTTACCACCGAAACCATTTGCGTAGCCTAACCCTGCTTTACCGGAAATCACCCAACGATGATCCCGATCAAGCGGATAATAACCTTGAATATCGGCATTCAATTTATAGTATTTGTTGTCGGAGCCCGGAATAGTTACTCGACCGCCGATCGAAGCCTTTATCCCTTTTGTTGGGAAATAACCACGATTTAAACTGTTATAGTTCCAACCGAATGAAAAATCAAAATCGTGAGACTTAACCGACAATGAATTTTTTGTCGGATCTAAATTCATTGAGAGTAAATATAAATCACGATTGTACTCTCGGGCAAAGTTACTGATTTTGTTGTAAGTATAACCTAATCCGACATAGTAAGAATTGTTCTCATTCACAGGGAAACCGAGAGTAACATTACCACCGTATGTTGTACGTTTATAATTTGATGAGGTGTCACTGTCAGAGTTATCATAGGTTTCATAGAATACATTTCCGCCTAAACTCACGCCATCTTTTGTGAAGTAGGGTTCGGTATAACCCAAATTAATCGTTGTACCGTAGTCGTTACGGGAACCAGCTAAGCTCACTGCTGCACCTGTTCCCAAGAAGTTATCTTGTTTTACGCTGGCTTGGTAACTGATACCGCTTTCCGTACCATAACCTACACCAAAGTTAATGCTACCGGTATTACGCTCTCTTACTTTATAAACGACATTAACCTCATCGTTTGTACCTTCAACAGGATCAACACGACTTTCTACGGTTTCAAAGAAACCGGTTCTGTCCAAACGAATTTTACCTAACTCAACTAATTGGGAATTATACCAAGAGCCTTCTTGTTGACGCATTTCTTGGCGTAATGTGCTATCCGCCGAAACGGTATTACCTTCAAACTGAACTTGACGAACGGATAAGCGACGACCGGCATCAACGACAAACGTTAACGCCATGGTTTTATTCGCCTCATCAAATGTCGGCGTGGTACTCACTGTGGCACTACCGTAACCGCGTTCACCTAATTTTGCCTTAATCGCATTTTCAACATCAATTACATCTGCACGACTAAAGGTGTCATTTAAATGAAGACGATTTAATAACGGTTGTAATTCATTTGCCATACCGCCGACATTACCCACAATACGTGCACTACTTAAATCGTATTTTTCACCTTCATTAATATCAATAACGACCGTCGCTTTAGTTTGCTCATCATTTAATTGAACATCCGTGTGAGTGATACGTGCTTTCGCATAACCGTTATTTTGATAATAATCTTGAATAGACTGTAAATCTTTCTCAAATTGGCTACCGTCAAATTTATTACCCCAAAGCTTCCACCACGCATCCGGTTGTAATTCCATTTGCTCTTGTAGCGTATTACTTGAAACCGCTTGATTGCCATTAAAGGTGATAGAGGCTAATTTCGCCGTATCATCTTCATTAATTTGAAGCGTAATTTCAGCACGATTATTCGGCAGCGTATTCACAATCGCCTCTACTTTCGCATTATAACGACCTACGCTCTTATAATGTTCTTTCACACCTTTTACAAATTCATCCAACTTGGCACGATTAAGTACATCACCGGATTTAAACCCGTTCGCTTCTAAGTTTTGTTTTAATGCTTCCGTAGGAATTAAAGAATTACCTTTAATATGTACTTCTGAAATGATCGGTTTTGCCAACACGCTGACCACCAAGGCATCACCATCTTGATAAGCTTTTACATCATCAAATCGACCGCTTACGAATAACGTACGAACAATATGAGCGACATCATTGTCCGTAACACGTTGACCTGAGCGAACCGGCAAACTTGCAAGAATTTGTTGCTCTAACTCTCCTTGAACGCCATCCACGCGAATGTCTTTTGCTACAAAAGGCGCAGCAAACACGCTTGTTGTCGTACCGAATAACAAACTTGCGATTAGAAGTTTTTTCATCGACTTTATCCTATTAATAAAAAATAATACTTATAAACGTAAGAAATCATTGAAAAGTGCAAAAGCCATTAAGGTTAATAGCAATGCCGCACCAATGCGATAACTTAAATTCTGAACCTGTTCCGAAACAGGCTTTCTTCTAATACCTTCCGCAGCCAAGAAAACCAAATGTCCTCCGTCTAATACCGGCAACGGGAATAAATTCATAATCCCCAAATTCACACTAATAAGTGCCATAAAACTTAAGAAATAAACAAACCCAATGCTTGAAGATGCCCCCGCACCTTTCGCAATTGAAATCGGGCCGCTTAAATTATTAAGAGAAAGATCACCGGTAAATAATTTACCGATAACTTTAATCGTTAGCCAAGATAATTGAGCCGTTTTTTCTCCCGCCTTAAACAGGGCGTCAAGAATATCATATTTTAATTCGGTTCGATACTGCTCCCCAATATTTAAAAAGGTTGGGCTTACGCCTACAAACCAACGCATTTCTTTCTGTTCCGGTTGCAAAATTTTGTCAAAAATTTGTCCGTTCCGTTCAATCTTAATCGGGAAAGGCTCACCTTGTTCTACCAGTTTTACAAAATCTTGCCATTTAAGTGCGGTCAGATTTTCACTTAAAATTTTGTCCCCAATCTGTAAACCTGCTTTTTGTGCCGGCGAATTTTCCACCACTTTTGATAATGTCATTTCGATCTTCGCACGAACCGGATTCATTCCCAAAGATTCAAAAGCACTTTGTTTTTCCGGATCAAACGTCCAATCGGATAAATCCAGTTGTTTTTCATAGGTGACATTAGAATCAAAAGGTGAAAGAGTAATATTAACTTGGGAAGTTCCCACTTTTGCCGCCAGCAACATATTGATGGTTTCCCAATCCTCTGCGGTTTCACCGTCAATCGCCATAATCTGAGAGTTCGGCTCAATCTTCGCTTGTGCCGCAATAGAATGAGGTGAAACATTTTCAATCACAGGTTTCACACTCGGAATGCCGACAGAATAAATTAACCAATACGCCAAAATAGCAAAAATAAAATTCGCTAATGGACCTGCCGCAATAATAAACGCCCGTTGTAATACGGATTTTTGATCGAACGCTTGCGATTGCAATTCCTCCGGCACGTTTTCCGCCCGTCCGTCAAGCATTTTCACATAGCCGCCGAGCGGTATTAAGGAAAGTGCAAATTCCGTTCCTTGTTTATCCGTTCGCCGCCAAATCACTTTTCCAAAGCCAATGGAAAAACGATGTACTTTCACACCGCACTTTCGCGCAGCCCAAAAATGCCCGAACTCGTGAACTGCCACCAACACGGAAATCGCAATAAGAAAAGCACCAAGCGACCACAAAAATGACATCAATAACCCTTACAATACAAAGAAATAAAAATAAGAAAAAAATGGAACGGCAGCCGTTAAACTATCAATACGATCCAACACACCACCATGCCCCGGAATAAGTTGGCTACTATCTTTGATGCCGGATTCACGTTTGAACATACTTTCCGTTAAATCACCCAAAACAGAAATAGCAACAGTAATGACGGAAAGTATAACAAAACCGAACATTGCCCGATTTCCCAATAAGCGCTCACCTGAAAAATGAATAAATACAAAAGCAAGAACCGCCGCAGTGATTAAACCGCCCAACACGCCTTCCCAAGTTTTACCCGGTGAAACTTTCGGTGCTAGCTTATGTTTACCAAAAGCACGACCGGCAAAATATGCCCCGGAATCTGCCGCCCAAACTAAGACAAACACATAAAGAAGTAAAAATAAGCCGTGATAAGGATCTTGCGTGTAATTATCCAAACGCAAGCGCAATACAGCGGCAACAAAGGGAATTAGCGTTGAAAAAGCAAAAAGCAGTTGAAGCGGTTTATTTTTGCTCCAATACTTCGCCGAGGTAGGATAAGTAATAACTAACACTAATGCTAGCACCCACCAACCTACGGAATTAATTAATAAAAGTGATAAGTAATGTTCAAATACCCGCCCTGCATCAAGATAATTACTTTCGGTAAAAATCCATAAAAAAATAAATGCCCCGAGAAAGACCGCGATACAAAAACGCACTAAAGGTTGTTTAAAACGTGCAAATTGCGTCCATTCCCATATTCCCAGTGTGGCAACGCCCCCCAAAGCTAAGGCAAAATAAAAAGGGGTAAATAAGAACAAAGCGCATAACACCAGCGCAATAAGTACAATAGCCGACAAAACTCGTTCTTTAAGCATAAAATCTCCGCTTTATTCTGTCCCACCGAAACGGCGATGACGTTGTTGATAACAGGCAATCGCTTGATTAAATTCTTTTTCGCAAAAATCAGGCCACAATACATCCAAAAAACAGAGTTCCGCATAAGCAATTTGCCAAAGCAAAAAGTTGCTAATTCGCTGCTCTCCACTAGTACGAATTAATAAATCCACCTGAGGCTGATTTTGTGTGATTAAATGTTGTTGGAAAGCTTGCTCCGTAATGTCGTCCACCAACATCTCGTTATTTTTCACTTTTACTGCAAGTTGTTGAGCCGCTTGAACAATATCCCAACAGCCGCCGTAATTTGCCGCAATATTTAAGGTAAGTGCGGTATTTTTTTCCGTTAAGTTTTCAGCATTGGCGATTTTTTCTTGCAGTTTTTCACTAAAACGAGAAGTATCGCCGATAATTTTGAGACGAATATCGTTTTTATGCAATTTCTTCACTTCTCGATCAAGAGCCTGCATAAAAAGGGTCATTAATGCACTGACCTCTTTCTCCGGACGGCTCCAGTTTTCACTGCTAAAAGCATACAGGGTCAGCACTTTTACACCGATTTGGCACGCATAAGTTACGGCTCGACGTACCGCTGCAACACCATTGGTGTGTCCGAATATACGTAGTTTATTTCGTTGTTTTGCCCAACGCCCGTTGCCATCCATGATAATGGCGACGTGCTCAGGAATATTATTCTTATCGAGTTCTATCATAAAATGAAATTATTTACGACCGCACTTTTAGTGACCGACCACGAGTTGCTGTGCAATAACACGGGCTTGAGCATCCACCGCTAACACATCATCAATCGTTACAATGGTTGTATGTGTCATTTTCGCTACGGATTCACGGTTAATACGGGCAATATCAGTAAAGGAAATTCGGCGTTCCAGAAAGGCTTGTACCGCCACTTCATTTGCCGCATTCATTGCCGTTGTCGCATACTGCCCTTCCGCAAATGCATCCATTGCAAGTTTTAAGTTAGGGTAACGATTAAAATCCGGTTCAATAAACGTCAGTTCTTTGATTTTAAAGAAATCTAAAGGTTCAACCCCGGCAAAAGTGCGCAGTGGATACGCCATAGTTTCCGCAATCGGTGTTCGCATATCGGGATTTCCCATTTGTGCAATCACCGAACCGTCCACATAACGCACCATAGAATGGATAATGGATTGCGGGTGAATAATCACTTCCATCTCATCAGCATTCGCATTAAATAACCAGCGGGCTTCAATATATTCCAACCCTTTATTCATCATCGTGGCGGAATCCACTGAAATCTTTTTCCCCATAGACCAATTCGGGTGCGCTACGGCCTGCTCCGGTGTGATATTGACGAACTCATTTAATGGCATGTAACGAAAAGGTCCGCCGGAACCGGTCAACACAATTTTGCTGATACCTAATTCATTCAATGGGCAAAAGCCTATTTTTTTCTGCGCTTCCGGTGGCAAGGATTGAAAAATCGCATTATGTTCGCTATCTACAGGCAGCAAGGTTGCGCCTGCATCCTTTACCGCATCAATAAAAATCTGCCCGCAAGTCACCAATGCTTCTTTGTTCGCCAATAAAACCCGTTTACCGGCTTTTACCGCTGACAAGGTAGGAAGAAGCCCCGCAGCCCCCACAATTGCCGCCATCACTTGATCTGCTTCAGGGTGTGCCGCCAATTCACAGATTGCGTGTTGCCCTGCCAAGACTTCAGTTGCAATGCCTTGTTTTTTCAGTTTTTCACGCAATACATTAGCGGCATTTAGATCATCAAGTGCGGCAAAGTGCGGTTGAAATTTCACGCATTTTTCAAACATAGATTCCACATTTTTGCCTCCGACAAGCGCAAAGGCGTGGTATTTTTCAGGATTATGTTCAATCACCGATAAGGTGTTTTGTCCGATAGATCCTGTCGCCCCTAAAATCACGATATTTTGTCTTTGCATAAAATATTAACTGCACTTTGAAAAATAAGAATAGAACAAGGGCAGACACGAGGTCTGCCCCAATAATCGGTTCAGAAAATTAGAAATCCATTAATTCTTTTTCTTTATCCGCCAAAATTTCATCAACTTTTTTGATATATTGGTCAGTTAATTTTTGGATCACTTCTTCGCCTTTATGCTGATCATTTTCACTGATTTCTTTATCTTTCAACAAGGCTTTGATTTTATCATTCGCATCACGACGCACGTTACGAATCGCCACTTTGCCTTGTTCTCCCTCGCCTTTCACGATTTTAATCAAATCACGGCGACGTTCTTCCGTTAACGGCGGAAGCGGCACACGGATTGTAGTACCGGCAGAAGAGGGATTTAAGCCCAAATCAGAAGTTAAAATCGCTTTCTCTACCGCGCCGATTAATGAACGATCAAACACCGTTACCGCCAATGTACGGGCATCTTCAGCCACTACATTTGCCAACTGACGAAGAGGGGTCGCCGCACCGTAATATTCCACTTGGATCGCATCTAATAAGCTTGGCTGTGCACGACCTGTACGGATTTTAGCGATATGTCCCTTCAATGCTTCGATGCTTTTTTCCATACGCTGTTCGGCATCTTGTCTAATTTCATTAATCATAACATTGTCCTTTTATATTTAGCTAAAAATAAAACGGGGTGATTTTACTGGATTTTTTACTATTTTTGAATTGTTTTATCATCGGCGATAAACGAATCTCGCTTAAATGAAAAACGGCAGAATCTTATTCCACCGTTTTATATTCAATTTCGTACTAGCAAATTGTTGTGCCTTCATCAGTACCTAAAACTACATTGCGTAATGCCCCGGCTCTTCCCATATTGAACACCCGAATCGGCATACCATGATCACGGGCAAGTGTGAAGGCGGCTAAATCCATTACTTGTAATTCCTTATCAATCACTTCTGCATAAGTGAGGGATTTATAAAGTGTTGCATCGGCATTTTTTGCCGGATCACAATCATATACCCCATCCACTTTCGTTGCTTTCAACACCACGTCCGCTTCAATTTCAATACCACGTAAACAAGCGGCGGAATCAGTGGTAAAAAACGGACTACCTGTACCGGCTGAGAAAATCACAACGCGTTTTTCACGCAACATTTTGATCGCTTCAGACCAGTTATAAGTATCACAAATACCGTTTAACTGGAAGGCAGACATTAATTTTGCATTAACATCCGCACGATGAAGAGCATCACGCATCGCCAAACCGTTCATTACGGTGGCAAGCATTCCCATGTGATCGCCGACTACACGATTCATTCCTGCTTTGGCCAGTTTTGCACCACGGAATAAGTTACCGCCGCCAAGCACGACACCGACTTCCACCCCCATTTCGACAAGTTCTTTAATCTCTAATGCCATACGATCGAGAATAGAAGGGTCGATACCAAATCCTTCATCGCCTTGTAATGCTTCACCACTTAATTTCAATAAAATACGTTTATAAATCGGTTGGCTCATTGTCTTTTCCTTTTTTTGGCTTAAAAAAATCGCCCTATTTTATAAAATAACCGAATAAGAGTGAAGAAGTTAAAGATGGAAATTACATTTGAAAGATGGATAATAGACACTCTTACTTCAAAGAAAAAATAATATGAAAACACAAAAAACATCGCTGATTTTGACCGCACTTTTTATTTTTGCCTGCGCAATAGCAGCCGCTTATTTTATGTTAATCGGCTCAGGGATGTTCCCTCACCCTAATATTTGGCTTACTTTACTCACAGCAACCCTTATTCTACTACTGAGCAGCAGTAAAAAAAGTTTCTACTTTGTTATGTTTCCACTTGCTTGCATATACGCCATTTATACCCCCACAGGATTAAATTTCGGTGCGCCGAGCTATCAATATATCGCCTCGATTTTCGCCACGGATATGCTGGAAACCAAAGAATTTTTGTTGCAAATTCCAATGAGTAGTTACCTCATCGCTTTTGCTATTCCCACTTTGGTATTTATACAGTATAAAAGTGCGGTCAAATTCGGTATTAAATTTTATCGAAACAAAACATTTATCGCTCTTTCGACATTGCTTTTCGCCTATTCCCTCCCTCTTGCCGAACCGTTAAAGGAAGCCATCGGTTCCACGGTAAAAATTTATGATGAAATGAATAAATTAAAACGGATGTCGCAATCGGATAATTGGGGAAAATCCACTTTAGAAAATAGCCGATACGATGATTATGTGATTGTACTGGGGGAAAGCGCACGCAAAGATTATCATCACGCCTATGGCTATCCTATTGAAAATACGCCTTTTATGTCGAATGCCAAGGGTACATTAATTGACGGATTACGTTCGCCGGGGACAAACACCATTGCCTCGCTACGCCTAATGTTCACACTTCCCGATAAAGAAAAATGGGAACCGAGCTATGAGTTAAGTTTGGTGGACTTAATCAAATCAGCCGGCATCAACACCTATTGGTTGTCTAACCAAGGTTTTTTAGGTGAATTTGATACACCGGTTTCTTCCCTTGCCTCAAAATCAGATGAGATGATCTTCTTAAAAAAAGGCGGCAGTTTTAACTCCACCAATTATAGCGATTTTGACTTATTGCCGAAATTTACCCAAGTGTTGGAAACACCGACACAAGGCAAACGCTTTATCTTGTTACATATTTACGGTTCTCATCCGTTAGCTTGCGATCGTCTGGAAGATTATCCGAAAATTTTTAAAGATGAAGATATTGAGCCGAAATTTAATTATTTAAACTGCTATATTTCTTCTATTAAAAAAACCGATGACTTTTTAAAGCAGGTATATGAGCAGCTGCAAGAAAACGGACAAAAAACGCACCGCACTTTTTCGATGATTTATCTTTCCGACCACGGTTTATGCCATCAGCAAGATGAAAAACACAATGTACTATTGTTCAATCAAAATTGTTTCAGTCGTGAACATCATGATATTCCTTTATTTAAGATTTCTTCTGATGATACGCAACGCCACGAATACAAAGTATTTAAATCCGGCCTAAATTTCTTGGAAGGCATTGCAAATTGGATCGGGATAAAAAATCCAAAACTCACGCAAGAAAAGGATTTATTCTCTAATGAAGCGGATAACGATGATTTCGGTTTGCAGAAAAAAATTGATAGAAAATATCGCAAAGATGACGATCCGGCAATAGATATTCGCCCTTAAGCACGATACAATCCAACCGTTTTCTACAACAAATAGGAGAAATAATGCCAACCGCAATCCAGCCAGCCAGCCAGCCAGCCAGCCAGCCAGCCAGCCAGCCAGCCAGCCAGCCAGCCAGCCAGCCAGCCAGCCAAATATGATATAACCTTTATTGTTCCTGTCTATAATGTCGAGGATTATTTAGTTGAATGTTTGGAAAGTCTGGTTCACCAATCCGTTAATAAAGAAATTATTCTTATTAATGATGGTTCAACAGATACTAGCGATTTAATTATTCAGCAATATTTTAGGCGTTATCTCTTTATCACTGTCATAAACCAGCATAATAAAGGCTTATCTATTTCCCGCAATCAAGGTATAAAATTAGCCCAAGGAGAATTTATTTATTTTGTAGATTCCGATGATTATATTATTGAAACGAATTTTCCCTCTTTAATTGAACTTGCCAAACAATACCACGTTGATTTTTTAAAAGGACAGATACAAATGGAATATATGGAATCGGGGGAAATACATAAACGTCCACCAGAATCTAATTCTGTTTCAGAGAACCAAATCTATCTTTGTTCAGGCGAGCAATTTTTACATAATTTATTAAGTCGTGATTGGTTTCCTTCAGTTTTCTTTGGTTTATATCGAACAAAAACTTTACAAGAAAATAAGTTATTTTTTCCTGAAGGTTTGAAAGCTGAGGATGCGTTATTTACTATCAACTTCCTTTTAACGGATTCTAATATTAAGGTATTAGAAATAGATAGATTATTTTATAGTTATCGCCAACGTGAAAAAAGTATTATATATACAATAACGAATAATTCACTATTGGTTGATATTTTCAAAATTAACCAATTAATTTCTAAACAGAAAGATAAATTTACCCGATTGATAAAACAAAAAGAGAATAATCCATTCTCAACGGATTTTTCACAGGAACAACTCAGCCGAATTACTCATAATCTTACGCGGGTTATGGCTGTGCAATATATAATAGGCTATCGTTATCAATATTTAAAATATTCTGATGAATTAAAGGAAAAATCAAAACATTTATTTTCTCCTGAAATCATAGAATTTGTGGAAAAATACTGCGCTATTAAAGTTCAGTTATAGTAAAAATCGACATTATGTAGCTGTGGCAGAGAGCCGAAATAATATCTTGTACAACTGCGAGACGACATCCTAAAAAGCACCTTTACAAAAGGTATTTTTTAGTTTACAAAAAGAAAAAAAGCCGATAGAAATTATCGGCTTTTTTCATATCTAAAAAATAAGAAAATTAAGCGTTACCGCCGGTGATTTTCGCTACTTCTGCGGCAAAATCTTCTTCCACTTTCTCAATACCTTCGCCTACTTCTAAACGGATGAAGTTGGTTACTTTGGTATTGACAGATTTTAAGTAATCGCCAACGGATACGGAAGGATCCATAACGAATGCTTGACCGGTTAAAGATACTTCGCCGGTGAATTTCTTCATACGGCCTTCAACCATTTTCTCTGCGATTTCTTTTGGTTTACCGGAGTTGATTGCAATGTCGATTTGAATTTGACGTTCGTGTTCAACAACTTCAGCAGAAACATCTTCCGGATTTACAAATTCCGGTTTAGATGCCGCAACGTGCATTGCGACTTTACGTAATTCTTCTTCAGAACCTTCACCTGCGACTAATACACCGATTTTCGCACCGTGTAAGTATTGCGCAAGAACTTGTCCTTCTAAGTAAGCAACACGGCGAATCGTCATATTTTCACCGATTTTTGCAACCAACGCAGCACGTTTTTCTTCAAATTGAGCCTGTAATTGTTCGATAGTTGTGCCTTTGTTTGCTGCTGCAAAGTCAGCCACTTCATTTGCTAAACCTAAGAATCCTGCATCTTTCGCTACGAAGTCGGTTTCACAGTTCATTTCGACCAATACGCCGAAACCTGTGCCGACACGAGCAAGAATCACACCTTCAGCCGCCACACGACCTGCTTTTTTCGCAGCTTTTGCTTGACCGGATTTACGCATATTGTCGATTGCTAACTCAATATCGCCGTTAGCTTCAACTAATGCTTTTTTACATTCCATCATACCCGCGCCGGTACGTTCGCGAAGTTCTTTTACTAATGATGCTGTGATTTCAGCCATTTTAAAATCCTCAGTCTTAAAGTGCGGTTATTTTTCACCGACTTTTTAGATAAAATAACAGGGACTAAATTATAGCCCCTGTGCCAATTAATCGTTTTGATTAATAAGGGCTATGCCTTATTTCGATAACTTGAATTATTCAGCGTCTGCCGCTAATTCTTCAGCTACTTGAGCTTCGTTACCACGACCTTCTTTCACTGCCGCCGCTGCCGCAGTGACGTAAAGTTGGATTGCGCGGGTTGCGTCATCGTTACCCGGAATTACAAAATCCACGCCTGCCGGAGTTGAGTTGGTATCAACAATAGCAAATACCGGAATACCTAGGTTGTTTGCTTCTTTTACTGCGATGTGTTCGTGGTCTGCACCGATAACGAATAATGCATCCGGTAAGCCACCCATATCTTTGATACCGCCAAGGCTTAATTCAAGTTTTTCCATCTCACGGGTACGCATTAACGCTTCTTTTTTGGTTAATTTGTCGAAAGTACCGTCTTGAGATTGAGCTTCTAAATCTTTTAAACGTTTAATTGATTGACGAACCGTTTTCCAGTTAGTCAACATACCACCTAACCAACGGTGATTTACATAATATTGTTGACAGTCTAATGCTGCAGCTTGAACTGCTTCGGATGCTGCGCGTTTTGTACCAACAAATAAAACTTTACCGTTGTTGCTCGCAATACGAGTTAATTCAGCCAGCGCTTCATTGAATAAAGGTAAGGTTTTTTCAAGATTGATGATGTGAACACCATTACGGGCACCGAAAATGAAAGGTTTCATTTGTGGATTCCAGTAACGAGTTTGGTGTCCGAAGTGTACGCCCGCGTTGATCATATCGCGCATTGAAACTTGTGCCATAATATTTTCCTTTTAATTGGGGTTGAGCCTCCACATATCAGCTCATCGACCGTTTGGCACCCCGATGAAGCCTTGATGATATGTGTGTGTTATTTCAGTTAAATTTGCTCTTTTTAACAAGAAAAAGAGCGGCGTGATTTATACCATAAAGTGCGGTGAAATGCCAGTTTATTTTTGGCTATTTTCAGCCGACACCCGTTGTAATTCACGTAATGTCGCCATGGCAAGCTCCGCCTGTTCATAAGGGACAAAAATATGATCATGAAAATTTCCCGCTACCACATTACAACTGATTCTTGCCTCACCCAGCACTTTTGCAAAGGCAGCCGTTAGCCCTACGGCGGCGAGATCGGAATGAATGGTTAAAGTGATCCAAGCCGCTTTAAATTGTGCCTCAAGCTGATAATTTTTTGCCGTTTCTTCCGTTACCACTACAGATAAACCTTCTTTCTCGCGGATGGTCGCAATTAAGGCGGAAAGCGGTAAATGTTGTTCCGGTTTCAGTGTGGCAAAATAGTAAACGCCCTCATTGAGATGAGGTTCCATTGAGGCTAATAATACGTCAAGATCGTGAATTGGATTTGTCATTTTTGCTCCTTATTTCTTTATGGCTTTCACAAATAACAATACCGGTCGATGTTGTAAATCTCTAAATTCCGAATGCCACTTCGGTTGTTCGGCGAGCATAGGCTCTGCTATCTGTTCAATCTGGAAACCTGCTGAAATCAAGTTATTAATAATTGTTGCCATTGTGCGGTGATAGGTTTTAAAAGGTTGTTTAAACCAATTTCTATCCCGTTCGCCTTCATCCCGATAATAATTCAAGCGATAAGCCACTTGTTGTTTATTTTCATCCTTTTCCCAACGTTCTCCCGATTTATGGCAAGTCGTAATCGGATGTTCCTGAGAAAAGATCAGCATGCCGTTCGGTGCGAGTTTATTGAAAATTGCGGCTAACAATGCAGGAAAATCTTGTACATAATGAAAAGCAAAAGAGCTGGTAATAATATCAAAATTGTTATCTGATAGATTTGGGAGCTTCTCCATCGCCAATTGATACAATGAAAAACGCCCTTGAAATCGACCGCACTTTTCTAAATCCGATTGTGCCCGTTTCAACATATTGGCAGATAAATCCACGCCTACGACCTTCTCTGCGCCTCGTTCTAAATAAAGCTGCAAATGCGCCCCCGTGCCACAACCGAGATCGAGCAATTTTTTACCTTGAAGATCAGGTAAAAATGAAAGCATTGTGGGCTTTTCCACTATCTCGTTTAGGCTAATCGGATTGGCGCGGAGTTTTTGGTAAAGTTCAAAGAAATTTTCTCTATCATAAACGCTGGTTTGATTATTCATTGCCTCTTCCTGTGGAAATATTGCATTCCTCTAACTCAAAAATCAAAAGGGCGCATATACAATACGCCCCTACAATCCTATCAAATAAATTTATCCGCTAAAACTTGCAAACCAGCCTAAGTTTGCGCCTACCTGCGCCACAATATTCAGCACACCGAAAAGAATGATAAAACCAATCATAAAACTTCCGCCATAGACTTTATAAGTCGCATTCGGAAATTTTTGGCGACAAGCTCGAGCAAGTAATGCCGGCACAATGGCAGCCCAAATTGTCGCTGCTAATCCGGCATAGCCGATCGCAATCACGAAACCATAAGGAAATTGAAGGCTTAACAATAATGGCGGTAAAAATGTAATTAAAGTCGTCTTGCTTCTGCCCGTTAAGCTATCGTCAAGTTTAAATAAATCCGCGATATAGTCAAACAACCCCAGCGTTACCCCTAAAAAAGAACTGGCAATCGCCATATAAGCAAAGAAGTTCAGAATAACGGCAATATAATCCGTTTCAATATATTTGTGTAAAGCTTCAAGTAATGCAGAGACGTCCCCGCCTTTTTCAATTACCGGCGCAAATTCGCTACGCGGTAAATTACCTTGAATGGCAAGCTGCCATAAAATATAAATCACCAATGCTAATCCCGTGCCGATAAAGATCGCTCTCATCACACGTTTGCCATCACGATTATAGTATTTCACCAGACTAGGCACATTGCCGTGGAAACCGAAAGAAACCAAACACACAGGAAGTGCGGTCAATAAATAAGGTAAATATTGTTGCTCGCCTTGTGCAATCGTATTGAATAACACTTCGCTTTTTATTGATCCTAATAACCCTGCGGTAGAAAAGAAAAAAGCGATCACCATTCCGCCGATAAGAATTGTTGTAAAACGATCCACCGCTTTCGTAGAAAGCCACACAAACACAGCTAATACAATACAAAAAATGAGAGAACCCGAAGTTCGTCCAATATCAACCGCACTTTCCGAAGAACCAAGAACTTGATTTAATAAATTTTGCGTAATGCCACCGCCGGATGTGATATAAGCATAAGTCAAAATATAAAGCACGAATGCCACCGATAAACCGTTCACCACGTTCCAACCTTTGCCAAGTAAATCTTTCACAATGGTATCGAAACTTGAGCCTGTCGGATAATGTAAATTTGCCTCTAAGATCATAAGGCCTGACGTGGTCATACAAAACCAGGTATAAATCAATGCAAGAACAGAGCCGATAAACCATACACCGGCAGTAGAAGTAGGGTTAGCCAACATACCGGCACCAACCGCCGTACCTGCGATAATCATCGCACCACCAAGTAAAGAAGGAGATTTTTGTTGTTCCATAGATAAGTCTCTTAAATTAAAATTTTGCACTATTATAATAGTGCAAAAACAAAACTCAATTGTTTTTTTATTAGACAAATGAAGTTTGGTTTACTTATAATTTGACAGGTTTTAATGCTTACATTCACATAAGGAACCCAAAATGAAAAAACACATTAAATCTTTTGCTTTTGCAACTGCGGCGGCTCTTGTTTTAAATGCTTGTGCCGATTCAGCCTCTATCAATCAACAAGCGGCTTCAAGCTATATGCAGGAAATGGGGAGAATCCGCAGCCAAGGTGCGGTTGATACGTCCTCTCAAACCGCAAAACGTGTTCATCGTATTTTCAATAAAATGGTGCCTTATGCCAATAAAGAAAATCAAACGGGACAACCTTTTAACTGGCAAATTACCGTGATTAAATCGAAAGAATTAAATGCTTGGGCAATGCCGGGCGGTAAAATGGCGTTTTATACGGGATTAGTGGATACATTAAGACTGAATGATGATGAAATCGCCACCGTAATGGGACATGAAATGGCGCACGCTTTAAAAGAACACGGTAAAGCAAAAGCCAATTTCGGTATGGCGACGGGAATTGCTGCGCAATTGGGACATGTTGCACTTTCTACTGTAATAGGCTCTGATTTAAGCGGAGTCGCTGTCAGTTTAACGAAAGATTTTGCACTAGATAAACCTTATTCACGTAGCGCAGAAACCGAAGCGGATGAAGTGGGTTTAATGTTGATGGCAAAATCAGGTTTTAATCCGCAAGCCGCACCGGGATTATGGGATAAAATGAAAAAAACTTCCGGCGGTTCAAAAGGTATGTTGGATGCACTTGCTTCCACCCACCCGACAGATGAAAATCGCCAAGAAAACTTACGACGCTTATTGCCTGAAGCGATGGAACTTTACGTCGCTTCAAAAAAATAAAAAAATCAGTCTAAATCAACCGCACTTTAATGTGCGGTTTTTTATCGCTTCGTTTTAATAAAAAAACCGCACTTCGATTTCCCAAAGTGCGGTTAAACTTTAAGGTGTTTTATTAATGAGCCGATTTGGTTTCGGTTTCTTCAAACACAGGTAATGGTTTGTGCTCTGTCGCAACATAGCTATAAACCACCGGTAATACAAACAAAGTAAAGATTGTACCGATTGATAAGCCCGCCACGATAACGATACCGATACTGAAACGGGATACCGCTCCCGCACCTGTTGCATAAAGTAACGGAATCAAACCCGCCACCATCGCACCGGTCGTCATTAAAATAGGGCGCAAACGCACTTTAGCTGCGGTAGTAATAGCGTCAATACGATTTTTACCGTGTAGTAATTGCTCTTCTTTCGCTACTTCACACATCAAGATACCGTGTTTTGTTATCAATCCGACCAACGTAATTAAACCGACTTGGGAATAAATATTCAACGTTGTTCCTGAAATACCGAAGAAGGATAAGAAGTTAAGCATTAATAACGCACCGCTCACCGCCAACGGTACGGAAATCATAATCACCATTGGGTCACGAACCGATTCAAACTGAATCGCTAATACCAAGAAGATAATAACCACTGCTAATGCAAAAGTTACCGCAAGCGCATTTCCTTCTTGAACCAACTGACGGGATTCGGAACGGAAATCGTAAGTATAGCCCTGTGGTAATGTCGTATCTGCATGCTGTTGTAGCCAAGCCACCGCATCACCTGTTGATGTTCCCGGCATTGGTACGGCTTCAATCGTTGCAGAATTCAACTGACTGAAACGCGGTAATGATGTCGGTTGCGTTTCAAGTTTCATGGTGACTAAACTACTTAGCGGCACGGATTCCCCGTTACTTGCATTTAAGTAGTAATTTTTGAAACTTTCCGGCGATAAACGATCATCCCGTTTTACTTGCGAAATGACTTTATAGGCACGCCCATCAATATCTACACGAGTGATCGTAGCACCGGAAAGGAAACTTCCCAAGGTACTACTAATTTGCTGCATTGTAATACCATAAGTTCCGGCCTTTTCTTTATCTACGGAAATCGTCATTTGAGCCGTATCGTATTTCAAATCAAGATCGGTATAAACAAACTTACCTGATGCACGCATTGCTGCCAAAAATTTCTCAGCCGTATTGGCTAAAGCCTCATAGTCCTGCGCCGTTTTTAATACGATAGAAACCGGTGGCCCCTGTTCCCCTGTATCAATTTCAGGGAAGTTAAACGCAGAGACGGAAACCTCAGGCAATGCTTTTGCCTTTTCATTTAACTCATTCATTACTTCCGATTGTTTACGCGAACGTTTTTTCCAATCCTCTAATGTCACAATATTCAATGATTGGTTAGAACTTGGTGCGCCTGCAATACTCATACCAAAAGAAACTTCAGGCGTATCCATCACGGTTTTCATATAAGGTTTCATTGCTTCTTGAATGTAATCTACATTCACACCGGATGGTGCGGAACCGATTGCAATAAATCCGCCTTTATCTTCGTTTGGCGTCAATTCACTGGAGAGTGAATTAAATAAGAACGGCAATGTAGCAAAAATCGCAGCGGCAAATAAAACCATAGATTTACGATTCTGCATCACGATATCAAGCATATAGTTATACACATTATTTACTTTGGAAAGTGTATGTTCTACTTTGCGTTCCAGCCATGAAGGTTCCGCATTGGATTTCAATAGCTTGCTCGACATCATAGGAGAAAGTGTTAGTGCGACAATACCGGAGATAAATACCGCACCGGCAAGTGTTAACGCGAACTCTTTAAAGAGTGTTCCCGTAATCCCGCCCATCAATGCCATTGGAGAATACACGGCAATCAAAGAGATTGTCATAGAAATAACCGGTAAGGCAATTTCCCTTGTACCAATGATTGCGGCACGGAATGGCGTTTCACCTTCTTTTATATGGCGGTCAACGTTCTCAAGTACAACGATAGCATCATCCACCACCAAACCGATGGCGAGAATTAATGCCAGTAATGTCATCAAGTTAATGGAAAAATCCAAACTTTGTAACATCATCAATACCCCGATTAAAGAAATCGGAATCGTTAATATCGGAATCAAAATCGCACGGAATGAACCGATAAACATTAAAATAACTACCAATACGATAACGGTTGCTTCAATAATGGTTTTTACCACCTCGTTAATCGAACTGTTAATCGCAATAGTGCGGTCATAAAGAATATCGCTTTCCATACTATCCGGAAGCTGTTTTTTGATGCTTTCGTATAACGGAAGAATATTTTTAGCCACTGTTAACGGATTTGCAGAAGAGGTAGGGTTAATCGATAATATCACAGAATCCGAACCATTTGCCGTTGCCCGTGAGTTATCGCTCTCTTTGTTGAGCTCAATGGTGGCAATATCACGCAAACGAACCAAACTATTTCCATTAGAAGACACAATTAAGTTGCCCAACTGCTCAACAGATTTTGTCGTTGTCTCGACTTTATTGCGGTAAGTCACATAATAACCGTTATCACTTCCTGCCGCCGTTTGAATATTGTTAGCAGAAAGCGCTGACATTACTTGCGAAGCCGATAAGTTCTGACCAGCCATTTTCTGTGGATCAAGCCAAATACGTAATGCATATTCCGCCGCACCGAAAATTTGAACTTCAGCCACCCCCTCAATGGTAAAGAATTGAGGTTTTACCACACGGTTGATATAGTCCGTAACTTGGCTTGAATCTAATTTATTAGAACGAAAACTAATATACATAATCCCTGAACCACCCGATGAGGAGGCAACAGTCGGATCTTCGATCCCGCTTGGAAGTTCGGAACGTACCGCATTCACTTTCGCCAATACATCTGCCAATGCCCCTGCGGGATCCGTATTTAATTTCATTTTGACCGTAATTGTCGAAGAACTTGGCGCACTTGAAGAAGACATATAATCAATATTATCCGCTTGTGCGATAGATTCTTCTAATTTCGAGGTAACAAATGCCTGAATCAAGTTCGCATCCGCCCCCGGATAAACTGTCGAGACGGTAATCACCGTCGTTGTCATTTTAGGATATTCACGCACCGCTAATTTCGAAATAGCTTGCAAACCTAAAATAATGATAAGCAAGCTGATCGAAACCGCTAAAACAGGGCGACGAATAAATATATCGGTAAATTTCATTCGTTTTTCCTAAGTATTATAAATTGGTTTTCTGCGCCGGTTCAGTACCACCAACGATATCTTTTTTAATCAACTCAACAAGGCTACCGTTACCAATACCTTGTTGCCCACCGGTAATAATTTTATCACCGACTTTTACTTCATCGCCTTGTAATTGAGAATAAATACCTTGGCGATCTTTCGTAAATACCGTGATTTGTTTAGCACGATAAAGTGAATCTAATTTCGGATTATCGGCAAATTTTGCTTTATCCTCTTCAGAAAGCGGTTCTAACAAATAGGCAATTTCACCATACATATTGTAGCTTATCGCTACCTGCGGAACGACAATTTGGTTGGTTTCCGTAGGAAGCGCGACACGCAAACGGGAAAACATACCGGAAAGCAATTTACGACTGTCTTCCTGATCAAAGGTTGCCTGCACATCCACTAAACCGGTTGAAGAATTAATCGCAGGTTCAATTGCCGTAATGCGTGCTGAAAAGGTTTCCCCTTGACGAGCATCCGTTGTTGCCGTTACACGTTGACCGAGAGTTAATTTATCCAACTCATTTTGTGAAATAGAAAAATCAATCTTCATTGAACTGGTATCTTCTACCCGAACGATTTCAGTTCCCACGTTCACATATTGACCAACATTCACTTTCACAATCCCTGTTTGTCCATCAAAAGGCGCAACGATTTGACGGCGTTCAATTGTCGCTTTTAAGGATTCAATATTCGCCACTTGGGCATCATAAGCCGATTTAGCATTTTCCAGCTCTTGACGGGAAACTGCATTGCTTTTTATTAAAGAAACATAACGTTGATAAGTTTGACGTAGTGCCGGCAATTGAGCTTGTGCGGCTTGAAGACTGGCACGCTCAACAGAACTATCAAGCTCAACCAATAAATCCCCCTTTTTCACACGTTGTCCGTTGTTCACTAACACGTTAGAAACCGTGCCGACACTTTGTGCGCTTAACATTGCACCTTGATTTGGACGAACAAGCCCCGTTGTATTAATCACAGGTGTCCACTCACTTGCTTTCACCTCAAGCGCGGTAACCGGACTTGATGCTTCCGGCATATTGGCTAATGCTTCACCAATCATAATGCTACGAAGTACATTAAAGCCGATTACACCGGCAAAAATTAAGACGAACACCACTAAAATAATTTTCATAAAGAAAACGTGTGAGCGTTTTGGTCTATTCGTTTGAGTTTGACTCATTTTTTTAAAACTCCGTTAATATTTAAAGACTACTGTTACTTCTGAATTGACCGCCAAGTGCGTTCAATCACAGCTTCTAAAATATCGGTGGTCAATTCCACCTTTAAAAATTTGCTTCCCGATGCAATATTCATCGCGCTTTCTAAACTAAGCTGGAAGAGAATTTTATTCGGTAATTCCATTACAAGTTCTCCGGCTGCTTTTGCATTCCAACAAAAGCGTTCCCAGCAACTATTATTATCAACCTCCCTACAAATCTCGGAGAAAGCGGGTAAAAGTTCATATTGACTTAAGTTTGATAACACTGTGGGGTTATCTTGCAAAAACTCCCAAATGTTCCACCACATTCGGCGGTACTGTTCAAAGAAAGATTTTAATTCATCAAAATCTTTCTCAAGTGCCGCCATAAACATAGCAAATAAACGCTTTGCAAATTGCTCTAATAATTCATCTTTATTCTTAAAATAAAGATAAATCGTGCCGGCCGCCACATTAGCTTCTTTTGCCAATTTATGCATAGAAAGCTGGTTTAAGCCCTCTTTTGCCATTAAGCGATCCGTAGCCATAAAAATCTGCTCGGCTAAATCCGTTTTAGAATGCCGCATAAAAAACCTTAAGTTAAATTTAAGAAAGGAGATCAAGACTGACCACCATAATGAACGGGCGTTCATTTTAGAGATTTTTATTTTTTTCGCAAGCTAAAAAATAAAAAAATGACGGTGCGGAAAAAGTTAAAGACTCTACTGATATCAAGGTACTGTTAAGACAGATAGAATACCTTGAAACAGAGAATGATGTACGACTAATGCTGATTAGCGAAGATGGCATGCCCTATGAGATTCGGAGCATGAGCCGTCAAAACAACTACTTTGATAATGTGCTTCGTTATTACAATGAAAAACGGGTTAAATTAAGTTTAAAAAATTTGAGCCATATGAAACAGGGCTCAATATTTAAATTATCTGTACAGTTCAAAGTGCGGTCAGTTTTGGGGTTGTTTTTTTAATCTTATTAACACTAAGCCAAATCCCAAAATCATGATGATAATGAAAAACGAGGAATATCGCTAAAGAAGAAAAGGACTGAAGTCGATAATATATCGAAAACAGTCCTTTTTTGTTATCACAATCTAATCTTTCTAAGTAAGATTATTTTATTGGGTAACTTACCACTGATACATATAACCCGCACCAAAAGTAGATTTACTTTGGCTATCCATACCGGCTGAGAATTTAATAATGTGTTTACCGTTGTCGGATGCACGTGAATAACCGACCGCAATCGCCGACTGTCCATCACGAGCCCCCACCCCAACACCTACACCGGATTTACCCGGAATAAATACTTGTGGAATATTTGCCATCGCAGCAACAGATGCAATACCAGCATTACTTTGCTTTTTGTTTTTATTGATCTTGCCGTCTAATCTTCCAATTTTATTCTCTAATTTCCCGGCCACCTTATTTAACTGAGATACGTTCACCGCATCGGTTGGAGCTTCACCCGCTGCAACATTAGTAATTTTCGCAGGCCCGCCTGTAGAGTTACTGACTTTGATATCTCCGCTATCCGTACCCTCAATCTTAGCGCCACCTTTATTAAAGCCAATACTATCGACACTAATATCTTTAGATAAACCATAAGTAATAGTATGTCCATTTTGATTAACTTCTAGATTTTTGCCCGCAGCATAAACAATCGTATTACTCGGCTTAACTTCGGTTAGAGTAGGAGTTGATGTTGAAGTAACATCATCATTTGTTTTATTTACCGTAATATTATGCGAAGCATCACTGATATCTACATCATAAGTTACGTCAACACCACCATTCGCGTTTTTCGTTACGTTAGCTTTAGTGTTTTTGCCATCCACATAATTAACCGCATCACCCGGATTAATCATAACTTTATCGCCGTTAGTCGTATTCGTTATCCAACCGCTACCATTAATTGCGTTAGCAACATCCTCAACTTCGGCAATAGCACCATTCCCGGTATTGAACTCAACCTTTCCTGCATTTTGAGCATTTAAATCACTAATCGGGCTAATATCACCGGTAGCGACAGAAACGTTACCATCAATAATTTTGGTTGTTGTATCATCAACTTTCACATCAAAACTAACGCTATTTTTACCGTTAGCTTCTTGTGTTACTACAGAAGTAGTCCCCTTACCATTTACAAAGTCCACTTGGTTGCCCGCAGTAACATTATGTTTCACCGTGCCGTTATTATCGCCCAGTTTCCAGAATGTACCATTGACCAACTTCTCGACTTCGCCGGCTTTCAAGTAGTTATCTTTATTAGCAACAGAAACGTTACCATTTGGATTTACCGATCCTGTTGTGTTGTTTACACTTACTGTATAAACATCTGCCGTACCATTAGCCGTTTTCGCAACCGAAATACCATCACCCGCTTTTACTTCTGTTTTAGACTTGGAAATTGTATCTTTCAACTGGCTAACATTTACCGCATCCGTATCGGCGACACCTGCACTCACATTATGGATTATATTATCGCCCATATTAATGGTTGAGTTCGGTCTAACAGCTAAATTACCTAATGTGGTGTTGCCTTTTACAGTTAGGTTTTCCGTAACATTAACATTTCTCGATAATGCATAGGTAATATTAGAACCTTCTTTTTTGACTTCTAAGTTATTACCTGCGATATAGGTGATTTTATCGCCTGCTTTGATGGTACTTTCTCTGTCATTTTTACTTTCATCAATATCATCATTATTTTTTGCTGTAGTGATATTAAATGAAGCATTGTTAACTAAATCAGCGACCTGTGTTCCGTTTAGAACAGCATTACCATCCGTCACATTCGCTTTACCATCAATAACGTTAGCGGTGGTATTTGCTAGAGCGTAAGTTACATTAAAGCCATTATTTCCGTTGACTTCTACTTTCACATTAAGCCCCGAACCTGCATTAAAATTCACATTATCGCCTGGGTTCACTAAGCCTGTTTCAGCTCCATTACCTTTGATTTTCCAACCGCTATCATTAATCGCATCTGCAACCGTTGACGCATTAACGAGATTATCACCATTAGTTGGCGTATCAACTTTACCATCCTGATTTGAAAGTGCGGTCGTATTTGCGGCAATTTTTTCACCATCAAATTTAATCGTTTTCTCATCAACCTGTGCGTTGAAAGTGTAATTCACGGTATCAACACCCTCTACCGTTTCAACTGTACGGTTAATGTTTATGCCTTTGCCGCCGAGGAAATTGACCTCATCGCCAAAATTGACATCTGCAAGAGTGGTATTAGCCCCTTCAGCTGTATTACCGCCGACATTTGTTTTCCACTTAGATTGGGTTATCACCGCATAAAGCTGTGAACCGTTAATTGCGTCGGTAGAAGTGTTAGAAATTTTACCCGCCGCTACATTTTGGAGCTGGCGTTCAGCCCCTTGTTTACCCACAGACACAACATAATCGGTATTCGCTAATGATCCGGCAAAACCACGATAAGTAATGTTATTTATAGTTGCACTATCAACTTGGTCTCCTGCCGTGGTTTCAGCTTGGTAACCAAGTGCCACAGAACCAATTAATGTAGCTTTGGCATCATGACCTAAAGCTACCGCCCAAACATTACTTGCATTAGCGCCGGCACCTACTGCCGTGGCATAATTATCAGCTGTTGACCGGTCACCTACTGCTACACCGGAAACATTCGCTAGAGTAATTGAACCAACCGCAACAGCACTACCACCTTCTGCCCTTGCATAATAACCTAGCGCTGTTGACTCAGAACCTGAAGCGTTAGAACTTTGTCCAAGTGCGGTTGATAGACCACCTGAAGATTTAGCACTGTTACCGATAGCAACATCTCCGCCATTAGCAGCGTTAGTATCATAGCCCATTGCAATAGCCAACTCGCCGGTAGCATTTGCATAAGAACCTATCGCAGTAGAATGATCGCCATTTACAACACTACCGGTACCAACAGAGATAGAATTATTGCCTTTTACTTTTGCTCCCAAACCAATTGCCGTGCTGTAATTACCTTCTGCTATAGCCAAATCACTTATTGCCAAACTACTAGTACCATTTGCTTGAGTTAAATGTCCTATAGCAATAGATAACTCTCCACGAGCATAAGATGTACTACCTAATGCTGTTGAGAAGTTAGCAATTGCGTTAGCGCGTTCCCCCAATGCAGTAGAATACTCACCATGAGCTTCAGCATGCGGCCCTATAGCAGTAGAGAGATAACTACTGGCATTGGAATCTAAGCCAAAAGCATTGGCATTAAGCCCCGATGTGGCATTCGAGCCTACCGCTACGCTGTTTATACCTTCTGCAGTTGCATTGTAACCAATTGAAGTCGAGCCCAATGCCTTAGCCGTTGCATTCACGCCCACTGCAATACTATTCACATCTGAAGCATTAGCATCAGCACCAATAGCTATAGCCTCCGTTCCTGTAGCGGAAGCTTCTTTTGCGGTATTAATCTCAATATTCGCCGCCAAGGCTTGTCCACCAATCATGGTTGCCCCGGCGGTAACTAAAGAAACCGCAAGCATCGAAAGTGCGGTCGATTTTTTCGTTGATTTTGTTTTGCCTTCGGCTTTATCTAGTTCAGAAACGACAACCCAAGTTTGAGTTGTGTGGCTCCAAATCACTTTAAATATCTTATTCATAACATTCCTTTAATTGATCCAACAAAACATAGATTACTTACTCAGTGCAAAATGTTTTCACAATTCCTCACTCTATAATAAACCACCTTTGGATTTTCTGGTTATCCATCAGTATAACCTTTTAAAACCTAGCGGATTATACTATTAAGAAACAATAAGTTGTATGATTTTTATAACTTTTTTTGTAAAGAGATTGTCAATTTTTCTATAAAAAAATGCGGTCAAATTGATCTGACCCCAAAAAGTTAGACCATTTAACAAATGGTTTGAGTTCGATATTGTATCGGGCTCAAGCCGTTTAATTTTAATTGTATTCGTTCCTCATTGTAATACCGTATATACTCCCTCACCGCTTGTGCAACCTCCTCGGCATTGTCAAAATGCTTACCATAGATACATTCCGTTTTCATCCGCCCGAAAAAGCTCTCCATCATCGCATTATCTAGGCAGTTTCCCTTTCTTGACATACTCTGCACTATGCCGTTTTCTTGTAAGATGCGTTGATACGCACACATTTGATATTGCCAACCTTGGTCCGAATGCAGTATCGGCTTCGCCTCTTTGGGTAATTTTTCGACCGCTTGTTGCAACATTACTTTCACTTGTTGCCAATTCGGGCTTCGACTGATAGCAACGCTGATGATTTCCGAGTTGAAGCAGTCTAAAATCGGTGAGACGTAACATTTACTGCCGTCTTTGGCTTTGATTTCCGTGATATCCGTGAGCCGTTCGGTCGGGTCGCGGTAAAATCCCGTTGTAAGCGGTTTGGTGCGATTTTGCCAATATTGCCACGGTAAGCACAGTATTTTCTCGTTTTTTGCTTTTCATTTGCAATCCCATTTGTTGTATTAATCTTTGTACCCGTTTGTGATTAACCCCTTTCAATAATGCACTCACACGGCGATAACCATATTCCGGATTTTTCGATTTAATCCGACGAATTTCCGCGTTAAGCGCGAGATTTTTATCCATTTTGAGCTTTAAATGATAGAAAAACACACTACGAGGCAAATTTGCCAATGAAAGCAAGATGTTAAGCGGAAACGTCCCTCTCAATCTTTGGATAATCGCCGCCGTTCGGCTTCTTCCTCCCGTATCACTTCGTCCAACTTTTTTAGAAATGCCACCTCCGCTTCAAGCTCCAAAATCCTTAACCGTAAGCGGTCTTCTTCGGTCTTCGGCGGCGGTGGCATTTTGGCGTATTTTGGTTTTTTCGGGGACATTGTCGGTCTTCCTTTCGGTTTGGGGTGTAAACCGTTTATACCGTCTTTTTCAAAGGCTTTCAACCATTGGCTGATAAGACCTGAATTACTTATGCCGAAATGGATTGTCGCTTGCCTTGCAGAGAAATCCCCTTTTTGAACGGCAAGGATGACTTGATATTTAAATTCAGCGGAATAAAGGCGTTTGCCGGGCAATAGGGCAAGCCCTGCATTGCCTGAATGTTGATATTGGGTAATCCAACGTCTTAAGGTGGTGTCGGAAAGTTGAAATTGTTTTTTTGTAAGTGAAACATCTAAGTGATTTTTAAGATAAAAATCGATGGCTTGTTGTTTGAATGTTTGATTGTATTTGGTCATAAAATCTGCCCCTGACTGAGTTGGTTTATTTTGTCCAACTTTTGGGGGGCAGATCAAATTTGACCGCACTTTTAAATAACATTAGGGCAATTCATCGACTTCTTTATCCACTTTCGGTGGAATCATATGTTCTCGTCTTAAACCTACATCATAGGCAATGGCAATGGCGATAAAGATGGAGGAATAAGTACCGAAACCAATTCCGACCAATAATGCCAATGAGAAATTATGAATAGAAGGCCCACCAAAGAAGAACAATGCAATAACAACGATTAGGGTTGTTGCAGAAGTCATAATGGTTCTTGATAAGGTTTGAGTGAGGGATATATCAATAATATCAATCGTTTCTAAACGACGAATTTTACGGAAATTTTCACGCACACGGTCAAACACAACGATACTATCGTTAATAGAGTACCCCACCACAGAAAGAATCGCAGCAACAAAGGTTAAATCCATTTCGATTTGCAATGCGGAGAATACGCCGAGTGTAATAACCACGTCATGGGCGAGAGAAGCAATACCGCCTAAGCCTAAACGCCATTCAAAACGCGAACCTATGTAGATTAACATCATTGCGAGGGTCGCTAAGGTGGCGTAAACAGCCCCCTGCGCTAACTCTTCACCGACATTAGGCCCGACAAATTCAATACTTTTAATATGAATGGACGGATCAAGTTCCACCAGCATTGCTTTCACACGATCGCCAATCGTAGAATCATTATCTGCTACCGGTAAGCGAATCATCACGTCTTGAACGGAACCGGTGGTTTGAACAATCGGGCTTTCAATGCCATTCTGTTTTAATTTATCACGAATTTGTTCAAGATTTGCCGATTGTGAAAAGTGCGTATCAAACACTACACCGCCGGTAAAATCTAAGCCCCAGTTAAATCCTTTTGTGACAATGAAAAACATTGAAATTGCCATTAAAAGGACTGAGACGATATAACCCCATTTACGAATTTTCATAAATTCCGCTAATGGGAACGGGAGTTTAATCCCGTTAATTTCCTTGATGAGATGTCCGTCTTTATCTCTTGCAAAAAGTGCCATAGTCACCTCAATTAAATAGAAAGTTTTTCAACACGTTTTCCGCCATAGATCGCGTTAACTAATGCACGCGTTCCGGTGATTGCGGTAAACAGAGAAATCGCTACACCTAATGAAAGAGTGATTGCGAAGCCTTGAATCGGTCCGGTCCCCACAGCATAGAGAATAATTGCCGTTAAAATGGTGGTTAGGTTAGCATCGAAAATAGAGGTGAATGCACCGTTGTAACCTTCATTAATCGCTTGTTGAATAGGACGACCATTGCGAATTTCTTCTTTGATCCGTTCAAAAATCAATACGTTGGCATCCACCGACATTCCAAGGGTTAATACGATACCGGCAATCCCCGGCATAGAGAGGGTTGCACCGGGGAGAATCGACATTAATCCTACGAGTAAGACAATATTAATCACCATTGCAAGGCTTGCGATAATGCCGAAAAGTTTGTAGTAAAACAACATAAAGACAATAACGGCAATTAATCCCCAGAAACTTGCGTTCATTCCTTGTTCAACATTTTGAGCCCCCAATGATGGGCCGATAGTGCGTTCTTCTACAATCTGCACCGGTGCGATTAATGCACCTGATTTTAATAGAGTGGAAAGATTGTTGGCTTCCGCCATACTGCCTACACCGGTAATTTGGAAATTTGCTCCGAAGCGGGCTTGGATTGTCGCAACGTTGATGACCTCTTCACTTTTCTCAAGAATAGTTTTCCCATTTTCATCTTTTTTACCGTTGTCTTTATATTCGACATAAAGGGTTGCCATCGGTTTTTTATAGTATTTTTTGGTGAGTTGAGACATTTGCTCCCCACCTTCACTATCTAGCGTTACGCTTACTTGCGGCGTACCTGATTGTTGATCCAATGCCGCACTGGAATTGATAATATGCTCGCCACCTAAAGAAGGACGTTTTAATAAGACAACAGGATGACCTTGGCGATCATATTTCACTTCCGAATCGGCAGGTAAAATACCGCGTGCTGCAGCTTCTGCATTTACCGTCAGATTAACCATTCGGAATTCAAGGGTTGCGGTTGCCCCAAGGATTTCTTTTGCGCGTGCGGTATCTTGTACACCCGGTAATTCAATAACGATACGTTCTGCGCCTTGGCGTTGGATAACGGCTTCCGCCACACCTAATTCCGAAACGCGTTTACGTAAAATCGTTAGGTTTTGCTCAATGGCTAAATCACGGGCTTCGTTAAGTGCGGTCGTAGAAAAAGATAAATTTAATGTATCGGCTGAAGTATCCGTTACGTCTAAAGTCGGATGCATTTGACGAATAATACGTACAGCCTTTGAAAGTTGATCCGGATTTGCAAGCGTAACAACCGTACCGAAATTATCGGCGTTTTTAATGCCTGTATATTGAATTTTTTCTTTGCGGAGTTCACCACGCAAGGTGTCTTGTAATTGTTCTTGACGTTTTGCCAAGGCGGAATTCATATCCACTTCCATTAAGAAACGTACACCGCCACGCAAATCTAACCCCCACTTCATCGGGTTTGCCCCGATGCGACTTAACCAAGCAGGCGTTGCCGGCGCAAGATTTAATGCCGTGGTGTAATTATTACCGAGTTTTTCGGCAATTTTATCTTTTGCTAAAAGTTGGTCATCCGTATTATTGAAACGGGCTAAAATAGAACCTTGTTCAAGAACAAGGGATTTTGTCGGAAGGTTATTGGTTTTTAACACCTCTTGAACCAGTCCTAATGTTGAGGTATTGGCTTGTTGTCCGCGCGTACCTGAAATTTGTACCGCCGGATCTTCACCGTAAATATTTGGAAGAGAGTATAAAATACCAATGGCGACCACAAGGATCACCATTAGATTCTTCCATAATGGGTAACGATTTAACATAGTTTTCCCTTAGGAATAGAGGATTAAAGAGTTTTTACGGAACCTTTCGGAAGGATAGTGACAATGTAATTACGATTAATTGTGACTTCAGTGGTGTCATTCAGTGCAATCACAACGCTGTTATTGTCTTCAATTACCTTTGTGATTTTGCCCATCACACCGCCTGCGGTTAATACCTCGGTGCCTTTGGCTAATTCAGACATTAATTTTTTATGCTCTTTATTACGCTTCGCTTGCGGGCGATAAATCATAAAGTAAAAAATCAAACCGAAAATGACAAAAATAAATAGCGTGGACATTGGGCTTTGTGCTTCCATTGAATGTTTCCTTATTAAGTTAAATTTAAGTTGAAAATTGGGCGGTAAAATACCATAAATCGCTTAAAATGTGAAAACTATTATTAAAAATCAACTGAAAAAAGACCGCACTTTTGCGCTTCCAAAGTACGGTCTTTTCAATCATAAGAATTCTTAAAATAAACTATTTGTTGACCAGTTTACGAACGGTTAGTTTTTCCTTTCCATTTCTCCGACAGGTGAAATTTAAGGTTTCACAAAGTTGCATAACATCTGAAATATTATTTTCCGTTGAGATGAATAGCGATAATTCGTCATTTTCCGTAAGGGTGGCTAATACTTTTTTTACCATAAGTAGCGGCAATGGACAGCGATAATCGCGAATATCAAGTTGATAGTCCATTACTTTCCCCTCAAGACCGACGCCGATTCGACATTATTTTGCCGATTCGGTTCAATTCCGTTTCGGATAAATGTTGCTTACCTAATTCAAAAAGCGGTTCTTCAATGGCGATATGTTTATCGTAACCCAAGGTAAAACGCTGAATTAATTCCGCATCTACTTGATCACGTTCTTGTGCGATGAGGGCATTTAATTGCTCGGAAAGTAAATGCCAATTTTGATGTAAATCCGTATGTTGGCGTTCTAATTCTTCAATATCGGCTTTCGCTTGCGGTAGTTTGGCAAGAAGGGCGGGGAAGAAATCTTTTTCTTCGTCATCGTGATGAAGCGGTGCGGCTTGATTGAAATATTGTAAAATAATTTTTACATCATTCAGCACGGCTTGATTCACACCGTTTTTTTCTAAGTAACCGGGGAGAATATTGAGCTGATGGCAAAAACGTTTCACCTTGCTATGGCAGGCATAAAGCATTTCAATCGGCTCATTCCAAGTGGCGAATTGTTGAGGTTCTAGGATTTGCATTATTTTTCCTTACGTAGAAAGTGCGGTCAGATTTTTTTAAATATTTGTGATCTTACTCACAAATTTAAATTAACAATTTAGTAACATCTTGCGATCTTTTCACCTCTATCGTATGCTCCAAACCGGTTAAATTTTGTTAAATCACACTTTATTAATTTAGCAATTTGGTTAACCCACAACAAGGAGCAAACAATGAAAAATCTTAATGTTTTTGATCAACACTATGGTTTATTAATTAATGGTGAATGGACCAATGGTTCAGGCAATGATACTTTAATTTCTTATAACCCTGCAAATGGGGAAAAATTAGCGACCTTTGTCGATGCCACGGATTTGGATGTAGATAATGCTGTACAAGCTGCCCAACAAGCCTTTAAAACTTGGCGAAAAACCACCGCAACGGAACGAGCATTAATTCTTAACCGGATTGCAGAGGTGATTGAACAACATCAAGAGCTATTTGCTTTGCAGGAAACTTTAGATAATGGTAAGCCGATTAGAGAAACACGTGCTGCCGATATTCCTTTAGCCGCCGATCATTTTCGCTATTTTGCCAGTATCATTAGAGGTGAGGAGGGTTCGGCAAATCAACTTGATGAAGAAGATTTATCAATTGTTTTGCGTGAGCCCATCGGTGTTGTAGGGCAAATCATTCCGTGGAATTTCCCATTTCTAATGGCTGCTTGGAAAATTGCTCCCGCCCTAGCGGCAGGCTGTACCATCGTTATTCATCCTTCTAGTACAACCTCACTGAGTTTGTTGTCATTTGCTCAAAAAATTAATCACTTACTTCCGAAAGGCGTATTAAATGTCATCACAGGACGTGGCTCAAAGTCAGGTGAGTATATGTTACATCACAAAGGCTTTAACAAATTAGCCTTTACAGGCTCGACTGAAATTGGTCGCCACGTTGGCATTTGTGCCGCTGAAATGTTGATTCCGGCTACTCTTGAGTTAGGCGGTAAATCTGCCAACATTTTCTTTGATGATATGCCTTTTGATAAAGCCTTGGAAGGCGCGGTAAAAGGAATTTTATTTAACCAAGGACAAGTTTGTTGTGCCGGTTCCCGTATTTTTGTGCAAGAAGGCATTTATGACAAATTCGTTGCCGCATTAGCGGAAGAATTTAAAAAAGTCAAAGTGGGCCTACCTTGGGAAGATGATACCCAAATGGGGTCGCAAGTTAATGCAGGTCAGCTTAAAACCATTCTTGAATATATTAACATTGGCGAACAAGAGGGTTGTCGCATTATTACCGGTGGACGTAAATTAGAAGGGGAGCTTGCTCACGGTGAATTTATTGAGCCAACGCTGATTGAGGCAGATAATCGTTCACGTTTAGCACAAGAAGAAATTTTTGGTCCTGTTGCCACAGTAATTAAATTCAGAACCGAAGATGAGGTAATCGCTTACGCTAACGATTCCGAATATGGCTTAGGAGGTGGTGTGTGGACAATGAATATTAACCGTGCTTTGCGGGTTGCTCGAGCCATTGAAACAGGACGGGTTTGGGTAAATTGTTATAACCGACTACCGGCTGGGGCTCCGTTTGGGGGCTATAAAACCTCAGGGATTGGTCGTGAAACACACAAAATGATGTTAAGTGCCTACACCCAAGTGAAAAATATCTACATTAGTACCCGAGAAGAACGGGAAGGGCTTTACTAGGGTATTTTAATTGTTGATTTAATAAACCACAGGGAAGCAATTTCTCTGTGGTTTATTTTATTTGTAGTATTAAGTTTGCCAGTAAAGATTGGTTAATTTAGGGCTTAGTCGCTGCTTGTTGATGATCGCGTTGAATCTAATTGTAGTGGTGGAACAGGTTTGCCTATGCGGGCGTAAAATTCCACAACAAAATCATCGAAGCGATCCTCTTCAATGGCTTGGCGAATTTCCGCCATTAAACGTTGGTAATAGCGCAAGTTGTGAATGGTATTTAAACGCGCCCCTAGAATTTCGCCACATTTATCCAAATGATACAAATAGGCTTTGGTATAGTTTTTACAGGTGTAACAATCGCAATGTGGATCAAGCGGGCCGGTATCATCACGATATTTGGCGTTACGAATTTTCACAATGCCATCGGTGACGAATAAATGTCCGTTACGTGCGTTGCGGGTCGGCATCACGCAATCGAACATATCAATCCCACGGCGCACGCCTTCAACCAGATCTTCAGGTTTACCCACGCCCATTAAATAACGTGGTTTGTCTGCCGGAATTTGTGGGCAAATATATTCCAGAATACGGTGCATATCCTCTTTAGGTTCGCCAACGGCAAGGCCGCCCACCGCATAACCGTCAAAACCGATATTAACTAAACCTTCCAAGGAAACTTTGCGTAATTCTTCAAATACACCGCCTTGAATAATGCCGAACAGCGCATTTTTATTACCTAATTCATCAAAACGATCACGACTGCGTTTCGCCCAACGTAGGGACATTTCCATTGAATTTTTGGCATAATCAAAGGTTGCCGGATAAGGTGTGCATTCATCAAAAATCATCACGATATCGGAACCGAGATCGTATTGAATTTCCATAGATTTTTCAGGGGAGAGAAAAATGCGTTCACCATTAATCGGGTTCTGAAATTTCACCCCTTCTTCCGTGATTTTACGCAGTTTACCGAGACTAAACACTTGGAAGCCGCCGCTGTCTGTCAAAATCGGGCGATGCCATTGCATAAAATCGTGCAAATCACCATGTTTACGCATCACTTCTTGCCCCGGACGTAACCATAAATGGAAGGTATTACCAAGCAAAATTTCCGCACCGGTCGCCCGCACTTCTTCCGGTGTCATACCTTTCACCGTACCGTAAGTCCCCACCGGCATAAAAGCGGGGGTTTCCACTGTAAAGGTACCTTGCGGACGCTCAAACACTAAACGCCCACGGCGAGCATTGCCGCTTGTTTTATCTAATTCATATTTCATTTTTACTCCAACGAAGAAACAGTTCGAAGATTAATTGGGGACGGGATTATAGCAAATATTGAAGCGAGTTGAGAGAACAATGAGTGAAATGAAATATGAGTGAGGGCAACGGAAGGTAACATACTGTAAACTTTCAGTATTATGTAAATTGCATAAGGAGAATTTTTATCGGGCGTAGGGGGCGTTGAGCTTTGCGTAACGCACCATTTCGTCATTAGACCGTCTATTGGTGCGTTACGGCTTCGCCTAACGCCCCCTACTGATATGTCAAACTAAATTTAAATCCTATTTTCTCCCAATTTAGTTTTGTATTAATGATGTGTTCATAAGTACAAAATCAGAGTGTTTTAACTTGTTTTGTAATAAACATCGCATCCCCATAACTGAAAAAACGATAGTGATTTTCGACCGCACTTTTATAGGCAGCCATCGTATTTTGATAGCCGGCAAAGGCGGAGACTAACATAATTAAAGTGCTTTCCGGCAGATGGAAATTGGTGATTAAGGCATCAACCACACGAAATTGCTTGCCCGGGTAAATAAAAATGGAGGTATCTGAAAAATAAGGTTCGATAATATCCGGATTGCCGTTTTCTTCTGCCGATAAAGCGGCGGTTTCAATGGAGCGTACGGAAGTTGTGCCCACGGCAATAACACGTTTACCGGCTTTTTTGGTGGCGATAATCGCATTGCACACTTCTTGTGAAAGCTCCACATATTCGGCGTGCATTACGTGCTCTTCAATATTTTCTACCCGAACCGGTTGGAATGTACCGGCGCCTACGTGTAAGGTAACAAACTCAAAATTGACGCCTTTGGCACGAAGTTTGGCTAACAACTCATCATCAAAATGCAAGCCGGCGGTCGGTGCTGCCACAGCACCCGGCACTTTACTGTAAACCGTTTGGTAGCATTCTTGATCGGTGTCTTCATCCGGACGGTCGATATAAGGTGGTAATGGCATATGGCCGATTTCTTGTAACACGTTTAAAAGTGCGGTTGATTTATCGCTTAATTCCACCTCAAATAAGGCATTGTGGCGTGCCGTCATCACTGCTTTAACACCGTTATTTTCGCCGAGTTTGTCTTCACCAAGCAATAATTCCGCCCCTTCTTTTGGTGATTTGGAAGCGCGAATATGGGCTAAGAAACGATGTTCATCCAGCATTCGTTCCACTAGCACTTCAATTTTACCGCCGCTTGCCTTTCGCCCGAACATTCGTGCAGGAATAACGCGTGTATTGTTAAAAATCAGCAAGTCCCCTTCATTGATTAAATCCAATACATCGGTAAAAGTGCGGTGAAAAATTTTCCCGTTTTCGCCATTTAATTGCAGTAAACGGCAAGAGGAACGATCCTCTTTAGGATAACGGGCAATAAGTTCATCGGGTAAATCAAAATAGAAATCTGAAACACGCATAATCATATTCGGTCAATAAAAAGAAAGGGGGTAGTCTAGTGTGAATTTATCGGGAGTACAAGGGGAAATGTTTTCATTTCCCCTTTCAAAATTAAAGAATCATTTTCACTAATTTATCCGCCTTAACTCGGGCAAATTTTTTCAGTAATTTTTGCACCGGTTCGGGATATTGTGTGAGTTCTTCCAATTCGGAATAGTGATTTAACACTTTGGTATGTTGGCGAATATGCGCCAGTTCTTTTTCAACTTGAGTGCGTAGCTCTTGCTTCGGATCGTGAATCAATAAGCCGTTTTCCGCATCTAAACGCCAAGCACGCGGGTTCAAATTATTACCGGTGAGCAAAATATAATTTTCATCTACCCAAACACCTTTTAGATGATAAGTGTTGTCACCGTCTTTCCATAATCGAACGACCAAGCGACCTTGTTCGATTTCCTGTTGAAAGTTTTCACAAAAACGGCGAAGATTGCTTTCGTATAAATAAGGCAATGCTCCTGCGATTTTAAAAGGTTGCTCAGGCGGAATGTAAAAATCGTTCGCCACTTTATCGCCGACAATAATTTCCACATTTTTGCCTTCTTGTAGTAAGCCGGTGATTTTATTTTGCAAAGTGCGGGGAAAATTAAAGTATGGCGTGCAAATGACTAAATTTTTTTGTACTTGTAAGAATAAATCCTCAATTACTTGGTTTAATTCATTACCTGATGCGCCTAAGCCAAATAACGGCGAAACGCTTAAAACATCAGAAAATCCGACCGCACTTTCTAACTGATATTCCGCACAACCGGCTAAATTTTTACGATAAGCCCGAATGGCGGCACGGATTTCTTTTGTCCGTGGGCGGCTTACCATATCAAGCGGATGGACGGCATCAACGTTCAATAAATGATCATTAATGAAATTCACCATTGAATTTGCCAGTTCGGCATTGGTGATTTTTTGATAACGGTCGTAACGATATTTGTCATTTTGCTGTAAATACACATTGTTGATACTTGCCCCGCTGTATAGCACGGTATCATCAAAAATAAATCCTTTAATGTGTAGCACGCCAAAGACTTCGCGGGTATTAATCGGCACGCCGAAAAACATATTGGGATCATCAGGGAGTTGATAGGTTTGACGCTGTTCACAATACCAATCGGCATTGGTATCGGATTTTTCTGCGCCTAATAAATTGCGTTGGGCACGATGCCAATCCACCAGAATTTTGACATCTAAATCAGGATGCTCCTGTTTTATGCGATAAATTTCATCAAGGATTTCTTGTCCGGCTTCATCTTTTTGCCAGTAAAGTGCGGTCACATAAATGCGTTTTTTGGCATTTCTGATTAATTCAATAATCTGCGTTTTAAATTCAGTCGGGCTGAACAAAAATTCAATTTGCGCTTTTTCTAAGGGTAAAAAAGGCAAATTTGGAAGACTTTGCTCGGCTCGTTTTAATTTATTGATTAACATAATCTGTCTCTGCAATTTCTAGTGGTGGGCTAGTTTACAATATTTCCCTTTAGGATTGATAGAAAAAAGGCTTTTTTTCGCTATAATGCTCAAAAATTTTTGCCTTTTATGGCTAATTATCATCCAATATTCCGGACTTTATTATGACAAATTCACGTAAACCGACCTTTCAAACCAATTCCGATAAATCTTTTCAGGAACGTAGTCCTAAACGTTCTTTCTCCCCTTTGGAACCCCGTTTTAAAGAACGTCAATTTTCTGAAAAATGCACTCAAAATCGACCGCACTTTGATAAAAAACGTGATGATCGTAACGATGACCGCCATTTTCAACAAGAAACTCGTGAACCAAAAGTTTCAGCGTTTTCTTTAAATAAAGCGAACGGTGAACAAGGTGCGGTGAAAGTTACAGTGAAAAGCACAAGTGTTGTTTATAAAACAAAGGAAAAGAAAACAGGCCCGCTTTCTCCGCGTGCGCCGGAAAAAATTAAGAAAAATCGGGCGGAGGAAATGAAAGTATATGGCGAGAATGCCTGTTTGGAACTCTTTGCACAACGTCCGGAAAGCATTGTTCGTGTGTGGGCAACGGTGAAGATGTCTCATAAAATCGGTGAAATGTTCAGCTATTTGGCGGCAAACAAAAAGGTGTATCACGTTGTGAGTGCGGAAGAATTAACCTTAGTCAGCGGCTCGGAGCATCATGGCGGTATTTGTATGCTCGTCAAAAAACAACGCTCTTTTACATTGCAAGGCTATTTGGATATTCCACGTCAAGAAGACGCATTAGTGCTATTTGATAATGTGCATAATGCTCAAAATGTGGGCGGTGTATTACGCACCTGTGCATTTTACGGTGTGAAACATATTGTGACGGCGAATGCAGATAACCTCTATTCGGCAGCGGCGATGCGGGTTGCGGAGGGCGGTGCAGAGCATATCCGTTTGTTAGAATGTTTAGATGTTGAATTGGCATTGCAACAACTCCGCCAAGCGGGCTATCAAGTGGTGCATATCGCACAAGGCAAAGAAGGCGTGGTATTAGATCAAGCACAATTTGGTGATAAAGTCGTGTTTTTGTTGAGTGAAGGCAGTACAGCTGATTTGTGTGAGAAACCGGATTTGAAAGTGCGTTTATCTTTGAGCAATCCCTTGAAAAACGGCTTAAATATTGCGGTGAATAGCGGTATTTTATTGGCGAAGTGGTATTTTGCAAAATAACCGTTAGTGTGAAGTGCGGTCAATTTTTCGATTGTTTTTAAAGCCGGCAGAATTGTCGGCTTTTTCTATTATGTGAAGTTGATGAATAAAATCGAAAAAATACATCAAGGAACCATTATTCCTTGATGTGAATAGGAAGCTTTATTCAATCCGTTCGATTTTGATATTAAACAAGGCAAGAATAATAGCAAGTAGTGGCACTATGTAGTTAAAAACAGCATAAGGCGCGTATTCAAACGCACTGACTTGAAGCATTGAGTAAGCATATACGCCACAAGTGTTCCAAGGTACAAGTACGGAAGTTACCGTACCGCCATCTTCTAAAGCACGGGAAAGATTTTTTGAGTGCAGTTTTCGTTCTTTATAGGCGGTAACATACATTCTGCCGGGTAATAAAATGGAAATATATTGCTCTGAGGTTGTGCAGTTTGTTATTGCGGAGGAGAAAATTGTCGCAATAATTAACATACTTGCATTGCGGGCAAAGTGTAAAATGGTTGAAACAACCGATCTTAGGATACCGGTTTGCTCCGCAATACCGCCAAAGCTCATTGCCACAATGGTGAGTGAAATCGTGTACATCATTGATTCAATTCCACCACGATTAAATAAGGTATCAATGATTTCGTGTCCACTTTGAATCTTAAAGCCATCGTGTAGTGTTTTAACCGCTGTACCTATCTCACTACCTTGCACAAAAATGTGGCAAAGCGAGCCGAGGAGTATGCCAATAGTTAGTGCAGGAATGGCGGAGACTTTTTTCATCACGAGTAATACGACGATCACCGGTACAAGTAATAGCCAAGGGCTGATAACAAAATTTTTGGCAATACTTTCCATTACGCCCTGTATGTGGGAAAGATTGGAATGTGAGGAATCAAATTGCATTCCCATATATAAATAAAAAACCAATGCAATAAGATAGGCAGGCAAGGTGGTGGTGAACATATGTTTAATATGATCAAATAAATCGGTACCTGTGATGCCGGAGGCTAGATTCGTGGTATCTGACAGCGGTGACATTTTATCACCAAAGTAAGCTCCTGAAATCACTGCACCGGCAACGATTGGTGTGGGAATCCCAATGCTTAAACCGATACCGATTGCAGCGACACCAATCGTTCCCATAGTTGACCAAGAACTGCCTATAGAAAGTGTGACTAATCCGCAAATAATACAAATCGTAAAGAGAAATAAGGAAGGGGAAATGAGCTTCAAACCGTAGTAAATCATTGTTGCGACAATCCCACCGCCTAACCAAGCGCCAATAGTCAGCCCGATCATAATGATGATCACAATGGCGGGTAGTGCCATTTTAATACCGTTGTAAATACCTTGTTCAATGGTGCTCCAACGATAGCCGAATTTCATTGCGACCAGTGTTGCCGTGATCGCTCCAATGATAAGCGGAACGTGTGGCGAGGCTTCAAATTTAATGATGGATACCGCCATTGTCGCAATCATAACGAGCACCGGCAGTAAGGCATACAGGAAAGGGATATTGATTTGTTGGGTTGCTGTTTGAGATTTTGTATTTTGCATACAGTTCTCCTCCTGAAAAGTACGATTCTGCCGAGAGAATCGTACGTGATTTGATGAAAAATATGATTAATGCATAGTGGCATATATCCTTAATGATTTAACTGATGTTTTAAGTGATTAGATACTGGCGTAATCGTAAAGGTAACTGAATAAATCTTTTGGATCTTTTAAATCAGGAGTAAGGGATACCGGACGAGCCAAATCCAACTTGATCGCAGCATCTTTCATATAGCGAATCGCCGAAAAATCTTCAATCGCAAAACCTACGGAATCAAACAACGTTACTTCTTTCTCTGACTGACGGGCTGATTTACCTTGCTGGAAAATTTCAAATAACGGCGTAACAGGAAAATCGGCAGGCATATTTTGTAGTTCTCCTTCAATACGGGTTTGAGGTTCAAATTCCACAAATACACGGGCGTTTTTAACCACTTCCACATGTAATTCCGTTTTATTGATATTATCGCCGCCTACCGCATTGATATGCATACCCGGTTCGATCATTTCCGGCGTAATAATGTTAGCTTTTGAATATTCTGCCGTTACGGTGGTAATAATATCCGCATTCTTAACCGCTTGTGCAACAGTGTCGAAGATTTCAATTTTTAATGAGGTGTTTGCTAAATTGCGAGCCAATTTTTCACCGGCTTTACGATCAATATCAAATAAAGCGAGTTCTTCAATACCTAACAAATAATAAAATGCTAAGGCTTGAAACTCACTCTGGCAACCATTGCCGATGATGGCCATTCGTTTACTGTTAGGACGGGCGAGATATTGCGCTGCAAGTACTGAGGTGGCAGCGGTGCGTAATGCGGTGCTGAGAGTAAATTCACTAATCACATCAGGCTGCCCCGTGTCATTACTGATTAATGCTCCGAAGGCTAAAATGGTTGAAAGCCCTTCATTTGGGTTTTTAGGGTGACAATTTACATATTTAAAACTATATTGTTGCTGATTCGCAATAGGCATTAATTCTAATACGCCATCAGGAACATGATTGGAAACACGAGGGCTTTTGTCAAAGGAATCCCAGTTAAGATAATCCTCTAAAATATAATCTCTCATCCCTTTTAGGGTTTCTTCAATACCCTGACGTTTAATGATATTTGCAACATCTTGCGGGCTAATGATAATGGTTGGCAAACTTCCTGTGATGGTTGATGGGTATGACATAACTTTCCTCCGGTGAATTAATGGAATGTTAACGAATTGTTACAACACCTTTAGTTTGCAAGATTTTTCTGTTAATTAAAATAGCGAAATGTGCTAATGTTTTGAGAGAATTTTAGTCATTTTGTCAGAGGGGGCTTGCATTATGTCAATTTTAGATAAAACCGATCAGGAATTATTGAGCTTATTACGAGAAAATGCGAGATATTCTATCGCCTTTTTGGCCCAAAAATTAAAAGTTTCTCGGGCAACCGTAACGAATCGTATTGCACGGCTTGAAAAAGCGGGAATTATTTTAGGCTATAGGGTAGAACTTCACCCAAAGGGAGAGTGTAATGGCATCAAGGCTTGGACAACGGTGATCGTTGATGGCGGTGCAACCGCTGAAGTCGTTCAAACGCTACGTGGAGAGCCTTGTATCAGTGCGATTTATGATACGAATGGACGTTGGGACATTCTTGTTGAACTCATCGCCCCTTCCTTGGAAGAACTCGGGCAAGCACTTGAACGAATTCGTTCCATTAAAGCGATTCATACTTCGGAAACCCATATTCATTTAAAACGTTATGTATAAATCCAAATCTTAATTTGGCGTATTATGTAGCCGTTACACAAATTATTGTAGAGTGCCGTTAGCCGAAGCCGTAACGCAACAATAGATGAAATGGGGTTACGCAAAGTTCAACGCCCCTTACCAAAAACAAAAATCGGCACAACAAAGTGCCGACAAGGTTACCAAAGTGCGGTCAAAATCCGGATTATTTTTTCACTTCTTTCGATTCGTCTTTAAAACCAGATTCCACTCCGCTCATATCCGGTAATTGGTGGGCAATACCTTTGTGGCAATCAATACAGGTTTTACCTTCCGTTTTCATTTTTTGGTGCATACGTGCGGCAACGGAACGTTGATCATTAAAATTCATACGCTCAACCTTATGACAGTTGCGACATTCTTGTGAATCGTTGGCTTTCATTCTCGCCCATTCATTTTCTGCCATCGCTAAGCGGTGTTGATTGAATTTTTCAAGCGTATCCACTTTGCCGGTGTAATAGGCATATACTTCTTTTGCTGCGATGATTTTTCGTTTCATCTTCGGCAAAAACTCGTGTGGTACATGGCAATCAGGACAGCTTGCACCTACACCGGTACGGGTTTGATAATGCACACTGTGTAAGTATTCCGGATAAGCATCTTGGGTGTGGCAACTTGCACAGAATTGCTCGGTGTTGGTTTGCTCTAAACCGTAATTAAAGCCGACCCAAGATAAAATACCGCCGATAAATGCGAGGCTGATAATTGTTCCGACCGCTAAACGGCTTGGTTTACGAAACCAATGCCAAAAACGCACGATAAAGTTTGGTTTTTTCGCTGACATAGCCCTTCCTTAATTTAGTTGCCGTAACCTTTCAACGGTTTGAATTCGTTCGGTACGATAGGATCCACATTTGATTGAGAAACGTGGCATTGTAAACAGAAATAGCGACGCGGTGAGGAAGTGGAACCTACGTTACCGTCACGATCCATAAAGTGTGTCGGGCTGATTCGGGTAGCACCGCTTAAACGGGCATTTTCCGGGCTGTGACAGTTTAGACACTGGTTCACATTTTTTGTGACTTGGTAATTGGCTACACTATGTGGCACCATAGGCGGCTGATTTACATAATTTAATGCGGGTAATTCACTTTGACGTGGTGCATGGTGAAAAGCCGGTGCTATATTTTCCGGTGATTGGGTTAAATCTTTCCCGATCGGTTGCACATCCGCTGCCATTAACGAACCGGCAAAAAGTGCGGTCATAAATCCCGCTAAAATTTTAGATACCTGTTTAGTCATATTAATCACTCCCCTGAATGATCGAATCTAGTCGAAAATTTGAAAACTTTTTCAGCGCAAACGTCAATGCAACGCCCGCAACTAATACAATCTTTCGAAAGCACAAGGAGGCTTTCGTCTTTTTTTCCGTGTAAAGGTGAACGTAATACTTGGGCTTCCGGGCAGACATTGTAACAATCCATACAATTATCGCATTTGGCTCGGTCAATCACTTTAATTCGGATTAAACTTTTTGCTCCGATTAGCCCATAAGCAGCACCAATGGGGCAAAGATGCCCGCACCAGCCGTGTTCTGCAATCAATAAATCAAAAAGAAAAATCACCAGTACCAGCCACGCCGTTGCACCTAAACCGAATACGAAGGCACGACCTAACGCCGCAACAGGGTTAATCCATTCCCATAACAACATACCGCTTACCGCACTACCCAGTAAAATCATTACCAGAATGCCGTAACGTAAGCTGCGTGAAAGTTTTGCCGTTTGGCGAATCCCCAGTTTGCGGCGTAACCATGCTGCCGTATCAGTTATCATATTCAGCGGGCAAACCCAACCGCAAAATATTTTGCTACCAAGGACTGCGTAGCAAAGCACGATAATGGCTGCACCTATTAAGGTGAGCGTATCAGGCAGATGCCCGGCGGCAAGACTTTCAAAGGTAATTAAAGGATCACTTAAGGGAATCGTATCCAATAGTAAGCTGCCGCTATAATTGCCTTTTAAAATCCATATGCCTAAGTAAGGACCGCTTAAGAACATCGCGATAATGCTAAGTTGGCTTAATCGACGCCAAAATAAAAAGCGATTTGCATACCACCAACCCCACTTTTCACGGGATTCTTTCCCGGCATATTTAGGTGCATTTGCCATTATTTTCCGCCTCCTAATACCGGTGCCAAAATCGGTTCTGCCGGTTCGGCTATTACCGCTTCGGGTGTGCGTGTCGGTAGCGAAATCATATCGCTCGGCGCAAGGGAATGACCGGCTTTCGCTTTTTCTTCCCAACCCAAACGATAATGTTTACCAAGCATACCTTTCGCCAGTTCTATTGGCAGAACCTTAATCGCCGCTTCTTCCAATACACAGGCTTGTTCACATTTTCCACAACCTGTACAAGCATCGGAATGAACCGTTGGTATAAACAAGGCGTGTTTGTCCGAACGTGGATTATGTTGTTTTTCCAATGTGATGGCTTTGTCGATTAACGGACAAACGCGATAACACACATCACAACGTAATCCTTGCCAGTTTAAGCAGGTTTCGTGATCCAATAACACCGATAACCCCATTCGTGATTCATTAATGTCGGTCGCATTGCGATCCAATGCCCCACTTGGGCAGGCATGGGCGCACGGAATATCCGGACACATCTCACAAGGTTTATCACGTGCGATAAAATACGGCGTTCCCGCTTCCATAGGTGATAATAGTGAAGCCAAATGCAACATATCGTATGGGCAGGCTTGTACACACTGACCGCAACGAATACAGGCTGCAGAAAAGGCTTTCGCCTCTTGCAATGCAAAGGGAGGGCGCAAGGGTACGCCTTCACGGGCAAGGCTTTGTTTTTGCTGTAATCCCAACAAAATCCCCACGCCGACAAGACCACCCGCAGTGCGGGTGGTTTCTTTTAAAAAGCGTCTGCGTTCAGGATTAAGAATAGGCTTTTTCATTTTCTTTTTGATTTTTAACCGCACTTTTTTATTCCATACCGATAAAGTGCGGTTGATTTTTACCTTGTTTTTACGCTGCTTTTTCCACTTTCACGGCGCATTTTTTAAAGTCCGTTTCTTTTGAAATCGGATCGGTTGCATCTAACGTTAAGGCATTTGCAAGCTGACCGGCATCAAAGAAGGTGGTATAAACCAAACCGCGAGGCGGTTTATTGCGTCCGCGTGTATCAAGATAAGAAATCATTTCACCGCGACGTGATGAAATCTTGATTTTATCGCCATGGCGTAAACCACGGGCTTCGGCATCTAATGGGTGCATCCACACCAGATTATTTGGGAATGCACGGTGTAATTCCGGTACACGACGTGTCATTGTGCCGGTATGCCAGTGTTCAAGAACACGACCGGTTGATAGCCATAGGTCGTATTCCGCATCAGGTGATTCCGCCGCCGGCTCATAAGGCACGGCAAGAATGATTGCTTTTTTATCCGGATAACCATAGAACGCCACGCCTTCACCTTCTTTCACATAAGGATCAAAGCCTTCGCGATAACGCCATAGGGTTTCTTTGCCATCTACCACCGGCCAACGTAAACCACGGGCTTTGTGATACATCTCAAACGGTGCCAGATCATGGCCATGACCACGACCAAATGAGGCATACTCTTCAAATAAGCCTTTATGAACGTAGTAACCGAAATGTTCCGATTCGTCATTTAATTGACCTTCGGCAAGTTCGCTAAGCGGGAATTTATCCACTTGTCCGTTTTTAAATAACACTTCATACAGGGTTTTTCCACGGTATTCCGGCATTTGGGCAAGTAATTCTTCCGACCACATTTCATCGGTGGTGAAGTATTTTGCAAACTCCATTAATTGCCACAAGTCGGATTTTGCCTCGCCCGGAGCTTTCACTTGTTGACGCCAAAATTGTGTGCGGCGTTCTGCGTTACCGTATGCCCCTTCTTTTTCCACCCACATTGCGGTTGGCAAAATTAAATCGGCGGACAATGCAGAAACTGTCGGATATGGGTCAGAAACGATGACGAAGTTGCCTTCTTTACGCCAACCCGGTAAACGATCTGCGTTGATATTAGGACCTGCTTGCATATTGTTGTTACACATTTGCCACAGCACATTCATTTTGCCATCGTGCATTGCACGGTCTTGTGCAATCGTGTCCAAGCCAACTTTTTCAGAGATAGTTCCTGCCGGTAATTTCCAAATACGTTCTGCCGTTTCACGATGTTTCGGATTGGTAACGACTAAATCAGCCGGTAAACGGTGTGGGAAAGAACCCACTTCACGTGCCGTACCGCAAGCGGACGGTTGACCGGTTAATGAGAACGGTCCACAACCCGGAATAGAGATTTTGCCGGTTAACAAGTGAATGTTATAAATTAAGTGGTTCGCCCACACGCCACGGGTGTGTTGATTAAAGCCCATCGTCCAAAATGACACTACTTTTTTCTTCGGATCGGCATAAAGTTTGGCTAAATGTTCCAGTTGATCTTTCGGCACACCCGATAATTCGTGGGCCTTATCCAATGTGTATTCGGAGACGAGTTGCTTTAATTCTTCAAAAGTCGAATCATACATTTTGCCCGCAGTTTTACGATTCGTCTCTTTTTCCAACGGATTTTCAGGACGTAAACCGTAACCGATATTGGTTTCACCACGTTTGAATTTCGTGTGTTTATTGACGAAATCCCAATTTATCGCATCATTTTGAATGAGGTAATTGATGATGTAGTTCATAATTGCTAAGTCGGTTTGCGGTGTAAACACTAAACCGTAGTCGGCAAGTTCAAAACTACGATGTTCAAAAGTAGAAAGTACGGCAACTTTTACATCAGGATTAGAAATACGGCGATCGGTAATGCGCGACCATAAAATCGGGTGCATTTCCGCCATATTTGAACCCCAAAGCACAAAGGCTTCAGCCTGCTCAATATCATCATAGCAACCCATAGGTTCATCCATACCGAAAGTACGCATAAAGGCTACTGCGGCAGACGCCATACAGTGACGGGCATTCGGGTCAACATTATTAGAACGGAAGCCGGCTTTCCAAAGTTTGTTCTTCGCATAACCTTCCCAAATGGTGGATTGACCGGAACTAAACATACCCACAGCATTTTGACCGTTCTTTTTAAAGGCTTCTTTGAATTTTTCCGCCATAGTTTTGAAAGCGACATCCCAAGAAACCGGCGCAAAATCTCCGTTCTTGTCGAATTTACCGTTTGTCATACGTAACATCGGTTGAGTGAGACGATCTTTGCCGTACATAATTTTCGGTAAGAAGTAACCTTTAATACAGTTCAAACCACGATTAACTTCTGCATCAGGATCACCTTGCGATGCCACCACACGTCCGTCTTTCGTACCGACTAAAACGGCACAACCCGTACCACAGAAACGGCAAACCGCTTTATCCCATTTTATTTCGGATTCTGCCGCAACCACATTTTTAATAGGGATGGTTAATCCCGCAGCCGTTGCAGCAGCCATTGCCGCATTGGCTTTCATAAAGTCTCGGCGACTTACCTTCATTGCATTTCCCCCACGTTAAATACTGATTTTTAGATACATTGAATGTTTATAGAAAAACTATTTATTTTCATCCTGCTCGTGATACACCAATGACACGTTAATGACACCTTCAATCTCTTTCACACTCTCCATATTATCGAGGAGAAGATGTTGATCATCGGATTGCATCACAACAACCATTTTGCCCATCTTTTCATCGAAAGTAGGGATTTCGGTATGTTCGATTGCTAAAAGTGCGGTCTGAATCGCCGCCATTTTTTCAGGCTTCCCTTGTACGACAAGCCCCACTACGTGCCAATCTTTTGCGTTTTCCGATGTTAAACTCGTTTTATTCATTCTGCTTTAAAATTACTTATTTCTATCGCATTTACCGGGCAACTTTGAATGCAAGCACCACAGCCGTTACAACTTTCCAAATTCACAGTAGGCCGTGCAACACCACCTATTTGTAAGCGAAAACGAATAGCATTCATTGAACAATTATCCTGACAAGAACGACATTCAATATGCTGCCGTGCCAAGCAATTTGCACCGATGTTGATTTTATGTGTCCAAGGCAATTCTTCTAACGGGCGAAAAATCGGCTGCCGGCATACTTCAACGCATTTTCTGCAAAAGGTACATTCGCCTTTATCGAACCGTACTTCAGGAAAACCGCCATCGCCTTCGATTAAAATCTGAGTTTCGCAAATCTCAATACAATCCCGACAACGGGTGCATTGTTCAACAAATTCTTTATTCGACACCGCCCAAGGGGGACGAATCCCTTCAAAACCTTGAATCTGCTCATTTTTGGTATGCAATGACGCTAAAAATTTACCCCGTAAAAATTGTCTGCGCGGTAAGTTTTCAACTGTCATCTCATTTGCCTTTGGAATTGCTCTTAATACCTTTTCAGGCTGCAAATTATGCGGTTGCCCGCAAGAGATAGGAACTACCAAAAATGGGTAGATTGGCAGAAATTTGAACTTTTATTGTGATAGATCAAGGAAATGAAGTGCGGTCGATTTTGAGTGAGTTCTTGAAAACAAAAACAGCGTGGAAAATTGCTTTCTCACGCTATTTTTTTATTGGGATAAATTATGCGTTGTTTGCCGGATATTCCCACCAAATATCGAATAATTCACTGATTTCAATTTGTTGTAAACCGTTCGCTTCAAGCCATTTTTTCACGGTTTCACGGTGGCTTTCGTCACATTTGCCGATTTTTTCCAAGCAAACTAAACCTTCCCAATGTAAGTATCCGCTGCCTTCATAAGCTAAACCGTTCGGTTGGATAACTTCATTGATAAAACGATCAACGATTTCATCTACGGTTTCAATCGCCGTACCTTCTGCAAATTGGAAGTTTACAAGAAAACCAAGCTCTTGGAATTCCGCAAGATGGAGCTTTTTACGTTGGCGTTGGTTGTAGGATTTGGACATTTTAGGTTTCTCCGTTGTTTGAGTTGGTTGGGTATTTTATATTAATTGTAACATTTTAACATCGTTTTTCGCCGGATTGGCGACCTACTTTTCTTTGTTCGTGCAAAGCAAAGTGGGTAAAAGAAACACATCCCTAGTTAAATCGCAGTTCCTCATTCCAATGAAATTTTTTTACGAAAAATAAGCCTGATGTTCGCTACGCTCTCGCTCGGCGTTATTTTTCTAAAAATTTCATTTCCATTCAGGCGATTTATATGGGGCATTTTAATGGCGCATTATAAAAAAATACTCAAAAAATTAACCGCTCTTCTTTGCTTTTCTTCTTTTAAGGAAGTAGAAAGAGACGGGGTGGGCTATAGCGAATTAAATTCTGAGAAAGAAAAAACTATCTCTTAACGAAATACAAATCCCACACGCCGTGTCCTAAGCGATGACCGCGGGCCTCAAATTTCGTGAGAGGGCGAAAATCAGGGCGGGGAATATAATTTCCGCTTTCCGCCGTATTCTCTAAATCGGTATTGGCACTTAGCACTTCTAACATTTGTTCCGCATAGTTTTCCCAATCCGTTGCCATATGGATAAAGCCTTTTTCCCCCAGTTTTCGCACTACCTGCTCGACAAAGTGCGGTTGAACAATGCGGCGTTTGTGATGTTTTGCTTTATGCCAAGGATCGGGGAAGAAAAGTTGTAATCCGCCTAAGGCACCGTCTGCAATGCTATCTCGGAGAATTTCAGTGGCATCATGGCAAATCACTCGTAAGTTTCTCACGTTTTTTTCCACTGCATAAGCAATACACGCACCGACACCCGGTGTGTGGACTTCAATACCGAGATAGTTTTTATCGGGGTTCGCCGCCGCCATATCCACTAAAGATTTCCCCATACCGAAACCGATTTCTAATACGACAGGATTATCATTGCCGTAAATGTAAGAAAAATTAAAGGGTTCGGTTTGATAATCCAACCCAAGCGCTCCCCAGTGAGCGTTCATCATATTTTTTTGAAATTCGCTTAAGCGACCGGTACGCAAGACAAAACTACGCACTTTGCGTTTATAACGTCCGTCTTCGGTAAATTCGGCAGTTTCAACGGTTTTACGTTTTTGATCGGCAAAAGTTTGTGTCATAAATCTGTTTTATTAGGTTCTGAAAAATTGGCGGCGATTATACACGAAATCCCTGCTTTTCCCGTATAATGGGGCAAATTTTTTCCAAGGATTTCTATGAAAATTGCGCGCGTGGCACTTGCAGTGCCGCTTCCCCGATTATTTGATTATCTCGCTCCTGATGAAATGTCATTGGTAGTGGGTGGGCGTGTTCTTGTGCCTTTTGCTTCACAAAAGCGTGTAGCAATTGTGACGGAATTGCCTGAAAAAGCGGAAATGTCAACCGATAAGCTTAAAGAAATTATTACTTCGTTTGATACGAAATCCCTTTTCACGCCGCTATATTGGGATTGGCTTCATTGGGCTGCAAATTATTATCAAGCTGCGTTGGGGGAGGTGTTATTTCAAGCCTTGCCGGTGAAATTGCGTAACGGTGAAAATGCGCTGAAAAACGACCGCACTTTTTGGCGAATAAATGAGGTAGGAAAAGATGCCTTGGCACAGGGCAAATTCAAACGTTCCAAAAAACAAGCGGAAGCGTTGCAATGTTTGCTTGAACAAGATCTCGAAAAAGGCAATAACGGGTTTAGTGCGGCAATTTGGTCTGCCTTAAAAAGCAAAGAATGTGTGAGTGAAGTCCTTGTTCAAACGGAGCCTAAAAGCTGGCTGCAAACTTTGGGCGATAAACCGATGGTAAATTCGGATAATCGTTTAACGCTGAATAAACAACAGGCTTTGGCGTTTAGTCAGCTGATGTTTCAACGTGATTTTAATGTGTGGCTGCTGGAGGGGGTGACGGGGTCCGGAAAGACGGAGATCTACCTACAATATATTGAGGAGATTTTAAAATCCGGCAAACAGGTATTGGTGCTCGTGCCGGAAATCGGTTTAACGCCGCAAACGGTACAACGTTTTAAGGCGCGTTTTAATGTAGAAATTGATGTTCATCACTCCAATTTAACGGATGTACAACGGCTGAATGTGTGGAATCGTGCTCGGTTAGGGCAAAGTGCGATGGTAATAGGTACACGTTCGGCATTGTTCACGCCGTTTTCAAACTTGGGTGCAATCATTTTAGATGAAGAACAGGATGCTTCTTTCAAACAGCAAGACGGTTGGCGTTATCATACGAGAGATTTAGCGATTGTACTGGCGCAGAAATTGGCCATTCCCGTGTTGATGGGATCGGCAACCCCCAGTTTGGAAAGCCTTAATAATGTGCAAAACGGTAAATACAAGCATTTGATGCTATCAAAAAGAGCGGGAAATTCGACCGCACTTCGTCATTTCGTTATCGATTTGAAGAACCAATATGTGCAAAACGGCTTATCGCAACTTCTGTTGGAACGAATTAGGAATCACCTTGAAAAAGGTAATCAAGTATTACTTTTCTTAAATCGCCGTGGTTTTGCACCGGTTCTTCTGTGTCACGAGTGCGGCTGGATTGCACAATGTCCGAAGTGTGAAAAACCTTACACTTATCATCAACATCAACGGGCCTTGCGCTGTCATCATTGCGGATCGCAAAAAACGATTCCACGTCAGTGCGGGAATTGCGGTTCTACCCATTTGGTAACGACAGGGCTTGGTACCGAGCAATTAGAAGAAACCTTAAAGGCACAATTTCCGACTTATTCCATCGCCCGCATTGATCGCGACACGACTGCCCGCAAAGGCAAGTTGGAAGGCTATTTGGACGATATTCAACAAGGGAAAAGCCAGATTCTTATCGGTACGCAAATGCTGGCGAAAGGGCATCACTTCCCTAATGTTACTTTGGTGGCACTGGTGAATGTAGATAGTGCGTTGTTTTCCTTAGATTTTCGCGCTGAAGAACGGCTTGCACAGCTTTATGTGCAAGTGGCAGGGCGAGCCGGACGTGCGGAAAAACAAGGGGAAGTTGTGTTGCAAACGCATTATCCGGATCATCCCTTATTGAATACATTGCTTGCGAAAGGATATTCCGCCTTTGCCGAAGAAAACTTGCGTTTGCGCCATTCTATGGGATTGCCGCCCTTTAGTTTTCAAGCTTTATTTAAGGCGCAGGCACGCCGTTCGGAATTAGCGGAACAATGTTTGGAACAAATTGCCGATTTTTTCCAAAGAAAAGGAATAGAAGGATTACAAATATTGGGTCCTATGCCCGCCCCCTTTAGTAAAAAAGCGGGACAATTCCGTTGGCAATTACTTTTACAGCATTCCGTGCGAACGATATTGCAAAAAGCATTACGGGATTATCAACAAGCAAATTTAGAAAAAAACAGTCAAGTGCGGTTGATTTTGGACGTTGACCCACTGGATTTAAGCTAGAAAACCACAGTATTTTTCAGTAGAATTGACAAGTTTTACAAAAATTTTAGAAACGCATTAAAGTTTAGGATTTTATCGTGGCTCATCGAGATTTTGCCGCACGCAGCGGTTCAAATAAGAAAAAAAAGAAAAATGCCAATAAGAATGTACTAATTGGCATCGCATTGGCAGTGTTACTTGCCTTTGGCGTGGGGCTTTATTTTTTAAAAAACAAAACGCCAAAGCCGATCCCTGCCCCCGTTCAAACGGAAAAACCGCAGCCCAAAAGTGTGTTACCGAATCGTCCGGAAGAAGTGTGGAGCTACATTAAAGCGTTGGAAACCCGTACGGTACCGGTGGATGATAAACCTTCCAGTGTTGAAAAAAATATGCGTTTAACGGAAGAACAACGCCAAGTTTTAGTTCAAATGGAAAAAGAACAAAAAACTGCGGAAGAGGCTCGAAAATTGGCAGAGCAACGTAAGGCGGAAGAGGCAGCCAAAGCTCAACAGCAATCTTTAGACGTTGCTAAAGCTGAAGCGATAAAACAAGAGGTGAAAAAGCCTCCTGTCCCAGCGAAAAAAGCCGAGCCACAGAAAAAACCTGAAATTCTCAAAGTAGAAACAAAACCTACGGAAACGACTACAGTCGGTGGTAAACGTTTTGGATTGCAATGCGGTGCATTTAAAAATCGTGCGCAAGCTGAGAATTTACAAGGACGTTTAGTAATGTCCGGCGTGAATGCGCAAGTGGTGGTTGCCGGTGAATGGAATCGTGTGCGTGTAGGTCCATTCTCTAGTCGTGATAGCGCAGTACAAACCCAAAATAAAGCGAAATCTGTTGCCGGCTGTGTGATTATCGGTATGTAAATTAAACAGTGAAATTTTGAAAGTGCGGTTAAAAATAACGATATTTATCATAGATGCACAGACCTAATTTCGCTGCCCTTTATTTAAAACCAAGGTATTGGTAAAGAAATAATTTTATGAAAAAGGCACTTATTATTCTGATAATGTTTGCTGTTGCTGCTTGTTCTAGCCTTATAATTAAGTCGCTTCCGGCACAATCTGTAGAAAGTCGTTTATTTAAAGTTGAGCAACTTGATGAACAAAACCGAGTACAGCAAGCAAGTTTGCTTTCGGTGCAATTTAATGAAACCCAATGGCGTTGGGTACAAACCGATCCCCTTGGTGCGCCGTTGGCACGATTAATTTTATCCGAACAAGGTTGGCAAAATGATGGTTTTGTGATGCCGAATAATCAGGCAAAGCAGCTTTTTTCAGCCTTGGCAACGGCTTTTAGCTCAACACCATTATTTGAATTTAGTGCTATTGAACAAACGGCAAGTGGTCAGGTTTATCAAATAAATCATAAATTTGTATGGAAAATCCATCACAAGCAGCCAATCATAGATATTAATCTTGCTGATGGCAGCCGTTGGAAAATTGAAGAGTTAATGCAATAAGGCATAATAAATTTAAAGGTAGAGGGATACGTGGCTGCATTTTTTTTAACTAAACCGGCGATCATCAGCGCTATTGGTGAGGGTGTGGGAGCGCATTTAGATTGCTTGCTTAACAGCAAACCGTCTCCACTTCATCTTTCCGATAAAGCATTTAGAGAAAACGGTATCAGTGGTAAAGCGGGCGTGTTTGGCGAAGTAAATCTTGAACTCCGCCCTTTTCCTGCCGATTTACCAATGGAATATCGCAGCCGCAATAATCAGTTATTATGGCACGCCCTTGCACAGATTGAAGAGCAAATTGCACAGGTCATCGGTCGATTTGGTAAAGAACGTGTGGGCGTAGTAATGGGAACATCCACAACCGGTGTAGATGAAAATATCCCTGTATTTAAATATGCCGCAGCGCATAATGATTGGTCAGGTAAAGATTTTAATCAGCCACAACAATATTTTTCCGCACCGGCAGATTTTGTTTCCTACCAATACGGTATTCAAAATGCGGGTTACGGTATTTCAACAGCTTGTACCTCAGGTGCGAGAGCGTTGATTTCCGCAGCCCGTTTACTAAAAGCCGGCTTGTGTGATGCGGTAATTTGCGGTGGTGTGGATACCTTATCGCCATTGACGATAAGCGGTTTTGGCTCGTTAGAAGTGCTTTCCGAACAACGAACGAATCCACTCTCGGTAAATCGTAACGGCATTAACATTGGTGAAGGCGCAGCCGCTTTCGTGATGACCAAAATGCCATTAGATAATGATAGCTTACAACTACTGGGCTACGGTGCAAGCAGCGATGCTTATCATATGTCTAGTCCGCATCCTGAAGGTTTAGGGGCAATTTCCGCTTTTGAAAATGCCTTAAAATCAGCCGCACTTTCACCAAATCAAATAGGGTGGATTAACCTGCATGGCACAGGCACGATACATAATGATCAAATGGAAACCATTGCGGTTGCAAAAGTTTTTGGAAATCAAACCCTTTGCACAACCACTAAACCGTATACCGGGCATACATTGGGTGCTGCCGGTGCATTGGAAGCGGCGATTTTATGGTCTATTATTAGCCGAAAACATAATCCGCAAGGCATTTTACCGCCGCAGCTTTGGGACGGAGTTCGAGATGATCGTCTCCCCAAAATTATGATTGCGGACGAGCACAGTCGTTGGGCAGAAGGCAGACGTATCGGCGCAAGCAGCTCTTTCGCCTTCGGTGGCAACAATGCCGTTTTAATTTTAGGGGAAAGTATCTAATGAGTTTAAATTTACCCATTAAAAATGTTGCTCCCTTTGTACCGCAAAGCGGTGAAATGGTCTTGCTCGATCGTATCACCTCATTTGGTGAGGATTTTTTACACGCAGAAAGCGAAATTCGTCCAGATCATATTTTACTCAAGGCAGGAAAACTAGCCACTTTTTCCGGCATTGAAATCATGGCTCAAGGCGTTGCGGCGTGGGCAGGTATTCAGGCTCGCCAAAAAGATGAACCAGTACGTTTGGGCTATCTACTTGGCACACGCAAACTGCATATTTATCAAACCGAGATCCCGATTGGTAGCAGACTAAACATTGAGATAAAAATGTCGATTCAAGATGTAACCGGTTTCGGGGTGTTTGACTGTAAACTCATTGATCATCACACTCAAACCCTGTTATTAGAAGGTTCGCTCAATGTATTCAGCCCTAAAGACGGCAAAATTCAAAAGGATGTGAGCAAGTAATGAAAGATATTTTTGACCATTTAGACAGTATTGATGATCTGATTCTATTAGGTGAATCTTCCGAATTAGAGTGCAAACTTGCTCAAGGAAAAGATGGGCTCGGTGAAGTTCCTTTTGATATGTGGGAAACTTATAGCGCTTTTGCCAATACTGATGGTGGATATATTGTGTTAGGAATGCAAGAAAAGAAAGATAAGTACATTCCTAAAGGCATTACAAGAGTCGCACAAGTTAAAAAACAGATCTTTGATCTGGTGAATAACCCACAGAAAGTTAATATTAACTTGTTAACAAATTCATTTGTTAAAGAATTACCTTTGGGTGACGAAAAATCATTGTTAGTCGTTTATGTTCCCAGAGCTAAGCGAACAGAACGACCAGTTTATCTTAACGGAAATCCATTGGGAAATAGTTACCAACGGTGTAATGAATCTGATCAACGTTTAAGCGAAGAACAGGTAAAAAGAATGCTTGCAGAACAATCGCAAGATTCTAGAGATTCTATTGTGCTTGAGCATTTTCAGCTTGCTGATTTAGATATGGAATCAGTGCGAAACTATCGCCAACGCTATGCTAATTTAGATCCTAGCCACCCTTGGAATGAATTGTCTGATTTAGTATTTTTAGAAAAAATAAAAGCGTATAAAACTGAACGTGAAACAGGTCGTAAAGGGCTAACCGCAGCAGGGTTATTGATGTTTGGAACTCATACTGCCATTCAAGATCAATTCCCATTTTATATGCTAGATTATCAAGAGCATTCAAGTAACCCTGATGAACGTTGGATTGATAGAGTGACCTTAGATGGGAAATGGTCTGGGAATTTGTATGATTTTTCTCAACGTGTTTATCGTAAATTAGTTGAAAATATTAAGGTACCTTTCAGAATAGAAAATGGACTACGACAAGAAGATACTCCTGTTCATATTGCATTAAGAGAAGCATTAGCAAATACAATTATTCACGCAGATTATAGTGATAAAGCCTCCATCCAGATTATTAAAAAGCCTAATTCTTTTTATTTTCGTAATCCCGGTTTAATGAGAATTCCCATTGAAATCGCATTAAAAGGGGGAGATGCAGATTGTCGTAATCGTCTTCTTGCGCAAATGTTTCGTTATATTCGTTTTGGTGACCAAGCAGGTTCAGGGTTACCGAGAATATTAAGTGGCTGGAAGACACAACATTGGCGGATGCCTTTACTAAGAGAAGTGAGAGAGCCAAATGAGCAGACTGTTTTAGAATTAAAAACTGTCTCTTTATATCCACAGGAAATTTTTGATACGCTGACTAAACAATATGGTAAGAAGTTCCTAGAGCTTTCTGAGCTAGAGCGAACGATTGTTATTGAAATTTATACTAATGAAGCACTAACTCATAAAGAAATTTGTTTACATATTTCAGGGCATTCCCGTGATGTTACATTAGCTTTAGTAAAGCTAGAAAAATTAAAAATGATCTCTGCAAGCGGTAAGCAAAAGAATAAAATTTACCACCGTCCTGAAATAGAGATGCCAACACCAGATAATCAGGTGGGAAAAATTCTCGCAAAAAGTTTTATCAAAAATCCGGAGTTAGCTTCAGAAAATCCGGAGTTAGCTTCAGAAAATCCGGAGTTAGGTCCGGAAAATCCGGAGTTAGATCTAGATACTGAAACCAGCCAGCAATGGCAACAGTTAAAACTGATCGCAAGCAAGCTACAAGGTGATGTCCGAAATATAGGTAAAGAAAAATTTGTAGATGGTATTTTGCAACTTTGCCAATCCGGTTATATCAGTCTTTCTGATCTTGCACTTTTACTCAATAAAAAAGCGGATACATTACGGAAAAGTTATCTCAATCAATTAGTCAAAGAGAATAAGTTAGAACTAGCCTATCCAACGGCTAAGAATCATCCGAAACAGGCATATAAAACAGTAGGACAATTATGACAAATACCGTATTAATCACCGGCTCCAGCCGAGGTATCGGCAAAGCAATTGCGTTGAAACTTGCTCATTCGGGCTTTGACATTGTGGTGCATTGCCGCAGTCGTGTTGAAGATGCTGAAGAGGTTGCAAGTGCGGTCAAAAATTTAGGCAAAAATGTGCGCGTGTTGCAATTTGATGTAAGTAATCGTGAGCAAGCTAAAGCGGTTTTAGAAGCAGATGTAGAAGCAAACGGTGCCTATTACGGTGTGGTGTTAAATGCAGGCTTAACCCGTGATAATGCTTTTCCGGCACTGAGCGATGAAGATTGGGATTCGGTATTGCGAACAAATTTGGATGGTTTTTACAATGTATTACACCCCATCATGATGCCGATGATTCGCCGCCGTAAAGCAGGGCGAATCGTCTGTATTACTTCGGTTTCCGGTATTATCGGTAACCGCGGACAAGTAAACTATAGTGCCTCGAAAGCCGGTTTAATCGGTGCAGCAAAAGCATTGGCCGTTGAGCTTGCTAAACGTAAAATCACCGTAAATTGCGTAGCTCCGGGTTTAATCGACACGGAAATTTTGGGTGAAAACCTACCGCTTGAACAAATTTTAAAGGCCATTCCAATGGAACGAATGGGAAATCCTGATGAAGTGGCTCATGCAGTGGATTTCTTAATGGACGAAAAAGCGTCTTATATCACCCGTCAAGTGATTGGAGTGAATGGTGGGTTGTGTTAATTAATAATTTGTAGGGGCGGGTCCTGTGCCCGCCCGAATATCAGTGAAAGTTTACGGGCAGGCACAGGACCCGCCCCTACAAAATAAAATACAGAGATAATAATGAATACAAAACGAGTTGTAGTAACCGGTATTGGTGCGGTAACTGCTTTCGGACGTAGCTGGACGGAAGTGAAATCCGCCTTTGAACGTAAAGAAAATGCCGTGCAAAATATGGGCTGGCTGGATAAATATCCGGAGTTAGAGGCTCAACTTGGCGCGCCGATTGGAAATTATACCCCACCAAGCCACTGGACAAGAAAACAACTTCGCAGCATGGGACGTGTATCTCAACTCTGTGTGGATGCAGCAGAGCAAGCCTTAACGAATGCGGGCTTGCTAAAAAATGGCGAAATTTCACCGCTTGTATTGAACGGCAATATGGGGGTAGCAAGCGGTTCAAGCACCGGCTCCACTGCTGATGTGCGCGATATGGCAGAACTTTTAATGACGGGCAAATCGGACACCTTTAATGCCTCCACCTATGTGCGAGCAATGCCGCACACCACTGCAGCGAATATCGGCATTTTCTTTGGCTTACAGGGGCGAATTATCCCGACTTCCAGTGCTTGTTCATCGGGCTCGCAAGGGATTGGTTATGCTTATGAAGCGATTAAATACGGTATGATCCCAATGATGTTAGCGGGCGGCGGCGAAGAGTTTTGCCCTTCCGAAGTTTATGTTTTCGATAGCCTTTATGCGGCAAGTCGCAACAACGATAACCCGAAAGGCACACCGCGCCCTTATGATAAAAACCGAGACGGTTTAGTGATCGGTGAGGGAGCGGGTATTTTCGTGTTGGAAGAGTTGGAGCACGCCTTAGCCCGTGGCGCAAACATTATCGCCGAAGTGGTCGGTTATGGGGCTAACAGTGATGGCAGCCACGTAACCCAACCGCAAGCATCCACCATGCAACGTTGTATGGAAATTGCCTTAAAAGATGCAGGGATTTTGCCTGAACAAATCGGCTATGTGAACGGACACGGTACGGCAACGGAAAAAGGCGACATCGCTGAAACTCAAGCAACTTCCGCTGTATTTGGCGCAAGAATGCCGATCAGCTCGCAAAAAAGTTATTTGGGGCATACGCTCGGTGCTTGCGGTGCATTAGAAAGTTGGTTTTCTATTGAAATGATGCGTGACGGTTGGTTTGCGCCGACGCTCAATCTTGAAAATGTGGACGAACGCTGCGGCGAACTTAATTATATTCAAGGTGACGGCAAGTTTATCCAAACCGATTATGTAATGAACAACAATTTTGCATTCGGTGGTGTGAATACCTCATTAATTTTTAAACGTTGGCAAGGAAAATAAGTACAGGAAACGGCAATAATGACCAAAAAGATTCTGTTAGTCAGTTATTCGCAAACAGGGCAACTCAACCGCTTGGCTGAACATTTCGTTCAACCATTGCTTGGGCAAACGGATATTTCTGTCGAGCATTGTCAACTTCAACCGCAAACCGCCTACGCTTTCCCGTGGCGGTTTCTGTCGTTTTTTAACACCTTTCCGGAAACGGTGCATTTGCAGCCAAGCCCTATTCAAACGCCCGAATTACGCAGTAAAAAATACGATTTGGTCATTATTGCCTATACGGTATGGTTTTTATCGCCAAGCCAGCCGATAACCGCTTTCTTACAATCTCCACAGGCGAAAGCCGTACTCAAAGACACACCGGTTATCACGCTTATTGGTTGCCGGAATATGTGGCTGCAAGCCCAAGAAAAAATGAAAAAATTGCTTGCCGATTGTGGAGCGAACTTGATTGGCAACGTGGTGAAAGTGGATCAATCGAACGACTGGGCGAGTTTCATCACCACACCACTTTGGATGCTAACAGGCAAGAAAAAGGTCGGTAATTTACCGAGCGCAGGCATTGCGGAAAGTGAAATCCAAGATGCAGCCCGCTTTGGTGAAAAACTTTTGCAAATTTTTCAGCAAAATCGACTGCTTGATTGCAAGCTTTTTCAAGGAATGGGCGCGGTAAAAATCGATGAAAAATTGATGATGAGCGAAAAGGTCGGCGCAAGAAGTTTCCATATTTGGGGCAAACTACTGATAAAGTGCGGTCAAATTTCGCCGATTTTTCGTAAATTTGTCTTATATTTCTATATCGTATTTCTAGTCGCAATGATTTTAACCGTTGTGCCAATTTCAGCCGTAATCAAACGCCTGCTAAAACCGCTGATACAGAAAAAATTGGATGAGCAAAAACGTTATTTTGCCGAGCCTTCGGGTGAGTAGGGTGCGTTTGTTAACGCACCGATAACGACACAACCAATAATAAAAATGGTGCGTTAGCAAACGCACCCTATGGAATATAAAATGCAAAACGTCTATATCAACAAAATTTCTGCTTTCTTACCTAATGAACCCATTTCGAACGATGAAATGGAGGCTGTACTCGGCATGGTGGGGGAAACACCTTCCCGTGTGCGTAAGATGATTTTACGTTCTAACGGTATTCAGCAACGTTATTATGCCGTTGATCCCAAAACTCGCCAAGCTACCCATACCAGCACGGAACTTGCCGTGCAAGCGGTCAAAAAATTAGGCGTTTCTGCAAATTCATTTACCAGTTTGGCTGTAGGGACTTCTTATCCGGATCAGATTTTGCCGGGGCAGGGCGTGATGGTGCACGGCTCGTTGGAGAATGCTCCGCCAATGGAAGTGATGTCGATGTCGGGCGTGTGTGCGGCGGGTATGGCGGCGATGAAACACGCTTTTAATGCGGTTCGCACTGGGGAACATCAGTGTGCGGTGGCGGTAGCGTCGGAATGTGCTTCGGCAATTATGCGCAGCGAAAATTTCAAAGCGGAAGCGGACAGCAAATTATTGGCGGATGCTAAACCTGAAATCGGGTTTGAAAAAGATTTTCTGCGTTGGATGTTGTCGGATGGTGCCGGAGCGGTCGCACTTTCCAATCAGCCGAATCAAACAGGCGTGAGCTTTAAAATTGATTGGATTGAGTTGGTTTCTTTTGCCAATGAAATGCCGGTGTGTATGTATGCGGGCGGTGATGTGAAAGACGGGCAATTCGTCAGTTGGAAATCGGTTTTGCAAGCGGAGCGTGATACGCAAAGTTTTATGGCAGTTAAGCAAGATGTGAAATTGCTGAATGAAAATATCGTGCGTTGCACTGTGGAAAATGCCCTCAAGCAGTTGATTGCTAAATATAATTTGCAAGCGAAAAATATCGATTATTTCTTACCGCACTATTCGTCAGGTTTCTTCCGAGATCGTTTGTTGGATGGCTTACGCAACATTGATTTTGAAATTCCGCAAGAAAAATGGTTCACCAACCTTACCTATTGTGGCAACACGGGGTCGGCATCGATTTACATTATTTTGGAAGAATTTGCCCGCACTTTCCCGCTCAAATCAGGGCAAAAAGTGCTATGTTATGTGCCGGAGAGCGGACGTTTTTCAAGTTGTTTTATGTTGTTGGAGGTTATCAATGGAAATTGATGAAATCCCCCAAGACGACAGCAAAATTTTCCAAGGGCAGAAAAAGGTCATCTACGCCACCCGCAACGGCAAATTTGAAGCAGGCACCACCACAGGTTGGCAATCAGAAGAATTTGCCACCGAACAGGCGGTGGACGAACTCAACCAACTCACCGAACAAGCCCTACAAGCGATCAAAAACGGCGAAAAATCAGTCATTTACTACCTCATGTACAAAAACCGCTACGACCTCCAAAGCCTCGCCCAAGCCACAGGCTTCTGGCAATGGCAAATCAAACGGCATTTTAGACCGGAGATTTTTGCGAAGTTGGGGGAGAAGAAGTTGGCGAAGTATCGGGAGGCGTTTGGGGGATTAGAGATATAAAATGGCAGACAACGATATTATCATTTACACCAGCGAAGACGGCTTATCTCAATTCACTCTCCGTGAATTAGGGGCTCAGCTGTGGCTAAGCCAGTTAGAAATTGCCGAGCTTTATCAAACCACCAAGCAAAATATTAGTAAACATATCAAAGCGATCTTGACAGAAAATGAATTGAGTGAAAATTCAGTTGTCAACTTTCAGTTGACAACTGCGGCTGATGGTAAAAATTACAATACGCAAATTTATGCATTACCAATGATTTTAGCCATTGGTTACCGTGTGCGTTCAACCCGTGGCACACAATTCCGTCAATGGGCAACACGTACTCTTGGGGAGTATATCCAAAAAGGTTTTGTGTTAGATGAAGTGCGGCTAAAAAATCCGCCGATTGGTGCAAATCAAGCAGACGATTATTTCGATCTTTTATTAGAAAAAATCCGGGATATTCGAGCCAGTGAACGCCGGATGTATTTGCGGGTGCGAGAAATTTTTACCCTTGCCGCAGACTATCAGCCTAGTTTTAAGGAAACCACGCAATTTTTTCAAAAAATCCAGAACAAATTACATTTCGCCTGTACAGGCAAAACCGCAGCAGAACTTATTTTTCAGCGAGCTAATGCAGAGCTGCCGAATATGGGATTAACAAATTTTCGTGGACTGGATGTGGCAAGAAAAGATGTTACGGTTGCAAAAAATTATTTAAATGAACAAGAAATTACGGCATTGAATCGGATTGTGTCGATGTGGTTGGATTTTGCTGAGGATCAAGCCAGCCGGAAAAAGCAATTTTTCTTAAAAGATTGGGAAGAAAAATTAGATGGTTTCCTTGAATTTAACGAAAGAAGCGTGTTAAAAAATCAGGGGGCAATAAGCAAAAAGCAGGCTGATGAAAAAGCCTTATTGGAATATGATAAATTTAATCAACAACGCCGTCTAGAAAAGGAAAAAGAAGGCGAAATTTATATAGAACAACTTTTAAAATTGAAGAAATAAGGGATCACTTTTTACAAAAATTTTGCAAATGAATAATTTTACCCACCAACACACCGCCCATTGTGAAAGCGGTGTGATATCAACCTTATTAAAATCACAGGGCATTGAACTGAACGAAGCGATGGTCTTTGGTTTGGCTTCTGCGTTGACTTTTGTTTATCTGCCGCTGATTAAAGTGAGTGGAATGCCGCTGATTTCCTACCGTATGCCACCAAAAAGCATTATCAAAAATGTGTCGAAAATGCTAAAAGTGCGGTTAAAAATGCAGAAATTTCGCTCAGAAACTGAAGGAATGCAGGCATTGGATAAAGCGTTGAATGAAGGTAAGTTAGTCGGCTTACAAACATCGGTTTTCTGGTTACCTTATTTTCCACCTGAAATGCGTTTTCATTTTAATGCGCACAATTTGCTGGTGTATGGCAAGGATCAAAATGATTATTTAATCAGCGATCCTGTGTTTGAAACGGTGCAACGCTGTGCCACCCAAGACCTACAAAAAGCCCGTTTTGCCAAAGGCGCATTAGCGGCAAAAGGATTGATGTATTATTTTGAGCAAACGCCCGATTTTTCTCAAATTGACCTGCCAATTTTGGTTCGCAAAGCGATTCGTAAGCAGGCAAAACAGATGCTTGCTCCATTGTTTTTTGTCGGCGTGAAAGGCATTCGCACCGTAGCGAAATCGATCGAAAATCTGACCGCTTGCAAAAAAGGCGAAAAATATAACCGCTTGTATCTCGGGCATATTGTGCGAATGCAAGAAGAAATCGGCACGGGCGGTGCCGGTTTTCGTTATCTTTACGCTTATTTCCTCGAACAAGCTGCAGAAATTTGCCAAGAACCCAAATTCAAACAAGCCTCCGAGCAAATGACCGAAATCGGCGATCAATGGCGACAGTTTGCAACGCTGTGCGTAAAGCAATGCCGAAAGCCAACGAGGGAAGGTTACTATGAAGTAGCAGAGTTTTTGCGGGGGATTGCGGAGAGGGAAGAAAAATTATGGAGAATGTTGAAATAAATGTAGGGGCGGGTTCTGTACCCGCCCGAAATGATTGCCGAAACAGATATGAATAAACAACATTTACCACAACGCAAAATAATCCGTTTACAACACTACGATTATTCCGAAAATGGGTTATATTTCATTACTATTTGTGTGCAAGATCGCTTATGTTTATTTGGTCACATTTCAAATGAGAAAATGGAATTAAACGCTGCGGGTAAAATATTTGGATTATGTCATTATGCCTAATCATATCCATTTTATTCTTCAGTTTGAAAATGAATCTCACTTAATTCGCCATTCATTATTCGATATCATTCAACACTTTAAATCTCGAACGAATGTTGAATATATTAGAAATGTAAAACAAAATAATTGGCAACCATTTAACAAGAAATTATGGCAACGGAGTTATTATGAACATATTGTTCGTGATGAAAAAGATTATTTAATGATTGCGGAATATATAGAAACTAATCCAATAAATTGGGCGTTAGATAAATTGTATATAGCAGAACCATTTCAGGCGGGCACAGGACCCGCCCCTACGGAAGATTGATGATTAAAATAACAAACCTAAACCACCGCTACCCCAACGCTCAAACATCTGCTTTGCAAAATATCAACTTGCATATTACGCAAGGCTCCGCCGTAGGCCTACTCGGTCCTAACGGTGCGGGGAAAACGACGTTGATGTCGCTTTTGACCGGGTTGCAATCGGTGCAGCAAGGCGAGATTTTATTTGAGGGTGTGCCGTTTGATACATTGACTAAGCAACAACGCCATCAAATTTCGCTAGTTCCACAGGATTTTGCCTTTTATCCGCTTTTAACGGTGTGGGAAAATCTGAAATTTTTCGCCGCACTTTATGATATTGCGGATAAAAATTGGTTGTTGGAATTGCTGGAAAAGACAGGGCTGACCTCTCATAAAAGTAAACTTGCCAAGCATTTGTCGGGCGGTTTAAAACGTCGTTTAAATTTTGCGATTGGGTTGATTAACCGCCCGAAAGTGATTTTCCTTGATGAAATTACTGTAGGGATTGATCCGCAATCTCGCCAGTTTATTTTAAACAGTGTAGCGGAGCTGACGAAGCAAGGCGTGACAGTGATTTATACTTCGCATTATTTGCAAGAAATCGAGCAACTTTGTTCGCAATTAGTGCTGTTAAATGAAGGAAAGTTGATTTATCAGGGCGATTTGCAAGAAATTATCGGAAACCAACCGCTTGAGAAATTTTACTTAGATTTTTTGGATAAACAGGTAGGAAATTCGTGCTAATTGCTTCAATCTTCAAAGAACTCCGCTTATTAAGCCGCGATCTACACGGGGTGGCGGTGCTGTTTATTATGCCGATTTTATTTATGTTGATTATGTCAGCGGCATTGAGTAATGATAACGAGCTTAGCCATAAAGCGGAGATTGTGCTGTTGGGTGAGGCAGAAAATCCGCTCAACAGTGCATTTTTTCACGCATTAAAAAATGAAAATCTGGCGGTGAGACAGGCGGATATTGCCGAGCTTTCTCATTATCAAACCGAATTACAAGCGGGCAAATTTGAGTTGCTTATTGCAAATTTTAATGAAAAAACGACCGCACTTTCGGCGGAAAAACCGTTACAACTCTGGCTTAATCCGAGCGCAGATCGCAGCTGGTTGTTAGGTGTGAAAGGTATTTTGCAAAAGCACTATAGCCGTGAGCGAATTGAACGCTATCTTGCTGATAGTCATATCCGGCTTGAGAACAATAAGCACAAACCAATCAAACAGATAGAGAAAAAAGTTAATCAAGATTTAGATAAAAAATTTGATAAGATTAACGCCTATTTAGCCAAAGATTTATGGCAGGAGATCTATCTTAATCGTCAGGGCAAAGAAGTGGAAAAACCGAACTCGGTGCAACATAGCGTGCCGGCGTGGCTGATCTTCGGGATGTTTTTTATTATGATTCCGCTCTCGAATGTGATGGCGATGGAGCGACAAACCAACACCATTACCCGTTTGAGAATGGCGAGAGCCTCTGCATTTAAGCTGATTGTGGCAAAGTTGATACCTTATTTTTTGATCAATCAGTTACAATTTATCGGTATGGTTGCGTTAGGTTATTTTGTGCTTCCTCGTCTTGAAATGCCGGCATTTTCGCTTACGGGAACAGAGTGGCATTATGGCGTATTAGCAATGGCAGTCAGCCTTTCGGCATTGGGTTACGGTTTATTGGTGAGCGTGATTGCTCGTACCACCGAACACGCAGTGGTGTTGGGCGGTGGAGGCATTATTATTATGGCGGCAATTGGTGGCATTATGGTGCCGACTTATGTGATGCCTGAAATAATGCAAGCGATTGCCGAATTTTCACCGATGGGCTGGGCGTTGAACGGTTTCCAAAATTTGCTCCTTAACCAGTACGATTTATCACAAATTGCAAATTATTTGGCAAAATTGACCGCTTTTGGTGTGTTAATGATTGGACTTGCCGCAGTGGTTTATCAGCAGCAACTCAAAAAACAAGTGCGATTTTAACGTAGGGTGCGTTTACCAACGCACCATTTCAACATAGAGAAGGAAAACGGTGCGTTAGCAAACGCACCCTACATATAATGAACTATCAATTTACCTTAGAACCTCAATTACTTGAATTAGAACTTAAAAAACTCATTGTGCAGGAATCGGAAAAAGAGGATTTCGAGCCTGATGAAATTAGCGATACAGAACCATTATTCGGTGATCAGAGCCGGATTCAGTTGGATTCACTGGATGCGTTGCAAATTGCGGTGGCGTTGCAGGCGCATTTTAAGGTTCGTTTACAAGGCGACCGGATGGTGCGGAAGCATATGATGAATGTAGCGGATTTGGCGAAATTTATTCGAGCGGAACATCAATAATGGCGGTTTATCTCAATGCAAGCGGTCATCTTTCTGCAAAAACTTGCCGAAATCGCACCGAACTTCAATTAGGGCAATCGGTTGAATTGCCTTATTTTTCGGCGTTTGAACAGCCGTTGTTGAGTTTGACACAGCTCTATAGTTTGATTGAACAACAAATTGAGCAGTGTCTATTACAGGCCGGTTGGCATCTGTCTGAATTGGCGGAAATGCCGATTTTGCTTGGCTCGACCGCTTATACGATTGCCGATTGCGAGTATCACTTTGTACACCGGCAGCTTTTACCAAGCGAACCTAATATCGCAGTGATTGGCAATTATCTTCAGCAAAAATACGGTACTAAAGTATTTAATTTTGCCACTTCTTGCACTTCTTCCGCACAAGCGATGGGTTATGCGGTAAAAATGCTTGCGCAAGGAAAATGTGATAAGGCGCTGGTTTTAGGCTTTGAGATGTTTAACCGTCTCACTTTTGAGCATTTTCAGGCAATGGGATTGCTTGCTCAACATCCGGCGGAAAAAGGCATTATTTTAGGTGAAGGAATGGGGTGTGTGGCGTTGAGTAAGCAGCCGTCCGATTGTCGGATTTTAGGCGTGGCAAGCCTGACCGATCACGCTAGTTTGACAAATAATAGTGAAGCGGCATTGGAGCACTTGATTTGCAAAATTTTACAAAAATCCGACCGCTTACCAAGTGAGATTTCTGCCATTAAACCGCATTTTGTTGGCGGCGATTTCGATGAGGTCGAACAGACATTATTACAAAAACAGTTCCCAAATCGGCCGCACTTTTTGCCGAAAAAAGTGCTTGGGCATACGCTAGGGGCAAGCGGTGCATTGGAAACCGCATGGCTATTGGAACAATTGCAAAATAATGCTGAAAATCGACCGCTTGTCGTGTTGAATTATTTTCTCGGCTTCGGCGGCAGTAATGTCGGGTGGGTGTTGCAATGGAAGTAATCGCAGAATTTCAATTAAAAGAATGGCTGGATGATAAAGCCCTTCGCAGTCGATTAAAAACGCAAGGGGTCGAAGCTCGTCGCTTAAGCCGTTTTACTCAACTGGCATTGCTTGGCGCATTGAGTTTGAAGGACTATGTTAATGAAGAAAGTGCGGTCTATTTAGGCTCAAGTTTTAATTCACCGACCAAATTTCAAAAGATGTTTGATCATTTAATGCAACAACAGTTACCTAGTCCGTTGGATTTTATGGCAAATATCAATAATGCGGCGGTATTTCACATTGCTCAAACCTTGCATTTACAAGGTGTCAGCGTTTTTCTAGCAATGGAAAAAAAACAATTGACAAAACTGTTTGAACTTGCCGAATTAGATTTGGCACCTGATCAAACGGCGCTTATCGGTTGGGTATTTGAAGGCTATCGACAGAATCAGCAGGATGAAAGTATTTGGTGGGTTGTAAAGAGCGAATAAGCCCCTTCGGTTATATTGGTTGATAGTTAAATTTCGTGTAAACTAATACGCATTTTAATTAGATGGAGAGTTCATTATGAGAAAGTTAATTTTTACCTTACTTACAAGTGCAATTTTAGCCGGGTGTGCATCGGGTTTAACGGGGAGTAGTCCAGCGGAAAAACGGGCTGATTTAACTTCTGTTTGTGTTCGTGAACAACGCACTTCTCTTAATTTTACCCCGAAAGAAATTGCTGGATTGATAGAAAAAAGCCTGGCAAAAAAAGGTATAAAAACGGTTACTTATGAAGGGGTTAAAATTCCTGAAAATTGTAAGTATGTACTTGTGAGTGCGCTAAAAGGGAATAAAGAACTTATCGTTCGTGGTCATTTAGTGCTACGTGAGCGTTCAGATGAAACACTAAATACGATTGGCGAAATTTCTTATCGTTATCGTGGTGATGAAAAAGCGATCGCAAAACAAGTCGGTATTCAAGGTCAGTTTGATAAAATGATTGCAGAGTTATTCAAGAACTACTAATAATTTACTATGACAACACATTGTAAATTTACATTTAATGTTCAGGCTTGGAAGGTTGTAACAAATAAACAGCTTTCCATTGCTGATTGGCAGCAAGGAGAACAGTATTGGGAGGAAAATGCTAAAAATTGGCAGGATTTTTCCCCGAAACTAACTTTTCTGCCACCGATGAAACGTCGTCGTTTAAGTGATTCGGCTCGGCTTTTTTTGGAAGCGGCGTGGGAGTTGCTTCCGCCTGAACAGGCAAATATTCCAGTGGTGTATGCTTCTAGTAATAGCGAAATTAATCGTAGTTTCGGGCTGTGGCATACACTATTGCAGGAAGGGGATGTTTCGCCGACGTCATTTAGTTTATCGGTACATAATGCGCTGGTTGGGCAGTGGTCTGAGTTTCGCCAGGTAACGACAGAAACCGTCTCCATTACGGCACAACGTGACAATTTAGAAGCGGCATTGCTGGAAGCCTACTTGCTCTTGAATGAGAGTCATCAAAAAGTGTTGGTTGTGGTGGCGGAAAGTCCGTTATTGGAAAGCTATAATGCTAAGCCGGTTTTTCGTCAGCCTTTTGCTTATGCATTAGCGTTAGTAGTGACGAAGGGTGAACAATATCAGTTGAGCTTAGTGGCAAAAAATGCAGAGAATTCGACCGCACTTTTGGCAAAAGATAATGCGTTGGCATGGGTTCGGCAGCATTATCTGCAAAGCGAAAAATGGCAAACCGGCAGCGCAAATGATAAGGTGTGGCAATGGCAGAAAAATTAAACCGATTACGCCGTTTTTTCGGTACGATGTTTGGCTTTGTCTTATTTGCCTTTGCCGGCGTTATTTTTCGCATTGTTTTGCTGCCTTACACATGTAATCCACAACAAAACGATCTTGAAACCCAATTAAAAGCACGACGTTGGGTTGGAATAATTTGGGGATACTTTGTTCGTTACGCCCAATGGTCCGGTGTATTGGAAGTCAATTATCACGGCTTTGAAAAATTAGGTAGAACAGGGCAATTAATTATTGCCAACCACCCGTCATTATTAGATGTAGTGTTAATTATTGCAAAAGAAAGCCGATTAAATTGTATTGTTAAACAAGATTTACTCAATAACCCGATTTTGGTCGCGCCAATCCTTGCCAGCGGTTTTTTGCCAAATACCGAAAGCGAAGAAGTGTTGGAAAAAAGCCATCACATTTTGCAAAATGAAGCCTTATTGCTTTTCCCCGAAGGCACAAGAACAGGCTGGGACGGCGTGGTAAATTTACATCGTGGGGCGGTTTCTATCGGATTGCGTAGTGCCAACGTGATTACGCCGGTGGTGATAAAAATGTCACCGCCGAATTTTAAAAAAGGGCAGCCTTGGTATAAAATACCCGTGAAAAAAATTACTTACGATTTAACGGTTTGCGATGATATTGATCCGCAAACTTTGTTAAGGGAGGCCTCATTACCTATTGCATCACGCCGTTTGAAAAAGCAATTAGAACAGTTATTTAATTCACATACCCAATCAATATAAGGACAAAAAATGGAACTCGAACAACAATTAAAACAGTTAATTATTGATAGTCTTGGGCTGGAAGATATGAGTGTGGAGGACATTGATACCGAAGCCGCTTTATTTGGTGATGAGGGCTTAGGTTTAGATTCAGTGGATGCCCTTGAATTGGGGTTGGCCGTACAAAAAACCTTTGGTTTGCAATTAGACAGTGAAAAACAAAATTTGCGTGACCACTTTGAAAGTGTTGCAACCCTTGCCGCATTTATTCGTGCCACTAAGGAATAATCCTATGACTGAACAAGAAATCCAAACCCTGTTAGTGAACGCACTGGAAACCCTGTTTGAAGTCGATCCCAAAAGTATTACGCCGGAGACCAACTTGTATGAAGATTTAGAGATCGACAGCATTGATGCGATTGATTTAATCGATCATATCAAACGTGAAACCGGGCATAAATTACAAGCGGAAGATTTCCGTAATGTGCGCACCGTTGCCGATGTGGTGCAAGCTGTGGCAAAAATCAGTCAAACGCAGACAGAGTAAATTACTGATCGCCCAATGAATTATTTACCTACCGATTTAATTGCTCAATCACCCGATTGGGCTTTTGCCGATTTTGAGCAACGAGTCTGGCAGATTGTCAACGAATTACAACGTCGAGAAATCCAAGCTGTTGCGCTATGGTTTGAAGATGGCGCAAAACTGGCTTGCACGCTACTTGCCTGCTGGCACGCCAATGTTCGCACCTTGTTATTACCCAATTTCACCTCAGAAAGTATCCTATGGACCGCAGGACAAGCGGAGTTATGGCTTACTGATACACCAATTAACATTGTCTCAAGCGGTATTAAAAGTGCGGTCTGTTTTTTCGATGAATTTGCCTTGAATGGGCAATATACTCTGCCAAACCGCCCTCTCGATCAATTCTCGTCGGATAGTGCGTTTTTGCTTAAAACGTCCGGTAGCACAGGCACGCCAAAAACGATTGTAAAAACCGCCGCGCAGCTGTGGCGGAACGCTCAAATTTGTGCCGATACCTTTGGTTTTAAATCCGGCAATCAAGTCCGTTCGGTTTGCACCGTCAGTATTCAACATCTTTATGGCTTAATTTGCCAAATTATGATGCCGCTCGTGCTGGGCTGGCAGATTGAGCGCAAACAGCAGTTCTATCCGGAAGATGTGGCATTGGCGTGCAAGCGTGCGAAAAAATCCGTGCTGATTAGTAGCCCGACAATGCTGGCGAGTATTGATTGGCAACGTTTGGCTTTTCCGAATTTACAAGGCATTGTTTCCGCCGGCGGTTTGCTTTCCGGTCAAATTGCGCAAGCAATCAACACGACACTGGGTTTCCCCGTTACGGATTTTTACGGTTCAACCGAGGCAGGTGCTATTGCTTACCGACGGGGTTCAACCCTATGGCAAGCTATGCCAACCGCAACGATTGGTGTTGATGAACGCTCTGCCTTATGGATTGAGGCGGATTGGGTGAGCGGGCGTGAACAATCGGAAGATATCATCAAATTGTCGGAAAACTGCTTTGAAATGTTAGGGCGTGCGGACCGAATTATTAAATTAGGCGACAAACGCCTTTCCCTTGCCGGTATTGAACAAGGTTTAATGACCAATCCATTGGTGTGCGATTGCTATATCGGACAACACCCCGAAAAGCAACGGCTTGCCTGCTGGTTGGCCTTGTCTGAACAAGGTATCGAACTGTTTCGTGAGCAAGGGCGAAAAGCGGTGATCGAAGCATTAAAAACGCATTTGGCGAAAAATCAGGAGAAAACGGCAATTCCACGCTTTTGGCGATTTAGCGATACACTACCACGTAATAGCCAATCTAAAATTAGCCGTTTGGCGTTTGAAGCAACTTGCCGGCAAGAACAACGGGATCCAATTTGGCATAACCAAGAAAAATCTGAAAACCTACAGGTATTTCAGGGTAAAGTCCCTCTTGATTTGGTTTATTTCAAAGGACATTTCGCCAATTTTCCATTGGTGCCTGGTGTAGTGGAATTGCAATGGATTAGCGACAAAATTAATGAATTTTTTCAGCATTCCCAAACGATTACACGAATTGATAACCTCAAATTCCAGAAATTTCTGCGCCCGAATGATGAAATGGAATTAACATTGGATTGGGAAGCGCCTAAACAACGAATGAAATTCCAATTAAAAACCGATGGCGAGCCTTGCTCCAGCGGTTTGGTGATATTGGCTTAAGGTAACGATGATGGCAATAGCGTGGTTTTCCCCTTTAATCAATCTGCTATTAGGTATTACCGCCGTTGCCTATCCTTTAATTTGGCTATGGCAATCAAATAGTCACCTTCTATCCATTTTGCCTTGCCTGCTCGCCTTACTCTGGGGTATAAAGGCAATAAGTGCGGTCGGTTTTCAACGTGTTTTTGCGCTGCTTATGACAGCTTTTCTACTGATTGTCGCCTTTACCCGAACCTTGCAAACAATGTATTGGTATCCTGTTATCATTAGCCTTGTAATGCTTGTTATTTTTACTGCCAGCCTATTTAGTGCCCAATCCTTTATTGAACGGCTGGCTCGGTTACAAACGCCTGATCTTCCCCCTGCGGCAATTCGTTATACACGCAATGTGACCCTAGTCTGGTGCGGCTTTTTTGTTTTTAACATTGCCGTGACTGCCGGGTTAATTTTGCTGGAACAATATCATTATTGGGCGATTTATAGCGGTGTGATTGCTTATGTGCTGATGGGCGTATTATTTGTGGGAGAATGGCTTGTGAGGCGATATGTTCAAGATAAATAATATAAGGTGTCGGCACGGGGTGCTTAACCAAATAACAATAATCGAAAATAAAATAGACGAAACAGTAGAGTGTCGCACAAAAAACGAACATCAACAGATTCGACAAAAGTGCGACGAAATGTGCTGTTAAATTAGGTATAAATACAATGAAAACGATCACTTCATCTTCTCTTCCTATCGCACTGAATCCGGAATGGTCTCGGGCGGATTTTTATTACCGCGCCCATCAAATTTCTGCGCAGTTACAGCAAGATAATATTCAAGCGGTGGCATTATGGTTTGATGATGCCACTTATTTTGCCTGCGTTTTACTTGCCTGCCTAAATGCTAAAGTGCGGGTACTGTTGCCGCCAAATCTCGTTGGCGATAATCAACAATGGGTTGATGAAAATGCCGACCTACTCTTTAATGATGCCGGTTTTGCCGATTATGGCATTTCGCAAAAAATTATCTCAAACAGACCGCTTGTTGGGCAAGGCAATCAGACCGAAGTCTGGTTAAAAACCTCCGGCAGCAGCGGCAATGCCAAAATCGTCGTAAAAACAGCCGAGCAACTTTGGCAGGAAGCGGAAATCGTCGCACAAATTTTACCCTTTGCCACCGAACAACAGGTGCATTTGGTGAGCAGTGTCAGTGTGCAGCATTTTTATGGGCTAACTTATCGTGTGATGTTACCGTTGTTGCGCGGTTGGGTGATTGACCGTCTACAACATACTTTCCCTGATAGTTTTTTACAACACAGCCGTCATTTCGGCAAAGCGCTTTGGATTACCAGCCCGACTTTTCTCACCGGTTTGGATATTAACCGCAAAGATATTCATTACGATAATCTTTGCGGTATCGTCACCTCGGGCGGTGCATTGGCGGAAGTCGAGGCAATGAGAATTGCACAAAAATTAAATGTGTCGCTAATTGAAGGCTACGGCAGCACGGAAACCGGCGTGATTGCTATTCGGCAAGGCACGGAATACTGGACAACCGTGCCGGACGTGACAGTCGGCGTTAATGAGGAGGGAGCACTATGGGTCGAATCTCATCGCGTGCCGCAGCGAGAGCAAACTGCCGATGCGGTAGAGTTTTATCCGCAAGGCTTTTTGTTGTTAGGGCGCATTGACCGCATTGCTAAGCTGGGCGATAAACGGATTTCACTGATTCGTATTGAACAGGATTTAATACAGCACCATTGGGTTGCCGATTGCTTTATTGCGCCGCATATTGATCATAAACATCGTCCATTAGCGTGGGTGGCGTTATCCGATGAAGGAATGGCAGAATATCAAAAACAGGGGCGTAAAGCGCTGATTCGGACGTTGCGCCAGCATTTATTAACCAAACAGGAACGCTTTGCTTTACCACGCTATTGGCGGTTTACCGATAAATTACCGCGCAATAGCCAGTCAAAGATTTTGCGACAGGATTTTGAACAAATATGCAAAGCACATTAATTCGGATTAAAAATGAACAACTTTAACCCCGTTGCCGTTATTCCGCACTATAATCATTCCGACACAATCGGTCGGGTGATCGAGCAGCTACAGGCTTTTGATTTAGCCGTGTTGGTGGTGGATGACGGCTCAAGTGAAGAGCATAAAAAAGCGTTGGCAACCTTCGAAAATGAATCGGTTTCTATTGTGTATAATCCACAAAACGGCGGCAAAGGTGCAGCGGTGAAAATCGGTTTGGCGGAAGCCTTTAAACGAGGTTTTACTCACGCGATTCAAGTGGATGCGGACGGCCAGCATAACTTGGCGGATATTGCGACATTTTTAGAAAAATCGCATAAAAATCCGACCGCACTTATTTGTGGTAAACCGATTTATGGAGAGGATGCCCCTAAAGCCCGTTTGTATGGGCGTAAAATTACCAACTTTTGGATAGCGGTAAATACCTTATCGACTCAAATTGAAGACGGTATGTGTGGTTTTCGTTTGTATCCGTTAGCCGCAGTTGTCCCTATTGTTACTCAAGAGAAGCTAGGTGATCGTATGGATTTCGATATTGAAATTTTGGTGCGTTGCCAATGGCGGAAAATCCCCATGATTTGGGTAGAAACACCGGTAAAATATGATGAAGGCGGAGTTTCGCATTTTCGAGGTTTGGCGGATAATTGGTTGATTAGCAAAATGCACGCACGGCTGTTTTTTACAATGTTAATGCGCTTATTAACAGGGAAATGGTCATGACGGAAAACCCAAAACATTGGGCGCAGCAACAAGAACGGGGAACGGCCTTTTTTCTGAAACTAACCCAATGGATTGTGCGATATTGCCCACTTTGGCTGATTCGCTTTTGTACTTTCTGGGTTGTGTTATATTTTTACCTCACTTCACGCAAAGCACGGCATTATATTGCAGAATATCAACAAAATCTGACCGCTTGTTTCCCCCAAGTGCGGTTAAAAAAAGCGGCGGTTTTTCGTCAGTTTCTCGCCTTTGGCGAGGCGATTACCGACCGTTTTGCCGTATGGCAACATCAAATTCATTATGCGGATTTAGTGATTGACGACAGCGAAAATCTCTATGCCGAAATTGATGCCGGCGGTCGAGGGCAAATATTAATCTGTTCCCACTTCGGCAATATTGAAATTTGTCGTGCCTTGCTGAATAACGGACATCACCCAAATTTTAAGTTAAATGCTTTGGTTCATAGTAAACACGCTGAAGCTTTTAATCACGCCTTAGTTGAAGCCGGCGCAGATGAATTACCGCTTATTCAGGTGGAAGAACTGGATGCACAAAAAATGCTGGCATTATCTGAAAAAATAGAACAAGGCGAATGGATTGCCATTGCCGCTGATCGCATTCCGCTACGAGGCGATAAAACCTATGCGATTAATTTTTTAGGCAAAGCGGCTGAATTTCCCGAAGGCGCTTGGCTGTTGGCGGCTCTCCTTAAAGCACCGATTAATACCATTTTCAGCTTAAAAGAAAACGGCAAATATCGTTTAAAACTGCGGCATTTCTCTAGCGGTATCACGGGACGTGGTAAAGTACGTGAACAACATATTCACCACGTAATGCAACAGTATGCCGATTTACTTGCAAAAGAATGTGCAAAAAATCCACATTTATGGTTTAATTTTTATGATTTTTGGCAACAAAAATAAAGTGAATTTAATTCACTATGGTGTGTACAATATGGTTTTAGATAGGAGAACAATATGAAATTAGTTAAAACAGCAGGTGTAGTCACCGCAGCGCTTATTATGGCAGCTTGTGCCCCGCGAGATACGACACATTACTATTCTATTCAAGAAGCGTTAAATTCATCACAAGCAAAAGAAATTCTCGATCCGAGTGTGAAACTCTACTTTGGTAAAGCGGCACCCGGTAAAGTTATTCGCAAGGGCATAACAACCAATCCGAAAACCAATGCACTGAATAAAAGTGATTTAGAAGCTTGCCAATGGGTGTTTTTATCTGCCGTGAAAAAATTCCAAGAGCGTGCTAAGAAAGAAGGGGCAACCAAAGTCTCCAACTTAGTGAGTTACTATAAGAAAAAAGAATATAGAAGTACCTCTCAGTACGAATGTCATGCAGGGCGAAGTATTGCAGGCGTAGCGCTAAAAGGCGACATTGTAAAATAAATTTCGTAAAATGTGCGGCAAATTGACCGCACTTTTTGATCACTATGAGAATGAAAAAACATATTTATTGCAAACATCAATCTGAGTATGAGGTTCAGTTCTTTGATGTGGATTCAATGAACATTATGTGGCATGGGCATTATGTAAAATACCTAGAAATGGCGCGCTGTGCCTTTTTGGACGAAATTGGTTATACCTATGATGTCATGCGTGAACAGGGTTTTGCGTATCCGATCGTGGCGCTTGATTTGAAATATGTCAAACCGGCACTTTTTCGCCAAAAAATTTGCGTGGAACTGGCATTGGTCGAATATGAAAGCTGTATCCGATTTGATTATGTTATTGTTGATGTGATAACCGGTGAAAAGCTAACTAAAGGCTCGACGACCCAAATGGCAATTGAAATTGTAAGCCGAGAAACACAATTTGAAACGCCATTATCGTGGAGAAATGCGGTGCAAAATTTTAAGGGTTTTCGACCGCTTGTAGGGGAACGCTAATGAAAAAATATCTGTTTTTATTTTTACTTTTTTTTAGTCCGCTTTCATGGGGATTTTCTCAAGCCGAGCTGATTCAACAATTACAAAAACCGCAATCCGTACAAGGTGATTTTAGTCAGCAACGTTTTTTAAAATCGTTAGTAAAGCCGATTGTTGCCACCGGAAAATTTACTTTAGTGGCAAAAAAAGGGCTACTATGGCAAATGGAAAAACCGTTTGCGAGCCAAATGAAAGTGACTGCTCAGGGGATTTTTCAGTGGAATGGTTCAAACTGGGTGACTAATTCCAGTATGGGGCAAGCGGAACAAATCCAATTGTTTTTAGGATTACTTAGTGGCGATATATCCGCATTATCAAGCCAATTTGAGTTTAGCCTGACGGGGTCTGCTTCAAATTGGCAATTATTGTTAAAACCAAACAGTTTATTAATGAAACAAATTTTTGATCAAATTACCATTGAGGGCGATATTGTGGTTAATTCGATCGAGCTGAAAGAAAAACAAGGCGATCGCACCCTTATTCAATTTGAAAATATACGATTAAATCAGCCGTTATCGGCTTTGGCACAATCGGCATTAAATTAGATCCTTTGTAAAATGTCTCGTTATCTCACCGCTTGTCGAGCGCTTTATGCTCTGATGATTATTGGAGCCGTGCTATTTTTAGGCCTCCAAATACAGAAAAATCATCTGCTTGAAACCGATCTCAAAGCCTTGTTACCCCAAGAACAACATTGGTCAGCGGTGCAATCTAAAGCCGATCAGATTCAAGAACAGCAGCTTAACCGCCAATTCATCGCTTTAATCGGGCATTCTAATCGTGCTAAAGCCTTTACTCTCACAGAACAGCTGAGTAAACAGTGGCAACAAAGCCATCTATTCACTCGAATCGACAGCAAATTTCAGCCGAACATCAGTCAACTTCAACAAGAGATTGATTCGTTAAGTGTTGCGGGTCTGCCGGAAAATCAGCGTAATCAGTTACTCACGAATGCAAAAGGATATTTTCAGCAATATGCCGAACAAATAGTGAACCCTTTTGCGCAAACCGGTTTGATAACAATCGAACGGGATTGGCTTGGCTTTGGGCGTTTTATCAATCAAAATCGGCTTTCACCGAATATTCAATGGAATGCGGAAAATGGAATGGTCTTTATCCCCGCAGATAAATACACTTGGGTTTTGCTAAGAGCGGAGCTGAATCAAAAGGATTTTTTTACGCCAAGTCAGTCGTTATTGAAATTCACGGAACAAAATAGGCAATTTATTGAAGTGCAACAAGGTGAGCTCTTACTGGCATCCACCTCTCTTTTTTCCGCATATGCCAAGCAACAAGCAGAGCAAGAAAGCATTCTGATGAGTACGCTTGGAATTGGTTTAACACTATTGTTATTGGTTAGCGTATTTCGGACACTACGCGTACTTTGGTTGTTTTTGCCTATTGTGGTAGGAATGTTATTTGGTGTAGTGGCAACCCTGTTGTTTTTCGGGCAAATACATATTTTAACGCTGGTAGTCGGCACAAGTCTTGTCGGCGTACTCATTGATTTTCCGCTACATTGGCTTTCCTCATCACTCTTTAATTTAAATTGGCAGCCGCAACAAGCAATGAACCGTTTACGTTTCACGTTCTTTATTAGCCTTTTCGTTACATTGCTGGGGTACGGCCTGCTTGGTTTTACTCCATTACCGGTGTTAAAACAGACCGCACTTTTCTCCGCTTTTGCTTTAATTGGCGCAATTTGTGCGACTTTGCTTTATTTACCGCCGTTATTTAAGAATTACCGTCACAACAAGCGATCAAACCCTTTTGAAATTTTTCAAGTTACATTGAACAAAAAAACGAAAATCTGTTTGTTTGTCGCATTGTTAATTTTTGTTGGTATCGGATTGAGTAAAAGTAAATGGCAAGATGATATTCGCCAATGGATAGCAATGCCACCACAGCTGGTAGCGCAATTACAACAAATTGCAAAACTGACAGGAATAGATTTCGGCAGTCAATATTTTTTGGTCGTAGCGGAAGATGATAACGCATTGCTAGAACAATCCCGCCGGTTGAGCCGGCAATTAGAAAGCCGACAAATCGCACATCAATCATTAAGCCAATGGTTATTATCCGAGGATGAGCAAAAAAATTTTATTGCAGAAGTTAGCCAAAAAATTAACTCGGAGGATTATGCTATTTTGGAAGAAATCGGCATACCGCTTGGTGCAGTGGAAAACTCACTAAAAGATTTGGCAAATAAACCGCTTATAAACTTACAACAAGCCTTAAAAACTCAGTTCGGTCAAGCTTGGCAATCTCTGTATTTAGGCGATTTAGGGAAGCATCACATTGGCGGTATAGTAAAAATAACAAATCCTCAAAATATCACCGCACTTACCGAATTGGCGGACAATCAACATATTTTTTTACAGGATAAACGCGCCTCTTTAAATCTCTCGTTTCAGGAAACTCGCAATCAAGCCGCTTGGTTGAAATTACTCTCTTTTTTATTCGCAGGTTTATTACTGTGGAAATATTTCGGATTGAAGAAAAGCGCAAAAATGTTACTGATTCCGTTTTCTGCAATCATCATGACGGTGGCAATTTTCGGCTGGTTTAACTTACCAATAAGTCTGTTTGTAATGTTTGGTTTACTACTGGTTTCTGCTATCGGTATAGATTACACCGCTTATATGCAAACGGCAAAAGAACCGATAAAAGATAAAAAAGTTTCTATTCTATTGGCCTGTTGTACCACGCTTATTTCGTTTATTTTGCTCGGACTTAGCACAACACCTGCCGTATCGGCCTTTGGGTTAAGTGTAGGGATAGGTATCGTACTCACCTTGTTTATGACATTTTATTATGTTCAAGAGTAAAGCGATTTCATCGTATTTCGGCTTTATTGCATTGTACTTATTTTAACATACAAGGGACACTATGCTTAGCGTCCCTATGTTTATTCAAAATCACATCTTGTACTGCGGCTGCATAATATCGAAAAATAAACCAAAAACTGACCGCACTTTTATCAATTAAGAAGATATATCCGTCTTGAGTGTTCACCCAAATTGTTTGGAGTATGTTGGGATTAATTTCGATAACCCTTAAGTTAGTTAAATAAAATATCAAACATTATAGCTTTCAAAATACCCAATATTGCACATTTTTTGATTTGATTTACAATAGCGCCCTTTCTTTTTTATCTGGAGAGCATTATGAGTTTATTGGAACGAGTTTTTCATTCTATTTTATTTGAACTAGGGGCAATAGCTATTAGCACGTTAGCCGTATTACTTTTTAGTGATGTAAAAGTTGGTGCAGCGGTAGGTACGGGAGCCGTAATGGCTATTATGGCAATGTTGTGGAATTTCGTCTTTAATTATTTTTTCGATAAAATTTTTACCGGCAAGCGAGAAGAACGTAGCTTTGGTTTGCGTGTTGCTCATACCTTGGCTTTTGAAGGCGGTCTTTTAATTTTCACTATCCCCGCCATCGCTTATTTGCTGGATTTAACTTTATGGCAAGCTTTTATGGCAGATATTGCATTAACATTATTAATTACGTTCTATGCTTTGGTATTTAACTGGGTATATGACCACTTACGCTTACGTTGGGTAAAATGAAAATTAATTATTAAGTCTAAATGTATTTTGGGTAGGGTGCGTAAGCTTACTTAACGCACCATTTTATTATTAAACCATTGTTAATGGTGCGTTACGGCTTCGCCTAACGTCACCCTATCTATGATGTGCAGCTACAAATAATGAGAAAACCTACCGCACTTTATACCAATAAAGCAGTAAATAAGGTAATCCCACCACCCAAAGGAATGCGCAGGCGACGACGGCGAATTTAAAGGTGAAATGTTTCGTTTTATGACGAAATCGCTGCATAGCACAATGCGCCCCCATAAACCCACCAAGAAAAATCAAGAGGAAAAAGGTATTTTCCGAAATACGCCACTTATGCCGTATGGCGAGCATTTTATCTTTCCATACCAAAAAATAAGCGGCGATATTCACCGCCGCTAACCATATCATTAATACCCAAAAAATTATCATGCGGAGTAAACAGGAAGGCGTTTACAAATCGCTAAGACTTTTTCTTTGGTTGTTGCGATCACTTGTTCTTCATTTTCTTTACCAAGCGCATCTAATACATCACACATCCAGCCTGCTAGTTCACGGCAATCTTGCTCGGTAAATCCGCGGCGCGTTACCGAAGGTGTGCCTACACGAATACCGGAAGTCACAAATGGTTTTTGCGGATCATTCGGTACGGAGTTTTTATTCACCGTGATATTCGCTTTGCCTAATGCCGCATCTGCCGCTTTACCGGTCAGACCTTGTTTGATAAAACTAACTAAGAACAAGTGGTTTTCAGTACCGTTTGACACAACATCAAAACCACGTTGTTTGAACACCTCCACCATCGCTTTCGCATTCTTAATCACATTGGCTTGATAAACTTTATATTCAGGCTCTAATGCTTCTTTAAAGCAAACGGCTTTCGCTGCAATAATGTGAACTAACGGACCACCTTGATTTGCCGGGAACACGGAAGATTGAAGTTTTTTGTAAATTTCCTCATCACCACAAGAGGAAAGGATTAAACCACCACGAGGCCCGCCTAAGGTTTTATGTGTAGTTGTGGTTACCACGTGTGCATGTGGTAACGGATTTGGATATAGCCCTGCTGCGATCAACCCTGCCACGTGTGCCATATCTACGAATAAATATGCACCCACTTCATCCGCAATTTCACGCATTTTAGCCCAATCTACCACTTGTGAATAAGCAGAGAAACCTGCCACGATCATTTTGGGTTTGCATTCTAATGCTTTTTGACGAACATCTTCATAATCAATTAAACCATCAGCTGTGATACCGTATAACACAGAATTATAAATTTTACCGGAGAAGCTCACTTTCGCACCGTGAGTTAAATGCCCACCGTGTGCCAAATCCATTCCTAAGATCGTATCGCCGGCATTAATTAACGCACCGTACACCGCTGCGTTCGCCTGTGAACCCGAATGCGGTTGCACGTTTGCGTAATCCGCTCCAAACAATTCTTTTGCACGATCAATCGCAAGCTGCTCCACAATGTCCGCATACTCACAACCGCCGTAATAACGCTTACCCGGATAGCCTTCCGCATATTTATTGGTAAATTGTGAACCTTGCGCTTCCATCACACGTGGACTGGCATAGTTTTCAGAAGCAATTAATTCAATATGTTCTTCTTGGCGGCAATTTTCATCTAAAATCGCCTGCCATAATACCGGATCATAATCGGCAATCGTCATTTTTTTACTAAACATCGTGTTCTCCTGTTAATGTGATCTGTAGGTGGGCAGTTTACCCGTTTATGGATTAAAGTTTAATCAAAATTAAGTTCATAATTTTCATTTTAATTATGAACTTAATTCATTATTATCGAATCAATATCATTTTCGGTTATTTTGTTGCTCACGTACAACGGCACGATAACCAATATCTCGACGGTAAAATCTACCTTTCCATTGGATTTGTTCAGCGAGGGCAAAGGCTTGCTGTTGTGCCTCAAATACGGAATTTCCTAGTGCCGTGGCACAAAGGACACGTCCACCGTTAGTGAGTAATTTCCCCTCTTTGTGTTCAACACCGGCTAAAAAAACTTTTTGATTTTTGACCGCACTTTCTGTTGGAATTCCTGTGATTTCATCGCCTTTACGATAATCGGCAGGATAGCCTTCCGCTGCTAATACGATACCTAATGCAGCTTGTTCGCACCATTGAGATTTTTTGCTATCTAATTTGCCATCACAAGCGGCAAGGCAGAGTTCCACTAGATCAGATTGTAAACGCATCATAATCGGCTGAGTTTCAGGATCGCCAAAACGGCAGTTAAATTCGATCACTTTCGGCTGACCGTTTGGCATAATCATTAAACCTGCATAGAGAAAACCTGTGTAAGTGTTTCCTTCTGCGGCCATTCCATTGACGGTTGGATAAATCACTTCTTGCATTATGCGTCGATGAATATCGGGTGTTACCACAGGAGCGGGGGAATAAGCTCCCATTCCCCCTGTATTTAAGCCCGTGTCATTTTCGCCCACACGTTTATGATCTTGGCTGGTTGCCATTGGCTCAACATTTTTGCCATCCACCATCACGATAAAACTGGCTTCTTCACCGTCTAAAAATTCTTCAATCACAACACGGCTCCCTGCTTCGCCAAAGGCATTGCCTGATAGCATATCACGTACGGCTTCTTCCGCCTCTTGTAATGTCATCGCAACAATAACGCCTTTTCCTGCCGCCAATCCGTCGGCTTTCACCACAATTGGTGCACCTTTTTCACGCAGATAAGCTAGTGCTGGTTCGATTTCTGTAAAGTTTTGATATTCAGCCGTAGGAATTTGATGACGAGCTAAGAAATCTTTGGTAAAGGCTTTAGAACCTTCAAGTTGAGCGGCCGCTTGAGTCGGGCCAAAAATTTTAAGTCCTGCCGCACGGAAAGCATCGACCACACCAATGACTAAAGGTGCTTCAGGGCCGACAATGGTTAAACCGATTTGATTCTCTTGAGCAAATTTAACTAAAGCTGAAACATCTGTTGCTGAAATAGCCACATTTTCTACTTTAGCCTCTAATGCCGTACCTGCATTGCCGGGAGCAACAAAAACTTTATCGGCTAATGGTGATTGAGCGGCTTTCCAGGCCAAGGCGTGTTCACGTCCGCCGTTTCCAATAATTAAAATGTTCATTGTTATTTCCTAAATTATTACTTTTGATTTGGAAGAATAAATTGTTTTATTCCATTATTTATTTTTAAATAACCTGCGTCCCCAGTCAAAACATTACTATTTACAACCGCATTATAGCAGGATTGTATATCCATTTTATAACCCATTGTTTGAATCAAAAAAGTGGCAATCTGATTATGTGAAGAAATTTCACACTTATTAAACTCATTAATAATTTTCTGATGTAGCTTAGGATTATTTGAATAAACTACTAATGGAACAATATAATTATCCTCATCAAATGTTCCTGGACGATTACCATCTGGCAATACTTTTTGTCCATGATCTGAAATATAAATTAAGAGATAATTTCCTTGATTAGTTTGTTTTTTCAAATATTCAAATACAGTTTGATAAAACTGATCAAATTTTAAAATCGTATTATCATATTTATCAATTGTTGTTTTTTCACCAAATGGTTTATCATTTTCATCTAAATAATAACCATAGGGAAGGTGGGAACCTCTGTGATGTAAAACAATAAAATTTTTATTATTTGTTAAATCAAAGTGCGGTAAAAAATCTAATAATTTTTCATCAGCCATTCCCTCTTTCTTTTTATAGCCTAATTGAGTAGGAAATTTTTGTTCATCAATCCAAGCCTGACCTAAAAAATTCATCATTGCCATTTCATCTTCCGGCTGAGCTGAATAAAAGTAGGTTTTATATCTCCGCTCTTTTGCTAAACGAAATAAATTTGTATTACCTTTTAATATTTGTTCCAGTCCATTTGGATAAGGAATTGCGTTAAAAAAGCTAGGCAATGCAACGGCTGTGAATAATCCTGAAGAATAAGTAGGTTTAATAAGAACTTGATCTTTTATTTTATTTAGATAAGGTGTTGTCTCTCGTTCATATCCTAATACATTTAAATGGCTTGCTGCAACACTTTCTCCAACAATTAAAATAATATTATCAATTTCAGGTACGCTTACAATTTCCGGTTTATCTTTATGATATAGCGGAATATCGCTTAGTGAAAATATTTCATAGGGTAAAACTCTTCCTAGAAAATATCCTGTAGATAAGTAGCCAACTTTCACTCTAGAATAACCAGGATTAGGAGAAATATAGTGTTCTAATGTACTTGTACGAAAAGCCCGTACAGAAATATAAATAATTAAAGAGAAAAATAAGAAATCGGCTGTAGGTGATTTTTTATGTTTATTAAAAAATAAAATTGAAAGAAATATTAAAATTTCAAGGAAACTAAACAAAAAATGAGGAAGAATATCTTGAATCATTGATATTCCTGCATTTTTTACTTCAGTAAATTCCTTTAGGAAAAGGAACATATTCACACCATTTAACCAACTTTGGTATACCTGATAATGAACTGAATTCCCCATAATACTCAAAGTGAAAAAAGTGGCAATTAAGAACTTTGTGAGTTTATATTTTGAAAAATAAAAAATACTAACAATGGCTAAAATAAAGAAATAGGTTTCAACATACTTATCTAAGTCAGCAGTATTAAAAATCTTGCGATATAAGATTTCTGTACAAAATAAAATCAAAGAAAATATTAATGGATAAAAAATCCTATTTAAAACATTCTTAAACATTGGATTCCTCTAAAATAAATAATTGGTAATAAATTTTAAGATAAAGAGAATAAATGAGGGGCAGATATGCTGCCCCATGATTATACCAATTAATGACGGAAATGACGCATTCCCGTTAATACCATTACCATATTATGCTCATCGGCAGCGTCGATCACTTCTTGATCACGCATTGAACCACCCGGGTGAATCACACATTGGATACCGACCTTCGCTGCTGCATCAATGCCATCGCGGAATGGGAAAAACGCATCAGATGCCATTACACAGCCAGCCACTTCTAAGCCTTCGTCTTGAGCTTTAATCCCTGCAATTTTAGCGGAATAAACACGGCTCATTTGCCCTGCTCCAATGCCGATAGTTTGATTATTTTTGGCATAAACAATAGCGTTAGATTTCACAAATTTTGCCACTTTCCAACAAAATAATAAGTCTTGTAATTCCTGTTCCGTCGGCTGGCGTTTGCTGACAACTTTTAAGTCCCCCAAATCCACCATGCCTAAATCCGCATCTTGGACCAACAAGCCACCGTTCACACGTTTAAAATCTAAACGTTGAGTACGTTGTTGCCATTCGCCGCATTCAAGTAAGCGAACATTTTTCTTTTTCGCAATCACATTAGCGGCTTGTTTACTGACTTTCGGAGCGATAATCACTTCGACAAATTGGCGTTCTACAATTTCATTTGCGGTTTGTTCGTCTAACTCACGATTAAAGGCAATAATGCCACCAAAGGCAGAGGTTGGATCGGTTTGATAAGCACGGTTATAGGCTTCTAAAATATCTTTACCCAGTGCTACACCGCACGGATTAGCGTGCTTGACGATCACGCAAGCAGGTTCGCTAAATTCTTTTACGCATTCAAGGGCGGCATCAGTGTCGGCGATATTATTATAAGAAAGGGCTTTACCTTGTAATTGTTTAGCCGTGGAAACGCAAGCTTCTTGTACATTTTGTTCAACATAAAATGCTGCATTTTGGTGAGCATTTTCACCGTAACGCATCGTTTGTTTACGAATAAAGTTAAGATTAAAAGTCCGTGGAAATTGACCGCACTTCGCATTTGCATCTTCTTCGTCAGCCGTATAATAAGGCTTCACGAGCTTACCGAAATAATTGGCGATCATTGAATCATATTGAGCAGTATGTTCAAAGGCTTTAATAGCAAGATCAAAGCGGGTTTCTAAAGTAAGACTATTTTGGTGTTGATCCATTTCAGCAAGAATTGCGTTGAAATCATTATTATTTACCACAATCGCAACATCTTTATGGTTTTTCGCCGCAGAACGCACCATTGTCGGACCGCCAATATCAATATTTTCCACCGCATCTTCTAATGTGCAATTGGGTTTAGCCACGGTTGCGGCAAAAGGATATAAATTCACTACCACCATATCAATACCGTCAATGCCGTGTTGTTGCATAACGGCATCATCCGTACCACGGCGACCTAAAATACCACCATGAACTTTAGGATGTAAGGTTTTTACACGACCGTCCATCATTTCAGGGAAACCGGTATAATCAGACACTTCAGTAACCGGTAAACCGTTTTGTTCTAAGAGTTTTGCCGTACCGCCGGTAGAAAGTAATTTCACCCCTCTTTGAACCAACCCTTGGGCAAATTCTACAATTCCTGTTTTATCTGAAACGCTTAATAAAGCCTGACGAATAGGACGATCTGTCATTAAATTTTTTCCTTGATTAATAATTAAAATAAGCGGGCGCATTATAACGCAAACGGTTGCGTAAATATAGAAAAGATTGAAAAAGAAAAGCCCACTCAAAGTGGGCGATAAGATTGTAAATTTTACCAAATTAGTTTTTCTTAAATTTGTTATCCAATGCAAAGGCCCCTGCGCCCGCAAAAACAAAATAGAAGAATACAACGGAGTAAAGTAACGCAAGCTCCCCTCCATTGGCGAGAGGGAAGAATAAATTCCCTTGCGCTGCATGCATAAAGAAATAAGCGTATGCCATTTGACCGGATAAGAGAAATGCCGCCGGACGGGTAAATAAGCCTAAAAGAACCAAAATACCACCTACGATTTCAACGATTCCACCGACAATCATCAAAGGCGCATCTACCGCACCATTACCGCCGGTCATCGAAATAGGAAACTCCCAAAACTTTGCCGTGCCGTGTAAGATAAACATATAAGCGGCAACGATACGCAATAAAGCTAAACCATAAGGACGAAATTTTTCAAGATTGTTCATAATGCTTTCCTTTTAAAAGAAGAGTTAAAAAAACGCATTGATCATAATCCTTAACATTTGGTTAAACAATAACAATATTTGAAAAAGACTTTCTACTTTGCGTTGAAAATCATTATTTAAGGTTTAATTTATTGATCCAAGTTAAAAAGTTTTCAGCATCCATAAAACCGCTAACCCGACTACCTGAAATTTCATTTCCCATTCGATCTAAAAATAAAATCGTTGGCAAACCAAGAACCTGATAACGTTCCATTATCGCTTTATTTTCAGTGCTATTTTTTGTCATATCCACTTGCAGTAATAAAAGGTTTCCGAAAGCATTTTGCACCTTTTCATCACTAAAAGTGTATTTTTCAAATTCTTTACAGGCCACGCACCAATCTGCATACAAATCTAACATCGCAATCGAATGAGGATTCTGTGAAAGCACTTCATCTAATTCTTGTAAATTTTGGATACGCTGAAATTTAACCTGCGAAACTTCCGTATTATTGACCGCACTTTGTGCGCCGGATTGGTTCTGCCACACGAAGTTTTGTAACGGTTGAACGGCGATCATCGCACAACCAAAAGCGAAAATTTTCATCACATAACCCATACCGCTTTTTGGCATTTGTAAGGCGAACCAGATGAAGAAAGCCGTTGCTAATAATGCCCATAGGCGTGGCTCCCAAACTTCCGGCAAAATACGTGAAAGCAAGAATACCGGTAAAGCTAACATAACAAAACCGAAACTTTGTTTAACCGTGTTCATCCACGCCCCTGATTTCGGTAAAATTTTGTTTCCGAATAACGTAATTAACATTAACGGAATCCCCATCCCTAAGGCGAGTAAATACAAGGTGAGCGCACCGGTAACCAAATCGCCGCTTTGCGCTACATATAACAATGCACCGGAAAGCGGGGCTGAAGTACAAGGTGAAGCGACGAGTCCTGCAATCATTCCCATTAAAAACGCCCCGCCGAAAGCACCTGAGCTCTGTTTTTGGCTTAAGGCATTTAATTTGGTTTGCAAAGAAGCGGGAAGTTGTAAAGTAAATACGCCGAACATCGACAACGCCAAAAGCGCAAATAAGAGAGAAAGCGCAATCATTACATAAGGGTGTTGCAGCGCAATTTGAAAAGGTAAACCGATTGCGGCGACAGCCAGTCCCAGTAAGGTGTAAGTCAATGCCATACCTTGCACATAAAGGAAACTTAAAGAAAAAGCACGCACCATATTCGGACGATTTTGCTGCCCGATAACAATCGCAGAGAGCAATGGCAGCATTGGCAACACGCAAGGTGTGAAAGCAAGCCCTAACCCCAACAAGAAAAAGCCCAATACCGCATATTTACTTTTGAATAATCCTTCCGCCAAACGATCTTGTTCTGCCTGAAGTGCGGTTGTTTTTTTCACTATTTTTTCTTCAAAATCAGCAATCGGTAAATCAGCAACGCGCAGAAATTTCGTTTCAGGAGGATAGCAGAATCCCTCGGTACAGCCTTGGTAAGAAATCTCTATATGCTGATCCGCAGCAAATTCCTTCCCGGAAAAATAAGCGTCTAAAGGTTGAGTAAATACTTTTACTTCACCAAAATAAGGATCTTGATGAGTCTCCGATTGCTGACCGAAATTTACGAAAAGTAATTGAGATTCCCCCTCTTTTCTTGCCTCAATCTTATCTTGGTAAAGATAATAACCTTTTACCGTATCCCAACGAATATGAAGCTGCGTTTTATCGGTAGAAATTTCAGCAGAAAGCGGAAAGGCTTCATCGACGTTTAAAAAAGAAGATTTGTTATCAAATAACCCTGCTTGGCTAGAAAGTGCGGTCAATATGAGGCTAAAAAAAAGAAGATAATTTTTCATAGATTAAGGAGATGAGTTTTCGTGGTGGGATCTTAACACAAAGCAAATCAAAAACCCAAAAGTATGATTTAGATCATAAAAAATGGAAAGATCTCGGAAATAATTATACTTTTCCATTGTTGCAACTATGTTACAAAGCTAAAATATCCGTTGTTACCGAAGTAAGTAAAAGGATTGGAAAATGGCAGCACCACAAATTCTCATTGTTGAAGATGAAGCCGTTACCCGTAATATATTAAAAGGCATTTTTGAAGGGGAAGGCTATACCGTTCTTGAAGCGCAAGACGGCACGGAAATGCATCAAATTTTGAACGATAATGCTGTTAATCTTGTCGTAATGGACATTAATCTTCCGGGTAAAAATGGGCTTTTATTAGCGCGGGAATTACGTGAATATGCCAATCTACCGCTTATTTTTCTAACGGGACGAGATAATGAAGTTGATAAAATTTTAGGCTTAGAAATCGGTGCGGACGATTACCTTACCAAGCCGTTTAACCCTCGAGAATTAACTATTCGCGCACGCAATTTATTACATCGCACAATGTTACAACACGAAAAAGAAAACATTGGTCACGAACGTGATTTTTATCGTTTCAACGGCTGGACGCTAGATTTGAATAGCCATAATTTAATTACTCCTGAGGGGGAAGAATTCAAACTTCCGCGCAGTGAATTTCGTGCAATGGTGCATTTCTGTGAAAATCCGGGAAAATTACAAACCCGTGAAGAATTACTAAAAAGAATGACCGGTCGTGAACTAAAACCGCAAGATCGCACGGTGGATGTAACCATTCGCCGTATTCGTAAACATTTCGAAGATCATCCTAACACGCCGGAAATAATTGCAACGGTTCACGGAGAAGGTTATCGTTTTTGCGGTGAACTGGAATCATAAAAAAATCCTATAAAATCTAAAAGGGCTGAATATCCGGCCCTTTATTTTTTCTTTATTTGCCTCAATTTTGCGATCAAAGCACATATTCGGTAAAATCGGCAAAAATTTAAAAACAGAGAAAATTATGACAAAGAAAAAACTCAAACCGGGTTCAAACACTATCGCTTTGAATAAACGAGCCCGACATGATTATTTTATTGAAGATGAAATAGAGGCGGGACTTGAACTGCAAGGTTGGGAAGTAAAATCTATGCGTGCAGGCAAAACCAATATTAGTGATAGCTATATTATCTTTAAAAACGGAGAAGCCTATTTATTCGGTGCAACAATTCAACCGTTAAGTTTAGCCTCAACACACGTTGTGTGCGATCCCACCCGCACCCGTAAATTATTATTGAATAAGCGGGAATTAGAATCCCTTTTCGGCAAATCAAGTCGAGACGGTTTTACCATTGTGGCGCTCGCGCTTTATTGGAAAGGTGCTTGGGCAAAAATTAAAGTGGGCTTGGCAAAAGGTAAAAAACAACACGACAAACGAGATGATATTAAAGATCGTGAATGGAAAGTGGCGAAAGAACGCATTATGAAAAATGCACGTCGTGGATAATTCCAAGAAGAAAAAGTGCGGTCGGATTTATACTAAAATCTGACCGCACTTTTGTTAGAAAGGATTATGGCTTATAAATAAATTCTATTTCCTCATCATCTTCCTCTGTCCAATCGTCATCCCAATCATCTTCGTCATCGAATTGATGTTCTGCCAATTGTTCTTGGTGATAATCTTCCCACTTGAATTTCACTTCTTCCGGTGAAACCTGTTGCTCCTCCATTTCACGTGGGTGCGCTTCAATAAAATCCATAATATCGCGACATAATACCGGTACATTTTTACCTGTTGCGGCAGAAATAAGGTAGTAATCCTCATTCCAACCTAAGCTTTCAGCGATTTCTTTAGCCCGCTCATCGGCTTCTTCATCGCTCATCGTGTCAATTTTATTGAATACCAACCAACGCGGTTTTTCAGCCAATTTCTCGCTATATTGAAATAGTTCTGATTCAATAATAGCGATATTATCTGCCGGATCAGAATCATCAATCGGTTGAATATCCACAAGGTGAATTAATACGCGGCAACGTTCTAAGTGTTTCAAGAAACGAATACCTAAGCCGGCACCATCTGCCGCTCCTTCAATTAAACCGGGAATATCGGCAACCACAAAACTGTGTGCCTCATCCACCTTCACCACGCCTAAGCTTGGCACTAAAGTTGTAAACGGATAATCCGCTACTTTAGGTTTCGCCGCTGAAATAGCTCGAATAAACGTGGATTTTCCGGCATTCGGTAATCCAAGCATCCCTACATCGGCAAGTAACATTAATTCTAACAACAAATCACGTTTTTCACCCGGTGTGCCCATGGTTTTTTGCCGTGGTGCACGGTTTACGGAGGATTTAAAGCGGGTATTGCCCAAACCATGGTATCCCCCTTTTGCCACTAGCATTTTTTGTCCGTGTTTAATTAAATCACCTAAAATTTCTTTGGTATCGTTATCAATCGCTCTTGTTCCAACCGGCACTTGCAAAATAATATCTTTACCACGGCGACCTGTACAATCAGAACTACGTCCGTTCTCACCACGTTCGGCAGCAAAACGTTTGTTAAAACGGTAGTCAATCAATGTGTTGAGATTTTCATCCGCTATTAAATAGACATCTCCGCCATCTCCTCCGTCTCCGCCGTCAGGCCCTCCCTTTGGAATAAATTTTTCACGGCGAAAGCTTACACAACCGTTTCCGCCATCTCCGGCTTCTACACGAATGAGGGATTCATCAATAAATTTCATTAAAATTCTCCAAAATCGAACCGCACTTTTATGCTATTTCACATTGCGCGATGATAATAATTTATGTCCAATTGCGGATAAAATTGCCCCGCATACTACAATAAACGCCCCAATATAGCTAACAGTATTTAATTCAGGTACGGCAAAATACTCGGGGCTAAAAAAATGTGCAAGATGAGAAAATAAAATCGTGAAAAGCGGTACAAGTGTTACCACCACGCTCACTTTTGAGACATCCCAGCGATTCAACGCTTCAGCATAAGCTCCATAGCCAATTAGGGTATTCAAGCAGCAATAAATAAAACAGGCAAATGCAAAAGGGGTTAATGCTTGTACTTGTGAAAATTCAGCCATTGGAGTGAACACGATAGCGCAACCGAAATACATCATTAATAAGATTTGCTGTGAGCTAAATTTGCGTAACATTAATTTTTGCGCCATACCATATGCAACCCACACTAAGGCCGCACTGACACTTAATATTACACCGATGGAATATCGGTTCAGCCCATTGAATACATCGAAACGATCATTAAAGAACAGCCCTAAACCGATTAATAAAAGCAAGATCCCGATCTTTTGGTGCAATCCTAGTTTTTCTTTGAAAATAAAGACACCACAAACCAGCATTCCAAAGGAGGACAAATGAATGAAAATTTGTGCAACCGAGGGATCGATATAATTAAGCGAACTGCTAAATAATAAAAAATTTCCTGCAAGCCCTAGCACACCGATAATGACCAGCCAGCCATATTGACCGATTTTAGCTAATTCCGGCAATTTCTTTTTATAAGCAAGCAATAACAACAATGCAAGAGTTGCAACAACAAAACGATACCAAACAATAGTCTGTGCGCTCATCGCCGAAAGAACCTGTTTCAGTGCTAAAGGCAAAGATCCCCATGCCATCACGGTAATTAAAGCAAAAATGAAGCCTAATAATGGTTGCTGTTTCATACTTTCTTCCTTGTGTTTGCTGCTATTCACAATAAGTTTATGCGAATTGCAAATGGTTATACATTAGATCCTAAAGCTGCAGAACGCAAGAATGATCCAAAAAAAATAAAACGCCCCACAAAATTTGTAGGGCGTTTCACTCAAATAGGTTTTAAATTACTCAGTAATAATACTTACGTATTTACGGCTTTTTTCACCTTTTACTTCAAATTTAACTTTACCGTCCGCCGTTGCAAATAGGGTGTGATCTTTACCCATACCTACATTGCTTCCAGCGTGGAATTTAGTACCACGTTGACGAACAATAATGCTACCAGCTAATACAGACTCGCCACCGAAACGTTTAACACCAAGGCGTTTAGCTTCAGAATCGCGACCGTTACGAGTTGAACCACCAGCTTTTTTAGTTGCCATCTACTTGATCTCCTCTGAAATTATGCTTGAATCCCAGTGATTTTCACTTCTGTGAACCACTGACGATGACCTTGTTGTTTACGGCTGTGTTTACGACGACGGAATTTAACGATTTTTACTTTCTCGCCACGACCTTGTGCAACCACTTCAGCCACTACTTTCGCACCGGCAACTACCGGCGCACCAATTTTAACATCTTCACCATTAACGACCATCAACACTGAATCAAACTCAACTGTTGAGCCAGTTGCAAGTTCAAGTTTTTCTAAACGAACAACTTGTCCTTCGCTGACACGGTGTTGTTTACCGCCACTTTGGAAAACTGCGTACATAAATACTCCGCTTAACTGTGCTTTTCTGCACTTTGCAGTCCGCACTTCAAAATTCATATAAAATAGGTCGCAAATTCTACGGAAAAAACGATCCCATAGCAAGGGTTTATTTGTAATAAAATAAAAAAATTCCCTTTTCCGGCAGTTTGATTTCAGAAAGCCCGAAAATTCAGTTAAAATGCACCGCACTTTTACCTTAGAAGCCTATCAAAAGAGATGAAAAAACAAGATTTAATGGATATGCAATCTATTCAGCAATTGGTTGATCCGGATATGCAGAAAGTGAATCAAAATATTCTTACTCAATTAAATTCCGATGTAGCATTAATAAGCCAACTCGGTTTCTATATTGTACAAGGCGGCGGAAAAAGGATCCGTCCTTTGATCGCAATACTTGCCGCACGATCCTTAGGGTTTGAAGGATCGCAAACGATCACTTGTGCAACTTTTGTCGAATTTATTCACACCGCATCTCTATTGCATGATGATGTCGTTGATGAATCCGATATGCGCCGTGGCCGTGCTACCGCCAATGCTGAATTTGGTAATGCTGCAAGCGTATTAGTCGGTGATTTTATTTATACGCGGGCATTTCAGTTGGTTGCGCAATTGGAATCTTTAAAAATCCTACGCATTATGGCGGATGCGACCAATGTATTGGCGGAAGGTGAAGTCCAACAATTAATGAACGTCAATGATCCTGAAACCAGTGAAGCGAATTATATGCGTGTCATTTATAGCAAAACCGCACGTTTATTTGAGGTTGCAGGACAAGCTGCGGCAATTGTTGCCGGCGCAACAGAAGCGCAAGAGAAAGCTTTACAAGATTACGGACGTTATCTCGGCACCGCATTCCAACTGGTGGACGATGTATTGGATTATAGCGCAAACGCCCAAGCACTCGGAAAAAATGTGGGCGATGATTTGGCGGAAGGAAAACCGACACTTCCTTTATTGCACGCAATGCACCATGGAAATGAGCAGCAAGCGACACTTATCCGTGAAGCCATTGAACAAGGCGGTAAACGAGAAGCGATTGATGAAGTGCTTGCCATTATGGCAGAGCATAAATCGTTGGACTATTCTATGGCACGGGCAAAACAAGAAGCGCAAAAAGCCGTTGATGCAATTGCTATTTTGCCGGAAAGCGAATACAAACAGGCATTGATTTCTTTAGCTTACTTATCCGTAGATAGAACCTATTAACTTTTAATACAACATTCACATTTTAGGACAATCTTTCACCATTATTATTAACGTTATGAATAACACCGAAAACTCAACGCAAAGTGCGGTCAATTTCCAGCCCAAAATACGCAAGCAAAAAGTGCGTAAAGATCCTAACGCACCTTTTATTCGTGAAAAATTAACCTTACCCGACGGACACAATAAACTACTTCTTCACTCTTGCTGTGCGCCTTGCTCCGGTGAAGTGATGGAAGCCATTCTTGCCTCCGGCATTAACTTCACTATTTATTTCTACAATCCGAATATTCATCCGTTAAAAGAATATTTAATTCGTAAGGAAGAAAACATTCGCTTCGCTCAAAAGTTTGGCATTCCCTTTATTGATGCGGATTATGATCGACAAAATTGGTTCGATCGCGCGAAAGGTATGGAATGGGAGCCGGAACGTGGCATTCGTTGCACGATGTGTTTCGATATGCGTTTTGAAAAAGCGGCAGAATATGCTCACGAACATGGCTTTCCGGTTTTCACAAGTTGTCTTGGCATCTCCCGTTGGAAAGATATGAATCAAATCAACGGCTGCGGACACCGTGCAGCAGAAAAATATGATGACGTGATTTATTGGGATTACAATTGGCGCAAAGAAGGCGGTTCACAACGAATGATCGAAATCAGCAAGCGCGAACGTTTTTATCAACAAGAATATTGCGGCTGTGTTTATTCATTACGTGATAGCAACAAATGGCGTGAAGAAACCGGTCGTCAAAAAATTGAAATAGGAAAACTATATTATACTCCGGATTAAAACTCGGTAAAAAATAACCGCACTTTCCAAGAAATACCGATGATCGTATCGGTATTTTTTTATTGAAGATAAGCAGAAGGAGAATAAACAATGGAAGAAAATCAAATGGAAAAATTTCCAAGTATCGTAACAAACATACTTAAAATCGTACTCAGCACCGCATTGATCGCTTTAGCAATTGTACTTATTATTGCTTTAGCAAAAATTACTTATTCTCTTGCCTTGATGGTGATAAATCCTTCGACTGTCGTGCCTTATGCCTTAGCAGAACAGGCTGTGATGTTTTTCTTATACTTCGGATTCATCGGCTTAATTGTACAATATTTTAAAAGCGGCTATCACTTTCCTTTGCGCTACTTTATCTATTCAGGGATCACCGCAATGCTACGCTTTATTATTGTTATGCACGAAAGTGCGCTGGATACGATTTTATTCGCCGGAGCAATCCTCATTATGGTGATAGCGCTTTGCTTGATACTTTATTCCGATAAATTACGAAACATCTAGAAAAGGAAAACGCACTGTATTTACAGTGCGTTTTAAATTTGTTGGTGGAGATAATCGGGATCGAACCGACGACCTCTTGAATGCCATTCAAGCGCTCTCCCAACTGAGCTATATCCCCAAAAGCGGTGCTATCTTAAATTTTGCTGCTACTGCTGTCAATATGAAATTATCTTGAAAAGATCAGACGATTAAATATTAAGCATTTTGCGACTTAATAAAATCGATCGCACGTTGAATACGGGCAAGTACACGTTCACGACCAATGCCGACCAAAGTCACATCCATTGACGGCGACTGACCCGAACCGGTAACGGCCACACGTAACGGCATACCGACTTTCCCCATTCCTACTTCAAGCTCGGCAGCAGCTTGTTCAATCGCTTCGTGAGTAGAATGTAAATCCCAAGCGGAAAGTGCGGTCAATTTTTCTTTTACTTTTTCAAGGGCTTCAACGGCTGCACCTTTAAAATGTTTTTTCACGGCCGCTTCGTCAAAAGTATCAAATTCTTCAAAGAAATAACGGCTTGCTGCTGCCATTTCTTTTAGGGTTTTGCAACGTTCGGCAAGCATTGTTACGATTTCGGTCAACGCAGGTCCGTTGCTCGTATCAATACCTTGATCCTTATAATGCCATTCAAGGTGTTTCGCCACATATTCCGGCGGTAATTCACGAATATAGTGATGGTTTAACCACAAGAGTTTATCGGTATTAAACGCACTTGCCGATTTACTTACGTGATCAAGCTCAAAATATTTAATCATCTCTTCACGGCTAAAAATTTCCTGATCACCATGTCCCCAGCCTAAACGCACAAGGTAATTAACGAGTGCTTCCGGCAAGTAACCTTCATCACGATATTGCATCACACTCACCGCGCCATGACGTTTTGAGAGTTTTTGACCGTCATCACCGTTGATCATTGAAACATGCGCATAAGTCGGAATCGGCGCACCGATGGCTTTTAGGATATTAATTTGACGAGGCGTATTATTAATATGATCTTCACCGCGTACTACATGAGTAATACCCATATCCCAGTCATCCACCACGACACAGAAATTATAGGTTGGTGAACCGTCCGTGCGGCGAATAATGAGATCATCCAATTCACTGTTGCTAATTTCAATGCGTCCCCGCACGGCATCATCAAATACGACCGAGCCTTCCGTCGGATTTTTAAAGCGAACGACATGGGGTTCATTCGGTGAATGGCTATGATCGTGTAAACAATGGCGATCATAACGTGGTTTTTCTTTATTTTGTTCTTGTGTATGACGAAGTGCTTCCAAACGTTCTTTAGAACAGTAACAGCGATATGCCAAACCTTGTTCAAGCATTTCATCAATAACTTGGTTGTAGCGCTCAAAACGTTCGGTTTGGTAATAAGGCCCGTGCTCCCAAGCAAGGTTTAACCATTCCATTCCTTCTAAAATCGCAGCCGTGGCTTCCGGCGTAGAACGTTCCAAATCGGTATCTTCAATGCGCAATACAAATTCGCCGTGATTATGTTTTGCGAATAACCAAGAATAAAGCGCAGTGCGCGCTCCACCTACGTGTAAATAACCGGTAGGGCTAGGAGCAAAACGGGTACGCACTTTCACATTCGGATCTAAATCAAAAGGAGCTGCTAATTTCATTTTCTAACCTATCTATAATCAAAATATCGCCCGCTATTCTACTACGACTGCATTCACATCTAAATAAGAAAGCTGCTTTTTATGCTTATTTTTACAACAATTAATCGCTTTTTTATAAAAAATGATTGACTGAAAATGCATTATCCCTATAATGCCAACCCACAACATTAAGGGCGATTAGCTCAGTTGGGAGAGCACCTCCCTTACAAGGAGGGGGTCACTGGTTCGAGACCGGTATCGCCCACCACTATCCAAGGTACTTAATGTTGTAAAGTTTGACCAAGCGGGCGATTAGCTCAGTTGGGAGAGCACCTCCCTTACAAGGAGGGGGTCACTGGTTCGAGACCGGTATCGCCCACCACTTCTCTAAAGTGTTCTTTCCGCTCAAACTTTCCCTTTTATTTAAACGCTATCTTAAGTGGGCGATTAGCTCAGTTGGGAGAGCACCTCCCTTACAAGGAGGGGGTCACTGGTTCGAGACCGGTATCGCCCACCACTTAATTAAGTGTTTAGATAAACCGAGGATTTAAGATTTAGTCTTAATATTATCGGGCGATTAGCTCAGTTGGGAGAGCACCTCCCTTACAAGGAGGGGGTCACTGGTTCGAAACCGGTATCGCCCACCACTTCACCTAATCTCTTTTTAAACGTTTTATTTTTAGGCAATAAAAAACGATCATAAAACATTTCATTTTATGACCGCTCTTTTTTAACGGACTTTAGTTAAATCGGCTCTAACCCTAATACTTTACGCCCATTAATACTTGCAATATCCACCATTGCATCTAAATGAGGAAAACGACAACCTGCCGCAAGCAAGCTCAATTCCTGCCATAAATCACCTTCGCAAAGCGGCACCATATAATCGCAGATATTATCCGTCCCTAAAGCCACCGTAATCCCTTCCGGAATCATTTCATCCGCTGGTGTTAAAGCGTTATGGAACGGCATTAGATCTTCTTTTCGATTACTATCAATCCATGCCATTGGACAAGCAATCATCATCATTTTTGCTTTACGCATTTTTTCATAAAGTTGATAGCGATATTCTTTGGAATGAGATCCGATAGAAATCCCGTGAATCCCGACAACACGCCCTTCCATACCATGTTCAATGGTTTTATCACATAATTGCTCGGTTTCCTTTTCACTTGGATTATTAAACTGATCCACATGCACGTGACACATAATGCCAAGAGATTTTGCCTTATCCAACAAAATATCCATCGCGTCTAAACCTCTCCCATAATCCAGTTCATCGCGATATGGCAAACCGCCTATCATATCCACCATTTCTGAACCGATATCGAACCATTTACGGGCGGTAGGTTCAATCACGCCTTTTAAGGTTTGATTGGCAAATTTTAAAATAATGTCGTGTTTATAAACTTCACGTGCTTTGTGAGCGGCGATAATTGCCCGATCTTCACAAATCGGATCAATATCGACAAAGGTGCCGAAAGCCGTTACACCTTGGGAAATCATCAACTCGATAGACTGGCAAAATCGTGCATAATAATCATCAACACTGGAAGTGCGTTTTACTTCATCGACCAAATCCCATTTTTGTTGCAAATTGCTACTATGATAAATACCGATTTTTTCCGGCGTCATCGTAAAGGCGCGATCGGCGTGGGCGTGGGCATTTACCCAACCGCCTTTTTTGATGATCTCATCGCGAATATAGGTTTTAAAACTACGAACGTGGCTTTTCATACAAACTCCATAAAAAAGAATGAGGATAAAAAGACGAGAAGCGTATTAATTGAAAGGCACGACAAGCGTGGCGAGAAGCATAGTGATAATGTTATGAAAAACTCACGGATTTTCATTAATAACATCTTTTCAGTCTTAAACTGAGGCGCAAGTATAAAGGGTTGAACCACAAAAAGCCATTCATTTTTTACGATAAAACAAAGGCGGAAACACCGCCTCACTGACATTATTTCTCAAAAAATGAATTTTCCCGTTTAAACATTTCCAAGAACAGCCCCAATGGAGGACGTTCGGAAAATTGTTCTTGATAAGTGCGGTCAAATTTTTTGTAGTTTCCTTTACGATCAATGTGATATTGCGTGCCGTCCGGTTGAATCAATACATTCCAACGGTAATTTGAAGCAAGCACCCAATTATCTCCATCCAAATCAAACAAATTACGCCCTTGCGAGTAATCACTCAACGGGTTTTTTACCTTAAACACCGATGTCATCAGCGCCGGCAATATGTCAGTATGTCCGCTTAGCCTTTTTTCAATGCCCACCGGTAAATCTTTCCAATAGACCAATAACGGAACTTGAATTTCATCACGCCCAAAATAATTGGAGCGATCTTTTTCACTCATCGCATCAAAAGCAAAACCATGTTCTGCCGTCACAATCACAAGGGTATTTTCTAATGGCACACGCATTAATGCTTGCTCAATCAGCCCATCTATTCGTGTTAAAGTGCGGTCATATTCTGCTTTGTTTTTTGCCGTTAAATCAAGATCAAGATAAGCAAACCAAGGGGCTTGAGCGGTTCTTGTCGACATAAATTCATTAAAACTTTTGACCGCACTTTCATTACCGGATTTTCCTTGCGGCAGCTTGATGTTCTTAAGTAGGGCTTGACGGAACAAGCTATCTTTAAAGTTTGTTGCAGAAAATAACCCCAATTGATATTTTTCCGAACGGAGTTTTTCAATCAATACCGACGGTGTGTGATTGCTCAAAATACTGTCCGTATAATTTGCATTCAAACCATAGAATAAACCGACTAAACCGGCATTATTTGTATTACCGCTACTATAATGATTGACAAATTGTGTCGAACCGGTAGCAAACTCTGCCAATCTCGGCATCTTCTCACCGGTGATCGCATCGTAACGCAAGCCTGAAACCGTGATCACTAAAAGATTCGGCTTATTTTCAAGCGGTGCGAAGGTGAGTTTATGCTTTGGATAATCAATCTTCAGCGCATCTAATCGCCCTTCTTGCTCTAAAGTTTTCGTATACTGTTCAACATCCAATAGCCCGTGTTTTTCCAAGAAAGAACGTGCTGTCATCGGGTAAGAAAGCGGAAAATTGGAACGTTGCATTGTAATCGGACGATACAAATAAGCATCCGCCCACGCATAAATAAGGTGAGTAGCGATAAAAGCAGCCGTGAAGAATACACCGACTCCTTTTAGCCATTTTTGCCGTTCAAGACTACGGAGCTTTTCCCAACTCCAACGGGAAAACAGCATTTGAATCAACAGAATAATCGGCATTGGTGCAAAGAAAATTTGCCAGTCTCGCGACATCTCACCGTTTTCCGGATTCACCAATAAATTCCATACCACAGAAGATAAGTGCAGATTAAAACGATGAAATACTTCCGTATCAAATAATAATAGCGTTGTACAAACCGTAGAAAGTATCACCGTTAAACCACGGAAAGTGCGGTGATTTTTAACGAAAAAACTGAGAGGAAAAATAACCAATAAATAAATCGCAAAAACGCAGAAGCTGAAATGTCCGAGCAGGCTAACAAAGAAATAAAGTTTACCGCCAAGCGTATCGGGCCAATCAATGAGAAAAGCGTAACGTGCGCCGATCAGTACCGAAATAATAATATTAAAAAAGGCAAACCAATGCCCCCACGAAATTTTTCGGGAGGTATCATCGCGATATTGTTTTCCACTGAAAGTGCCTTTTTTAAACCACATCATCATATTAGTGCGTTTTTACCGCGTTAATTAAAGCATTGGAAAAGGCTTGCGCCAAAACCTCACGTTGAGTTTGCGGCACACTGCTGGTAAGCAAATTGCTTGCCATATTGCCTAACGCAATGAGAGACAAATCGACCGGAGCTTTATGTTTTTCCAACACGGCTATCATATCATTTACAATTGCGCCGAGTTGCGCGTCAGAATACTTTGAATGTTGAGCCATTTTATACAAAATGAGAGAAAAAAGTCGCTCTATCATACCCGATTATTTCCTAGATCCTAAATAATTTCTTTTTTCTTGATTAAAAAGTGCGGTTATAATTTGCAACGTTTTTGAATAAAGGAAAATAAAATGAGCATTAGCGTTAATCAAATCGTACTACATCAGCTAATCAAGCAAACTGACGATGAAAATACAAAAATGGAAAGCATTCTGCGTGATGAACTACTATCAATCACGCCGGAAGTAGAACAAATGATGTTGCAATTACACCAAGGTTATCAAAATAAAGCGAAAGCCTTTGGGATATTCCAAGAAAATTCCATCTTTGCCCAACAGTTGAATCGCTTATTGGAACAGGAAATTGAATTTTTAGGTTTTAGCCAATCTTCCACCAAACTGCTCGCAAATGAATTAAGTAAATACAATTTTGCCGATAGCGGCACGCTCATTCTCTGCCAGTATAATTTTTTAGCGACCGACTATTTATTTATTGCGCTACTTGATAGCCGCCACAGTATGCTGGTAGATGAGCATTTGGATATTCGCCGTACGGAATACCTCGACATCACACAATTCGACATTGCCGCACGGGTAAATTTAACGGATTTGCAAGTGAATGCGAACTCCAACCGCTATTTAACTTTTATCAAAGGACGTGTCGGTCGCAAAATCAGTGATTTCTTTATGGATTTCCTTGGTGCGGAAGAAGGTTTGAACCCGCAAGTACAGAATCAATGCTTATTACAAGCGGTGAGCGATTATTGTGAGCAAGGCGAATTAAATAAAGAGCAAACCCAAGCAGTGAAAAAACAGGTTTTTGAGTATTGCAAAGGGCAGCTTAGCGGCGGCGAAGAGATTGAATTAACGGAACTTTCGGCAAACTTACCCACTCTAAACGAGCAATCTTTTGTCGCCTTTACAGAAGCACAAGATTACGGTTTAGAAGAAAGTATCCCACCGCTACGTTCTGCATTGAAATCGCTCACAAAATTCTCCGGTTCGGGTAAAGGCGTTACATTAAGTTTTGATGCGGATTTGCTTAATACGCGCATTCTTTGGGATCCGCTATCCGATGAGTTAACCATTAAAGGTTTACCGCCTAATTTAAAAGACCAATTACAAAAATCCCTAAAATCAGAGAATTAGTTTGGCAAGTCCCGTAACTTTGGATATTATTTTAGAAAATTTGCAGAAATTAAGGTAAAGAAAATGCAATTTAAAACTATTTTTGGCGCAGCTGTATTAGCATTAAGTCTAGCGGCTTGTTCAACTATCGAGAAAGTGGTCTATCGTATTGATGTGCCACAAGGGAATTACTTAGAAGCCGCTAATGTGGCACAAGTAAAACAAGGTATGACGACACAACAAGTACAATATTTACTTGGTACACCGGTTTTGATTGACCCTTATAACAATCTCACTTGGTACTATGTATTTTTACAGCAGCACGCCTATCAATCACCGGAACAACACACATTTACCGTAAAATTTGATCAACATGGTATTGTTACCGAAACCAATCTTGATAAACCATTGCCTGAAGTCGCCTCACAAAATGAAAATAACACGATTATTGAGCGCAATGGCAATACACAGAAAAAATCTTGGTGGAAATTCTGGTAATTCTAGCCTGTCATCTGCTTTGCAGGCATTCTTTCAGCGGATAATTACGTAACGATAAGGGGCTTGGTAATGTCGAAAATTCTACTCGTTGATGATGATACCGAACTAACAGACTTACTTGCGGAAGTGCTTTCGCTGGAAGGTTTTATTGTTGATGTGGCTAACAACGGTCAAGAAGCGTTGGATAAACTTGATCAAAATTATGCATTAATTTTGTTAGATGTAATGATGCCGGTATTAAACGGCATCGAAACACTTAAACATATCCGCCAACAATCCAACGTACCCGTTATGATGCTAAGCGCACGTGGTGAAGAGATTGATCGCGTACTCGGCTTAGAACTGGGGGCTGACGATTATTTACCAAAACCCTTTAATGATCGGGAATTAGTTGCACGCATTAAAGCGATTCTACGTAGAAGTGTCGATTCAAATGAAACATCAAACAGCCTCCCTTCCTCTCAAAGTAACGAAGACGGCTGGGTAAATTTCCACGGATTAAAACTTCATTTAGAAAATCACTTAGCGTTCTATAAAACGCAAGATCTCCATCTTACCGAATCAGAATTTTCATTATTGAGAGAGCTGGTTCGTTCCGCGGGAGAATTAGTCACTCGTGAAGAATTAAGTATTGGCGCATTAGGGAAAGCACTTTCTCCGTTTGATCGCTCAGTCGATATGCATATGTCAAACTTGCGTAAAAAATTACCACCGAAAGAAAATGGATTGCCTTGGTTTAAAACCCTACGTGGGCGAGGCTATCTTTTAGTTAATAAATAATCTTATGCAGCTTAAAACGAAATTTAGTCTGAATCATTTAACCGTTCGCATCTTCGCCGTATTTTGGTTCGCTTTTTTAGCCATGATCGCAATCATTCTTGCGCTTCCCTATTTTGATAACCGTTTTTACTCTAAGCTACAAAATAATGAAATTGCAAACTACCAAAAAACAATAACAGAAGTCATCCGCAATCATAAAATTAACTCCATTCTTTCAGAAACGCCTTTACTCCCTGTTGCGCGGTTTGATATAGCCCGCCCTGTTCTTTATAACCCTTATAATAAAGAAGTATTCGGTGCATTTACTGAAGAAAAACCGCTTGTACATCGTTTTGCTGAAAATTCAACGGATTTTTCAAACCCAATGCGAAAGAGTTTTGACGACATCCAAATTGCCGGTCCTTTCCAAGTGTACATAAGTAATAACTTTCATGAACCCTTTTCACTCTTCTTCGTATCTCGTGTTGATCCGCATAAAGAGATACTTCGATATCTGCTGAATAATCCACTGACATTACTTATTTTAACCCTATTTATTACAACGCCGCTGCTGTGGTGGTTTACTTACACTATCGTAAAACCGATTTCCCGCTTACAAGAAGCGGCAAACCGTGTAGAACTGGGTAACTTCACAACCGATCCCAAACTAAACCATAGCGGCCCACTGGAACTACGCCAAGTAGGCACTCGTTTCAACCGAATGACAATGGCGATTAACGAATTAATCTCAAACCAACAAACCTTAATGTCTTCCATTTCCCATGAGATGAAAACACCACTAACCCGACTTCAACTCGCCACGGCACTACTACGTCATCAAGTCGGAGAAACCAATGCTGTTCAGCGTATTGAGAAAGAGGTTGCACGTATGGATAAAATGATTAATGAGTTATTACTCATCTCCCGTCAACAAATCAATGCGCAAGTAACAAGAACCATCTTTCCGGCAGAAAAAATTTGGCATAATGTGGTACAAGATGCGATATTCGAAGCTGAACAGCGTCATATTGAATTTGAAAAATTCTTTGATTTACCCCACGATGCCGATATTTTTCTAAATGGTAATGAGGATCAACTACAAAGTGCGGTCGAAAATATTATTAGAAACGCGCTGAAATATACAAAGGATAAGATCAAACTTCATATTTTTATCCAAGAAGAAGAAGAAGAAGAATTCCTGAAGATCCGCATTGACGACAACGGATCCGGGGTACATCCGGAAGAATTGAAAAAAATTTTCTATCCATTCTATCGCGTTGATGAGACGCGTACACGCACAACCGGCGGCACCGGGCTAGGGCTCGCTATCGTTTCAAATGTCGTTAAGGGGCATCAGGGTAAAGTGTGGGCGGAAAAAAGTCCGTTAGGCGGATTAGCGATGACTATCACGTTACCGCTTTGGGTAAACGAATAAAGAGAAGGGCGGAAAAAATTCCGCCCTTTTGCTAATGAAGTTTGAGACGTTTAAGTCTTAGGGAATTTGTTAATACCGAAATAGAACTTAATGCCATTGCGGCACCGGCAATCACCGGATTTAAATAGCCCAATGCCGCAAGCGGAATGCCTAACACATTATAAATCAATGCAAAAAAGAGATTTTGCTTGATGTTTTTTAATGTGGCTTGCGCAATCAAAATACCATCTGCGAGCTGGTTTACCGATTGACGCATTAACGTTGCAGATGCGGTATGCTCCGCTACATCGGAACCGGATTTCATCGCAAAACTCACATTCGCTATGGCAAGTGCTAGCGCATCATTAATGCCATCTCCTACCATTGCAACAATTTTTCCTTCTTGTTGTAAGAGGTGAATTTTTGTTGCTTTTTCACGTGGTGAAAGCCGACCGAATGCCATTTTTATACCAAGCTGCCTTGCGACATAATCCACCACAGATTGACGATCGCCGCTCATTATCATCACCTGAATGTTATGCTGATGCAATCGTTTAATCGCGATTTTGCTTTCTTCACGTAACGTATCCGTCAAAGCAAAAGCTCCGGCAGTTTTTCCATTAATTGAAACCGCCACAACACTGGCAACGTTCCATACCTCCGCCAGATCATTCGGTAAATCAAATTCACAAAATGCCGGCGTGCCTACTTTAACAAACCCGATACCTTCCACTTCAGCCGAAATACCCGCCCCCACTTCGGTTTTCACCGAAAGTGCGGTCGGAATTGAGGCGATTTTTTTCTGCGCCTCACGCACAATCGCTTTCGCCAGAGGATGATTGGCATATTGTTCCACGGCTGCGGTAATACGATATAAATCTTCTTCGGAAACGACCGCACTTTCCGGCTGCCATACTGCCGCAATGTTTAACTCACCGGTGGTTAACGTACCGGTTTTGTCTAACACAACGGTATTGATATGTGCCGCTTGTTCCATTGCTGCCGCATCTTTAAACCAAACGCCAGAATTTACCGCCTTCCCCATTCCTGCCATAATTGCAGCCGGTGTCGCAAGCCCTAAAGCGCAAGGGCAGGCAATCACTAATACGGATACGGCGTGAATAATTGCCGTTCCGATATCTGCGGTGCTCCACCAGGTTAAGATAAAAGTGATGATGGAAATACCAAGCACAACAGGGACAAAAACACCTGCCACTTTATCGGCAAAACGCGCAATGGGAGCTTTCGAACCTTGTGCTTCCGACAATGCGCTCATCATATCGCCCAATAAGGTTTGAGCGCCTAGTTGATTCGCCCGATAAGTCAAGCTTCCTTCGGTTACCATTGCACCGGCAAGTACCCGGCTTTTTTCCTGTTTCATTTCCGGCATCGATTCACCGGTTAAATGACTTTCATCACACCAGCCGTTTCCTTGCTCCACAATGCCGTCTGCGGCAATACGCTCCCCATGGTTAGCCCGCAATATATCGCCGATTTTTACTTGATCAAGGGAAATGCTCTGCCACATTTCATCACGCCATACGCTAACTTGCTTCGGTGTAAGTCGTAACAACAATTCCAAACTATTGAGACTGTGCTTTTTTGTTCGCTCTTCTAGAAATTTACCAAGGCTTACAAAACCAATTACCATCACAGACGCTTCAAAATACACGTGATGTAACGCATCGTGACCTTGTGCAGCGTGATAAAACAACATATAAACGGAATACAGATAAATCGTAAGCGTGCCACTGCTCACCAATACATCCATATTTGCCAATCCACCGCGAATACTGCCAATCGCACCACGATAAAAGGGAACGGCTAACCAAAATTGCATAATAGTTGCCAGCATAAATTGCCACATCGGCGGTAGCATTAAGTGATGGTTACCGAGCAACATTCCAATCATTCCGATTAAAAACGGAATATTAATCACCAACAATAGCCAAAGTCGCCAATGGGATTTTTTATCTTCCCGCAAAAGCGGCTGTTTATCGGTTTTTAAACTCCCTTTAAAACCGGTTTTCTGAATAATGCCGAGAATATCATCCGCACTTGCTTGTGTCGGATCAAAAACGACCTGTGCTTCTTCCACCGCAAAATTGACATTCGCTTGTTCCACAAAAGGCTTTTTATTCAGCACTTTTTCAATTCGACTGGCGCAAGATTGACAAGTCATCCCTTCAATTTGAAGGGAGATTTTTTTACTCTGTTGCATCAAAACCTGCATCCTCAATGGTTTCAATTAATTGCGGGACGGATACTTTACTTTCATCAAATTGAATATCCGCATAGCCTTCAAGGGCAACATTTGCTTTTGCCACGCCGTCTAATTCTTCTAATACGCGAGTTACGCTTTTTACACAACCGCCGCAATGCATTCCTGTTACCGTTAAACGAACGTTTTTCATTATTTTCTCCTTGTTAGTATTGAATGATATTTAGAGGTGGCTTACTATAAACCTTAACTTTAGGTAAAGGTCAAGGTATTTTTATGAATATTAGTGAAGCTGCCAAATTAAGCGGACTTACCCCGAAACAAATTCGTGATTATGAGAAATTAGGTTTACTAAAACCGGCACAGCGCAACTTTTCCGGTTATCGTTATTATGAAGAGAAGGACATCGAACGTTTACATTTTATTCGCCATTCACGAGATGTCGGCTTTTCGTTACAACAAATAGCACAATTGCTTGCTTTGCAAGATAACCCCGCCCGTAATAGCAGTGAAGTAAAAGCCCTCACCACGCAACACATCGCCACGCTAAAACAACAAATTAAACAATTAGAAGAAATGGTGGGAGAACTACAACAATGGCATAACGCCTGTCAGGGCAATGATCAGCCCGAATGTTCAATTTTGAATGGATTAAAAAAAGAAAGAAGTTAACGGCTAATAATCCCAACTTTCCGGATCAATCCCCAGTTGGCGCATAATTTCTTTTGCATCTTCCGGAATTTCATCATGGCGTTCTTTCATTAAATCCAGATCCGTCGGTAACGGCTGACCGGTAAAGGCATGAAGAAAAGCCTCACAAAGCAACTCACTATTTGTGGCATGGCGCAGGCTTTTTAATTGGCGACGGGTGCGTTCATTCGTCAAGATTTCCAAGACTTTAATCGGAATCGACACCGTGATCTTCTTCACTTGCTCGCTTTTCTTTCCATGTTCCGCGTAAGGACTGATATATTTCCCATCCCAATCTGCCATAACGTACCTTTTAGTTCAAAGTAAAATACTAAATAAATTGGGGTTATTCTAAAGAAAAAACCATAAGATGACAATCTAGACGGCTAAATGCACGTATTTCTTGGTATTTCACGAATATCTTTTCTGTTGCAAATTTTTAACTGGTAAAATACAAGCATATTTGCCTCTCAAATCCGGCAAACTTCCCCTTTTAGAGACAAACCGAATTTTATTATTTTTCATATTTTATAGAGGTTCTTATGAAAAAAACACTACTAAAATTGACCGCACTTGTAGCTGGCATTCTTAGCTTAACCGCCTGTGATAAATCCCCTGAAAATACAACGACACCGAAATCAAAAACCGTGTTTGTGGCAGGCGCAACCGGCGTTATCGGCGAGCCATTAACCAAAGCGTTAGTCGAAAAAGGCTATATAGTGTATGGCACGACACGTAGCACAGATAAAGCTAAAATCTTGGAAACCAATGGCGTGAAACCGGTAGTATTGGACATTTACGATGTACCGGCTGTGGAAAAAGCCGTCTTAGAAGCGAAACCCGATGTGATTATTAGCCAACTTTCTTCTTTACCAAAAGGCTTAAAGGAAGAAGAAATGACGGAAGGGCTAAAACGCGATAACCGCATCCGTGTGGAAGGCACACGCAACCTCATTACAGCGGCGGAAAAAGCCGGCACGCCAAAATTTATCACACAAAGCTTTGTATTCTATGCGCCAAGTGAAAAAGCACCGAATGAAACGGCACCGTTACTTGATGAAAATGATCCCGTATATGGCGAATCAACCCAAGCAATGAAAAACTTAGAAGCACAAACTTTAGCCGGCAAGTTTACTCCCGTGATCTTACGCTACGGCTGGATTTACGGTGGTAAATCAGGTTTTGATGCGCCGATTGAAGGTTATTCCACCATTCACATTGACCCTGTCGTCGATGCCACCGTACGTGCGGTTGAGGCGGATCTAAACGGCATTTATAACGTCTCGGAAAGCAGTCCCTTTGTGGATGTAAGCAAATTCCAAAAAGCCATACCGGAATGGAAAGATAAAAAATAATCAAAGATGATTACAAATTTCCAACGAAATTATCACTTAAAAACCTTATGGCGTGTCTAACACGCCTTTTTCTTACATTTATTCAGAATTTAATATGTTTAAATTATCTAAACTCATTGATGTAAAACCAAACGAACGCCAAGCTATATTTTGGGCGTGGTTGTATGTATTCACGCTTTTTCTTGCCTATTACACGCTACGACCTATCCGTGATGAACTCGGTGCAGCCGGAGGCGTGAGAGAACTTAAATGGCTTTTCACCGGTACATTAGTGGCTATGCTTACTTTAACGCCACTCTATGGTTATCTTGTCAAACGTTGGCAACGAGAACGTTTTATCGCCATTGCTTACCGTTTCTTTATGCTGAACTTGGTCGCTTTTGCCGGATTAATGTGGACGGCAAGCGGTGAATTATTAATTTGGACAGGGCGTCTATTTTTCATCTGGGTTTCTGTCTTTAACCTTTTTGTCGTGTCTGTATTTTGGTCGTTAATGTCAGATGTGTTCAGTACGGAACAAAGCAAACGTCTATTCGGCTTTCTTAGTACGGGCGCGACCCTTGGCGGAATTGCCGGATCCGCTTTTATTTCGGTATTTGCGAAAACCTTCAATAATTACGTATGGCTATTGTGTGCTATCTTGCTATTAGAAGTTGCCGTACAAGCAGCAAAACGTATTTCCGCTTTGGCTACTCCCCAAGTGCAACATAATCAAAACATTCAAAACCAAATCGGCGGCAGCATTTGGGCAGGATTGAAGCACACTTGCCAATCCTCTTATTTACTTGGCATCTCCGCATTCATTTTATGTTATTCACTCACTTCCACTATCTTATATTTCCAACAAGCGGATATAGTGAATACAAATATTACTAACAAAGCCGAACGCACTGCATTTTTCGCCAATATTGATTTATGGGTAAATAGCCTTACGCTTATTTTTCAAGTAGGTTTAACGGGAAGATTGATGAAATACGTTGGTATTTTACCTGTGTTAGTCATTTTACCGCTTTTCAGTGCAAGCAGTTTCGCTTTACTCGCCGCCTCACCCACTATTGCTATTTTTGTTTTCGTGCAAGTCGCACGCCGTGTGACCAATTTTGCATTTACCCGCCCATCACGAGAGGTGTTATTCACCCGCCTTAATCGTGAAGATCGCTATAAAGCGAAAAATGTGATTGATACCCTCATCTACCGTGCCGGCGATCAAATCGGCTCTTGGGGCTATGCCGGTCTTGTCAGCGCAGGATTAACGTTAACCGCCATCTCATGGCTTGCCGTTCCCCTTTGCTTGGTTTGGGCGGTATTAAGTGTCTGGTTGGCAAAAAAAGAAAATCCTTATGCTAACGAGTAAATGCGTAGCGGACAAAATCAAACTTGGGCATTAATATCAACCCATTTGATAGGAAAAATAAAATGAACACAGAAACACTCCTTTCCAAAATCGAACAAAGTTACGGTACGCCGGCAGAATATTTATGGTCAAAATTTCCTGATTATGCGGTATTTCGACATCAAAATAATCGTAAATGGTTTGCCGTTTTAATGTCGCCGGAAGCGGCCAAAATCGGTGTGGAAAAAGAGGGAAAGATCACAATCATCAATGTGAAGGTCAAAACGGAAGAAATCGGCTCACTCAGAATGATGAAAGGTGTTTATCCTGCATATCATATGAATAAAGAACACTGGTTGAGCCTAAATCTCTCGGAAATTGATGATAATTTGTTGCTTGAGTTACTTGATGAAAGTTTTGCTTTAACGGCAATCAAGTCTCGGGTGAAAGGCATATAAGACAATAAATGATTTTTACTCATTCCTTTTCTTGGCAAAGCGAATGATAAAATCACCTTAAATTTTCGGTATTATGTAGCACTTGCACAAAACATTGTAAGGTGCGTTACGGCTTCGCCTAACGACACCCTACCCTAAGAAATCTCAGAAATAAAATTTTCTTTGTGCAACAGATACATAATACCCTAAATTTTGACCGCACTTTAAAAGTGCGGTCAAAAGCAAAAACTAAAATGCGGTAAAAAACGCAATTAATCCCAACACAACACCGGGGGAGTTAGCTAAAGCGACCGGATAATCCCGTTTTTCTTTGAGTAAGCCGTAAGCAACCCAAAGAGAACAGTTAATCGCTGTAGCAAGCGGTTGTAACACCCCGCCTTTTTGGCCGGCTAAATTTAAGCCGATTTGTTCCAAATAGGACACATACATACAAACGGCGGTAAAGGTAGCAACCCAGCCTAAAATAGTAATAAAACGTTGTTCCATTCTGCTTTCCTCATAAATTTAAAATGAAATAATAAGGGTGTATTATAGCCTATTTTTGAAATAAATTCAAAAATCACCCAAAACCTTCATTTATTACATTAATTTTATTAATAATAGAAAAGGAATATAGCATCAAAAATCGACCGAAAATTACCTTTAAAAAAAGCAGATAAAAACCGCCGTTTTATAAAAAATATGGGATACATCACTTATAAATGATGTATCCCAAAACATTTGTTACATTGACCTTAAAAAACCTTTGAATTTTTGACCGCTCTTTAAGGCATAAACCTTGCCGAGCGATCATCATTTCAATAATTCGTTACCAAGGCTGTGTTGTCGGGCCTAAGGTAAATTCACTGATGTTGGTATCTTCCGGTTGAGAAAGCGCAAAAGCCACTACATTCGCCACACGTTCCGCCGGAATTTCAAAAGTATCATAAAGCTCTCGATACCCTTTAGATGTCGATTCATTAGTGATGTGATCAACCAGTTCCGATTGCACCGCAGCCGGATAAATCGTTGCCGTGCGAATATTCGTTCCGGCTTGAGCAGATTCCATACGCAAACCTTCCATAATCGCTTTTACCGCCCATTTTGTGCCGCAATACACGCTTGCGCCGGGATACACTTTCAAACCCGCAACGGAAGACACCGCTAAAATATGTCCTGATTTTTGCGCTTCAAAGGTTGGTAAAACCGCTGCGATTCCGTTTAATACCCCTTTGATATTAACATCCACCATCGCATTCCAGTTATTCGTTTCCAAGGCGGAAAGCGGTGAATTCGGCATTAAGCCCGCATTTAGGAAAATCGCATCTACTTTACCAAAAGCCGATTTTGCCAATTCCACCAATGCCGTATTATCTTCCGCCTTCACCACATCGGTAACCCGATACACCGCTTCACCGCCTTTCGCTTTAATGTTCTCGACAATCGCTTTCAATTTCTCTTCACGGCGTGCACCTAATACTAATTTCGCTCCATTTTCCGCTAATTTATAAGCGGTTGCCTCACCAATACCTGATGATGCACCTGTAATAATCACGACTTTATTTTGAATATTATTCATATATTAGTACTCCTGTTTTGTTTGAATGCGGTTATTTTAGCCGACTTTATTAGGCTTGTTTAGCCTTAAAATAATAAAAAGAGAATAAGGAAAAAACGAATAATGGAGTAAGTAAATGGCAGACTAAAAAACATCTCTTTTATGGTAATTGCAACAAAATTCCGGAAAAATCAACCGCACTTTCCTTCGACTAAACCTGCGATTACCTTGCATTCCGACTCGCTATGCTCCTCTTTTATGACAATAGATTGTAGAAACGTTTTTATTTCCAATAAACGGGCGATTTTATCTTCGACTTGGGCAAGTTGATTCAATACAAGACAATCCGCCTGATAATGATCCGCCATACCGAATTTCAGTTGATTGAGTTGACGAATATCCTCTAGCGAAAAGCCTAAAGCACGGCAATTTTTTACAAAATTCAGTTGCGCAACACTTTCTTCATCATAATAACGATAACCGTTCGCCGCCCGTTTAGGTTCGGGTAAAATACCTTGTTTTTCATAATATCGAATCGTTTCAAGGTTTACGCCGGTGCGAAGACTAAGTTCATTAATTTTCATCTTTTTTCTTTAAGCTGCCTCAATGAGAATGTGATGTTAACGAAAAATGCTCATCATTATTCCGCAATGCCCTAATCGCCTGAATAGTCACTGCTACGCCGCTACGCAAAACAAGCAGGCTCAAAATCGCACTTGCTACGATATCCACCCATTGCCAGCCAAACCATAATACGCTTAATCCCGCCACAATCGCTACCACCGATCCGAATAAATCCGCCAAGACGTGCAGGTAAGCGGCTCGAATATTCAAATTATCGTGATCACTTTTAAGCATAATCCAAGCCACCAAAATATTCACACCAAGCCCTGTGATTGCCACGCTCAACATAGGAAGCACTTGCATTTCGGTAGGAGATTGCCAACGTTGCAAAGCTTCAAATAAAATCCAAATGGCAACCCCAATCAATGAAACACCGTTTAACAAAGCAAACCATTTTTGCCATTTTACGCTTAAAAACAATGCCATTAATGCCAACAAAAGCGACAGGCTGTCATTCGCCATATGCCCGGCGTCTGCCATTAAAGTGAGGCTTTGGAAAAAATATCCGCCAAGAAATTCCACCACCATATAAATGGTGATAATGGACAAACTAATACCTAAAATCGTTTTGTTTTTCTCTGAATGATTATGATGATGGGAATGGTTATGCGACAAATGATTTGTTGAATGAGAAACGTTCATATTTTTCCTTAAAGTAACCTGATTGAATTAGCACAAGTCTAAAGCCCGTAGTCACTACGGAGTCAAGAGAGAAAAAATAAAAATTTGACCGCACTTAATGGCCACATCATATCGATAAAAGATTAGATCCGTGCCAAAAATTCTTCTTCCGTTAATACCGTCACGCCCAACTCCAGCGCTTTAGCGAGTTTTGAACCCGCACTATCACCGGCAATAACAAAATCGGTTTTGGCGGAAACCGAACCGCTGACTTTTGCGCCCATAGTTTGAAGCAAGGCTTTGGCTTCATTTCGTCCCATTTGACTGAGCGTACCGGTAAGCACGATGGTTTTACCTTTAAATGGATTGTCGCCGGCTTCCTTTACTTCCACCTTATCCCAATGCACGCCTTGCTCAATCAAATCATTTACCACATCCACATTATGCGGTTCGCGCCAAAACGCCAAAATACGGTTTGCCACCACTTCGCCGACATCCGATACTTGTTGAAGTTGTTCAAAATCAGCACGTTGTAAAGCATCAAGATTTTTGAAATGATTGGCTAAATTCAATGCTGTCGCCTCGCCCACTTCACGAATACCCAATGCAAAAATAAAGCGTGCCAATGTGGTATGTTTCGCTTTTTCTAAACTGTTCAGGGCATTTTCGGCAGATTTTGCCCCCATACGTTCCAAACGGGTTAATGTGCGGAGATCAAGTTTGAATAAATCTGCCGGTGTGTGAATTAATTCTCGATCGACCAGTTGTTCAATCAATTTACCGCCTACGCCATCAATATCCATTGCTTTTCGCGATACAAAATGCTTTAACGCTTCTTTACGTTGTGCCTCACAGAATAAACCACCGGTACAACGCGCCACCGCTTCACCTTCAATACGACTAATCAGTGAATCACATACCGGACAGTTGGTTGGGAAAACAATCGGCTTTGCATCTATCGGACGGCGTTCGTGTAATACGCCGATAATTTGTGGAATGACATCGCCCGCACGACGAATGATTACCGTATCGCCAATCGCAATATCCAAACGGGCTATTTCATCACCGTTATGTAATGTCGCATTGCTTACCGTAACGCCACCGACAAACACAGGCTCAAGTTTTGCCACCGGTGTAATCGCCCCTGTACGCCCTACTTGGAATTCCACATCATTCAATAGGGTTAATTCTTCTTGCGCAGGGAATTTATAAGCGATCGCCCAACGTGGTGCTTTGGAAATAAAACCTAGCTCATTTTGTAGAGCAATATCGTTAATCTTCAACACAGTACCGTCAATATCGTACCCTAAATCACTCCGTTTACTTAGAATATCACGGTAGAAATCTAAAACCTCGTCCACGCCATAACAAAGGCGAATCTCCGGGTTCACCGGAATACCAATCGCTTTTAACCATTGTAAACGCTCATAATGAGTGGAAGGTAAATCCACACCTTCCACAATGCCGATACCATAGGCATTTAATACCAATGGACGCTGACTGGTGATTTTAGGATCTAACTGACGCAGTGACCCTGCCGCCGCATTACGTGGATTAGCAAAGGTTTTTTCGCCACGAGCCAAAGCCCGTTCATTTAAACGTTCAAACCCTGTATGAGGCATAAATACTTCACCACGTACTTCCAACCGAGCGGGTGGGTTATCCGTTAATAATTGCAACGGAATATTACGAATCGTGCGAATATTCGCAGTAATATCTTCACCGATGGTGCCATCTCCACGTGTCGCCGCTTGGGTAAGAATGCCGTTTACATATAAAAGACTTACGGCAAGTCCATCCAATTTAGGCTCACAACAAAATGTAAGCGGTTTTGGCAAAACCGTTAGTCGATCTTCAATACGCTTAACAAAAGCATAAAATTCTTCATCAGAAAAAGCATTATCTAAGGAAAGCATTGGAATTTCGTGACGAATTTGGCTGAACCCTAAAAGCGGTTTCGCCCCCACTCGCTGAGTAGGTGAATCGGCGGTAATAAGTTCAGGATAATCAGATTCTAAAGCCTTAAGCTGATGGAAAAGGCGATCATATTCACTATCCGGCACGCTTGGATTATCCAACACGTGGTATTCATATTCGTATTGGCGCAAGGTTTTGCGAAGGGTCTCAAGTTGAGTTTGAATGCTTGTCATAAAATTCTCTAAAATCTCATTATTATGTAACAGTCGCATAGATTATCGGTAGGGTGCTGTTAGGCGAAGCCATAACGCACCAATAAATGAAATGGTGCGTTACGCAAAGCTAACGCACCCTACCCAAATAAATATTGGATATAAAATGTGAAGCTAATAACATAATACCGTAAAATCTGACCGCACTTTTATATACACAATAACGGCGAACGCAAAGTTCGCCGAAAGCCAAAAGTGCGGTAAAAAATTAATGCGCTTTACACGCGGGAAAGATAACGTTGTTCTTGGTAATCGTCAAAAATTTGCTCATCTTCGGTTAATACGGAACCGCCCAATTCTTCAGCAAGGGTTTTAGCAGCACGAATCATTAACTTAAGATTCGCCAAGGCATTTCCCGGCGAAGGCAATTTCATAAATAACGCCACACCGATTGTGGTGAAATCAACATTATATGGGTTAAAACGCCCCTCATCTTGTAAATTCGCCACACTAAATAAGGTCGGACTTGCCACGCTTAAATCAAAATGACGGTGGTACATATTATGGCTGCCAAAAATAAAACCTAAATTCTCAAGCGATGCAATCAATCTTGAACCTTGAAACTCACGATGTTGCGGTGAAATCACATAAAGCTGAATATAACCTGAAGTTTGTTTTTCTACCGAGGCTTCCGGCGTACGTGCTTGATTAAAATAGACGGCTGATTTCACCTCATCTGACTCGCCTAACGCCATTTGTGAAAGTTGTTCGCGCAATTCGGGCGAAGATGAATTAATACCGTCAAATTCGTTACTTTGCGCTTCCAGTTGTTCAAGTGTCATTGTCGCAGGATTTGGTATAGATTGACTCGGTTTCATATTATATTCGACACGAATCGGTTCACGCACCGGAGTAGAATTTGGAATGGAAATTTTAATATCATCTACCGTTCTTTCTATTTCGTGAGAATCCACTTGTGGGGAAAGTTGCTCATCAAAGGATGGCGATTGTGTATTTTGCTCAAAAGCAGGCTGTGACTGAGAAACGGATTGCGTAGTCGAAGAAGCGATGTTTTGATCTTGTTCAGACCGATCTTGTGTAAAAGTGCGGTTAAATGTGGCTGCGTTTTTAAAATACTTTGATTTCTCACGGCGATTTGACCATAATCCGTGCGCAACAAGAGCGATAAGTGCCACCACCCCTAAAATAATCAAAATTGTATTAAGATCCATTTTTGCTCCTTACAGGCAATAAAATTGTGTCAATGCTACCACATTTTAAGGGGTGAAAAAACAGGGAGGACGGGGAATTTCACGGCAAAAACACCGCCGAAATCAACCGCACTTTTTAAGTTTATTGATATATCCAAAAGGAAAAAAAATGATGAATCAACAAGAAATTAAATCCGGCTTTCATTATTTTGTGATGGGCTGGCATTTTATTAGACAAAAAGGGCTACGCCGCTTTGTGATTATGCCTATTTTAATGAACATCCTATTACTCAGCGGATTATTTTGGCTGTTTATCTCCCAAGTCAGTACGATGATTGACTGGGTAATGGGTTTTCTACCGGATTGGTTAGGATTTTTAAGTGTGATTTTACTTGTGCTTTCCATCGGAATGATTTTACTGCTGTTCTATTTTATCTTCACCACATTATCCGGATTTATCGCTGCACCATTTAACGGATTATTAGCGGAAAAATTGGAAAAAATGCTCACCGGTGAACCGATCAATAATGACAACTGGTTAGATGTAATGAAAGATGTGCCGCGAATGCTACGCCGTGAATGGCAAAAACTATGGTATAGCTTACCGAAGATAGTGGGGTTGTTCTTACTTAGCTTTATTCCAATGGTAGGACAAACCATTGTGCCGATATTGACATTTTTATTTACGGCTTGGATGATGGCAATTCAATATTGCGACTACCCTTTTGATAACCATAAAGTATCCTTTGACGTAATGAAAAATGCCTTAGGTGAACAACGTACACAAAATCTCACTTTCGGGGCTTTAATCACTTGCTGTACATTTATCCCTCTCATTAATTTGGTGATCATTCCTGTCGCAGTTTGTGGTGCAACGGTAATGTGGGTAGAGAATTACCGCGAGCGTTTACGTTTTGATATGAATTTTGATTATCGCCGCGGATCATCTACTCATCCTGCGACAAGAAACAGTGGCACAAATATCCGTTCAGGCAATAATCAGATAGTGAAATAGCGTTTCGTTATAAAATAGATCCATTAACTATTTTTTAAATGGAATCAGCACTGCTATAACTATATTGATGACAACACAAAACCGTACAGAGGGAACAAATATGCCAATTTATGCAGATAATTCTTACACCATCGGTAACACACCGCTTGTGCGTTTAAAAAATTTCGGTCAAGGCAATATTGTCGCAAAAATTGAAGGTAGAAACCCTAGCTTCAGCGTGAAATGTCGCATTGGTGCCAATATGGTATGGCAGGCAGAAAAAGAAGGCATTCTAACCAAAGGAAAAGAAATCGTGGATGCCACTAGCGGCAATACCGGTATTGCACTTGCCTATGTTGCAGCAGCCCGCGGCTATAAAATCACACTCACAATGCCGGAAACCATGAGTTTAGAACGCAAACGTTTATTACGCGGATTAGGCGTAAATCTTGTGCTTACCGAAGGGGCGAAAGGGATGAAAGGTGCCATTGCGAAAGCAGAAGAAATTGTTGCCGCCAATCCTGACCATTATGTGATGCTAAAACAATTTGAGAATCCGGCAAACCCGCAAATTCACCGTGAAACGACCGGTGTGGAAATTTGGAAGGATACGGAAGGCAAAGTCGATGTCGTGGTAGCCGGAGCCGGCACCGGCGGTACGATTACCGGTGTTTCACGTGCAATCAAATTAGATTTTGGTAAAGCGATCACATCTGTGGTAGTCGAGCCTTCAGAATCACCGGTAATCAGCCAAACCCTTGCCGGCGAAGAAGTGAAACCGGGCCCTCATAAAATTCAAGGTATCGGTGCCGGTTTCGTCCCGAAAAATTTAGATCTCTCATTAATTGATCGTGTAGAAACGGTGGATAGCGATACTGCCATCGCCACCGCCCGCCGATTAATGTCGGAAGAAGGTATTTTAGCCGGTATTTCTTCCGGTGCTGCAGTTGCAGCTGCCGATCGCATTGCAAAATTACCTGAATTTACAAATAAATTGATTGTTGTAATCCTCCCTTCCGCTTCAGAACGTTATTTAAGTACGGCTTTATTTGAAGGCATTGAGGTTTAATCAAAACTTCGCACATCTTCAAAGTGCGGTGAAAAATCACCGCACTTTTAATCATTAAAAACATATAAAAAAACGACCGCACTTGCGATCGTTCATCTTTTCATTTATCGACACTCAAAACTTTCGGCTTTGTTTTCATCCTCTCCGATGTAAGTTGCAACCTTCGGATAAGCACAAATCGGCATTTGTTTATTCGGGTAAGTTTTACTTTTCGCAACCAAACTATTCGGTGCCTGATTGTTATCATGCCATTGTTCTAAGGCGCTCAACGGATCGAAGTCATCTAAACCGTTCCCTCCGCCCCCTTGGAAGAGAAATTTACTGTTCCAATTTTCCGGTAAACGCAGTTGTAATTTTATACCGTAATGCTTACCGTCTGCGCCGGTACGTGCGGCAATTTCCCCCTCAACAATACAATAAGGTTTAGCTTGTAGAGTATTTTTTGCCCCACCTGTCAGCGCTGATATCTATCTACCGGCACTTAGCCTATTCCATTCCACATTTTGAATTTCCGTGTTTAAAACAGCGGTATCTTTCAATGCTAAGCACTGATTTTCATTAAGTGCGGTCAAATTTGAGGAAGAATTTGCAAAAACAGGATGAGAAATGCCGAAAATAGTAAGTGTAAACAAGAAAAAGTAGGCTTTTTCATAATGAATCCCAGAATATGAAAATACCACCAAATTTTGGTGGTATCGTAAATCAAATAATTCTAGAAAATTGCTGACGTTTTGCAGCTACGCGAGAATATGCATCAAAGCATAAACAAATATTGCGAATGAGCAAACGTCCTTTAGGTGGGACGAGTAAACCTTGTGCGGTTAAATGAATTAATCCGTCTTCAATGAGAGGTTTCAATAAGGTTAAATCCTCAGCAAAATGCTCTGTAAAACGGATATTGTATTGCTTTTCAATTTCTGCAAAATCTAATTTAAAGTTACAAATGAGCTGTTTAATCACATCTCGGCGCAAACAATCTTCTTCGGTTAATACAAGCCCTTTGTGCAAAGCATAACCGTCTCTTTCGACCAATGTATAATAGGTTTTGAGATCTTTCTCATTTTGAGCATAAGTATCCCCTAACAAACTTATTGATGACACGCCTAAACCAAGGAGATCACATTCTTCTTGTGTCGTGTAACCTTGGAAATTACGGTGCAACACACCGTTTTGCTGAGCAATGGCCAGCTCATCATACGGCTTGGCAAAGTGATCCATTCCGATAAATTTATACCCTGCCTCACCTAAGGTTTCGATAGTTTTTTGCAAAATCGTGAGCTTTGTTTCCGGAGCAGGTAACTGAGTTTCTTTGATCTTTGCCTGCCCCGGCACACGGCTCGGCAAATGAGCATAATTAAAAATACTCAAACGATCCGGATTCAACGCAATCACTTTCTTCAAGGTAAACATAAAACTATCAACGTTTTGCAGCGGTAAACCATAAATCAAATCAAGGTTTGTCGATTGAAATCCCAGTTCCCGAGCACGCTCTAGTAAGGCTGAAATAAAATTCTCGTCCTGCTCTCTATTAACGGCTTCTTGCACATCTTTATTAAAATCCTGTACCCCCATACTCATTCGGTTAAAACCAAGCGAACGAAGGTGATCGAGCATAGATAGCTCAATTTGGCGCGGATCAATTTCAATAGAAATTTCCGCATTCTCTGCAATACTAAAATTTGTTTTTAACATTGCCATTAAACAGGCAGATTGCGTTTCACTTAAATAAGTCGGTGTACCGCCCCCCAGTGAACTTGAGTTACCGTTCTATTTTTAAACAATTCCGCACGCGAGATAATTTCTTTTTCAAGATAATCAAGGTAAATATCCGCCTTGTGTTGATGGCGTGTAATCACTTTATTACAGGCACAAAAATAGCAAAGCTGATGGCAAAACGGAATATGCACATAAAGAGAAAGCGGACGATTCGGATAACGCTCGGCAGCGGCAACAAAATCCTGATGAGTATAATTTTCGTGAAACTCCAATGCCGTCGGATAAGAGGTATAGCGTGGGCCGGACTGATTGTATTTCTGTATAAGTGTATTATCCCAAATAATCTCTGACATTAAAGCTCTCCAAATTGTTTTATATCATCTAATAATTGATGTAATTCTTTTATGATCCCTTGTTCAAGTCTGGCTTCCGCACTTTCCCGTTCAAAATCGAGACGAAAACGCAATTTTTTCTCCAATTCTCTGCGTGCTTCGTGTGTCGGCATCTCCCGCACAATTTCATACAGCTCAGCCATTGCCGGATAAGGCTGTAAATTTTTACCGAATGGCATTAATAACATCGCAAGGCGAATCACACCTTCAGAATGATTACATTCTTTGGTTTGCATTGCTTTTGCAATAATTTCAATGCTTTCCTTTAAACGCATTGCGCGTGCCGTTTTAGCCTGAGAAATGGTTTGCTTCTGCTGTTTTAATTGTTTCAACAAACGCAGTGCATACCATGATAACCCAATAATAACGATCGCCGAAAAAATCAGTGTAATAGTCAAAATCATTTTTTATCTAAACTGATTAATATCGATCTGCTCAAAAGTGCGGTATAAATCATCTTGATTTTCTTCTTCATCTTTAATACCGAGTTCTTCCATTAATTCTGCAATGCGATCCAAACATTCATCCACAAATTGCTGATCAGCTTTACTGATACTTTTACCCTCGTCTAAAGCATCTAACAATTCATTCAAAATTTCATTATTTTCAAGATTTTCCAACTCCTGCATTGGATCTTGCTTTTTCACTGTTTTCATCACAGGAATAACCTGGCCTTTTTCAGGTTTATTTACAAATTCCACAATAAGAGGGATTTTCTTTTTACTGCCAATTTTGGAATCTTTAACCACTTGTTGAGGTTTATTAGCACTTTCTTCCGGCATACTATGACGTGAGCCTGATGCTAAACCTTTATGTTTACGTTTTTTCTTTTCCTCACGTGCTTTTGCATCTAACTCATAACGTGTTAATTTTTTACCTGCACGTTTCGGCATCTCAGGTTTCTTATCTGCTTTACGAATCGGCATCACATCCGTAATTCGACGTGTTTTTTTCTTACGAGCCATTGGGGTTATCCTTTATGAAAAATTTGATGGATTGTATCACTCAAGTGATTTTTTCTCACTAATAAATACGGCTAATTTTGACCGCACTTCAATTATTTCACAAATAAGAAAGCATTATCGGCTTTAAAAAATTGTGTACTCTGTGGTTTTTTAGATTCAACTAAAAAATTGATCGCACTTTTATACGTTCGTTCGTGTTGATGTTTTAGAAGGGATTGATTAAAAATAAATAGGATAGGATACATTAGGTTCGGTTTTCAATATTCATTTTCCCCCCAGTCAGTGACTCAAAGAACCTGCAAAAAGTAAGTAAGCCAAAATTTAGTCGTGAAATAACAAAACCCCTTGAACCTTATCCGTCCAAGGGGCTTGATATGTTTGAACCCGGCGGTGCCCTACTCTCACATGGGGAAACCCCACACTACCATCGGCATTACGGCTTTTCACTTCTGAGTTCGGTATGGGGTCAGGTGGAACCTCCGCACTATCGCCGCCGGGATAATCCTTCGATAACTGCTTCTTTCTCTTTAAACAATTGGTCACAAGCCGAAAAATCTTCTCCAAAATCTCTCTTATCTTTCTCATTCAGTCAGTTCGCTCCAAAAACACTTGAGCGTTGTATAGTTAAGCCTCTCGGGCAATTAGTATGGGTTAGCTCAATATCTCACAATACTTACACACCCCACCTATCTACGTCTTAGTCTTAAACAACCCTTACTCTCTTATAGAGTGGGAGAACTCATCTTAAGGCAAGTTTCGTGCTTAGATGCTTTCAGCACTTATCTCTTCCGCACTTAGCTACTCGGCAATGCATCTGGCGATACAACCGATACACCAGCGGTGCGTCCACTCCGGTCCTCTCGTACTAGGAGCAGCCCCTCTCAATTCTCCTACGCCCACGGCAGATAGGGACCGAACTGTCTCACGACGTTCTAAACCCAGCTCGCGTACCACTTTAAATGGCGAACAGCCATACCCTTGGGACCTACTTCAGCCCCAGGATGTGATGAGCCGACATCGAGGTGCCAAACACCGCCGTCGATATGAACTCTTGGGCGGTATCAGCCTGTTATCCCCGGAGTACCTTTTATCCGTTGAGCGATGGCCCTTCCATGCAGAACCACCGGATCACTATGACCTACTTTCGTACCTGCTCGACTTGTCCGTCTCGCAGTTAAGCTTGCTTATACCATTGCACTAACCTGACGATGTCCGACCGTCATTAGCAAACCTTCGTGCTCCTCCGTTACTCTTTGGGAGGAGACCGCCCCAGTCAAACTACCCACCAGACACTGTCCGAGTACCCGTTACAGGCACTTCGTTAGAACATCAAACGTTAAAGGGTGGTATTTCAAGGATGGCTCCACGATAACTGGCGTTACCGCTTCAAAGCCTCCCACCTATCCTACACATCAAAATTCAAGGTTCAGTGTCAAGCTATAGTAAAGGTTCACGGGGTCTTTCCGTCTAGCCGCGGGTACACCGCATCTTCACGGCGATTTCAATTTCACTGAGTCTCGGGTGGAGACAGCCTGGCCATCATTATGCCATTCGTGCAGGTCGGAACTTACCCGACAAGGAATTTCGCTACCTTAGGACCGTTATAGTTACGGCCGCCGTTTACTGGGGCTTCGATCAGGTGCTTCTCAAACGATTACACCATCAATTAACCTTCCAGCACCGGGCAGGCATCACACCCTATACGTCCACTTTCGTGTTTGCAGAGTGCTGTGTTTTTAATAAACAGTTGCAGCCAGCTGGTATCTTCGACCGGTTCACCCTTCGTGAGTTAATCACTACAAGCTACGCCGGCGCACCTTCTCCCGAAGTTACGGTGCTATTTTGCCTAGTTCCTTCACCCGAGTTCTCTCAAGCGCCTGAGTATTCTCTACCTGACCACCTGTGTCGGTTTTCAGTACGGTTTAGTAAAGCCTGAAGCTTAGTGGCTTTTCCTGGAAGTGTGGTATCGGCAACTTCTTGTCCGTAGACAATCGTCATCACGCCTCAGTGTTATGGTGTTCCGGATTTGCCTAAAACACCCACCTATACGCTTAAACAGGCATATCCAACAGCCTGCTTGCCTAACCTGCTCCGTCCCCACATCGCAGCTTTACCAAGTACGGGAATATTAACCCGTTTCCCATCGACTACGCTTTTCAGCCTCGCCTTAGGGGCCGACTCACCCTGCCCCGATTAACGTTGGACAGGAAACCTTGGTCTTCCGGCGAACGGGTTTTTCACCCGTTTTATCGTTACTTATGTCAGCATTCGCACTTGTGATACGTCCAGCAAACCTCTCGATTCACCTTCATCCGCTTACACAACGCTCCCCTACCCAACAGAATTAATCCTGATGCCGCAGCTTCGGTGCTATATTTGAGCCCCGTTACATCTTCCGCGCAGGCCGACTCGACTAGTGAGCTATTACGCTTTCTTTAAATGATGGCTGCTTCTAAGCCAACATCCTAGCTGTCTAAGCCTTCCCACTTCGTTTCCCACTTAATATAAACTTTGGGACCTTAGCTGGCGGTCTGGGTTGTTTCCCTCTCCACGACGGACGTTAGCACCCGCCGTGTGTCTCCTGAGTATCACTCTTCGGTATTCGTAGTTTGCATCGGGTTGGTAAGCCGGGATGGCCCCCTAGCCGAAACAGTGCTCTACCCCCGAAGGTGTCCGCTCAAGGCTCTACCTAAATAGATTTCGGGGAGAACCAGCTATCTCCCGGTTTGATTGGCCTTTCACCCCCAGCCACAAGTCATCCGCTAATTTTTCAACATTAGTCGGTTCGGTCCTCCAGTTAGTGTTACCCAACCTTCAACCTGCCCATGGCTAGATCACCGGGTTTCGGGTCTATACCTTGCAACTAAAACGCCCAGTTAAGACTCGGTTTCCCTTCGGCTCCCCTATGCGGTTAACCTCGCTACAAAATATAAGTCGCTGACCCATTATACAAAAGGTACGCAGTCACCCTTTCAGGCTCCCACTGCTTGTACGTACAAGGTTTCAGGTTCTATTTCACTCCCCTCGCCGGGGTTCTTTTCGCCTTTCCTTCACAGTACTGGTTCACTATCGGTCAATCAGGAGTATTTAGCCTTGGAGGATGGTCCCCCCTTCTTCAGACAGGATATCACGTGTCCCGCCCTACTTATTGTCAGCCTAGTACCACAATGCACCATTCGAATACGGGACTATCACCCTGTTTCGTTCAACTTCCCAGTCGATTCTTCTTAATACACTGCTATCACTGACGGCTACTCCGCTTTCGCTCGCCGCTACTCACGGAATCTCGGTTGATTTCTTTTCCTCGGGGTACTTAGATGTTTCAGTTCTCCCGGTTTGCCTTGCTTAACTATAGATTCATTAAGCAATAGTAGATTCTTCATCTACTGGGTTTCCCCATTCGGATATCTCGGGTTAAACGCTTCTTATCAACTCACCCAAGCTTTTCGCAGATTTGCACGTCCTTCTTCGCCTCTGATTGCCAAGGCATCCACCTTGTACGCTTAGTCACTTAACTATACAACCTCAAGTGCTTTCAATACCAAACACTTTAGCTGTTATTTAATCTAACTAAACACTCGATTGCTTTTGTTCAATCAAGATTTTTATTACTCAGACTTTCTTCTATCCGCTTTCGCAGACTTAAAAAAATCTCTCAGTTTTCAGCTTGTTTCCAATTTGTTAAAGAACAGTCAGATAATCTTTTTCAGTTATCATCGTTAAATAAACTTAAAGGAAAGATAATAAATATAAGACAGGATAAGATAAACTTAGGTAAAAACCTGTATCGCCTACTTATTTTTCTCTTTATCCTTATTATCCTTGCTCTCTTTTCTTTCGGATTTCCAGCAAAACAATTTACTTAACGATGATAAGTGGTGGAGATAAGCGGGATCGAACCGCTGACCTCCTGCGTGCAAGGCAGGCGCTCTCCCAGCTGAGCTATATCCCCTTTCATCATTTGCTCATAACGGTGTAGAGATACCACACCCGCTTATGAACCTTTTCCATTACACCTTTTCACTCACTCTCAGAGTGGTGGGTCTGAGTGGACTTGAACCACCGACCTCACCCTTATCAGGGGTGCGCTCTAACCACCTGAGCTACAGACCCAAGGGTAATGCGATTTTCTGTGCTCTCTTGTCTACAATCTATCAGCCAATCTGTGTGAACACTTGTTATCGCTCGTCTCTAACTAAGGAGGTGATCCAACCGCAGGTTCCCCTACGGTTACCTTGTTACGACTTCACCCCAGTCATGAATCATACCGTGGTAAACGCCCCCCTCGCGGTTAAGCTATCTACTTCTGGTACAACCCACTCCCATGGTGTGACGGGCGGTGTGTACAAGGCCCGGGAACGTATTCACCGCAACATTCTGATTTGCGATTACTAGCGATTCCGACTTCATGGAGTCGAGTTGCAGACTCCAATCCGGACTTAGACGTACTTTCTGAGATTCGCTCCGCATCGCTGCTTCGCTTCCCTCTGTATACGCCATTGTAGCACGTGTGTAGCCCTACTCGTAAGGGCCATGATGACTTGACGTCATCCCCACCTTCCTCCGGTTTATCACCGGCAGTCTCCTTTGAGTTCCCGTCCAAAACGCTGGCAACAAAGGATAAGGGTTGCGCTCGTTGCGGGACTTAACCCAACATTTCACAACACGAGCTGACGACAGCCATGCAGCACCTGTCTCTCAGTTCCCTAAGGCACTCCAATATCTCTATCGGATTCTGAGGATGTCAAGAGTAGGTAAGGTTCTTCGCGTTGCATCGAATTAAACCACATGCTCCACCGCTTGTGCGGGCCCCCGTCAATTCATTTGAGTTTTAACCTTGCGGCCGTACTCCCCAGGCGGTCGATTTATCACGTTAGCTACGGGCGCCAGAGTTAAACCCCAACCCCCAAATCGACAGCGTTTACAGCGTGGACTACCAGGGTATCTAATCCTGTTTGCTCCCCACGCTTTCGCACATGAGCGTCAGTACATCCCCAAGGGGCTGCCTTCGCCTTCGGTATTCCTCCACATCTCTACGCATTTCACCGCTACACGTGGAATTCTACCCCTCCCTAAAGTACTCTAGCTACCCAGTATGAAATGCAATTCCCAGGTTAAGCCCGGGGATTTCACACCTCACTTAAATAGCCGCCTGCGTGCCCTTTACGCCCAGTTATTCCGATTAACGCTCGCACCCCCCGTATTACCGCGGCTGCTGGCACGGAGTTAGCCGGTGCTTCTTCTGTGAATAACGTCAATTAATAAGGGTATTAACCTCATTACCTTCCTCATCACCGAAAGAACTTTACAACCCGAAGGCCTTCTTCATTCACGCGGCATGGCTGCGTCAGGGTTCCCCCCATTGCGCAATATTCCCCACTGCTGCCTCCCGTAGGAGTCCGGGCCGTGTCTCAGTCCCGGTGTGGCTGGCCATCCTCTCAGACCAGCTAGAGATCGACGGCTTGGTAGGCCTTTACCCCACCAACTACCTAATCCCACTTGGGCTCATCCCATGGCAAGAGCTTTACGCCCCCTTTTATCTCCCGATATTATGCGGTATTAGCTACCGTTTCCAGTAGTTATCCCCCTCCATAGGCCAGATTCCCAAGCATTACTCACCCGTCCGCCACTCTCTCGAAAAAAAGCAAGCTCTCTTCCGATACCGTTCGACTTGCATGTGTTAAGCCTGCCGCCAGCGTTCAATCTGAGCCATGATCAAACTCTTCAATTCAAAAGTTCAATCGCTCAATAAATACTGACTAAAAATTATTTACCTTTAAAAGTAAAGTAAAAATGAATCTCAAGTTAAGCACTTATTAAGACTTCAAAATTAAAATTTATTTTAAACAAGTCAATCAACAAGTGCCCACACAGATTGTCTGATACATTGTTAAAGAGCAATCCGCCAACCTTAAGCCGAACACTCAACTCAAAATAAGGCGAAAATAAAACGACGCACTGCAATTTTAAACATTTCACAACAGTGCGTCGTTGTGTGGTGCGCATTATAGGGATTTTACAATCCTTTGCAACTCTTTTTTGTAAAAATATTTAAATTTTTGTTCTTTTGTATGAACCTTATACAAATCGCTTAAAATGCAACTAAAATTCGATTATTTATTCAACCCATTGATCCGGCTCGCAAATTCCTTAACTTTAGCCCAATCCGTATATTCAATTTCTTTACTTGTATCCGTTTCCCCACCGGTGAGCTTCATTATAAATCGGATCATCATGCGATCGAACCATCTATAACGCGGATAAAGCAACGCCCCTGCAAACACCGCCGCTAATTTCGGTTGCCATTTTGTGCGTTGTAAAAATTTACGTACGTAAGTATTCGTTTCAGGATTATCTTTACCTTCTTTACGCGCCGTTAAATTCACGCCAAAAAATACCGCACTTTTGCGTTCTAAATGAGAGCGGTTGCGTACAACAAAACGATCAAGAGATTTATTAAAATGACCATAACGAATCGAAGCACCGATAATCACCCGTTCAAAACCTTGAATGTCATAATCTTCCCGTAATGGCTCTAAAACCACTTCGCCATTCAAATGTGCGGTCAAAAATTCCGAGATTTTTTTCGTTTGCCCATCATGACTTAAATAAAGAATTAATGTTTTCATTATGATTTCCAAAATGCAGGAGTAAATAATGCTAAAAGCGTGAAAATTTCTAAACGGCCACACACCATCGCAATAGACAAAACCCATTTTGCGCTATCCGGAACAGCTATCATGCTATTGCTAACCGAACCTAATCCTACACCTAAATTATTCAGAGTGGCTAATACTGCGTTAAATGCGTCAAAAGGTTCGACACCACATGCTATCACGCCAAGTAAACAAATTAAAAAAACTAAAAGATAAGCGGAAAAAAACGCCCAAATACTACCGATGACTCGTTCATCCAACACATTATTACCCCACTTAATGGGATAAACCAAGTTCGGATGCACAACCCGTTTCAATTCGCGTTTCCCCTGTAAATATAACAATAATACGCGCGCCACACGCAAGCCGCCCCCCACAGAACCGGCGCAGCCCCCCATAAATGAAGCAAGAACCAATATGACGGGCACGAAAGAAGGCCATGAAGTAAAATCAGAGGTCGTATAGCCTGTTGTGGTTGAAATAGATATAGCTTGAAACAACACCTGTTCAAAATCCTGCCAAGATGATGAAAAATAATTATGACTCCACATCACCAAAGTACAGATAATAACAAGAATAAACTGAATACTGATAAAAAACCGAAATTCAGGATCGCGCAAATAAATTTTGAAAAAATTTTCTCTTCCAATCGTTGAAAAAGCTCGAAAGTGCAACCCGAAATTACAAGCCGAAATTAATAGAAATAACATTGTGATACTATTAATAAGCGGACTATTGAAATACCCCATACTCGCATCATGAGTTGAAAATCCACCGATAGATACGGTGGAAAAGCTATGGGTAATCGCATCAAAAGGCGTCATTCCCGCCAGCCAATAAGCCAGCGAACAAGAAAGGGTCAGAAAAAGATAAATTATCCATAATACTTTTGCTGTTTCCGCTATCCTAGGCCGAATCTTCTGCTCTTTCATCGGACCGGACATTTCTGCACGGTACAACTGCATTCCACCAACGCCTAGCAACGGAATAATCGCAATCGCCAACACAATGATCCCCATACCGCCAAGCCATTGCAAAAATTGACGATAGAACAACATCGCTTTCGGTAAATTATCCAGCCCCGTCATCACCGTTGCACCTGTGGTGGTTAAGCCGGAAAAGGCCTCAAACACCGCAGAAGCCAGTGATAAATGTAGCACATCGAATAATAGCAAAGGTAAGGTGGCTAATCCCCCCAACACAAACCAAAATGCCACAACAATCAAAAAACCCTCACGTGAGCGCAATTCCTGTTTATGATGATGACAAGGCCACCACAGTAATGCGCCGGTCATTAAACTTAACGCAAATGCCTGCATAAAGGCTTTCCCACCACCATCGCCATAAATGAATGCAACGAATGCCGGAATAAGCATCGTACCGGAAAAGCACATAACAAGAATGCCGATAATTCGGATAATGGATAAAATATGCACAATTATTCGCCTATTTCTAAAGATTTGCTCACCAATCTTCCCGCTGATTTTTCCCGCAATTCTGCGGTAAAAGGCGGAATGGTTTCTTTACTAATGCCGAGGGTCAAATGAATTTTCACCTGAAAGTCCTGATCTAAAATTTCGATTCGATACTTCTCACAAAGTAACTGTACAAAGCCAAGCTGCCCATAATCAATATCTAAACGAAAAAGTGTACGTTCTACTTTCGTTTCGGTTTCCAACAGCTTTAATGCTTGTTGAACGCCATTGCCATAAGCGCGCACCAATCCCCCGGTACCCAAAAGAATACCGCCGTAATAACGTACCACGACAGCACTAATTTCGCCGACATTACAACCTTGAAGTGCGCTCAACATCGGTTTTCCTGCCGTTCCCGCCGGCTCACCATCATCTGAAAATCCAAATTGTTGTGAATCCGTCGGCTTGCCTGCAACCGCTGCCCAACAATGATGACGTGCATTCGGGTGCGCTGATCTAATTTGCACCCAAAAGGCTTTTGCCTCCGCTAAACCTTCCGTACGTTGTAAATAAGTGATAAAGCGGCTTTTCTTGATTTCTTCTTCAAAAATGACCGCACTTTTAGGAATAAGATATTCCGCCATTGTCTTTTTTCAGGTAATTTTAATCGCGCTAGTCTATCACTGATGATGGGGATTTGTCGAAATTTTGCAGTAAGTGCGGTATGATATCGCATTATTTTTTTAGGAAAAAAGAAGATGTCCGAACCCGCAGTAACTCAAACTCTTGACACCTTAGGCTTGCGTTGCCCTGAACCGGTAATGCTGGTGCGCAAGAATATTCGTCATTTAAACGATGGCGATGTGCTGTTAATTCTCGCCGATGATCCCGCCACTACACGTGATATCCCAAGTTTTTGTCAATTTATGGATCACACCCTAATACAGAGCGAGGTGAAAACACCACCCTTTAAATATTGGGTGAAAAAAGGAAAGTGAAAAAGTGCGGTAAAATCTACCGCACTTTTTTATGTCTAATTAGTGTTCCTCTTTAACATATTTCACATACATTCGTAAATTTCACATAGTTCTGCTGTTTGAATTTTGAACTAAGCAAATTTTCCAATGCCCACCAACTAAGGGTCAGATCTTGCTCGCCCAAGGCATAAGGTGCTATTTCATATACGCCATAAATAAAATGAATTCCTTCACTGTCTAAATAAATGTTGGACGACACATTGAAATCCTGTTGGGAAACAAAAGGTTTGTTATTTTCACCATTTTGTTCAATGTAACGTTCCCACAGTAGTGCTTTAACTTTCGGTAAGGTTTCATCATCAAATACATCATTTAACGTCAGAATTTTATGCGTGGTTAAATCAAGGGTGAAATAACGATTTATATTCATACCGTGCGCGCCACCGGTATATTCATAGTTACCAATAACAAAGGTTGCCAATTTTTCTTTTTGACCAATAAAATCAACTCGACTATTTATTTCAAAACCACTGACTTGCTCTTCCGTCATATCGTTTTTGGTTCCGTCAAAATCTTTCCGGTAATGCTGCAAAAACTGGTCGCGCGTGGGAACATTGCCATCCTTACGGGTCAGCTCTGCCCATAATAACGTATTCAACCAATCGATATTGGTTTTCAAAGTTGAAATAGAATAAGCAATACTCCCTTCTTCCGGTGCATAACTATCATCTGATTTTGGATATTTAATCGTTTCCGATTTTTTGAATACAATATCCTCTTCCGCGAAAATTGCCGGAATAATATTCTCCGCCCAAGTTTTATTGGCAAGCACATCAAGCTGTAGCTGTTTATTTTCTTCCGTAAGTTGCACGATTTTTTGATTCAGCCGTTCGATTTCCGCCTGTGCTTCTTTATCTTGGCAGCCGGTAGTTAAAAGTGCGGTCAAAATTACCGCTGAAATCAATGTTTTTTGCATATCATTTCCTTATATAGTGAATTTAATTGACTATAAATCAAACGCATTTTTATCGCGCAAAATATGATCATTCCCTTTACGGCGTAAAAAACCGGTGCGGTCAAAATATTCCATCAACTGCACGGTGAGTTTACGCCCAAAACTCAAACGATCGCGAACTTCGTTTACCGAAACTTTGCCCTCTTCCTCTGCAATTTTTTTGATCAAACGCGCATAAGCATAAATCGTTTCCGTTAAGAAAAAACGATCTTTCACGATAGGGGTGAGATAACCCAGTTTTCCTGCTTTATACATAAAATCACGCATCGAACTTTCATCCATTGCCAATGCATTTGCCATATCGCGAACCCAAACAGCTTGACCTTGAGCGCGTTCAAATTCCGCCAACATTTCTGACCAACGAGTTTGCTCTTCCGGTGTAAATTGAATTTTGTGTTCGGGCAAATGCAGCCAACCTCGTGTTTGTTGTAATTCCCCCTCATCTAACATCTCATCGATAAAATGATAAATCAAATTTTCCGGTTGATTAAGCGCTGCCATTCGGTGCAAACGGGCTTTGCCCACACCGAGTTGATCATTGTGCTGTTCGTGATAAAAATTAAGTGCGGTTAAAATTTGCTGTTTTTTTTCTTGATCATAATCGCTATTGAAGCACCAATCTTGATAACGTACCGCACCACAACTTTCCAATGCATCATCCAACTGTTGTGCGGTCAGTTGTTCCGTCCACATTAATTTTTTAGCATTTACCGCATTACCTTGAAGAGTAAATACGATACGCTGTGCCAGTGTTTCCGCCACGGCTAAATTTTTCAAAAAATTTAACCGCACTTCGGTGCGCTTATAGCGTCTCGGCGAATCAATTTCCAGCACCTGCGCCCCTGCCACTAAGGTTTTCGCATCGCCACTTCGCAAAATTAATTTATCACCGAAACTTAAAAACAACGGGAAATCCAACGTAATTTCCGCCAAAGTGCGGTCATTCGGCATCGCATTTTTGCTTTGCAATAACGTAAGTTTACCCGTGGTACGGCTTGCCGCGTGGTAAATATGCACCGGCTGATTTTCATTTAATACGGTTTCCGCTTGAATTTGTACGCTAATGCGATCTGTGGGGAAAAGAGGGAAATCCTGTAACAGCCAATCGCCACGTTCCATCGGAATGCGATCTAAATCCGCATTCAAATTCAATGCCAAACGCTGTCCCGCCACACCTTGACTGCTTGGTGTATTTTGTGCATGAATGGCTTTCACACGCACTTTTTGCCCCTTGGAAAGATAGAGTTCGTCATCTACCTTCACCATTCCGGCAAATACCGTACCTGTTACTACCGTACCTGCGCCTTTCACACGAAATACACGATCAATGGCATAACGAAACGGTTTTTGCTTGTCGGAAAGTTCCGGTAATTGCCGTAAGTAATCACGCAATGCCTCGATGCCTTCGCCGGTTTCTGCGGAAGTAACAAAATATTCGGCATCACGTAAAAAAGCATAATCCTGTTTGATTTTTTGAATTAATGCCTCGATCTGCGCCGAACTTGCTCGATCCGATTTCGTCAGCACCACGATAATTCGATTAAATTGTAGCTGGCGCAAAATCGCCAAATGTTCCCTTGTTTGCGCAGCCACGCCTTCATCCGCCGCCACAACTAACATTGCATAATGCACGCCACCTAAGCCCGCCAGCATATTTGATAAAAATTTTTCATGCCCCGGCACATCAATAAAACCAAGGGTTTCGAGGCTATTGTTGACCGCAAGAGGAAGATAGGCATAGCCGAGATCAATGGTCATTCCCCGTTTTTTTTCTTCCGGCAGATGTGCTGTATTCGTACCAGTTAACGCTTTTAATAACGCCGTTTTGCCGTGATCAACGTGCCCTGAAGTAACAATAATCATAGTTCGTCCACTGTGTGTAATAAGGTTTCAACATCCGCAAGGCTGCGTAAATCCAGCCATAATTTGCCTCCCTCCATTCGCCCGATAATCGGACGGGAAAGTAACTTTAAACGGACGCAAAGTGCGGTCAATTTTTCATTTGTTTTTTCGGAAAGCGTAACGGCGATAGAAGGAATGCGTTCCATCGGCTGAGATCCACTACCGATTTGTGCGAAACTCTTTTCGATTTGGATATCAAACTGTGAATTTAATCGCATTTCCAACCGCACTTTGAGTCGTTCCGCCTTTTCCTCCAGCTCTTCGACCGATTGAGTGAGCAAATGTAGCGTTGGCAAACGTTCAGGTAATTTTTCAGGGTTCAAATATAAGCGTAAAGTGGCTTCTAAACCTGCGAGAATCGCTTTATCGCAACGCAAAGCGCGTTTCAGAGGATGAGTTTGTAGCCGTGCAATCCATTCTTTTTTCCCCACAATAATCCCAGCCTGTACGCCCCCAAGCAATTTATCGCCGGAAAAAGACACTAAATCCACACCTTGTGCGACTTTTTCTTGCACCGTCGGCTCTTTCGGCAAACCATATCGGCTTAAATCAACCAACGCACCACTGCCAAGATCCGCCACCACAGGAAGATTTATTTCACGCCCCAACTCAACCAATTCTTGTTCCGATACGGAGGAAGTAAAACCGCAAATTTGATAATTACTGCTGTGAACTTTCATTAAAAAGGCGGTATTTTCATTGATTGCATGACGATAATCGTTCAAATGGGTGCGATTGGTTGTGCCGACTTCCACCAAACGACACCCCGCCTGCGCCATAATATCCGGAATCCGAAACGCACCGCCGATTTCAATTAATTCACCGCGTGAAATCACCACTTCTTTACCTTGGGCAAACGTCGCCAACATCAACAATACCGCCGCTGCATTATTGTTCACCACACAAGCGGCTTCCGCGCCGGTTAAACGACATAGCAAGTCGCTGATATAATTATCACGATGGCTACGCTTTCCTTCGTCCAAATCATATTCCAAGGCAACATTTTCAGCCATTGCGGATAATGCCGCATTTTGCGCCTCTTTCGCCCACAAAGCGCGTCCTAAATTAGTGTGTAACACTGTTCCGGTAAGATTATGCACCGCTTTCATTTGCACGAGATTTTGTTGCCGTAAACGATACCTAAGTTCGGCAAAAGTGCGGTCAAAATGGCTGAAATATTCGGGGAGTTGATTCTTTTTATGAATAAATTGGCGCGCCATCATTAATAAAGTTCGACTCATTTCTACCACAGCGGAATGACCAAATTCGGCAATAAGCTGCTCGCCTTGTGGTGTTTTGAGTAATTTATCAACGGAAGGCAATTGTTGAAAAAGTGCGGTCATTTTAGAATCCGTTTTTAAATAGAGTGAATTAAATTAAAACAAACACAAAACTGCAAGCCGAAAACAATACAAATAACCAGGGCGAAGCAATACCGTAAACATTTTAAAATTTAATTCGCGATAACATTGAATTGGCGATTAATTTACGCTAAAGTAGCTTTCGTTTCAACCTCGGAAGGTCGTCATCTCCGGTGAGGTGGCAGGACTTCAAATCCTGTTGGGGACGCCAGCGTTCCCGGGTGGGTTCAACTCCCATGACTTTCCGCCAATTCATCTTAAAAACACTGCAAATCAATATCCCTCCATAATAAAAAAGGGAGCGATAGCCCCCTCTGAGTAGAAGTAAATTCATTCATTATTACGCCGCTTTTCTTGCCGCCAAGTAACGGCTCGCACATTCCGCTGCCGCGGTTAAACCACCCGCCATCATAATAATATCCTTAATAACTAAACGCCCGACACCGGATAAGTAAGGGAAACCCACGTTCGGACTTGGCATATCACCACCGAGATTCGGCACCCAAGCCTCAGGTGTGGTAATCAAAAACGAAAGGGTAACAATAGACATTCCGAAAGTCAGCAACCCACCGGCTAAGCCCAGTGTTGGGTTCCAAATACCAAGTAATACCAATACACCGATGGTAACGATAATCGCACCGATAATATAAGAGGCGGTATAAGTGCCGTTGGCTTTGTGCCATTCAATATTTTTGGCAACCATTTTACCTTCCGGATTTTTATGTAAGGTGTATTCCATCACCAATTCACCCTTGTCGTTTTCCACTAAATTAGGGCCTTTTTCATATAAAAAACTCATAAACGGGCTGTTGGAGACAAAATGTGCAATGCCATCCGCTTCATATTGCACAACTTTTAAACCGCCGATCCAAGCCATAACGATAAAAATCGCAATGCGAATAAAATTGATAAATTGACGTTGCATTGGCGCAACAATCTTCGCAACAAAATCAACAAAAGCTGTAAACATAATCGAAATCTCTTAGTTAAAAAACAAATAAAAAATAACCTACCGACAACGCGTAAAATAGGCTGGGCGATTATTTCCCATTCATTTTATTTTGTCACTAAGGTCAAAAGCGATATGAGATTTTTTGACAATAACTTGAGATTAATACGATGAAAACACGCTAAATCTTAACAAATTCATTACTTTTCATTTGCAAATTTCGTCCGTCTCTCTCGAATCAAAATTTATTTCGAAAATCACTTAATTTTTTATTCCCTAATTTTTCCCTAATTTTTCTTGCTTAGAATGCCTATCATCGAAAGGGGCAACCTTGAGATCAGATTACAAAATCATTCTGTATCATAAGGAGAAAAAAAATGAAAAAATGGATCAATACATTACTTGTCAGCGCAATGACATTAGGTGCGGTAAGTGTAGCGCAGGCTTTGTCGCCACAGGCTCAGGAAGCACTCGATAAAACACAAATTTCTGCAATGCAGGCTCTCTCTGCGGCGCAAAATAAAATCGGCTCTGACGCTAAAGTAAAAGAAATTGAATTTCATCACACAAAATACGGTAAAGATTATTTCCAAGTGGAAATGTTTGCCAACGGTCAGAAACATAAAGTTGATGTCGATGCCAATAACGGCGAGATTTTAGGCACGAAAAGCAAAACACCGAAAAAAGTAAAAGTACAAGCTGAAACGGCAGAACCGAAAGTAACCTTTGCACAAGCAATGGAGATTGCGGTTGCCAAAACCGGGGGTAAAGTGGCAGAAGCCGATTTTCATCCGCACAAAGAAAAAGCCTTCTATAGCATTGAAACTCTGGTGAACAGGCAAGAATTCGTTGTTGCCGTAGATGCGGAAAAAGGGCAAATTATCGATATGCCGAAAAAAGAAAAGGGTAAACATCATAAACATCACGGTAAAGGGGCGCACCACAATTCAAATAATGAAGGATATGACGAACGAAGTAAACATCATCACGAGCAAGGCGGATTTCGTCAATAATAATCGTTAATGATAAAATCAACCGCACTTTTGTGTTACTTTCATAAAGAGCGGTTATTTTTATTGTATAGTGAATTAAATTTAAAAATGTCTACAGCATTGCTGCACCTCGCCGTGCTATTTGCACTGTCTTCGGCTTGCGGCTTTGTATCCATTTTAATTTAATTCACATCAATTTATTGATGAGAAAACCATGCGAATTTTATTAGTCGAAGATGACAAAATGATCGCCGAAGCGGTTGCAAACGGCTTGAAAACAGCATGCTATGCGGTGGATTGGGTAAACAACGGCAATACTGCCGAACAAGCCTTACAAACCCAACAATATGATTTGGTTCTACTGGATTTAGGTCTACCGGAACAAGACGGCTTGCAACTGCTTCATCATTTACGTCAAAGCAAAAATCATATCCCCGTATTAATTGTTACGGCGCGCGATGATTTAGATAGCCGCCTTGCAGGGTTAGATGGCGGTGCGGATGATTATATCATCAAGCCTTTTGATTTATCGGAACTATTAGCACGCATTCGTGCCGTATTGCGCCGCCAAGGCGGGCAAAGTTCACCGCTATTAAGCAACGGCGTGATAACCCTAAATCCGACCAATTATCAGGTTACCCTTACCGATCAAACCACACCGATTGAGCTGAGCAATAAAGAATTTGCCATTCTTCAAGCCTTGATGACACGCCCCGGTATTATTCATTCCCGTGCGGATTTGGAAGACAAAATCTACGCTTGGGGGGAAGAAGTGGAAAGTAACGCCATTGATTTTTTGATCCATAGCTTACGCAAGAAAATCGGCAAAGCGCATATCAAAAATGTACGTGGTGTCGGCTGGCTGGTCACGAAAAATTAAGACAGAAATACCAAACGATTGAAAAAAGTGCGGTTGATTTTCTCAATGTTTTTCTCTTTTCCATATAAAACACGATAAATCACTTTAGAAGATAAAATGAAAAACTCCATTCAACTCAAACTTACCCTCACTTTCACCGCATTATTTACCTTAGTCGCCGGTGTTGCCGGTGGGGTATCCTTTTACGATACTTATCGTGAAAGCTACAAATTACAAGACGATATGCTGGTTCAGCTCTCAAATTTTATCAATTCCCCGGAAAATCCGACCGCACTTCAACCCCCGCACAATAATGATGCCCGCGTTTATCTACATTTTGAACGCCATAGAAAACAAGGCGACAAACTGCCACCTAACTTTCCACAACAAATGGAAGACGGGTTCCATACCCTCCGAAAAGACGGCAAAAAGTATAAAAAAGTCAATCCGAGAAAAGAAGCACGCCTATGGTACACCGTGAAAAACGCAGATGATTTATACCGCACTTATGTGCGCAATACGCCGCAAGGCAAAATTATTATCACGCAAGAAAATGAATACCGTGAGAAATTGGCGATTCGTAGCGCTTGGCACGCGGTGATACCGCTATTAGTGCTATTACCTCTGGTGATTTTGCTCACCATTGTTATCGTGCGCGTAGCAATGAAACCCGTAAACCGCCTTTCTCGCAAAGTGGAACAACGCCACGAGCAAAATCTCACGCCGTTACCGGTTGAAAAAATTCCAAGTGAAATTCGCGGATTTGTGGTGGAAATCAACCGTTTATTAGGGCGAACAAATGATTTTATTCAACAACAAAAACGTTTTATTGCCGATGCCTCACACGAATTGCGTAGTCCGATGACCGCGCTTTCTTTGCAAGTAGAACAACTTACTCGCCAAGACTTATCAAATGAAGCCGGACAGCAACTCAATCAAATACGACAAAGCATTCAACGTAACCGAAACTTATTGGATCAATTGCTTTCTTTCGCCCGCATTCAAAATAATAAAATGGAAAATTACACCGATTTCAACGTGCAAACTATTTTTCGCCGAGTGATTGAGGATCTGCTCCCCTTGGCAATGGATAAAAACCAAGATTTAGGTGTGACCAACGAGCAAGCGGTTAATTTTCAAGGTTTGGAAACGGATTTCTATTTACTGGTAAAAACCTTAGTGGATAACGCTATTCGTTATACACCGCATGGCAGCCGAATTGATTTGAACGTGCAACAAGGAAAAGACCGCATCATCATTGAAGTAGAAGATAACGGCAATGGCATTCCACCGGAAGAACGTAAACGTGTGCTTGACCCTTTCTACCGTATTCTCGGCACGGAACAACAAGGTTCGGGATTAGGTTTGGCTATTGCTGCGGAAATCGTAAAAAACTATACAGGCACACTCTCCTTGTTAGATAGCATTCACTTTACAAGCGGATTATTGGTGAGGGTGGAACTGCCTTACTAAAATGATGTAATTTTCAACCGCACTTTTCCTCATTTTGTGACCCGGCTCAAAGATTTTTATCGAAAAATTGCCTAATATAATGAACTCACAATATTCGTAATATGGAGGTGATAATGACAGGTTCCGAACTTATGCTGGAAGGAATTAATTTGATGTTTGCAGGAATGGGCTTTGTAATATTGTTTCTGTTCCTACTCATTTACGCTGTTGGTTTTTCTTCAAAACTGATTAATCGTTATTTTCCCGAGTCGGTAACAACGCCGCCCTCCTCTCCGGATTCTTCTACAGAAAAAGATAATCTTGAACAATTGCGACCGGTTATCGTTGCCGCAATTGCCCATCACCGCCGTCAACAGGGCTTAAAATAGCCATAGAAAGAGGTATTTATGACTACTCAACATAAAAAAATTGCAATCACAGATGTCGTGTTACGCGATGCCCATCAATCGCTTTTTGCCACTCGTATGCGGCTTGAAGATATGTTGCCGATTGCTGCCGAATTAGATGATATCGGTTATTGGTCATTAGAAGCTTGGGGAGGCGCAACCTTTGATAGTTGTATCCGTTTTTTAGGCGAAGACCCTTGGGTTCGCTTGCGTGAATTGAAAAAAGCCTTACCAAAAACCCCATTGCAAATGTTATTACGCGGACAAAATTTATTAGGCTATCGTCATTATGCCGATGATGTGGTGGATCGTTTCGTTGAACGTGCCGTTGCAAACGGAATGAGCGTCTTCCGCGTATTTGATGCGATGAACGATCCCCGTAATATGCAGCAAGCCTTAAAAGCCGTTCGCAAACAAGGCGGTCATGCGCAAGGTACATTGAGTTATACCACCAGCCCGGTTCACACCTTAGAAACTTGGTTGAACACCACCGAGCAATTATTAGAAATCGGTATTGATTCTCTTGTGATTAAAGATATGTCGGGTATTTTAACGCCGATGGCGGCTTACGAATTAGTGAGTGAAATAAAAAAACGTTACGATGTTCGCTTGCATTTACACTGCCATGCCACCACAGGTATGGCGGAAATGGCGTTGTTAAAAGGGGTGGAAGCAGGGCTTGACGGCATTGATACCTCCATATCATCAATGAGCGGCACTTACGGACACCCAGCTACCGAGGCACTCGTTGCGACCTTACAAGGCACAGGTTACGATACAGGTTTAGATGTTCTGAAAATTGAGAAAATCGCGGCTTATTTCCGTGAAGTTCGTAAAAAATATGCGAAATTTGAAGGTCAATTAAGAGGTTCTGATAGCCGTATTTTGGTGGCGCAAGTGCCGGGCGGAATGTTAACTAATTTGGAAAGCCAATTAAAACAGCAAAATGCCTCCGATAAGTTAGATTTAGTATTGCAAGAAATTCCAAAAGTACGTGAAGATTTGGGCTATATTCCATTAGTTACCCCAACCTCTCAAATTGTGGGAACGCAAGCGGTGATTAATGTATTAATGGGTGAACGCTATAAAACCATTGCCAAAGAAACCGCAGGAATTTTAAAAGGCGAATATGGACGCACTCCGGCTCCGGTAAATAATGCTTTGCAGGCACGGGTACTGGATGGCGCACAGCCGATTACGGATCGCCCTGCGGATCATCTTGCACCGGAAATGGATAAACTCATTGCAGAAGTAAAACAATTAGCACAAGAAAAAGGCATTAAACTTGCTGAAAATGAAATTGATGACGTATTAATTGTTGCTTTGTTCCCACAAGTAGGTTTGAAATTCTTAGAAAATCGCGGTAATCCGTCTGCCTTTGAACCTGCTCCGACAGCCGAAACCCTGTCAGACAAAACCACGGAAAAACCGACCGCACTTTCTACGGCAAAATCCTCCGAACCGGCGGTTTATACCGTTGAATTAGAAGGCAAAGCCTTTGTGGTGAAAGTAAGCGAGGGTGGAGAGGTAACCAATATCGCCCCTACAACCGTTCCAACGCCGGCACCTGCTCCGACAACACCGGTTTCAGCACCTACATCAAGCACGGGTACACCGATAACCGCTCCAATGTCAGGAAATATTTGGAAAGTTGTCGCCACTGAAGGACAAACTGTCGCAGAAGGGGATGTATTGCTCATTCTTGAAGCAATGAAAATGGAAACCGAAATTCGTGCAGCCCAAGGCGGTACTGTGCGTGGTATTTCCGTCAAAACCGGAGATAGCGTTACTGTAGGCGATACCTTAATGACCATCGCATAAATCATAGGCGGTAAATATGGACAGCATTTTTGCATTATTTAAAGGAATGGGCATTATGCACCTAGAATGGGGGCAAGCCGTAATGATCGGCGTGAGCCTGCTTCTCCTTTGGCTTGCTATCGCCCGAAAATTTGAGCCGCTGCTATTATTGCCAATCGGTTTTGGCGGACTGTTATCCAATATTCCCGAAGCAGGAATTGCAATGAGCGCATTAGATAACCTTCTCCATTCAGGCACGGCGCAGCAGCTTTCATTGGTCGCAGCAAACCTAAATACCACTGCCGATCCCGCTGCAATAAAAGTTGCGCTTAATAGTGCGTTACCTTCTCAAATCGCCGCACTTGAAACCTTAGCCGGTGATTTAGGATACAGTGCCGGTATTCTTGCACTCTTCTATAAAGTAGCTATCGGCTATGGCGTTGCGCCGCTTGTCATTTTTATGGGAGTGGGCGCAATGACGGACTTTGGTCCGCTTCTCGCCAATCCAAGAACGCTGTTACTCGGTGCGGCAGCGCAATTCGGTATTTTCACCACTGTGTTAGGCGCATTAGCATTAAACTGGCTTGGTATTATTACGTTTACGCTTCCGCAGGCTGCGGCAATCGGTATTATAGGTGGTGCGGACGGACCAACCGCGATTTATCTCACCAGTAAACTCGCCCCTGAATTATTAGGTGCAATTGCAGTAGCCGCCTATTCCTATATGGCTTTAGTACCGTTGATTCAACCACCGATTATGAAAGCCTTAACGACAGAAGAAGAACGCAAAATTCGTATGGTTCAACTTCGTCATGTCAGCAATCGTGAGAAAGTGTTGTTCCCAATTATCTTGCTGTTATTAGTCGCTTTATTACTACCTGATGCAGCGCCGCTACTGGGAATGTTCTGCTTTGGTAATTTAATGCGGGTAAGCGGTGTGGTGGAACGCTTAAGCGATACCACACAAAATGCCTTAATCAATATCACCACTATCGTACTTGGTTTGTCGGTCGGCGCAAAATTGGTCGCAGATAAATTCCTTCAACCGCAAACTTTAGGCATTTTATTGCTCGGCGTGATAGCTTTCGGAATCGGTACGGCAAGCGGCATATTAATGGCGAAATTGATGAACAAATTCAGCAAAAACAAAATTAATCCGCTTATCGGCTCTGCCGGTGTATCCGCCGTACCAATGGCTGCGCGGGTATCAAATAAAGTCGGTTTAGAAGCGGATCACCAAAACTTTTTACTGATGCACGCAATGGGGCCGAACGTGGCGGGAGTAATCGGTTCTGCCATTGCAGCAGGGGTAATGCTGAAATATATTGCCGGAATGTGATGATTAAGATCGGTATTATGCATCACTTGCACAAAAGGCTGTTTTTAATTCAGATGTAGGGTGCGTTAGGCTTGCCGTAACGCACCAATAGAGGGTTTGGTGATGAAATGGTGCGTTACGCCTTTGGCTAACGCACCCTACTCCCGATAAATATCGGAGATAAAATTCTCTTTGTGCGACTGATACATAATACCGATTAAGATAAAAAGTGCGGTCAAATTCGACCGCACTTTTCACATCTGCTGCAATTAATAAAACTAAGAATGAATGAGTTGCACCGCCTCAGCCACCAATCGTCCAATTTCTTGCCAATTTTGTGCCTCAATCAGTTTTTTATCGACAAACCAAGATCCACCGCAAGCGACAACATTAGGAATGGCAAGGTAGTCTTTGAGATTTTGGGTAGAAATGCCCCCTGTCGGCATAATTTGCAAGTTACCGTAAGGGCCTAGTAAGGCTTTAATCATTTTTACCCCACCACTGGCTTCGGCAGGGAAAAATTTCACCGCTGAAATCCCCATTTCTAAGGCAGCTTCAATCGACATCGGGTTGTTCACCCCCGGAATAACAGGTAAACCTAAATCTTGGCAAAGTTGTACAATTTTTGGATTAAAACCCGGTGTTACAATTGCATCCGCCCCCGCATTTTTGGCGGCAACCACTTGTTCTGCGGTTAATACCGTTCCCGCTAAAATGAAAATATCCGGTTGGTTTTGGCGTAATAGGCGAATTGCTTCCTCTGCTGCTTCAGAACGGAAGGTAATTTCTGCCACAGGTAAACCGTTTTGGGAAAGGGTTTCCATCAAAGGTAAAATATCCCGAGCGTTATCTAACGCAATGACAGGAATAATTTTAAGTAAACGAAGTTTTTCAATAAGTTGCTCGGTTGTCATATTTTGTTCCTCATATTCGTTTTATGGCATTTACACACCGCTATAAGCAGAAAATCCGCCGTCAATCGGCAATACTACTCCATTTACAAAGCTAGCGTAACGCTCGTCCATCAAAAATAAAATGCCACCGACCAATTCTTCTGCCTCCCCAAAACGCCCCATTGGCGTGTTGGTTAAGATTTTATTGGCACGAGCGGTTGGCTTGCCTTCTTGATCAAATAACAATCCTCGATTTTGATTGCTCACCAAAAAGCCCGGTGCGATGGCGTTGCAACGAATACCCACGTGGGAAAAATGCACCGCAAGCCATTGCGTAAAATTACTAATCGCCGCTTTTGCCCCAGAATAAGCCGGGATTTTTGTTAGCGGCGTAAAGGCATTCATACTCGAGATATTGATAATATTTGCTCCCGTTTTGCCAACCATGTCCTTAGCAAACACTTGGGTTGGCAACAGCGTGCCTAAATAATTGAGATTAAAGACAAATTCAACGCCCGCCTTGTCTAATTCAAAGAAAGATTTCGTCTTTTCGGGTAAATCAAATTCGTGAAATTCGTTATCTGTCGTGGCTTTTGGACTGTTACCCCCCGCACCATTAATCAAAATATCACAGCTGCCAAAATCCGCTAAAATCGCCTCTCGACTGGCTTGAATACTGGCAAGTTCCAACACATTGGTCTGATAAGCTTTGGCAATGCCGCCTTCAGCGATAATTTCATCGGCAAATTTAACCGCACTTTCAAGATGAATATCGAGCAAGGCAATTTTCGCCCCCGTTTTAGCCAGTTGTTTTGCGAGAAATCCGCATAACACACCTCCAGCGCCTGTTATCACAATGGTTTTATCTTTAAATGAATGATTTTGAGCAATATTCATCATTGCCTCCTTAATTGAATTGAGTTAAAAAATGCGGTGTTGCCGAGCGTGAAATAATCGCCCCTTTATGTTGAATTACCACGGCGGCGAGCTGATTACCCTGTTGGCAACAGGTCGTAAAATCTTTGTCTTGCAAATAACCGTTGAGAAAACCGGCATTAAAGGCATCGCCGGCCGAAGTAGTATCCACCACCTTTTTCACCTCGCAAGCGGTTACTTTTCCACTATTTTTTGCGACATCACTGAAAATCGCCCCGTCTTTACCCACTTTCACTACGCTATTTTTTACGCCTAATTGAGTTAATCGCTCAATCGTGGCTTGCGGTGTGGCATCTTTCCAAAGGGCTTGTTCATCATCAAAGGTAACTAATGCTAAATCCACATAGGGCAAAAGTGCGCTGTAAATTTGGCGAGTTTCCTCCGCACTTTGCCATAGAGAAGGGCGATAATTCGTATCAAAGGCGATTTTTACCCCTTTTTGAGCAAGACCGATTAATTGGTTTACCAATTTTAAACGGTCATTTTCGGGCAAAATCGCCAATGAAATGCCACTTAAATAAATCATCTCCATTTGTGCTAATGCAGAGAGAACCTTTGAATAATCAATATGTTGCAGTAAATAACGAGCCGCCGATTGATTACGCCAATATAAAAAGGTACGTTCGCCTTGTTTATCCAGCTGAATTAAATATAAACCCGGCTGGCGAGTGCTATCTTGCAAAACAAAATCGGTATGAATATGATCTTGCCGCCAAGCACTTAGCATTCCTTCACTTAATTGATCCGTACCGAGAGCAGACACATAATGCACTTGAATTTGCTTATTGGACACACGAGCCAAATAGGTTGCTGTGTTTAAGGTATCACCGCCATAAGTCTGCACCATCGAACCAAACGGCTCACCGCTTAACTCAATCATACATTCCCCAATCATCGCTATTTTTTTCATTGGGTTTCCTTACATTAAGACAGCCAGTTCATTGGCACAATTACAACATCAGGGAAAAATACCATTAAGAATAGAATGGCAAAATATACGAGTAAGAAAGGTAAAATTCCTTTAGAAATTTGTCCGATACCTAATTTAGAAATGCCAGACCCTACATAGAGTACTGTACCAACAGGCGGTGTAATTAAACCAATAGATAAATTAATTACCATCATAATGCCAAAGTAAGCAGGATCGATATGATATGCTCTCAGAATTGGTAATAATACAGGAACAAAAATTAATACTGCGGGGATTAAATCCATAACGCACCCAACCAGCAAGAAAAATACCATTAAGATCAACATTAAAACTGTTGGACTATCGGTGATCCCTTTAATTACATCAACCAATTCTGCTGGAATTTGAGCAACGGTAATTGCAAAAGCAGAAATCATAGCTGCTGCAGCAACAAACATTACCATTGATGTCGTTTTGATTGTATTGATAAAAACTTCTTGAACTGTATTCCAAGTTAGTCCTCTATATAAAATACTCACAATTGCCGCATAAATAGCAGCTACAACACCAGCTTCAGTTGGAGTAAAAATACCACCACGTAATCCTACAATAATAATCACGGGTAATAAAAGTGGCCAAAATGCTTGTTTAAATGCACACCAACGTTGTTTTCCTGTTTGTTTTTCTTCAATAGTTAACTTTTCCTTACGATATAAAAGCTTCCACATAAACCACAATCCAACGACCATTAATAATCCGGGAACTGTTCCTCCCATAAATAATTTTGTGATCGATGCACCGGCAGTAATGCCATAAACAATCATCGGAATACTTGGAGGAATGACGACAGAAATAATCCCAGCTGAGCAAAGCAATCCTGTTGAACGTGCGGAATCATATTTTTTTGCAACCATCATCGGAATTAAAATTGCACCAAGTGCCGCTGTATCTGCTACCGCCGAACCAGAAAGTCCAGCAAAAATTAAACCTGAGATAATCGCTACATAACCTAGCCCTCCTTTAATATGTCCAACCATACTCATCGCAAAATTGATAATTCGTTCGGAAATACCACCATGTTTCATTATCTCGCCCGTTAGCATAAAAAATGGTATAGCCATTAATGGAAAATTGTTTGTACCCATTACAAAGTTTTCTGTAATCAATTGAGTATCAAACATATCCAGTTGAAAAAGCATAAAACTAGCACTAAGCAACATAGACAGTGCAACAGGTACACCAAGAAAGAGTAGTAAGAATAAACTTCCTAAAAATAACCACAACATTTTACGCTCCTTTCGAAAAACTATATTTTATATGTTTAATTAAACTAACCATTACAATCCCAAAATAAGAAAGTGAGGAGATAATTGCTGCAATGTATAAAAATGCTGATGATATGCCTGTTGCTGGCATTTTTTGATAGAAAGTCAATAACATCAATTGATAAGCACCGATAGTAATAAAAGACATGGCAAGTAGAATGAGCAAATCAGAAATAATTAGGCAAGCTAGTTGGAGCTTATGGGGAAGTGTAGAAATTAAAATATCAACAGTTAAATGCCCTTTCTCTTTTGCTACTAATACAATGCCAAGAAAAATCATGTATACAAAACAAATTCTCGCCAATTCTTCTGACCACGCAATACCTGAATCAAAAAAATAGCGTAATAATGCATTAAAGAACACCAGACTAACCATTAAAAGTAATGCAATAATTGCCAGTATCTTTAATGTATTATCTAAATAGTGATCTATTTTCATATATTCTCCTTAATACTATGCCACCTAGAAGCAGCATAGTATTTAATAATTACTTAGCTGCATTAATTTTTTCGATTAAATCTTTAGACCAATCATATTTTTGGTAGAAATTGTCATACAATTCTTTAGATGCATTTAACATTTCTACTTTAAATTGAGTATCGGGAATGATGACTTCTTTTCCATTTTCTGAGAAGAATTTTTTTACATTTTGCTCTGCCTCAATCGCCAGTTCCCACTCTTTTTCTTGATAGAGTTTTGCTGCTTCTTCAAAGATCGATTGATCTTCTTTTGACATTTTATTCCACGTTTTTAAACTAATTTGTAATAGACCTGGTGAAAAAATATGGTTAGTTTCAATAACGTATTTCTGTACTTCATATAAACCGGAATCTTTAATTAGTGAATATGGATTTTCTTGCCCATCAATTACTTTCTGTTCCAAAGCGGTAAAGACTTCACTGAGTGGCATGCTCTGTGGATTAATATGCATTGCTTTTGCCCAATCAACAAACAAAGAATTAAGTGGAACACGTAAACGCAACCCTTTGAAATCATCGAATTTCTCTAATTTTTTATTAGATGAAATTACGCGAAAACCATTCATTCCATAAGCCAGCAACTTAATACCGTAATTCTGCATTTTATCGCCTACTTCTTGTGCTATTGGCGACTCTAATACTTTTTTTGCTTCTTGATTATCTTTAAATAAATACGGCCACTCCCATACACCAAAGATCGGATCAACATTTTGTAATAACAACCCTGTAATTCCTGCTTCAATCGTACCGTTACGTAATCCATTCACAATTTGATCTTCACCACCTAACTGATTATTTGGATAAATGCGAATTTCATAACGACCATTCGTTTTTTCTTCAATAGTTTTCTTGAAGTACTCTTTTAACGCAATATTAGACGGATGCGTATCAGCATTATAATGACCTAATTTAATAATAGTTTTTGCCATAGCCATACCACTAAATAAAATTGATGTGGCCAAACCAAATTGGACAATAAATTTTAGTGTTTTCATAAAAACTCCTTATTGGTGAATTAAGTTAGAAAATAGCATTAATTTTCAGAAACTGCTCAGGATTTTCAGATTGCTTCCTAATAAACTCAGGTAACTGCTCAAATTTAATTATTTTACTAATAATATGATTAGGATTAATTTTCCCATTGGATAATAATTCAAGAGCTTCTTTAAACTCTCCTTTACTAGTTCTAGAACCATAAATATTTAATTCCTTAAAAGTAATCAAATTAGTTGGTAATGGAGTTTCTGCTTTCGGCCAACCAGTCAAAGCAACCCTACCGGCGAAAGATGTATATTTAAGTGTATTTTTGACCGCACTATTTGCTCCTGATGCTTCAATGACTACCTCTGACATACGTCCGTTAGTAATTTCTTTGATAGCTTCAATATCATTCTGCTTAGTAGGATTAATAATATATGGAATACCAATCTTGAGGGCATAATCCAAACGCTCATCTAAGATATCGACTAAAATTGGTGTAGCTCCATAAGCTTGTGCTACTAGTGCAGCCATTAAACCAATAGCTCCTGCACCTATAATCGTGACAAATTCCCCTACCTTAACTTTTGTACGGTGAATAGCATGTAAAGAAATAGTAAGGGGTTCTGCTAACACTAATTGTTCAATTGGTAGATTACCTGGTACTTTGGTAATCAAATGAGCGGGGTGAGTTATGATCTCTTGCATGCCTCCATCAATATGTACACCCAATACTTTTAAATTTTCACAGCAATTTGTTCGACCTATAGAGCAAGGATAGCAGTTATTACAATAAACATAAGGTTCAATGACAACACGATCTCCCACATTAATATCTTTAGGCATACCAATTCCACTTTCAATAACAATACCTATTAGCTCGTGCCCCAATATTCTAGGGTAGGTGACTAATGGATTTGTACCACGATACGCCCCAATATCGGATCCACAAATACCCATTGATTCTATTTTTATCAATACTTCATCCCTATTTTTTGTAGGATAAGGAACTTGTTTAATTTCTACTTTTTTCGGTTCTTGTAAACAGACCGAGCGGATTGAATGGCTCATATATTCTCCTATACAGTTTTAAATAATCGACACTTTAATCTCTATACGTTATCATTCTAGAACAACAAAAAGCATATTGGTATACCAAAATTTCATTTTTGAGATATAGATCACAAAACTTGCAAACTGGTATTCCAATTCTGTTTAAAAATATGGATAATGAATAATGTTACATAGAACTTATATCAAAATTGGCAATCAGCTTAAAAAAGATATTGAACAAAATATCTACAAAGTGGGAGATAGATTACCCACAGAGCGAGAGATCTCCGAGAAATTAGGGGTAAGTAGAACCATAGTTCGTGAAGCAATGGTAATGCTTGAAGTAGAGCAATTAGTAGAAGTAAAAAAAGGCTCAGGAGTGTATGTCAAAAATACACCACAGAATTTGAAATACCAATTTCAAGAAAAAAATTTACCAGATGTAGGTCCATTTGAGCTACTACAAGCTCGCCAACTATTGGAAAGTAGTATTGTAGAGTTTGCTGCTAAACAAGCGAATAAAAGAGATATTTCTCGTTTAAAAGAGATTCTAGAAAAAGAAAAAGTTTTATTAGAAAAAGATTTAGATGATTATACAGCAGATGAAGAGTTTCATTTAGCTATTGCGGAAATCACTCAAAATGATGTGTTAATCAAACTACAGCAACAACTTTGGCAATATCGTTTTAATAACCCGATGTGGAATCAGTTACACTCACGAATTTTGCAAAAAGATTTACATCATCTGTGGATTGAAGATCATGAAAACATTTTAGTTGCAATCCAAAAGAAAAGCCCATCATTAGCAAAAAAAGCAATGTGGCAACATCTTGAAAATGTCAAAGTAAAATTATTTGAACTTTCAGATGTAGAAGATCCTGAATTTGATGGATACCTATTCAATGTTAATCCAGTTGCAGTAGGTATCTAAGTACTTACTATATAACTAGGAGAAAAACAATGGAACAAACGTGGCGTTGGTATGGACCGAAAGATCCGGTGTCTTTGTCTGATGTGCGTCAAGCAGGGGCAACAGGTATCGTTAGCGCACTTCATCATATCCCAAACGGGCAAGTGTGGTCGGTGGAAGAGATAGAAGAACGTAAAGCGGTGATTGAGCAGGCAGGCTTAGTGTGGTCTGTAGTAGAAAGTGTGCCGGTACACGAAGAAATCAAAACACAGACGGGTAATTTTCAAACTTGGATTGATAATTACAAACAAACCCTACGCAATTTGGCAAAGTGCGGTATAAAAACCGTCTGTTATAACTTTATGCCTGTATTGGATTGGACGAGAACCGATCTGGCTTTTGAGATGCCCGATGGATCTAAAGCGCTGCGTTTTGATCATATTGCTTTTGCGGCATTTGAATTGCATATTTTAAAACGCCCAAATGCCGAACAAAGTTATACGGAAGATGAACGCCTTCAAGCTCAAGCTTATTTTGATAAAATGACCGAAGCCGACATTGAGCAACTCACTCGTAATATTATTGCAGGATTACCGGGGGCGGAAGAGGGCTATACATTAGCCGAATTTCAAGCACAATTAGACCGCTATCAAGACATCACACCTGATAAATTCCGTGAACATTTGGCTTATTTTTTAAATGAGATTATTCCTGTTGCTCAAGAAGTCGGCATTAAAATGGCGGTTCATCCTGACGATCCGCCTCGTCCGATTTTAGGTTTACCTCGCATTGTTTCCACGATTGAAGATATGCGCTGGTATGTAAAAACACAACCACTTCCTGCAAATGGATTTACATTTTGCACAGGTTCTTATGGGGTTAGGGCTGACAATGATTTAATTGCAATGGCTACGGAATTTGCTGATCGAATTTATTTTGCTCACTTACGTTCGACCCAACGGGAAGAAAATCCGCTTAGTTTCCACGAAGCCGATCATTTAGCGGGTGATGTGGATATGTTCGGTGTAGTGAAAGCCATTCTTACCGAAGAATATCAGCGCAGATCCAATGGCGATATGAAAGAAATCCCAATGCGCCCTGACCACGGCCACCAAATGCTGGACGACCTCCACAAAAAAACCAACCCGGGTTATTCGGCTATTGGTCGCTTGAAAGGCTTAGCTGAATTCCGCGGGTTAGAGTTGGCGATTAAACGTGTTTATTTTGAATAAAAACTTCAATTATTAAAACTTTTACGAGATCTATTTCACAAAAATAAAAAGATCTCGTTTTTTATTTCAAATTTATCCCGTAAACTTCCTTAGAGTAAAAAAATAAGATCTAGAGGAGAATTATGTTTAAACAACTTCAACAAATTGGTAAAGCCTTTATGCTGCCCATTGCCATTTTACCTGCAGCAGGTTTATTGCTGGGTATTGGAGGGGCACTTTCCAATCAGGCAACAATCTCTGCCTACCCCATGCTAAATCCCCCTATTTTGCAAGGTGTTTTTCAAATTATGTCGGCGGCAGGTGCGATAGTATTCAGCAATTTATCCTTATTTCTCTGCATTGGATTAGGAATCGGGCTTGCTAAACGTGATAAAGGCGTTGCGGCTTTAGCTGCAGTAGTCGGCTATCTCATTATGACCGGCACAATTGCTGCATTAATTCCGCTTTTTTCACCGGAAACGAAAAGCATTGATACCGGCGTGATTGGTTCTCTCGTTATGGGGCTTATCACCGTAAAACTACATAATCGTTATCACAATATTCAATTACCCCAAATTCTCGGCTTTTTTGGCGGTTCGCGTTTCGTGCCTATCGTGACAGCATTTACTGCGATCTTTGTTGGATTTATCTTCTTTTTAATTTGGCCGACTTTTCAAAATTGGCTTGTCAGTGCCGGTGAAAATATTGCCAAAATGGGAGAGATCGGGACGTTTTTCTATGGTTTTTTAATGAGATTAAGTGGTGCAGTCGGATTACACCATATGATTTATCCGCTATTTTGGTACACGGAACTTGGCGGCACAGAAGTCGTAAACGGGGAACTGATTGTCGGCGCACAAAAAATCTTTTTTGCTCAACTTGCCGATCCCGCTCATCAAGGGCTCTTTACCGAAGGAACACGCTTTTTTGCCGGACGTTTTGACACCATGATGTTCGGTCTTCCGGCGGCGTGTTTAGCAATGTATCATTGCGTACCGAAAAAACGCCGTGCTAAACTAGGCGGATTATTTTTAGGGGCTGCTTTAACCTCCTTTATTACCGGAATTACCGAGCCGATCGAATTTATGTTCTTATTTGTTGCACCTTGGCTTTATGTCTTCCACGCATTTTTAGACGGCGTGTCTTTTTATATTGCCGACTTACTGAATATTTCTATCGGTAATACGTTCTCAGGTGGGTTTATCGATTTTCTACTATTCGGGATTTTACAAGGCAATGAAAACACCCATTGGGTTAGGGCCGTTATTGTGGGATTCGGCTGGGCATTACTGTATTATTTCTCGTTCCGTTTTTTCATTACCAAATTTAATGTGATGACACCGGGACGGGCAGAAGAAACGGAAGAAACCGGCGAACTACAAACTTCCTCTTTAACGGAAAATTCGCATAAAATCATTGAATACTTAGGCGGTGCCGATAACATTGAAAATGTCGATGCCTGTATCACGCGTTTACGTGTTGCGGTGAAAAATGTCAGCGCAGTAAACAAACCCCAACTCAAAGCTCTTGGCGCTATTGAAGTGCTAGAAGTCGGCGGTGGCGTACAGGCTATCTTCGGTGCAAAAGCCGTACTGTATAAAAGCGAAATTAACCAAATTTTGGGGAAAGAAGATTAAATTAACACCTCAAAATTTCTAAATAAAAAGCGTCTAACTTTAAAGATAATTTCAAAAAAGTTAGACGCTTTTAATTTGCCACTAAAAATACCTTCAAAAATGACCGCACTTTTACTGCATCGGATAAATTCGGTTTAGCAAAAAATAAGGTCTGTAAAACAGACCTTATTTTCATCAAGAATACATTATTACTTCTTCTCGCCAATCGGCAATACCGTGCGTCCGTAAGATTCGTTTAAAATCTCAGCGGCGGCAAGATAAAAGGCACACAATGCGGTAATTAAACCCAGATAGCCGCCAATATTCACAATGCTATGATTGCCTGTGGCATCGCCTATTGCTAAAGCGTAGAAAGTGAGGGTTAAGAAAAAGAAAATTGCTTGTAATGCTTTTGGTTTAGGGAAAGTTGCAAGGAACATCATTAGAGTGAAAGTTCCCCAACAAGCCAAATACCAAGCGACAAATACCGGAGAGGTCTCGCCTTTAAAAAACGCCACAAATAACGCCCATGACCACCAAAATGCACCATAGCTAATAAAGGCAGTAAAACCAAAGGTATTACCTTTTTTAAACTCAAACATACCGGCGATCATCTGCGCAGTACCACCGAATGCAAACGCCATACCTAATACCAAACCAAGATTTGATGTATCAAATACGCCCGCATTAATTAAACATAATAACCAAGTAGTTAAAGCAAACCCGCATAAACCCAAAGGACCCGGATTAGCTAAACCGTCTTTTGCCGACATAAAATTTCCTTATAAAACGTGTATATCAAAGCTCGCTATTATGGCGAAAACCTTATTAGAAATAAAGCGTTGAAAAGTAAAATTTTTTACCTCTTTTAGGTTATTTGATCAGGATCAGCTTTCACTTAAATAGCTCTTAAATGTGATCGAGATCACAAAATGACAAGCGTATAATGACAACCAGTTAAATAATTAAAAACTTTAGGAGAAAACTATGAGTAATGTAGTGGAAAATGCAATCAGCCCGGCACAAGCTGAGGTTAATGCTTTGGTGGAAAAAGGGTTACTTGCCCTTGAAGGATTTCGCCAACTGAACCAAGAGCAAGTCAACTATATTGTTGCCAAAGCCTCGGTTGCCGCATTAGATAAACACGGGGTGCTAGCAATGCACGCCTATGAAGAAACGGGGCGTGGCGTGTTTGAAGATAAAGCCACTAAGAACCTATTTGCTTGCGAATATGTGGTTAATAATATGCGTAACCTGAAAACCGTTGGGGTAATTAGTGAAGATGATGTAACAGGTATCACGGAAATTGCCGATCCTGTCGGCGTAATTTGTGGTGTTACACCAACGACTAACCCAACCTCCACCGCCATTTTCAAATCATTAATTGCCTTGAAAACCCGCAACCCGATTGTATTTGCGTTCCACCCTTCCGCACAGCAATCTTCCGCCCACGCCGCTCGCATTGTTTATGAAGCGGCAGTGGCAGCAGGCGCGCCGAAAAACTGTATTCAATGGATTGAACATCCTTCAATGGAAGGCACATCCGCATTAATGAAACACCCCGGTATTGCTACCATTTTAGCCACCGGAGGAAATGCAATGGTAGAAGCGGCTTATTCTTGCGGTAAACCCGCACTGGGCGTTGGCGCAGGAAACGTGCCGGCTTATGTAGAAAAATCAGCAAATTTAAAACAAGCCGTTCACGATATTGTAATGTCAAAATCTTTCGACAATGGAATGGTCTGTGCCTCTGAACAAGCAGCAATTGTCGATGAAGAAATTTATGATGAATTCATCAAAGAAATGCAATCTTATGGTGTTTATTCAGTGAATAAAAAAGAAAAAGCAATGCTGGAAGAACTAATGTTCGGAGTGAAAGCAGAGAGCAAAAACTGTGCAGGAGCGAAACTAAACGCCAATGTAGTGGGTAAACCTGCCACTTGGATTGCAGAACAAGCAGGTTTTAAAGTACCGCCACGCACCAATATTTTATTGGCTGAATGCAAAGAAGTGGGCGAAAAAGAACCATTAACCCGTGAAAAATTATCCCCGGTATTAGCCTTAGTCAAAGCTACTTCTACAGAAGACGGCTTAAACAAAGCGGAACAAATGGTAGAATTCCACGGTTTAGGACATTCCGCCGCGATTCACACGACTAATGCAGAACTTGCCAAAGCATTTGGCGAACGTGTCAAAGCTATTCGTGTGATTTGGAACTCTCCATCCACCTTTGGCGGTATTGGTGATGTGTATAACTCTTTCCTCCCGTCTCTTACTTTAGGTTGTGGTTCTTACGGTAAAAACGCCGTAGGCAACAACGTAAGTGCAGTCAATTTAATCAACATTAAACGAGTGGGCAGACGGAGAAATAATATGCAATGGTTTAAAGTGCCTTCCAAAATCTATTTTGAACGTGATTCAATCCAATATTTACAATCAATGAAGGGAATGGAACGTGTGGTGATTGTTACCGACCGCACAATGGTTGATCTCGGTTTTGTAGAAAAAATTGCTAACCAAATTACCGCTCGTGGTAACCACGTAACCTACCAATTATTTGCCGATGTTGAACCTGACCCGTCCATTGAAACCGTACGCCGTGGTACAGAATTATTGCGTAGCTACCAACCTGACACCATTATCGCATTAGGCGGTGGTTCGGCAATGGATGCGGCAAAAGTAATGTGGTTATTCTATGAACAACCTGAAGTCGATTTCCGTGATTTAGTCCAAAAATTTATGGATATTCGCAAACGTGCGTTTAAATTCCCACAATTAGGACGTAAAGCCCGTTTTATCGGTATTCCGACCACATCGGGTACTGGTTCTGAAGTTACACCATTTGCGGTAATTACCGAAGGTGATAAAAAATATCCAATTGCCGATTATTCATTAACACCAACCGTTGCAATTGTTGACCCGGCATTAGTAATGACAGTGCCGTCACAGGTTGCGGCAGATACGGGCTTGGACGTATTAACCCACGCTACAGAAGCTTATGTTTCCGTACTCGCTAACGACTTTACCGACGGTTTAGCATTACAGGCAATTAAATTGGTATTTGAACATCTTGAAAAATCCGTCAAAGAAAAAGATCCTGAAGCACGTGAAAAAATGCACAATGCCTCCACAATGGCGGGTATGGCGTTTGCTAACGCATTCTTAGGAATGAACCATTCACTGGCACACAAAATCGGTGGGCGTTTCCACACCCCACACGGACGTACCAATGCCATTTTAATGCCACACGTAATTCGCTATAACGGCACTCGTCCGGAAAAAACCGCAACTTGGCCGAAATATAACTACTATAAAGCGGATGTGAAATATCAAGAAATTGCACGTATGCTGGGTTTACCTTGTGCCACACCGGAAGAAGGTGTGAAATCTTACGCTCAGGCTTGTTATGATTTAGCCTTACGTCTTGGCGTAAAAATGTCCTTCAAAGAACAAGGATTAGACGAACAAGAATGGCTGGCTGCCCGCCGTGAAATCGCCTTGCTCGCTTTTGAAGATCAATGCTCGCCTGCCAACCCACGCTTGCCATTAGTTGCTGATATGGAAGAGATTTTAACTCGTGCTTACCAGGGTTATAATCCGAAAGATTACTAATCGCTAAAAAACACAAGGAAAATCGACCGCACTTTGGGGAACCGAAGTGCGGTTGTTTTTTAATTTTAGAAAACGACACAAATACGCTAAATAAACTAGCACCATTTTATGGTTGCAACAGTATTATTCCATCACCCGCTCTACAGCCTAAATCGTTTCCGCCACCGGCTTGGCGTGACTTTGTGCTTCTTCGTAAAATGTTGTCGAAAAGCAATATCGCTATTGAAACCACTGTGAAGCGCAATATCGGTAATAGAGAGAGCGGAGCTTTCGAGCAAATCACGGGCACGTTGTAAACGGGCTTCAATAAGCCATTGATTAACGGACATACCCGTGGCCTTGCGAAAATGTCGGGTAAAAGTGCTACGACTCATAGAAAGGCGTTCTGCGAGATCATCAATCTGATGAAGTGCGGTCAAATTTTCAGATAAAAATGCAAGTAACTCATTGATATTGGTATTTGATGTTGCACGAGCAATCGGTTGCTCAATAAATTGAGCCTGCCCACCTTCACGATGAGGTGGAATAACCAATAATCGCGCAATATGATTGGCTGTTTTCACGCCGTAGATATTCCGTATGATGGAAAGACAACAATCAAGTGAAGCAACCGAACCCGCTGATGTGATAATTCGCTCATCTTCCAAATAAATCGGGTTAAAATCCCATTTAACCGCAGGAAAACGGTGAGAAAATTCTTGTTCCCCCAACCAATGACTGGTTGCTTTTTTTCCGTTCAGCAATCCCGCACATGCCAACACATAGCTACCATAACATAACCCCACTACCGTTGCCCCGCGAGCATAAGCTCGACGCAAGGATTCAAGCAATTTTTCGCTAGGTTGAGTTGCTGTATCATTCCAACCGGTCATCACCACAATATCCGCCTCATCTAAATATTCTAACCCACCGTCCAGCCGAATATGTAACAACGAGTGTTGAAAATTATCAGGATTATCACTGACAACTTTCAGATGAAAAAGCGATTGATTTTGTTCGTCTTTAATACTAAAAGCGGAATATGCCATTGAAAAGTGAATCGGCATTATATGATCATACACAATAAGAGCGATGGTAAGCATTTCTATCTTTATCCTATAAATAAATTTCACTCTATCATAAATTGACCTGATTTTTATGTTTTATGATTTATTTTCTATTTCTTGCGATTTGCCCGCTTTCTATAATGTGCACATTGGTTTAGACAATTAATAAATAGAGGAAACAATATGAACTTAAAAACATTAATAAGTACGGTAACACTTGCTGTAGCAACTACAACTTCTTTTGCGACCGACATAGCTCCTAAAACCACGGATAGTTATCAGCACATTCGCAACGCAACAGGTCGCATTAACTATGCAGGTAAAACATTTTTGGTCGATCCGATGTTAGCGGAAAAAGGGCGTTATGCCGGTTTTGAAGGCACATTAAATAGCCATTTGCGCAACCCGTTAGTTGAGTTGCCGATGAAGGCAGAAGAATCATTTAAAGATGTAGATGCGATCATCGTAACACATACACACTTAGATCACTGGGATGAAGTGGCACAAAAAATCTTACCAAAATCAATTAAAATCTTCGTTCAAAACGAGCATGATAGTGAATTGTTAAAATCTCAAGGTTTCACCAATATTGAAAGCCTATCGGCTGAGCGAGGTATTCAATTTTACGATATCACACTATATAAAACCGGCGGCTCACACGGAACAACCGAGATGTATGAAGTACCGGAATTAAGCGCATTATTAGACGAAGCAATGGGAGTCGTATTCCAAGCAAAAGGTCATAAAACCATTTATCTAGCCGGCGATACCATCTGGACGGCAGATGTCAATAAAGCGCTTAATCGTTACAAGCCTGAAGTGATGATTATGAACACCGGCGATGCGCGCGTATTAGGCTTTGACGGGGGGATTATTATGGGGACACAAGATGTTGCTCACGCACGTAAACTTGTACCTAATACAAAATTAATTGCCGTACATATGGATGCAGTAAACCATATGTCGGTTTACCGTAAAGATTTACGCAAATTCGTAGAAGCTGAAAAAATCCAAAATGTTGACATTCCTGAAGACGGAGAAGTGGTGAAATTCTAACAAGCTGTGAGATTTAGATAACACAAAACGGAAGCAATCACTTCCGTTTTGTATTGATTTACCCTTTTTGACGATTCGGCAATATTATCGCAAATCCCAATCCAGCCAAAGCAGGTAACAGCCAAGGCAGGGAGATGTCTGAGAAAGGTAAATGCCGAATCAAGTTCATCACTGTGACAATGCCAAACTGCTCCCCTAATACACTCATCAATGAAATGATCGTCACGAATGCCACGGTTAATCGCATTCCCATTTTTGAGAGTGTGAGGCATTTGTTCACCATCACTAAAATGACAATTGAAATAGTCACCGGATAAAGAATCAAAAGTACCGGTAAAGAAAAGCGGATAATCGCATTCAATCCTAAATTTGCTACGCCCAACCCGAGTAATGTGAATATTGTGGCATATAGGCTATAAGAGAAACGGGGAAAACGTGATGCAAAAAATTCAGCGGTAGAAACGATCAACCCTGCTGTGGTGGTAAAACAAGTTATCGCCACCATCACGGCTAAAAACCATTGTGCGGATTGACCGAAAATCGCTTGAGTGGCTTGCGATAAAATATATACGCCTTTATTCGTTTCACTATTCATCACTTCTGACGGTACAGGGAAATGATTCCCCAAATAGGCTAATCCGATATAAAGCACGCTAAAACCTAGTGCGACAACAACACCGACAAGCCAAATCGTTGAAACGTATTCTTTGCGGGAATGAAATCCCAATCGCTTTAATGTTTGAACTGCAACTACGCTAAATGCAACAGAAGCCAAAGCGTCTAACGTATTATAGCCTTCAATAAAACCTGTTCCGAATGCTTCTTTCGCATAGTTTCCTATGGCAACTTGAGGAGCATTAGCCCCGTATTTTACGATTCCCAATACTACCAAAATGACAATCAATAATGCAAAAATGGGTGTAAGAATTCGCCCGATACTATCTAAAATTTTAGAGGGATTAAGCGCAATAAAATAAGCAGCAAGAAAGTATAACAAGGTGAAAATACCTAATCCTTCTGAACTCATACTTTCCGATAACATAGGTGAAATACCGACTTCATAAGCGACGGTTGCAGTACGTGGAATTGCGAAGAAAGGCCCTATCGAAAGATACAAAATCACAAGGTAAAGTGTTGCGAGCCTAGGGGAAATTTTTCGTGAGATTTCATCGACATAACCTTTGGGATTTAGCATTCCGATAATTAGGGTGAGGATTGCAATGCCGACACCGGATAATACAAATCCTAAAATTGCCGGCCAAAATTGCTCGCCGGATAATGCACCTAAACTTGGTGGAAAAATTAAATTACCGGCACCAAAAAACATACCGAATAATAAAAGCCCAGTTAATCCTGCTTTTTTTAGCATCATTGTTATCTTATTTATAATAATCGGGCGGCGGAGTATAGCACGATAAACGCAGTATCTAAATAAAGTGCGGTTAAAAATTCATAAAATTTCAGCGAAAATTTTTACATTTAAAGATTAAACGAAACCACCTATAATTTCTATTTTTAGGAGGTTCTATGTTTGTGATTTATATCCTAGTATCGCTGATTGCAGGTGTGGCGCTTGCCTCGCAATCTGCAATTAATACTCAATTGGCAAAAGCGGTGGGTAATGAGCCTATTATTGCAACATTTATTTCTTTTGCGGTAGGAACTATTTTGCTCTTTATCATCGCATTGTTTAAAACCGACCTATGGTCAGGATTGACTTCGCTTCCGCAACAACCTTGGTGGAAATTAATCGGCGGTGCGCTTGGGGCATTAGTGGTTTTCACTACGGTATTATTAGCACCGAAACTTGGTATTACGGCAATGTTATTTTTTATCATCGTAGGGCAATTAATCACCGCTTCCACCATTGACCATTTCGGTTTAATCGGTATGCCTGTTAGAGAAGCAAATATCACTAAACTCATTGGCTTAGCGATTGTTGCGTTCGGGCTGATTTTTTATTTCTTCGGCGATAAACTCATCGCATTAATAAAAGGATAAAGTGCGGTCAAAAATTTGATAAATTTTACGGTATTATGTATCACTTGCAAAAAGACTTTTTAATTCAAATGTAGGGTGCGTTACGCCTTTGGCTAACACACCCTACTCCATTTTGTGCAACTGATACATAATACCGAAATTTTATCGCTTACCAATAAAACAAAAAAGCCAAACGCTTTGCGGCGTTTGGCTTTTCGTTAAAGTCCTAAATAAAATAAATCAATTAGCTAAAATAATCTTTTCTATTAACCAAAGTATTTTTCTAGATCATCACTACCACCGATGTATTGACCACCGATAAATACTTGCGGAACACTGGTTTTTCCGGTGATTGCGCGAACAGAAATCGTGCTCGCATCACGACCTAACACGATCTCTTCAAAAGTATAACCTTTTGCTTTTAACAAGGCTTTCGCTTTTGCACAGAACGGGCAACCCGGTTTTGTAAACACGGAAACGGAAGGTTTCGCTGTCCAACCCGGTTTCAAGTATTTGAGCATCGTATCGGCATCGGATACTTTGAACGGATCACCCGGCTCTTCCGGCTCGATAAACATTTTTTCTACTACGCCGTTTTTCACCAGCATAGAATAACGCCATGAACGTTTACCAAAACCTAAATCTTCTTTACCGACAAGCATTCCCATACCTTCGGTAAACTCACCGTTACCATCCGGAATCACTGTGATATTTTCAGACTCTTGATCGGCTTTCCAAGCATTCATTACGAAAGTATCGTTCACAGAAACACAAATGATGTCATCAACACCTGCCGCTTTAAATTCACATGCTAATTCGTTATAACGTGGTAAATGAGTAGATGAACAAGTTGGAGTGAATGCCCCTGGCAATGAGAATACGACAACGGTTTTATTATCAAATAATTCGCTTGTTGTTACATCAACCCAAGCATCGCCTTGACGGGTATGGAATGTCACATTCGGCACTTTTTTACCGGACATATCGATTAAAGCCATATTTTTCTCCTTACATTTAAATTGAAGTACTACTTAAGCTGTGGATTATAGTCAAATTTATGATATAGTCGCAATCAATTAATTCTATCCTTTCAATTGACTTTCTCTATAAGGACATTCAATGAACATTCGAGATCTAGAATATTTAGTCGCTTTATCAGAATATAAACATTTCCGCCGAGCCGCTGATTCTTGCAACGTAAGCCAACCGACATTAAGCGGACAAATCCGAAAATTAGAAGATGAACTCGGCATTATTTTATTAGAACGTACAAGTCGAAAAGTGCTTTTTACCCAATCGGGAATGCTTTTAGTTGAACAAGCCCGCACCATTTTGCGTGAAGTAAAACGCCTAAAAGAAATGGCAAGCAATCAAGGTAAAGAAATGACAGGTCCGTTGCATATCGGACTAATCCCGACTTTAGGGCCTTATCTCTTGCCTTATATTATGCCGACCTTAAAAGAAGCCTTCCCTGACTTAGAAGTTTTCCTCTATGAGGCGCAAACTCACCAATTATTAGAACAGCTTGAAACCGGACGTTTAGATTGTGCTATTTTAGCACGAGTACAAGAAACGGAAGCCTTTATTGAAGTCCCTGTTTTTGAAGAAAAAATGTTGCTCGCCGTTTCCGAAAGCCACCCTTGGGCAAAAGAACAAAAAATTCCGATCAATCAGCTCAACGGACAAGAAATGTTAATGCTGGATGATGGACATTGCTTGCGTAATCAAACCCTAGATTATTGCTTCACCGCCGGCGCTAGAGAAAATGCACACTACCAAGCAACCAGCCTCGAAACCCTACGTAATATGGTCGCCGCCAATGTCGGTATGACCTTTATGCCGGAGCTTGCCGTGTTAAACGAAGGTTCACGCCAAGGCGTAAAATACATTCCATGCCATTCACCGGAACCGGCTCGGAGCATAACTCTTGTTTATCGACCGGGCTCACCATTACGCAATCGTTACGAGCGTGTTGCCGATGCTGTTCGTGATAAAGTAAAATCCATTCTTGTTGGGGAAAAATAATGGCGGGCATTCGCGCAATTCAAAAAGAAAAAACACGTCGGGCATTGATAGACGCGGCGTTTAATCAGCTCAGTGCTGAAAAAAGTTTTTCTAATTTAAGTTTACGCGAAGTTGCACGTGAAGCCGGTATTGCGCCGACCTCATTTTATCGCCACTTCAGTGATATGGATGAACTTGGCTTAGAAATGGTAGATGAAGCTGGCTTGATTTTACGACAACTTATGCGCCAAGCACGTAAACGCATTGACGCGGGCGGTAGCGTAATTTCCGTTTCGGTTGATACTTTTTTTGAATTTATCACTAATAGCACCAACGTATTCCGTCTATTATTACGAGAAAGTTCCGGCACATCACAAGCGTTCCGTACCGCGGCAGCCCGTGAAATTAAACATTTTGTAGATGAACTCGCCGAATACATTGCACAAAAAAACGATTATTCGCAATATATCGCTTATGTTCAAGCGGAAGGCATCGTAACCATCGTTTTTACGGCAGGAGCGAATGCATTGGATATGAATAAACAAGAACGGGATCAACTTAAAGAACGGGTAATTTTACAATTACGTATGATTGCAAAAGGTGCGGATTTTGCGGCACACAAGGAAAAACATTTACATCAAAAATAAAAGTGCGGTCAAAATTCGTTGAATTTTTTGTATTGAATTAATAAGGAAAAAAATATGCCAATATGGGAAATTGTTTTAATTTGTTTGGCTATCGGTATTTTTGCCGGATTTGTTGCAGGACTATTAGGATTAGGCGGGGGAACCGTTGTCGTTCCGACACTCTATTATGTCTTACCCTATGTAGGAGTTCGTGATGAAGTGTTAATGTCCGTTGCCTTAGGTACTTCCTTTGCCACTATTGTGATTAGCACAATGTCCGCCGCACAGCAGCACCATAAAAACGGAAATGTGGATTGGGCGGTAGCGAAAACCCTTGTTCCCGCATTAATGCTATCCGTATTCATTTCCAGTTTATTCGTAAGTTCATTGCCAAAAGATTATCTCACCAAAATTTTCGCGGTTATTATGATGTACTTAGCATTAAAAATGCTGATTTCATTAAAAAAACAACCGGCAAATAAAACGTTAACCACACAATCTACACTTATTGCAGGCGGCGTGATCGGTACAATTTCCAGTATGGCGGGCGTTGGGGGAGGTGCTTTTATCGTTCCTTTTCTAAATAGTCGAGGGATAGGTTTAAAACGGGCGATCGGGACTTCTTCAGTATGCGGATCCTTATTGGGTTTTGCGGGGGCAATGAGTTTTGTGATTAGCGGTTGGGAAAATCCCTTATTGCCGAACTATTCACTGGGTTATATTTATCTACCTGCTTTATTGGGCATTACTTTTAGTTCTTATTTTACTTCCAAAATTGGGGCAAATGTTGCGGATAAATTACCGGTCCCTATTCTTAAAAGAGTATTTGCCGTATTTTTGATTTTTGTTGGGCTGAGTATGTTATTTAAATAATAGCCTGAAGAAGTCTAAATACTAAATTAATGTGAGCAGTATCACAAATAGTAAAAAAGGCAATTCTCAATCCTAATAAATTGAGCTAGATTAGTAATCAATTTATTGGTTCCTTATGGAGGGAATATGAACATATTAAATTATTTACAACGGATAGGCCAAGCCTTAATGGTGCCCGTTGCAGCTTTACCTGCCGCTGCATTATTAATGGGGATTGGTTATTGGATCGATCCTGAAGGCTGGGGTGGGAGTAGCCAACTCGCCGCATTACTGATTAAATCAGGAGCGGCGATTATTGATAATATGGCGTTACTCTTTGCTATAGGGGTTGCCTTTGGACTCTCTAAAGATAAACACGGTGCGGCGGCATTATCAGGCTTGGTTGGCTATCTCGTTGTCACGACATTACTTTCACCGGCAGCTGTTGCCCAGCTAGAAGGTATCCCGATCGATCAAGTCCCTGCCGGTTTTGCCAAAATTAACAACCAGTTTACGGGGATTTTGGTAGGGGTGATTGCAGGTGAACTTTACAACCGCTTCCACCAAGTCGAATTACCAAAAGCCTTAGCTTTCTTCAGCGGTAGACGCTTAGTGCCGATTTTAGTCTCTTTTGTCACTATTTTAGTGTCGTTTATCTTGCTATATGTTTGGCCGATGATTTTTGATGGGTTAGTCTCTTTCGGGAAATCGATCAAAGATTTAGGCCCGACCGGAGCAGGTATCTATGCTTTCTTTAACCGCTTACTGATTCCTGTCGGCTTACATCACGCCCTTAATTCCGTATTCTGGTTTGATGTGGCAGGCATTAACGATATTCCGAATTTCCTTGGTGGCGCAGCTTCTTTAGCAGAAGGAAAAGCGGTACTTGGAGTAACGGGAATGTATCAAGCGGGTTTCTTCCCGGTGATGATGTTCGGTTTACCGGCTGCCGCTTTAGCGATATATCATAGTGCGAAAACAGAGAAAAAAGCACAAACCGCTTCCATTATGTTTGCAGCAGCATTAGCCTCATTCTTTACCGGAGTGACAGAACCATTAGAATTTTCCTTTATGTTTGTTGCACCGTTACTTTATGTAATCCACGCATTATTGACCGCACTTTCTGTCTTTATTGCCGCCTCAATGCAATGGATTGCCGGTTTTGGCTTTAGTGCGGGCTTGGTGGATTTAGTGCTATCTTCCCAAAATCCGCTAGCAACAAATTGGTATATGCTCATTGCGCAGGGATTAGTATTTGGCGTAATTTACTATGTGATCTTCCGAGTGCTGATTAAAACCTTAAATCTAAAAACCACAGGACGCGAAGAAGAACAAGCGGTCGAAAGTGAACAGCATTTTACACGTACAGAAAAAGCCCGGCAATTTATTCAAGCTCTTGGTGGCAAAGAAAATTTATTGACGGTAGATGCCTGTATTACCCGCTTACGTTTAACCATAGCCGACAGTCAAAAGATTGATGAGCACCAATTAAAAGCCCTTGGCTCAAAAGGTAACATTCGTCTTGGTGAAAATGGCTTACAAGTCATTCTTGGGCCTGAAGCCGAGCTAATTGCCGATGCAATAAAACAACTTAAATAGTACAGTGAGTATGTTGCTTGGTATTCTATATTCATTCAAAAAATGATACCTTGCGAAATCATTGTATGGGTCCGAAAATTTATTGTATTTTCCGACCGCACTTTTAGTTCTATAAAAAAGCGTTGCTTTCTCTAGCAACGCTTTATTTTTAGTCGGGAAATTATTTACCGTCCCAAGCTTGCACCGCATCTAAGCGCGCTTTAATTTTGCTTTGGGTATCGCCTTTAAAATAGTCTTTTTTCAAACCACCTTCCCAACCACCGTAATTTGGATTTGGTAACACGATGTATGTTTTACCGAATTTCGCTTTATTTTTTACCACAAAATCACGGCGATCCGCATTTAATTTACCATGTACGGCATCACCGAAATCATCTAAGTTATCGCCCATATAAAGCACGATTTCATAACCTTGTTTTTCAATTTCGGCAAAACGTGCTGCTTTGGCTGATTTGTCTTTTCTCAAGTAAAGCGCAGCTTCGTCCACACCGTTAAAACCTAAACGTTTCATATCATCAATCGTGCCGGCTTTTTCCGTGCTATCTTTACGATTGGTAACATAAAACATTTTTCCTTTGTGAGAATTGACATAATTGTTAAATTCCACCGCTCCCGGTATTGCACGAGATTGACGGGCATCAACCCAACGTGTCCAATCTTTGCCATCAAAGGGTTTATTGTTTTGTACTTGCCAACCGGCATAAGGGCTGTTGTCTAACATCGTTTCATCTAAATCTACCACAACGGCTTTTTTCTTACCTTTTGCCACTTTTGCGTGATCAAAAGCAACTTTTGCAGCGTTATAGGCTTGATAAGCAAGTGCCTGATATTCACCGGAATCTTGCATCCAATTTAACCCTAACACGGCTTGTTGCTGTAATTGCGCATTCGCCTGTTCTTGCGAATCCATCTTGTGTGCGCAACCGGATAACATAAAAGCGGAAAGCGCGGCAAGTGCGGTCAATTTTAATGTTTTTTTCATTGTCTTTTCCTCTTAGAAAATAAAATAAAGCTTGAAAAGTATAGCAATTTTTTTATAAAGTTTACCGAATATTCCGTTATCAATGATAAATTTGTGATTCGGATCACATTAAAAATCATCAACATAAAAAACACCGCAAAAATCAACCGCACTTTCCCTATCGCCTTTATCCGAATTTCAAGATAAACTATGATCATTTCACCATTATATGGAGCGAGACTTTATGCGGATATTTATTGCAATTCTTGTCGCAGTTCTTGCACTGTTCCAATACGATCTTTGGTTTGGCAAAAACGGCTATTCCGATTACAAGAAAGTTTCAGCACAGATCATTGAAAATAAAGCTGAAAATGAAAAGCTAATACAAAGAAATCAAATGATTTCGGCAGAAATTCAAGGGTTAACGAAAGGTTTTGAATCCATTGAGGAACGCGCCAGAATGCAACACGATATGGTGAAAGAAAACGAAACCTTCTACCATATTGTAAAAGAACATAAATAATGCCAAGAAAAATTATTGCAATCATTCCTGCCGCCGGTGTGGGTTCCCGTATGCAGGCAAATAAACCCAAACAATATTTAACGATTCAAGGAAAAACCATTCTGGAACATACGTTAAATATTATGTTGAGACATTCTTCCATTGAACGCATCATTGTCGCCATTAGTAAGAATGACCCTTATGCCGCAGATCTGTCAATTCTCTCTCACCCCAAAATTCAAGTTGTTGAAGGAGGTAAGACACGCGCAGAATCCGTATTGAACGCCTTTAATGCAATTAATGAACAAAATGCTTGGGCTCTCGTGCATGACGCGGCAAGACCTTGTTTAAGCGAAACGGATTTAAACAAATTATTGGAAATCAAAGATGAGCAAGGTGCGATACTTGCCATTCCGGTAACGGATACGATCAAACGCAGTGATCAATCCAATGAAATTATTGCCACAGAGGATCGTTCTCAGCTTTGGCAAGCGCAAACTCCGCAATTTTTCCCCGCCGATTTACTTCAAAAAGCGCTCGAAAATGGGCTGAAACAACACCACACCATTACAGATGAAGCCTCGGCAATGGAACTTGCCGGATTTCGACCGCACTTGATAATGGGGCGGAGCGATAATATTAAAATCACTCGACCTGAAGACTTAGCGCTTGCAGAATTTTATTTAACAAGGAAAACATTATGATAAGAATCGGACATGGTTTTGATGTACACGCCTTTGGCGAAAACAGACCATTAATTATCGGAGGAATCGAAATCCCCTACCATACCGGTTTTATTGCCCATTCAGACGGCGATGTCGCCCTTCACGCATTAACCGATGCCCTACTAGGTGCTGTGGCATTAGGCGATATCGGCAAACTTTTTCCTGATACGGATATGCAATACAAAAACGCCGACAGCCGTGGTTTACTGCGTGAAGCCTTCCGCCAAGTACGAGAAAAGGGTTATAAAATAGGAAATGTGGATATCACTATTATTGCGCAAGCACCTAAAATGCGTCCGCATATTGACAATATGCGTGCCGTAATCGCAACAGATTTGCAATGCCATATTGATCAAGTCAACGTTAAAGCCACTACAACGGAAAAACTGGGTTTTACCGGCAGAAATGAAGGTATCGCTTGTGAGGCGGTAGCATTATTGATAAAACAATCATAAGGTTCATAAAAAATAAAAGAGTAACATCTTACTTCCTAAACTCCGACTGATTAGCAATACTTGCTCTTATTGCATTTAAACTGAATTTAAATACAATGAGCGCTCCGTAAAATATATAAAAAAGAACGATAAGGAGCCCTATGTCTAGCTGGTCTGAAGGTTACGTTAGCGATATTAACTACACGTTCGGTTATTATTCCGAGCTAAATCCCAATAATGCCATTATTCCCTTTTTAATGGCTGGTTTGGCTGTACCTAAAAGCATAATGGAAACTAAAAATAGTTCTGCCTGTGAATTAGGTTTCGGACAAGGACTTTCGTTAAATATCCATGCTACATCAAGCGGATTAAAATGGTATGGTACGGATTTTAATCCTTCACAAGCCAATTTTGCTCAACATTTATCCTCGATTGCCGAGAATAATGCGTTCATTGTCGATCAAGGTTTTAACGAATTTTGCCGACGTGATGATTTGCCTGAATTTGATTTTATTGGTTTGCACGGGATTTGGTCATGGATTTCTGATGAAAACCGAGCCATCGTAGTGGATTTTATCCGCCGTAAACTGAAAGTTGGTGGTATTTTATATATTAGCTACAACACGTTGCCGGGTTGGTCTGCGCCCTCACCATTGCGTCACTTATTATTAGAACACCATAATAGTATGACTTCAATGTCGAACAGCCGTCAGCAAAACGTACAAGACAGTCTAAACTTCGTTGGTAATATTCTCTCACAAAGCCATCAATTGACACAAAGATCACCGGATTTATTACCTCGGGTACAGGAACTCAAAAACAAAGACCCTCACTATATCGCTCACGAATATTTAAATAAAGATTGGCAACCAATGTATTTTGCAGATATGAAAAAATGGTTAGAGCCTGCAAAATTAACTTTTGCCTGTTCAAGCAATTACTTAGATGATTTCAGCGACTGCCTTTATACTGAGGAGCAACGCCAATTAATGGAAAACTTTACTGATGCGAATTTTGCTCAAACCGTTAAAGATTTCTTACTCAATAAGCAATTCCGTAAAGATTTTTGGGTTAAAGGAGCAAGAAAACTCACTCAGTATGAACAAAGTCAAGAATGGAAAAAACTGCGGGTTTTATTACATACTAAACGTGAAAATATTGAATTAAGTATTGAGAGAAATTTAAAAACTTCACTTAATGTCGATATCTTCAACCCGGTTTTAGATATTTTACAAGATCAGCGTATTCATAAAGTGGCTGATATTGTGGAAAGTTTAAAAGAGAAATTAGCCGAGGGAAATATCTTTGCAGCATTGGCTATTCTTGCCAGTAAAGATAATCTAGTCATTGTGCAATCAGAGGAGATAATAGAAAAAACTCGCTCACACTGTTTAACGTTTAACCGTTACGTATTACAACAATCTCGCGGTGGTGAAGATTCTACTATCTATTTTCTAGCCAGCCCGATTACAGGTGGCGCTTATCATATTAGCTTTTTATCACGTTGGTTCTTACTTGCCCATTTTGAAAGCATAAAACAGAACAAATGGTCTGACTTTGTTTGGGATATACTTAAATCAAATGGTCGCTCTTTACTGAAAGACGGAGGTCTCTTTCCGAATGAATCGGAAGAGCGTGAAGAAATGCAACGTATTTGCCGACAATTTATTGACGATGAATTACCTAAGCTAAAATTGTTGGGCATTATTTAAATTTACCCTTTTACTTCATCTAAAATGTATCTGCCCCTAAAAATCGGACGAATAACCAACGGATTAAGGGGCAGATTTTTGGTATTATGCATCAGTTGCATAAAAACAGAGTAGGTGTGTTAGCCAAAGGCGTAACGCACCGTAAAAACCCAAGTCTGGTGCGTTACGGCAAGCCTAACGCACCCTACATTTGAATTAAAAACAGCCTTTTGTGCAAGTGCTACATAATACCGCAGATTTTTTATACCAAATCAAAATGAAAAGGACTGAGTTCGATGGTATATCAAACTCAGTCCTTTGCTATCGTATTATAATCTAGGGAAAGATTATATCTGCTCGTGCCTTTTCTTGTCTTCCGACTAGACTTTTTGTTCTAAAAGTGCGGTCGGATTTTCTCCGTTTTTTTCCGGAACATCCCCTTGAATTGACATCGCATGACGCAAACTTTCTTGGCGGATTTGTTCCGCAGCAACTTTATCACCCGCCTGTTCAAAAACATAAGCTGCCATCATCGTATCGTTAGATTCAAGTTGTTTCGGACAAGCCATCACTTTTTTAAAGACTTCCGCCGCCTTAGTAAATTCATTATTACGCACATATAAATAACCCAATGCACGGTTAATACAGCATTGCTCATTTTCAGCGGAATATTTGGCTCGTTTTTCCATCATTTTAATCAACTTGCCATTCTCCACAGGCTGTAAACGCGTAATTTGAGTACAAAGCGCTTCGCTCAGCGGGGTGTTATCTCCCCATTTTTTCAATGCTTCCAACGTAAATTCATAGGCCGATTCATGATCATTACAATCAATTAAGCGTTGAATAAGTGCTACTTTTAAATCTAAATCATTACGACGGCGGCGAGGTTGTTCTTCCCACCAAGCAAGTAATCCGTCAACGCCCTCTTCATTCATTTTTTCATCAAGCAAACCATTCTCGGTTTCAAACTGCAATGCTTTAAATTCATCGGCAGAATATAAACCGGAACGCTGAATAAGCTCAAGAATATGATCAAGTGCCAAATAGGCTTTTGAGCGGGTATAAATCTCCACCGCTAATTTTAAGACTTCTTTATTTCGGTCGGTCATTTCTAATAAGCTATCCACCGAACTACGTGCCGCCGGTAATTTGTTTTGCTGCAATAAAATTCGGGTGCGCGCAATTTCAACAATAAGGTTGTCAGAACCGGCAAGCTCTGTCGCTTCGATTAAATAGCGGTTAGCACTAAATTCATCACCACGTTGTTGCGCCGCTTCCGCCGCTTTGATTAGATTCAAAACAGGCTCGGCAGAATGTTTCGCATTTTTACCAATGAGTTTTTCCGCCCTAGCATAATCTCCTTCATCCATCTTCATCAACCCTTCAAGAGTTTGCTTTTGTGCCCTTACACGTTTACGGCGCGAAAACCAGCTATAAGTATTATTACTTAAACGAAAGAAACGGCTCACAATCCATTCCACCGCATAAATGACCGCCAAGACGGCGACAAATAAAATCACCAATGTAGTGAGGGACATTTCATAAATATTGTTTGCGGTTTCAATACGCACATACCCTTGCTGACCGGCAAGATGAGGCCCCGCAATTAATCCGGCGAGTAAAGCCAGCATTAAAAATAGCGTTCTAAACATAATCTATCCTTATTGTTGTGGCTCGGTTGTCGGTTTTTCTTCTGTCACAGGTGCTTCCGGCTTGGTTTGCTCTTGGTTTACGTTCGACTCTTTTACCGGTTCATCAAGGGCTTTTTCAGCCTCAATTTCTACTTTTTTCACCTCTGCCGGTACTCGGTTGAGGTATTTATCCAGCAGGTTAAGACTTTGTAATTGCGTCGGCACATCTACATAAACGGATAATTCAGCCAATTCATCCACTGATTTTAAGAAACTTTGTGTAACTTCTGCATTCGTATCAAAATAACTCCGCACCCAAGTTGCTACGGCATCCAATGACTGTTTGTATAAATCATTTTGCTGGCGTGGCACAGCCATAATTGCCAGTTGTAAGCGAAGGCGAATATTTTCACGCAAATAAATATCTTGATTCGGAGCAAGTAATTCTTTTCTATCCGCCCCTTGTTTTGGTGTGATACGAATAAAATGATTTAAGAAAGAAACCGCACTTTTCTCTGCATTGGTCTGCCAATCGGCTAAAGAATCGGAAAGTTTTGTTGATTCGGGATCATCACCAAAATTAATATTCAACACAGGCAATTCATCCACTGAATTTGCCAATTGAGAAAGACGCTGCATAACGGCATTTTGATCAATACTATCCACAGAAAGCAATTGTTTTAGATCTTGATTAATGGCGGCTCGAACTGTCATTGAATCGGCATTATTAACTTTACTTAAAGTTTCATCAGCCAGTTTCAATAAAGATACGCCCGTATCCACATCATTATCAAGCACTAATTTACGTAATGCATTATTAAGCAAGAAATCCGCTTCAGAAAATAACCAATCATTCGGTTGTTGAGCCACTGCTTGTTTGCTTACCACTTCAAGTTGTTGGCGCATTCCGGCAAATTCTTGTTCTTTTGCAGAAATGATTTGCTCAAGACGATTTAATTTTTCTTGCACCGCCTCATTTGTTTTTTCAAACGCTTCAATTTGTGGTGCGATTTGGTTTGAATTGGAAGATTGGGTAACTTGCCCCTCAAGTGCGGTCAATTTTTGCTGAATTTCAGTCACTTGCTGTTGCCCCAAATAATAACCGCCCCCACCAACGCCCAAGGCGATTAAAATAGCCAACAAGCTCAAGCCCGTTCCACTTTTCTTTACAATCGTTTGAACCGGTTGAGACGATGTTTCAGCCTGATTTTCAACTGTGCTTTGCACCGTTTCATCAAGATTTTCTACCACTTCATTTGATTTATTTTTCGCCATAATTCTTCCTTATTAGGTCATTTAGCTGAGTAATGTGTCCAACAAACTTTGATTATCCGCCCTTGGGGATAAAATAATATTTTGCCAACCATATTGCTTTGCGGATTCGGCAATACGTGAACTCACGGTGACAAGACGACAATTTTTAAGCCAATCCTGTTCATTATCAGGAACAAATTCAATCAAGGAGTTCAAAATATCCAAACTGGTAACAACCAAAGTATCCACACCGGAACGTTTACAAATACTGGTTTGTTCTTCATTATTATAGATTATGGGTTCACGGCGATAACATTCCAAAATATCAACCAGCGCGCCTCTCTGCTTTGCTTGCGAGGGAAAATACTCTCGCCCACCATTGCCACGTAAAATTAGAATTTGTTTTTTATCAAGTTGTTGCATTTGTGAAAGCGCAAGTAACCCTTCACTACTCTCTTGAGAAATCGGGTAATAGATAACGCATTCGGTTTGACAGGAAAAATATTCTGCGGTTCTTTGTCCAACTGTAAAGTATTGTAAATCCTTACGCCATTGAAATCCGATTTCTTTCAATGTGTTAACGGAAAAATCGACCGCACTTTTAGACACGAGGAAAACATAATCTCCCGTGTTGAGTCGGCTTAATTTACTCGGAAGATCTTTTAAATCATTGCCTCTTTCAAAAGTAAATAAAGGTAAATGCAATGCCACTACGCCGGATTGATTCAATAAATCAACCAGCTGCTTTCCACGTTCATCGGGACGAGTGACCAGAACCGCCATTACTTCTCTCCGGCATAAACTTTTTCTAGAATACGATCTGCACCTTGTACAAGTAGCTGCTCTGCAATTTGTACACCTAATTCTTCTGCATTTTCGACCGCACTTTTTCCTTCCGCACGAATAATTTTTGAGCCGTCAAGCTCACCGACTAACGCCCGCAAATAAATTTGATTATTCTCTAATACCGCATAACCGCCTATTGGTACTTGGCAACCGCCTTGTAAATGGGTATTCATTGCCCGTTCGGCAAGTACACAAGCGGTTGTTTCTTGATCCGCAAGTGGCGCAAGCAACCGCTGAACAAGGGTATCATCCGTACGGCATTCAATTCCAACTGCCCCCTGACCCGCTGCCGGCAAAGAAACGGTTGTCTCAATAAAAGAGGCGATACGCTGCTCCATTCCTAAACGAATTAATCCTGCTGCAGCAAGAATGATGGCATCATATTCACCGTTATCTAATTTGCCCAAACGTGTACCGACATTTCCACGCAATGAGCGAATATCCAGATCAGGTCGTAATTGTTTTAACTGGCACTGACGGCGCAAACTTGATGTACCTATAATCGCACCTTGAGGCAAATCATCAAACGAAGTATAGCGGTTAGAAACAAAAGCATCGCGAGGATCTTCACGCTTACAAATCACGCTTAATCCTAACCCTTGAGGAAATTGCATGGGTACATCTTTCATTGAATGCACCGCTATGTCGGCACGTTTCTCAAGTAGGGCATTTTCTAACTCTTTTACAAATAAACCTTTTCCGCCTATTTTAGCTAAAGGCGTATCAAGAATAACATCCCCTTTGGTAACCATTGGAACAAGCTCCACTGATAAATCCGGGTGAAAATCTTCTAAACGCTCTTTCACAAAATTAGCTTGCCATAATGCGAGTGGGCTTTGCCGAGTAGCAATTTTTAAAACAGTTGGCATTGTCATAAATATATCAATATGTCAGCAATTTGCCTCTATCCTATCATTCTTGACCTAAAATGTCAGTTCTCATTTAACTTTTCCATATGATAAGCCATTTCTATCAAGCTAAATAAAGATGATGTAAAAAAGGCAGATCTTCCGACCTGCCTTCTTATTCAATCTTTAATCATCAAATTCATTATTTGATAATTTTCGCTACTACGCCCGCACCTACTGTACGACCACCTTCACGAATCGCAAAACGTAAACCTTGGTCCATCGCAATCGGGTGAATCAAGCTTACCGTCATTTTGATGTTATCTCCAGGCATTACCATTTCAACACCTTCCGGTAACTCAATTGTACCCGTTACGTCTGTCGTACGGAAATAGAATTGTGGACGGTAACCTTTGAAGAACGGAGTATGACGACCACCTTCATCTTTCGATAATACGTACACTTCTGATTCGAAGTCTGTGTGTGGGGTGATTGAACCCGGTTTCGCTAATACTTGACCACGTTCGATTTCTTCACGTTTCGTACCACGTAATAATGCACCGATGTTTTCACCCGCACGACCTTCGTCAAGTAATTTACGGAACATTTCTACACCCGTTACGGTTGTTTTCGCTGTCTCTTTGATACCAACGATTTCAACTTCATCACCCGTACGGATAATTCCACGCTCTACACGACCCGTTACTACTGTTCCACGACCTGAAATTGAGAATACGTCTTCAATCGGAAGAAGGAACGGTTGGTCAATCGCACGCTCAGGCTCCGGAATGTAAGTGTCTAAGTGGTTTGCTAATTCTAGGATTTTTTCTTCCCACGCTGCATCGCCTTCTAATGCTTTTAAGGCTGAACCGCGTACGATTGGTGTGTCATCACCCGGGAAGTCATATTGAGAAAGAAGTTCACGTACTTCCATCTCTACTAATTCTAATAATTCTTCATCATCTACCATATCGCATTTGTTTAAGAATACGATGATGTAAGGTACACCTACTTGGCGACCTAATAAGATGTGTTCACGGGTTTGTGGCATTGGACCGTCTGTTGCCGCTACGACTAGAATCGCACCGTCCATTTGTGCCGCACCGGTAATCATGTTTTTTACGTAGTCGGCGTGTCCCGGACAGTCTACGTGTGCGTAGTGACGGGTCGGGGTATCGTATTCAACGTGTGAGGTGTTGATGGTGATACCACGCGCTTTTTCTTCCGGCGCGTTATCAATTTGGTCAAATGCGCGAGCCGCTCCACCGTAGTGTTTTGCTAATACGGTTGTGATCGCTGCTGTTAAAGTTGTTTTACCGTGGTCAACGTGGCCGATTGTACCCACGTTTACGTGCGGTTTTGTACGTTCAAATTTTTCTTTAGACATTTAAAGAGTCCCTCTAAATAGACACGGTTATCGATGGGTAAATAAACCACATTAACCAATAAAATTGTTTACTACTTGATATAAAGGAAGAGAATTTTTAAGGCTGGTGCTGATAGGCGGATTTGAACCGCCGACCTCACCCTTACCAAGGGTGCGCTCTACCAACTGAGCTATATCAGCGTTTGGAGCGGGCAGCGGGAATCGAACCCGCATCATTAGCTTGGAAGGCTAAGGTAATAGCCATTATACGATGCCCGCAAGTCCTAAATTCGTCTGTCCCATCAGATTCATCCAAAAGATGGTGGAGGGAGAAGGATTCGAACCTTCGAAGGCTGAGCCAACAGATTTACAGTCTGCCCCCTTTGGCCGCTCGGGAACCCCTCCACACTCAATGAACACTTGTTTACGAGAGAATGGTGCCGACTATCGGAATCGAACTGATGACCTACTGATTACAAGTCAGTTGCTCTACCTACTGAGCTAAGTCGGCGTCGTAAGCAAGTGAGGCGTATTATATGGAAAAATGTTTGCCTGACAAGTCTTTTTTCTAAAAAAATCTATTTTTTTAGTTATTCGACTAAATTACAATCAAAACCATCCATTCTTTGTTGTTATTTTCATCAAAGTTTGAGAAAAACAATGCGTAGCTACATTTTATAAGGTATATTTCCCAGCAGTTTTCAACAAATTATTCTATTAAATAGTGGAAATTTCAAATCAACTCACTCCTTTTTTGAGTTTTAGTCGTGAACAATGGGCTAATTTGCGAAAATCGGTTCCTTTGAAACTGACCGAACAAGATCTCAAACCATTGTTAGGCTTTAATGAAGACCTCTCCCTTGATGAAGTCAGCACGATTTATTTGCCCCTCGCGCGTTTGATAAATTATTACATTGACGAAAACCTTCGGCGCCAAACGGTACTCAATCGTTTTCTTGGCGGACAAAACCCCAAAGTTCCTTATATCATTAGTATTGCCGGCAGTGTCGCGGTAGGAAAAAGTACTTCCGCACGTATTCTTCAATCGCTTCTTTCTCATTGGCCGATAGAACGCAAGGTTGATCTCATTACGACGGACGGTTTCCTCTATCCCCTTGAAAAATTGAAAAAGGACAATCTATTACAAAAGAAAGGTTTTCCTATTTCTTATGATACGACAAAGCTCATCTATTTTTTGGCTGACATTAAATCCGGCAAAAAACTCGTTAAAGCGCCAATTTATTCACATCTGACATATGACATTATTCCTGATGAATTTAATGAAGTGAACCAACCTGATATTCTGATTTTAGAGGGTTTGAACGTACTACAAACCGGAGGGAATAAAAGTAATCAACCCTTTGTTTCGGATTTCGTGGATTTTTCTATTTATGTGGATGCGGAAGAAAAACTTCTAAAAGAATGGTATATCAAACGCTTTTTGAAATTCCGCCAAAGCGCATTTACCAATCCTAATTCTTACTTTAAGCACTATGCCGCCCTTTCGGAACAAGAAGCGATCGCCACGGCAAGCCAAATTTGGGAAAACATCAACGGCTTAAACTTACGGGAAAATATTCTCCCCACACGCGAACGCGCAAACCTTATATTAACAAAAGGAGCAAACCACGAAGTTGAGGTCGTTAAACTTAGGAAATAAAGAAGTGCGGTTAAATACAAGACGATTTCTCGGTATTATGTATCAGTTGCACAAAACCAGAGTAGGGTGTGTTAGCCAAAGGCGTAACGCACCGTTAGACCCAAGTTTGGTGCGTTACGGCAAGCCTAACGCACCCTACATTTGAATTAAAAACAGCCTTTTGTGCAAGTGATGCATAATACCGCGATTTCTAACCGCACTTTTCCTAATAATGCACCACATTCTCAGTGTTTCGAATCTTCTCAATAATCGCTTTTGCTTCATCACTCATCAAAAAATCAAAGGTGGTTTGTGGTACTAGTTTTTTAATCAACGCCCAGTTATCCGTTTTGATGGCTTGTCGAACCGCAGAGGCACTGATTGCTTTTCCCTCCGTTTCTTTGCGTTCGACAACTTCGCATTCTATGCCGTATTCCGGCAATTTTTGTAACATCATTTGATTATAAATATTCGTTACGCGGCTAAAAGGTTCATTCCCTACATAACGGCGTTGAATACCCAATGCTTGGGCAATACGCACAAAAATTTGTAAATCAATTTCGACATTACTTTTGATAACCGCATCATCATTCTTTTGGAAATAACTTGGGAATGTGGCTTGGCTAATGATATAAGAACCGCTATCGTGCAGCACGACATTCGGTAAATGTGCGATACCTGCTTGAATAAGTTTTTTACGCACTTCATAAGGAAAGAGGCTACTATCTTCGCTCAGCATAAAAAGATGTACGAGATCATTTTCCGTAGCGACCTTTTCCACCAAATATTGATGCCCGAGAGTAAAAGGATTGCAATTCATCACTAGTGCGGCAATTTTTTGTTTTTCAAAAATACCGGAAATTTCAACCGCACTTTTGAGCTGATTTAAGTAATTTTCAAACCCCCTACGTTTGTTTTCCATAAAGACGATTTGATTGGGAATGCGAACAATTTCTTGAAAGCCGAGATCATGGAAAAACTTTGCGGATTCACATTTCGTATAAAGAAATAAATGCCCGTTGCCACGTTCCATTTGAATGTTAATCAAATGCGTAACCATTTGATTCATCAGCCCTTCACCTTGATGATCATTGGATACCGCCAAACACCGTAACGTATTACCGAAACAACTTCCTGTTGCGATAATATTGAAATCCTCATCAAACATCGCGGCAATATAATCTAAATGAGGATCACGCCGAATTCCTTCCCGTTCAAGTAAGGCATCAATTTGTGCGAGACTTGAAGAGTCAGAAAAAGAAACTTTACCAATAGAATAATTCATATCACTATACATTCAACCAAAAAGTAACCGGCCCATCGTTTGTAAGACTTACTTGCATATCTGCGGCAAATCGTCCGTTTTCAACCTGAATTTTTTCCGCACATTTTTGTGAAAAGTACTCATAAAGCTCATTTGCCAATTCCGGTGTTGCACCTTTAGAAAAGCTTGGGCGTAAACCTTTTTGCGTATCCGCCGCCAAAGTAAACTGTGACACGATTAATAATGCCCCTCCGGCTTGTTGTACATTTAAGTTCATTTTGTCGTTTTCATCGCTAAAAATACGATAATTAAGTACTTTTTCTGCGAGTTTATCGGCTTTTGCGCGATCATCCTCCTTTTCTACGCCAAGTAGCACCAATAAACCTTTTCCAATTTGTCCGACCGTTTCCCCTTTCACATCCACTTTGGCTTGTGTAACACGCTGAATTAATGCGATCATTCTACTTCCTTATTTGTTATCTGTTTTGATTTTTAGCTGTATTTTTTCCCGTTTCATTTCTGCCAATACTGCCGCTAATTGAGCGCCGAATAACACCACCGTCCAACTGAGTTGAATCCATAACAACATAATCGGCAAGGTTGCCATTGCACCATAAATCAGTTGGTAAGAGGGAAAAGTCGTGATATACCACGTAAAAGCTTGTTTTCCCAAGGTAAAAAATACCGCTGCAATTAACGCACCGGCAGCAGAATGTTTAATGCTCACTTTTTTATTCGGCACGACCGTATAAACCAAAGTGAAAATAAACCAAGTAGAAAGGAAAGGGACAAAACTCAGCAATTTTAATCCGAAAGAAAGGGTTTCCGATTGCTCAAACATTGTTTTTACATAAGCACTTGCCGCTATACTTGTGCCGATCAGAACAGGCCCAAGCGTTAAAATCAACCAGTAAATCGCAAAAGACGTAAAAATTGGGCGGGCTCCGGTATCCTGCCAAATGCCGTTAAGCGTGCGATCAATAGAATTAATCAACATTAATGCCACCGCAATCAGGCTAATAATTCCCACCGCGCTCATTTGCTTGGAATTATCTACAAATTCATCAATATATTGCCCTACAACATCACCGGCTGAGGGAGCAAAATTAGTGAAAATAAAGGCTTTCAGTTCCCCCGTAACCTCATTAAAGACCGGAAAGGCGGAAAAAATAGAAAACACCACCATAATGAGAGGCACGATAGCAAGCATTGTGCTATAAGTCAGTGAACCTGCCGCCTGTGTCAGTTTATTTTCATTAAAACGCAGCCAAAAGCGTTGTAAAAAGTCTAAAATCGTCATAACCACGCTCCACAACAGTGTTTAAATTTCTTACCGGAACCACACAAACAAGGCTGTTTCATTGGCGGCAACGGCACGGTTGGGTCGATAAAATACCAACGTCCATCAATTTTCACAAAAATTGACCGCTCTTGATGTGATTGTTCCCCCTCTTCCCCTTGAAAAACTGCATTAAATTCCACCGCACTTTGAATTTTGGTTAGGGTTTCCGTTTTGAGAATTTGTAAACCCAACCAATGGGTTGTTTCCGCCCATTCACTCAAAAGCGGAATATCCAGTAACGGCTGTTGAGTTGGTACTGTGGTTTCTACAATGTAAGAAATGTTTTTCAATACATAAGCCGAATAACGCGAACGCATAAGCTGCTCGGCGGTTTCAGGTAACGCTTGGTGTGAATGAAATACACCACAACAATCTTCATAATTTCGATCGGATTGGCAAGGGCAAAGTGCGGTTGTTTTATCAATCATTTTTGAGTTTAACTTTACTTAATTGAGAACGAAGCGAACGTTTGAAAGCCTCCGCTAATTCATTAATGGCAAGGGCCTGCTCAAGTTCTTCCACTGTCGGAGAGGCGGACAATAAACGATTTAACATTCTAATAGTAAATTGCGGATAAGGGCGACTTTGCAAAATTAATTCATCACCTTGCGTTATTTCCCCCTCTTCAATCACACGCACATACCACCCCGTCCAACCGGAAGAATAAACGACTTTCTGCGTTTCTTTATTGTTAGTATTCTTAGATAAACGTTCACAAGGTTTACGTGGTTGTGAAACTTCCAATAAGGTAGAACCGATTTTGAAACGATCACCTACACAAACGGAATCTTCATCAAAACCGGAAACCACAAAATTTTCACCATATACGGCGACACCGGTGTAAGAAAAATCTTCGTCCAACAAATAATTCAATGCAGAAAATGATACGTTCGACATAAAAAATAATGCTTTATCCACACCGCCATGATGTTTTTTTAAACCGACATCATTTCCTTCCGCACCAAGCATATGGATTTTTGCCGATGCCACCGGTTGTTTGCGAATAGCACTTTCATAGGTTATGCCATCATCAAATGTGATTTGTTCAACCAGCCCGATTTTAATCACTAAAACTTCCGCTTTTGACATAGTTTTTCTCTTCTTCATAAAAACACGCAAAATTATACCGTAAAATCACTTAAATTTTGACCGCACTTTATTTTTTCCTTATCATTTCACCAATAAACATCACAATGCAAAGGAACATTTATGCAATATGATCTTGCCCGCACAGAACGAGGAGAAATCCTTGGTATTACCGCCAAAATGGCAAATCGCCACGGATTGATCGCCGGCGCGACAGGCACAGGAAAAACCGTTACCCTACGAAAAATAGCAGAAGCTTTTAGCGATGACGGCGTACCTGTTTTTTTAGTAGATGTAAAAGGTGATCTTTCCGGTTTGGTTAAACAAGGGCAATTTAGCGGCAAAATTGCAGAACGCATTGAACAATTTGAATTAGGCAATGAAAGCTACCTGAATAATTATCCCGTTTCCTTCTGGGATGTGTTCGGCGAAACAGGTATTCCGTTACGCACAACCATTTCTGAAATGGGGCCTCTGTTACTCTCTCGTTTATTAAATTTAAATGCAACTCAAGAGGGGTTGTTAAATTTGGTTTTCCGCGTAGCTGACGATAAAGGTCTTTTACTAATCGATCTGAAAGATCTTCGTGCAATACTAAAATACGTGGCGGAAAATGCCAAAACTTTCCAAGTGGAATACGGCAATGTATCAGCGGCGAGCGTAGGAGCCATTCAGCGTGCGCTACTTATCCTTGAAAATGAAGGCGCAACCAATTTATTCGGTGAACCTGCACTTAATCTTGAAGATTGGTTACAAACTCGTGATGGGCGAGGTGTAATTAATGTACTGAATTCGGAAAAATTAATTAACTCTCCAAGAATGTATAGTGCATTTTTGTTATGGCTAATGTCTGAACTTTTTGAACAATTGCCTGAAGTAGGCGATCCGGATAAACCTAAATTTGTGATGTTCTTTGATGAAGCCCATTTATTATTTGACGGTGCGCCGACAGTATTAGTCGAAAAAGTGGAACAAGTTGTACGCTTAATTCGTTCTAAAGGGGTAGGTATTTATTTCGTTACGCAGAATCCATTGGACTTACCGGATACGGTTTTAGGGCAATTAGGTAATCGTGTACAACACGCCCTACGCGCTTTCACGCCACGTGATCAAAAAGCGGTAAAATCAGCAGCAGAAACCTTTAGATCCAATCCAAACGTAAATGTTGTGGAAAATATTTCCACCCTTGGTGTAGGACAGGCGTTGGTTTCATTCCTCGACGAAAAAGGAATGCCGACACCGGTGGAAATCGCTTATATTTATCCGCCGAAAAGCCAACTTACCCCGCTTAGCACGGAAGAACGCACGGCATGGGTGAAAGATGATGATCTTTATTCGTTCTATAAAGATTACGTAGATAACGAATCCGCCTTTGAAATATTAAATAGCCAAGCAGATCTTGCTGCGGTTCAACAAAAACAAGCGGAGCAGGCGCAAGAAGAACAAGAAAACGGTATTTTAGGTAGCCTCAGTCGTATGCTCTTCGGAACAAAAAAACGGGGCGAAAAACTCAGCCCGACCGAACAAATCGTTAATAGCGTAGCAAAATCCGTCGGACGTAATATCCGCAATGAAGTAACCAAACAAATCATGCGCAGTGTTTTAGGCGTATTAAAGAAATAACAAAAAAGTGCGGTCATTTTTACCGCTATTTATAAGGAGAAAACTATGTCAGATGTCTTTCACTTAAACTTAACGAAAGCCCAATTAAAAGGTGCGACTCTCGCTATAATTCCCGGTGATCCGGCACGTACCGAGCGTATCGCCAAACATTTGGAGAACCCGGAATTTCTCACCAGTACCCGAGAATTTACTTCTTGGCTTGGCTATCTGAACGGTCAGCCTCTTGTGGTTTGTTCTACCGGTATTGGCGGCCCTTCAACCTCCATTTGCGTGGAAGAATTAGCACAACTTGGCGTGCGTACATTCTTACGTATCGGTACAACCGGAGCAATTCAACCGCATATTAATGTAGGCGACATCCTAGTCACCACAGGAGCGGTGCGTTTAGACGGAGCAAGCTTACATTTCGCCCCTCTAGAATACCCTGCCGTGGCAGATTTTGAATGTGTCACCGCATTATTCAATGCTGCAAAAGAAAAAGGTATTAAACCTTTGGTAGGTATTACCGCCTCATCAGACACCTTCTATCCGGGTCAAGAACGTTACGACACCTACAGCGGCAAGGTTTATCGCGCTTATCAAGGTTCACTCAAACAATGGCAAGACCTCAATGTAATGAACTATGAAATGGAGGCGGCAACACTATTTACTATGTGTAATGCCTTGGGACTACGGGGAGGAATGGTTGCGGGCGCAATCGTAAACCGCACCCAACAAGAAATCCCAAATGAGGCAACAATCAAAGACACTGAAGAAAAAGCAATTTCAGTGGTGGTTGAAGCCGCAAGAAAATTATTGGCTTAACAAGTAAGGCGTTTTTGAAAAATCAAAAACGCCTTTTAGTTAAAAGTATAATTTCTGTATTTTCGCCTTTTCCTCTTCTATGTTTACGATCAGATTCACATTTTTATCACAAAGATAAAAATTCACTTGATACTGTATATCAATACAGATACAATCTACAAAAATTTGACAACGCAAAAAGGTTAAAAAATGGCAACTCAAGAAGAAAAACAAAAAGCACTTGCTGCGGCATTAGGGCAAATTGAAAAACAATTCGGTAAAGGCTCGATCATGAAATTGGGGGACACCAAAACACTTGATGTTGAATCAATCTCAACAGGATCAATCGGTTTGGATGTTGCATTAGGTATCGGCGGTTTACCAATGGGGCGTATCGTTGAGATTTTTGGACCGGAGTCTTCCGGTAAAACCACACTAACCCTCTCCGTTATCGCTCAAGCACAAAAAGCAGGCAAAACCTGTGCCTTTATTGATGCCGAGCACGCTCTTGATCCTATTTATGCGGCGAAACTTGGGGTTGATGTAAAGGAATTGCTGGTTTCTCAGCCGGACAATGGTGAACAGGCGCTTGAAATCTGTGATGCTCTTGTTCGCTCCGGTGCGGTTGATGTAGTTATTGTGGACTCTGTCGCCGCACTTACACCAAAAGCGGAAATTGAAGGAGATATGGGAGATTCCCATATGGGTTTACAAGCCCGCTTAATGTCTCAAGCGTTACGTAAATTAACCGGTCAAATTAAAAATGCTAACTGTTTGGTTATCTTTATCAACCAAATCCGTATGAAAATCGGGGTAATGTTCGGTAATCCTGAAACAACGACCGGCGGTAATGCGCTTAAATTCTACTCTTCCGTTCGCTTAGACATTCGTCGCACCGGCTCTGTAAAAGATGGTGATGAAATTATCGGTAATGAAACAAAAGTAAAAGTAGTAAAAAACAAACTTGCCGCGCCATTCCGCCAAGTAGACTTCCAAATTCTTTATGGGGAAGGAATTTCAAAAGCCGGTGAATTGATTGAACTCGGTGTAAAACATAAACTCGTCGATAAATCAGGTGCTTGGTATGCCTATAATGGTGAGAAAATTGGTCAAGGTAAAGCCAATGCAATGAAATGGCTACACGAAAATCCGGAAAAAGCGGGAGAGCTAGAATCTAAACTCCGCGCCGAATTAGTTGCGAACCCTGAACAATCACTTATGGCGGATATTGAACAAGCCGAACAGGATTCTTCAGAAGAATTAGAATAGTCTTTAACCTTGATCAAGTGCGGTCAAATTTCTCATTATTATGTAGCAGTTGCACAAATATTGTTAAATAACGATTTTGTAGCAACTGTGTCTAACATAATTGTGAAATTTCTCGTTAAATTTTGACCGCACTTTTTATGGAAAAAACAATGGCTTTAAATTATGTCATAAATTTACTGGCACGCCGCGAATACAGTGAATTTGAACTCCGCAATAAAATGCAGGAAAAAAACTTTTCCGAAGAAGAGATCGAAAACGTATTAGCTTATTGTCAGCAAAAAAACTGGCAAAATGATAAACGTTTCGCAGAAAACTATATTAACGCCCGTTCCCAACGAGGATATGGCATTAATCGAATTAGACAAGAACTTCACCAATTAAAAGGTATAACAACAGATGTTATTGAAGAAACCCTTTCTGAAACGAATGTAGATTGGGAATCTGTTGTTCTTACGACATTAAGAAAAAAATTTCCGAATTATACCGAAAAGCAAACACTAAAAAATAAGCAAAAAATTTGGCAATATATGCTTTCTCATGGTTTTTCCGGTGAAGAATTTTCCGACTTTATCGGTTCTGCTCCGGAAGATAATTTTTAGCCTAGAATTTAATGAATAGTTTGCACAATAAAATCCCCAAAATAGTACAAATCAATCCTCCAAATAAATGAACAAAAATGACGGTAATACCGTTAAACCATTTCTCAGACATAAGTTGTTCAATCACTTCACCGGAAAAAGAGGAAAAAGTCGTAAGCGACCCGAGAAATCCGGTAACAATAAATAATTTCCACAGTGTACTGACTTGTGGATATTGCCAAAATATAGCAATAACTATCCCCATCAAAAAACATCCAATCAGATTAGCCAGCAATGTGCCAAATGCGATGGAAGAAAAGAAAGGATTAAGCCATTGACTTAATCCCCAGCGGCCTAATGCGCCAAGGATTGCCCCACTCCCCACACATAATAATGATTGCCACATTATTTTATTCCAAAAATGTCTCTAAGATATTGTGCGACAGCTTCATCTTTATTTGAGCCAATTTGTTCAAGCGATGGGCAGGCCTGCTTTAAACGAATATCAGCATTCTCCATTATGCAACCTTTTCCCACATTCGTTAACATTTCCACATCATTCATTCCATCTCCGAAAGCAATACAATCTTCTAAATTATAATCTCGTTGAGCTAACACATATTTTAAAGCGCTACCTTTAGAAACATCTTTATTCATAACCTCTAAACACGTTAATGCGGAATAAACTATCGTTGTTCTATCACCAAAATGTTCACGTAAATATCGCTCAACACCCACTAAATCTTCCGGTGTTTTACCAATAAAGAAGAGTTTTTCTACTGCACGCGCATGATGCTGAGAAAAATCAACCACTTCATACATAAAATTGGAGTCTTGATGAAATTTTTTTAGAACCGGTACATCCCTATTAATAAACCAGCCTTCATCATGGTAAGCATTTAAACAAACTCTATCATCATCGAAGGGGGTTTTATACAATTCAAATACAACATCTTCCGGTAAACTATTACTATAAATAAGATTTCCCTCAAGGTCTCTAGCTCTTGCCCCGTTTGATGTGATCATTACCGCACGTTCCGCACCTATTTTTCCAAGAATAGAAGAAACGTCTGTGTGATTCCTTCCTGTTGCAAGAATAATGTCAGTTCCCTGCTGCTCTAACTTATTTAAAGTATCAATAGTAAAGTCACCAATCATGTGGTTGGTATTTAATAAAGTACCGTCAAGATCCGAGACAACTGCTCGAAAGGGTTGTTTTAACATAGAAAATCCTCTGAAACATTTCTATTCCATAAAAATGACCGCACTTTTTGATTAAACTTCAAGCACTAGTCATTATCAAATAGACAAAAGGCAGATCTCCCGACCTGCCTTCTTATTCAATCTTTAATCATCAAATTCATTATTTGATAATTTTCGCTACTACGCCCGCACCTACTGTACGACCACCTTCACGAATCGCAAAACGTAAACCTTGGTCCATCGCAATCGGGTGAATCAAGCTTACCGTCATTTTGATGTTATCTCCAGGCATTACCATTTCAACACCTTCCGGTAACTCAATTGTACCCGTTACGTCTGTCGTACGGAAATAGAATTGTGGACGGTAACCTTTGAAGAACGGAGTATGACGACCACCTTCATCTTTCGATAATACGTACACTTCTGATTCGAAGTCTGTGTGTGGGGTGATTGAACCCGGTTTCGCTAATACTTGACCACGTTCGATTTCTTCACGTTTCGTACCACGTAATAATGCACCGATGTTTTCACCCGCACGACCTTCGTCAAGTAATTTACGGAACATTTCTACACCCGTTACGGTTGTTTTCGCTGTCTCTTTGATACCAACGATTTCAACTTCATCACCCGTACGGATAATTCCACGCTCTACACGACCCGTTACTACTGTTCCACGACCTGAAATTGAGAATACGTCTTCAATCGGAAGAAGGAACGGTTGGTCAATCGCACGCTCAGGCTCCGGAATGTAAGTGTCTAAGTGGTTTGCTAATTCTAGGATTTTTTCTTCCCACGCTGCATCGCCTTCTAATGCTTTTAAGGCTGAACCGCGTACGATTGGTGTGTCATCACCCGGGAAGTCATATTGAGAAAGAAGTTCACGTACTTCCATCTCTACTAATTCTAATAATTCTTCATCATCTACCATATCGCATTTGTTTAAGAATACGATGATGTAAGGTACACCTACTTGGCGACCTAATAAGATGTGTTCACGGGTTTGTGGCATTGGACCGTCTGTTGCCGCTACGACTAGAATCGCACCATCCATTTGTGCCGCACCGGTAATCATGTTTTTTACATAGTCGGCGTGTCCCGGACAGTCTACGTGTGCGTAGTGACGGGTCGGGGTATCGTATTCAACGTGTGAGGTGTTGATGGTGATACCACGCGCTTTTTCTTCCGGCGCGTTATCAATTTGGTCAAATGCGCGAGCCGCTCCACCGTAGTGTTTTGCTAATACGGTTGTGATCGCTGCTGTTAAAGTTGTTTTACCGTGGTCAACGTGGCCGATTGTACCCACGTTTACGTGCGGTTTTGTACGTTCAAATTTTTCTTTAGACATTGCTAATATTTCCTAAAAGTGCGGTATAAAACAAAGTTATTTTACACCGCTGGTTTACAAAAATTATTTTTTACGCGCTTCAATTACTGCAGCCGCAACACTTGTCGGAGCTTCAGCATATTTTAACGGTTCCATTGAGTATGATGCACGACCTTGAGTTTGTGAACGTAAGTCCGTTGCATAACCGAACATTTCAGAAAGAGGAACTTCTGCGTCAATTTTAACAACGAATTCATTCGCTTCTTGACCGTTAACCATAGCACGACGACGGCTTAAATCACCAATAACATCACCCACATACTCAGGTGGAGTTTCAACTTCCACTTTCATGATCGGCTCAAGTAGGACTGGGTTTGCTTTTGCGAACGCTGCTTTAAATGCTAAAGAAGCTGCAAGTTTAAACGCCAATTCAGATGAGTCTACATCATGGTATGAACCGAAGTGTAAACGAACACCAAGATCAACTACCGGATAACCTGCTAATGGACCTGATTTAAGTTGTTCTTGAATACCTTTATCAACGGCAGGAATATATTCACCGGGAATCACACCACCTTTGATTTCATTCACGAACTCATAACCCGGACCTTCCGGCTCTAATGGGTACAAGTCAATAACAACGTGACCGTATTGACCGCGACCACCGGATTGTTTAGCGTGTTTACCTTCAACATCGTTAACACGAGTACGGATTGTTTCACGGTAAGATACTTGCGGTTTACCGATATTCGCTTCTACTTTGAACTCACGCTTCATACGGTCAACGATGATATCCAAGTGCAATTCACCCATACCGGAAATAATTGTCTCACCGGATTCTTCATCAGTATGAACACGGAATGAAGGGTCTTCCTGCGCCAAGCGACCTAACGCAATACCCATTTTCTCTTGGTCTGCTTTTGTCTTAGGTTCTACCGCAACAGAAATTACAGGCTCAGGGAACTCCATACGTTCAAGGATGATTGGAGCTTCAATCGCACACAATGTATCACCGGTGGTAACATCTTTTAAGCCGATTGCCGCCGCAATATCACCGGCGCGAACTTCTTTAATTTCTTCACGTTTATTCGCATGCATTTGAACAATACGACCAAAACGTTCACGTTTTTGACGCACAGAGTTCAACACGGTATCACCTGAGTTAATGACACCTGAGTACACACGGAAGAAGGTCAAGTTACCTACAAACGGGTCTGTTGCGATTTTGAATGCGAGTGAAGAGAACGGTTCATCATCACTTGCATGACGCTCACCTTCGGTTTCATCCGGGTTAATCCCTTTAATTGCCGGAATATCAGTTGGCGCAGGCAAGTATTCAACAACCGCATCAAGCATCGCTTGAACACCTTTGTTTTTGAATGCAGAACCACAGGTTACTAAGATAATTTCATTCGCTAATACACGTTGGCGAAGACCGAGTTTGATCTCTTCTTCAGTTAAATCTTCACCGCCGAGGTATTTTTCCATCAATTCTTCTGATGCTTCAGCCGCTGCATCAACTAGGTTTTGACGCCATTCTTCACAGTCTGCGACCATATCGGCAGGAATATCTTCATAAGTGAAGGTCATACCTTGATCGGCTTCGTTCCAGTTGATTGCTTTCATTTTGATCAAGTCAACTACGCCGGTGAAATTATCTTCTGCACCGATTGGAAGTTGAAGAGGAACGGCATTCGCTCCTAAACGGGTTTTTAACTGTTCAACAACACGTAAGAAATTCGCACCGGTACGGTCCATTTTATTAACGAACGCGATACGTGGAACTTCATATTTGTTAGCTTGACGCCATACTGTTTCTGATTGAGGCTGAACACCACCCACCGCACAGTAAACCATTACCGCACCATCAAGAACACGCATAGAACGTTCTACTTCAACAGTAAAGTCCACGTGTCCCGGAGTATCGATAACGTTAATACGATGTTGTGGGAATTGCTGTGACATACCAGACCAGAAAGCAGTCGTTGCCGCAGAGGTAATAGTGATACCGCGCTCTTGCTCTTGTTCCATCCAGTCCATTGTTGCCGCACCATCGTGTACTTCACCGATTTTGTGGCTCACACCTGTATAGAATAAGATACGTTCAGTAGTAGTTGTTTTACCCGCATCAATGTGCGCACTAATACCGATATTGCGATATCTTTCAATAGGAGTTGTACGTGCCATTATTATAACCTTGTTTAGTTTAATATATATTTATATAAGGGTAAGGCTTCATCAATGATGAAGCCCTTTAAATTCAAAAGCTTATTACCAACGGTAGTGAGCAAATGCTTTATTGGCTTCAGCCATACGGTGAACATCTTCACGTTTTTTCACTGCTGCGCCTTTGTTATCGGATGCATCCGACAATTCATTTGCAAGACGTAAAGCCATTGATTTGTCACCGCGTTTACGTGCAGCTTCAACAATCCAACGCATACCTAATGCGTTACGACGAACCGGACGTACTTCAACCGGTACTTGGTAAGTAGAACCACCAACACGACGGGATTTAACCTCAACGGTCGGACGCACATTTTCAAGTGCCGCTTCAAATGCTTCTAAAGGTTCTTTACCGGTACGTTGAGATAAAGTTTCTAACGCACCGTAAACGATTGATTCGGCAACGGATTTTTTACCGTCTACCATGATTACATTAATAAATTTTGCAAGTAATTCTGAACCGAATTTCGGATCTGGAAGAATCTTGCGTGGTTCAACACTACGACGACGTGGCATTGCGATTTCTCCGTATTTTAATCTTCAGGATATCCAAAACCCATCAGCAATATTTCTCATTGAGAAACTTTGCAGCGCAAAGCGCTTTTTTACTGGAGTTTATGGTTTAAATTGTTTTGCTAATTTAGACGTTTGGCCTTACTTAACGGAGAACCATTAAGCTTTAGGACGTTTAACGCCGTATTTAGAACGACCTTGTTTACGATCTTTAACGCCTGCACAGTCTAATGCGCCGCGTACTGTGTGGTAACGCACACCCGGTAAGTCTTTAACACGACCACCACGGATTAATACAACACTGTGCTCTTGAAGGTTGTGACCTTCACCACCGATATAAGAAGTTACTTCAAAACCGTTAGTTAAGCGAATACGACATACTTTACGTAACGCTGAGTTAGGTTTTTTAGGAGTTGTAGTATATACACGAGTACATACACCACGTTTCTGCGGGCAAGCCTCTAATGCAGGAACGTTGCTTTTTACAACCTTTTTCACACGCGGTTTGCGTACTAGCTGGTTGATAGTTGCCATTAAAAAAGCTCCAGTTTAAATGTTATTCAATAATAGAATGTTGTTCAAAAAATCTACTTCCATACAGAAATAGACGGCGAATTTTAATCGCTATACGCACACTTGTCAATAAGTAAACAAAGAGTCGGATCCCAATAAAGATCCGCTTAGATCAAAAAAGTGCGGTCAAAAATAAACAATTTTTCAAAGGATTAACCTTCTCCGATTGCCCAATGACTTAAGCCGATTTATAATTTCGCAAAAACCGAAAACCATCATATCAATGCTACGAACAATCCGCATCCGCACACAATACTTCTATCACAAAAAACTCCGCCAAACACACCGGATTTCACGTAAAACTTTGGAATTTGCCTGTCTTATTATCGGAGCTACGCTTGTGGCGGTTTTTTCGCTCGGTTTTGCAAAACTGGCGGATATAGGATTAGAACTCAACGCCTCTTGGTCAACCCGATATCCCCTTGCCGTTTGGTTTGCACTCCCCATCGGACTAGCCTTACTCACTTGGTTCACCACAAAATTTACGCCTTATGTAAGCGGCAGCGGTATCCCGCAAGTGATTGCATCCATCAATCTCCCGCACAGTAATTACAAAACCAAACTGCTGGCTTTCGGGCAAACCCTGTGGAAAATTCCACTGACTTTTTTAGCCATGCTTATAGGAGCTTCCGTTGGACGTGAAGGCCCCTCCGTGCAAGTTGGAGCGGCAGTGATGCTTGCGTGGGGAAATTTCTGCCGAAAATATAATTTTGCTTTTAAAGGATTAAGCACGAACGAACTTATGGCGACAGGTGCTGCCGGAGGGTTGGCTGCGGCTTTTAACGCACCATTGGCAGGTGTTATCTTTGCTATTGAAGAACTCGGTCGCGGTGTTGTGCTACGTTGGGAACGCCGAGTATTAATGGGTGTATTGGCTGCAGGCTTTATTTTGGTTGCAATTGAAGGCAATAGCCCTTACTTTCCCACCTATAAAGGCGCAACGGATGTTCCCCATCTTTATTCGTGGCTTATCGTTTGCGGTATTACTTGCGGGATTCTCGGCGGTATTTTTGGACGCCTATTGGCCAAAGGCATTGCCGCTATCTCCCCTGAAAAATGGCGCGGATGGCTTCGCCGCCACCCTATTTATGTCGCCTTATTGCTCGGATTATTCCTTGCAGCCGTAGGAACTTACAGCAAAGGGCAAACTTACGGCACGGGTTATGATGTGGTCGCACGGGCATTAGAAGGGCAACTTATTGATCCTGAAATCGGTATCCTAAAACTTTTCACTACCGTCGCAACGTATTGGAACGGTATTGCAGGCGGTATTTTCACCCCCTCCCTCACCACCGGAGCCGGCATCGGCACAATGTTATGGGAACTCAGCAACGGCGCGGTTGATCAACGTTTCCTTGTCATTTTATGTATGGCGGCATTTTTAGCGGGCGGCACACAATCACCGGTAACAGCCAGTGTCGTTGTGATGGAAATGACAGGGGCGCAGCCTATGCTCATTTGGCTCTTGATTTCCAGTATTATTGCCGCCATAATCTCGCGCCAATTTAACCCTAAACCCTTTTATCACTTCGCGGCGGGACGTTTTCGTCAGCGTATGCAAGAACTTCAAGCACAAGATCTCAACCGCGATAAACAAGAGAAATAAAAATGCCTCAAAATCAACCGCACTTTTATCGCGGACGTTTTTCCGTTGCTCCGATGCTCGATTGGACGACTCGCCATTGTCGTTATTTTCACCGCCAATTTTCTAAGTACGCCTTACTCTACACAGAAATGGTGACGTCTCCTGCGATTATTCACGCCAAATACGATCATTTAGATTTTGACTCTCGTGAAAACCCCGTCGCATTACAATTAGGCGGAAGCGCTCCCGATCAGCTAAAGCATTGTGCGAAGTTAGCGGAAGAACGCGGCTACCACGAAATCAATTTGAATGTCGGCTGTCCTTCTGATCGCGTACAAAACGGAATGTTCGGTGCTTGCTTAATGGCAAAGGTGAATCTGGTGGCGGAATGTATCGCACAAATGCAAAGTGCGGTGAACATTCCCGTTACGGTGAAAACACGCATCGGTATTGATAATCTGGATAGCTACGAATTTTTATGCGATTTTATCGAAAAAGTACAAAATAAAGGCTGCAACGAATTTATTATACACGCCCGTAAAGCTTGGCTTTCCGGCTTAAGCCCAAAAGAAAATCGCGAAATTCCCCCTCTTGATTATGAACGAGTCTATCAATTAAAGCGTGATTTTCCTCATCTAAAAATTGCGATAAACGGTGGCATTAAAACCGTAGAAGAAATGAAACGGCATTTACAATTTATCGATGGTGTAATGGTCGGTCGTGAAGCCTATCAAAACCCAAGTTTACTCGGCACAATCGACAACGCACTCTTTGATGAAAATGCTCCCATTGTTACACCACGAGAAGCCGTGCTTGCTATGTTACCTTACATTGAGCAACAACTTAGCCAAGGGGTATACTTGAACCATATCGCCCGCCATATGCTGGGTGCTTTCCAAAACCGTAAAGGCGCACGCCAATGGCGCCGTTATTTAAGTGAAAACGCCTTCAAACAAGGGGCGGGCGTTGAAGTGGTTGAAACCGCACTAAGTTTTGTCGAAGATTAAAACTCAAACAAAAAGATACTGAACCTCATAAATATTAAGTGCGGTCAAAAACAACCGCACTTTTTGTCTTCATTTCGAACAAAGCCTAATCTATGGTATGCTACCCGCCGATTTATTGAGCCTTAATGCACAATTCACAGGAATTTTTATGTCTGAAGTAAAACTGAATTATCACAAAACCCACTTCTTAACCAGCGCTCCTAATATCCGTGCAATTCCGCAAGACACGGGAATTGAAATCGCCTTTGCCGGTCGCTCGAATGCGGGAAAATCCACCGCACTCAATGCTCTGACGAACCAAAAAAACCTTGCACGAACCTCGAAAACGCCGGGTCGCACGCAGCTTATCAATTTATTTGAAGTCGAACCTAACTGCAAATTAGTAGATTTACCGGGCTATGGCTATGCAGCGGTACCGGAACAAATGAAAATCCAATGGCAGAAATCCTTGGGAGAATATTTGCAAAAACGTGAATGTTTAGCGGGGTTAGTGGTGTTAATGGATATTCGTCATCCATTAAAAGATCTCGATCAGCAAATGATTGAGTGGGCGGTTTCAGCGGATTTGCCGATACTTTTACTGCTTACCAAAGCGGATAAATTAAGTCAAAGCGCCCGTAGCAAACAAGTGAAAATGGTGCGTGAAGCCATTCTTCCGTTCCAAGGCGATATTCAAGTGGAAGCCTTTTCCGCACAAAATAAAATTGGTATTGATAAACTCTCCGCTAAATTAGACGATTGGTTTTCACCGATTTTTACCGAGTAAAATGAAAATTTTGCGATCCGGATCGTAAAAACAGCCTGTGATAAATGATTTCATCGCAGGCTTTTTTTATAGTGCAAAAAATCCGTTAAATACAACCGCACCTAATCTTGCAACAAAATAATTAACGGGTATATGGCATACGCCTACCCGCATTTCAAGACGATTCGTGCCGTTTCCTACAGATTTTACGCATTTAAGGAATCTTATGTCTCTCTCCATTGTTTACAGCCGCGCCTCTATGGGAGTTCAAGCCCCTCTCGTAACCATTGAAGTTCATTTAAGTAATGGCAAACCGGGCTTTACCCTTGTCGGATTGCCGGAAAAAACCGTAAAAGAAGCCCAAGATCGTGTCCGTAGCGCATTGATGAATGCACAATTCAAATATCCGGCAAAACGTATTACCGTCAATCTTGCACCGGCAGATTTACCAAAAGAAGGCGGGCGTTTTGATCTCCCTATTGCAATCGGCATTCTTGCGGCATCGGATCAACTTGACGGCTCCCGTTTAAAGCAATTTGAGTTTGTCGGTGAACTCGCCTTAACCGGCCATTTACGTGGCGTACACGGCGTAATTCCTGCCATTATCGCTGCACAAAAATCCAAACGAGAGCTTATCATCGCAAAACAAAATGCCAATGAAGCCTCCTTAGTTTCCGAACAAAACACCTATTTTGCACAAACACTTTTAGATGTGGTGCAATTTCTTAATAATCAGGAAAAATTACCCCTTGCTTCAGAATTAACGGATGAAAGTGCGGTCAATTTTCCCCGTAAAAATCCGTTGGATTTAACGGATATTATCGGACAACAACACGCGAAACGCGCGCTCACTATTGCGGCGGCCGGTCAACACAATTTATTATTTCTCGGTCCTCCGGGAACCGGTAAAACAATGCTTGCCAGCCGATTAACCGCACTTTTACCCGAAATGACCGATCAAGAAGCGATTGAAACGGCTTCCGTTACAAGCCTTGTACAAAATGAACTGAATTTTCACAACTGGAAACAACGTCCATTTCGCGCACCACACCATAGCGCCTCTTTACCGGCATTAGTGGGCGGTGGCACGATTCCTAAACCGGGAGAAATTTCCTTAGCACATAATGGCGTGCTTTTTTTAGACGAATTGCCGGAATTTGAACGCAAAGTGCTTGATGCCCTAAGGCAACCGCTGGAAAGCGGTGAAATTATTATTTCACGAGCGAATGCCAAGATTCAATTTCCGGCACGTTTTCAATTAGTTGCAGCAATGAATCCCAGCCCTACCGGACATTACACCGGCACGCACAATCGAACTTCACCACAACAAATAATGCGATATTTAAATCGCCTTTCAGGGCCATTCTTAGATCGTTTCGATTTATCTATTGAAGTCCCGCTATTACCACAAGGCAGCCTACAACATAACGGAGATCGTGGAGAAACCAGCACTCAAGTGAGAGAAAAAGTATTAAAAGTACGGGAAATTCAATTGGCAAGAGCCGGAAAAATTAACGCTTACTTAACCGGTAAAGAAATTGAACGTGATTGTAAACTAAATGAAAAAGAAGCCCTTTTTTTAGAAAATGCGTTGAACAAATTAGGACTTTCCGTTCGTGCCTATCACAGAATTTTAAAAGTCTCACGAACGATCGCCGATCTCAACGGAGAAAAACAAATTACCCAAGCACATTTGGCGGAAGCATTAGGATATCGGGCAATGGATAGATTATTACAAAAACTGGGGAATATGTGACCGCACTTTACAATGCTTTTAACTATGTGGGGGCAGATAAATACGCCCCCCATATTTTATTTACATCAATAGTAGGAATGCTCCCCACGCTGATGTTCGGTAACATCTTTCGCACCTTTCAATTCATTTGGGAATAAACCGATTAGTTGTTTTTCAATTCCGTCTTTTAAGGTTACGTCCACCATTGAGCAACCGTTACACCCGCCACCGAATTGTAAAACAGCGTAACCGTCATCTGTAATTTCAATCAATGTAATACGCCCACCATGGCTCGCTAATTGTGGATTGATTTGGGTTTGAATAACATATTCGACACGCTCGATTAACGGTGCGTCATCCGCCACTTTACGCATTTTAGCATTTGGTGCTTTGAGGGTGAGCTGAGCCCCAAGCTCTTCCGTTACATAATCAATTTCCGCTTCTTCCAAAAACGGTAAACTCACTTCATCAATAAAAGCGGAAAAACCTTCATATTTTATTTCGGTATCATTTTCTTCTACCGCATTTGGTGGGCAGTAGGATACGCCGCATTCAGCGTTCGGTGTACCGGGATTCACCACAAAAATACGAATATTTGTCCCCTCTTCTTGAGTATCTAATAATTTACGAAAATGCGCTTGCGCCGCTTCCGAAATAATAATATTTTCCATAACATTCCTTAATACTTGAGAAAATTTGTCGGAGATGATACGCCTACCGCCGCATTTTTTCCACTTTTTTATCAGTATCATACTTATCGCTAATTCTGATTAAGCACGTGCCAATCCCCAAACTTGGATTTCCCGTACCCCTAATTTACGCAATTGTTTGGCGATTTCATTAAGCGTAGAACCGGTCGTGATCACATCATCTACCAATGCAATACGTTGATAAGGAAAAGGTTTAGAAAAATTCACCTTAAAAGCATTTTTTAAATTCTGACGGCGTGCGGCAGCGGTTAATCCACGCTGGGTAGGCGTATGTTTCACGCGTTTAACAATATGGGAGAAACAAGGAATTTCAAGCCACCTGCTTAATACTTTTGCTAATAAATCCGATTGATTATAGCCACGATGCCATTGACGAAAATGAGACAAGGGAACGGGAATAATAGCTTGAGGAAATTTTAAACCATGAGTACGCCTCGCCTCGTAAACCGCCAATAACAACAAACGTGCTAAAGTGCGGTCAAGCCAGAATTGTTTTTGAAATTTAAAACGATGAATGAGATAAGAAATCGGTTCATGATAATAGCCGACAACAACCATTCGATCCCACGCAGGTTCATTCCGCCGACAATTCCCGCAATGGCGGGAAAAATATTGCAGCGGCGCACCACAACTTCCGCAATAAATATAACGCCGAACTTGCCTTTGGCAGGTCGAACATAATCCGCTTGCACCTTGTTTTAGCGGTGACTGACACAACACACAACTAAACCGAAAAAATGTATCAACGAAAGATGACATTTTTGGTAAAAAGGTTTTGAATAAAATCATACTGACTTATCACCTCACAAGCGACAAAATTTCGCAAAATCCGACCGCACTTTACTTTCCCTTCCTGCTTTTCGTTTTTTGCTTCAAGCTTTCCAGGGTTTCGCCTTGCTTGAGAATATGAGGTGTAACAAAAATAACCAACTCACGCTTTTGATGGCGTTCACTTTCTTTACTAAACAATCGTTTCACCAACGGAATATCCCCCAGCACCGGTACTTTATCCACCGCTTTGGTGATAGTATCGTGAAACACACCGCCTAATACAATCGTTTCCCCGTCTTTCGCAAAAACTTGCGTATTGATTTCTTGTTTGTCGATAGATACCACTTCATTGTTTTGCTGCCCGTAAGATACTCGCTTACCCGGTGAATTTTGGCTAACTAACAAATCCAACAAAATATTGTTATCTTTGGAAATATGCGGCGTGACCTCAAGCCCTAGCACGGCCTCACGAAATTCCACCGTTTGCGTATCATTTTTGCCGCTTGTCACTACATAGGGAATTTCCGTTCCCTGTTTAATGCTTGCACTTTTCTTGTTAGTCGTCAGTAACCTTGGGCTGGCGATAATTTCTACATTATTTTCACGTTCAAGTGCGGTCAATTCCAAGTCTAATAATCGTCCGTTAATCTTTGCCACCTGTAAAGCAAGAGAACCTGCCGGTGTGGAATTGGTGGCGAAATTCACATTGAGATTATCCGTTAAATTAGCAAAACCATTTGCCGCTAAACTCCCACTTACTCTGTGTGTATTTTCCGTGGGAGTGAAAATCCCCCAACGTACGCCTAATTCTTTTAAACTTTCATCGCTAATCGTAACAATGCGTGCTTCAATAGCGATTTGTTCAATCGGTTTATCTAACTCTGCAATCAGTTTCAGCATATTTTTGACGGATTTTGCTTCATCTTGAATAATCAATAAATTGCTGCGATCATCAAAAGCAATGCTCCCTTGCGCAGATAACAGCGAACCGCTTCCCGTTGTAAGGGACTTCATCACCTCTAGAGCTTTGGCGAAATGTAATTTGACGGTACGGCTGATTAACATAGGCTCGCTCGGTTTCATTGCCTTAAAAGCTTCATTAGCGACCGCTTGTGATGTTTCCACATAGGCTGTTGCAAAAGTTTCACCCGTACTTCGTTTTCCCAAATAATAAATATCGTCTTCCACACGTAACGACAGCCCTTTCATTTTTGCCACCGAGCGCAGTATGCGATCAAAATCCACCTTGTCTAATTGCAAGGAAAGCGAACCCTCGATTTCATCATCGATAATCAAATTCGTTCCTTGCACTAAGGCTAATTCTTGCAAGCTTGAAACCATCGGGGCTTGTTTTAATCGAATGGAAAAAACTTGATTTTCCTTAAATTCCGCCATTGATGAAAAAGCACAACAAAAACACAGAAAAAATAGACCGCACTTTTTAAACTCACCTTTCATCTTTGCCCCTAAAACCTGACTTCCAACGCTTCCGTTTGCTCACACTGCCCTGCTTTTGCATGCAGTAGCACCACACCATCTTTGCTAATTTGTTGCAACAAATACCCCTCTTGTGCCAAACGATAACCTTGTTTGGCAACAATCAATTTTTGATTCGAATCCAAAAATAACGCTTCAGATGTATGCTTATAAAGCACCGCCCCCACCAATTTCAACTGCTCAAATGCACTTTCCGTGGCAAGAGAAGGCTCATTGAACACACATCTTGTTCGCTGTACTTTAGATTGAGATATTGCGTTGTCCGCCGATTGTCGCTGCAAGCGATCAAAAGGATCTGCGGCTATACTTTCTAAGCAAATAAGAAAACAAAGCCCTGCATAATAAAATCTTCGCACTCTCATTCCTCTCTTTTAAGTTGTAAAATGACATTGCTTTGCACTTGTCCACGCTCCGTTTTTTGCATTTCTAATTGCGCAAAAGAAAGCACCGCTTGTTGCTCTGAAAGTGCGGTTAAAAATTTATGTAAATTTTGAAAACGCCCTTCCAACTGAATATGTAAAATCGGGCGGCTTGAAAAATCCCATTGATAGTTCAATATCTCAGCCTCACCATTCAATAAATCGTTAATTTGCTGATCTAAAGCGATAATTTGTTTCGTGAGCATTGGGGATAATTCGTGCCGATCAGAATGCCGTTTCAGCGCAACAAGCAATTTTTCCTGATGCGCCAATTCTGCCGATTGTTGTTTCACTTCCAACTTCATTCTTTGCAATTGTTGATAATCCTGCCAATAATCCAAAATGGCAGAAAAATTGACCGCACTTAGGCAAACGACAAAAAATGCCCAATGATAAATTTTCGGTAACGCCAACCATTTTTCGATGAAAGCGATACGATGTTTAATAAGAGATTTCATTTTTCACCCGCTTCGATTTCCGAAATCTCAAATTGAAAAAACAAATGCCCTTGCTCCGGCTTAAATTGCGTGAGTTTGAGCGAACCAAAATGTGCACTCAAAAATTCACGGAACACTTCAAATTCAGCTTGTTCGGTGCAAAATCCATTGAACCGAATCCCTTCTTTATTGAAATGAAAAGATTCCAGCTCTCCCTGTTGAAAAGGAAATTGAGGTAACAGCGTCAGAATCTGCTCAACAGATTTAGATGTTAGCGCTTGCAATTCGGTAACATTCTGCATAAGTTGCTTGATTTGAGCGGTTTGCCGAACGAGTTGTACCAATTGATTTTTCTGTCGCTCAAAAGTTTGTAGCCGTACATTTAATGCTTCTTTCTGTTGCTGCTGGAACCAAGAAATCCCCACCCATAAAAATAATGCCAAAACCAATATCACAACCGTTCGAATAAAAAACAGAAATAGCAATTGCCGATATTGTTCTAATCGCCAAGGCAATAAATTAACCCCATTCATTGAAGTTCTCACTTAAAAGTGCGGTTGAAAATCCGCTGAATTTTGATGTAAATCCATTTGCCAAAGTGCGTTTCCAAGCGCAATAAAAGGAAATTGAGTCTTCACTCTTTGCCAGTTTTCAGGCAAGTCGGTTTGTGTAATATTCTCTGCTTGATAAACGTAAATATGCTCAATCTCAGGTTCAAAACGTTGGCAAAATTGCTCGTAAAGTGCGGTTAAATTTTCTGATGTTTGTAATAATTGTTGCTGATGAAACGATTCCATTATTGCAAAACAATAAGTTTCGTCTTGATATAGATATAAGGAATTGTCACGATCTTCGCCTAAAATAAAACGAAATGCGCGCAAAATAGCGTAATGTGTAATATCCAATATACCCAACGACAATTGTCCATAATCCTTTTGCACTTCATTTACCACTTGTCGGCGTATTGCGTGAATATCCAATCGAAAGCCTTGTTTTAAGGGTGTTGAAGTGTAATCAAACCAAAGTTCTTCAAGAGGTATCGGCAATTCTTTTTGCAAGACAAAATGGCATTGTTGCTCACATTCTTGCGCATTCAATGTATGAGGTAAAAGTAAGGTTTTCGACCAAGTAAGATGAGGGGAAATGCTTCCGACCAAGCGAAAGTTAACATTATTTTGTGAAAAATTTTGTGCCAAACGCACCATAAGTGCGCTTTCAATATAATGTTCTTCTGCCGATAGGCAAAGAAATTGAACTTGTTGTGCAGTATTCAGCCAAACAAACTGAAATTGATTCTGCAGCCGATGCACACCAATTTGCAAAGTTTTCCGTTTTTTATAAAGCATTGGCATACGCTTTTCCTATTATTTAGGTGATGAATCTTTTATACTTAGCTGCCAAATCATAATGTGATTTTATTTATTATCATCAATCAAGAGAGAATTTTACGATGCGGATCGCAAAATTAGTATTAAGTAGCCTATTAACCTTATGCATTTTAAGCTTGGTGGCGGGTGGTCTCCTTTATTTTCACCTAAAATCCGAATTACCTTCAGTAGAAAGCTTAAAAACCGTTGAATTGCAACAGCCAATGCAAATTTATACGGCTGACGGTAAATTAATCGGTGAAGTGGGGGAACAACGCCGTATTCCTGTGAAATTAGAAAATGTGCCGAAACGTTTGGTTGAAGCCTTTTTAGCCACTGAAGATAGCCGTTTTTATGATCATCACGGTTTGGATCCGATAGGAATCGGGCGGGCATTATTTGTTGCTATAAGCAACGGTGGTGCCTCGCAAGGCGCAAGTACGATTACTCAACAATTAGCCCGTAATTTCTTTTTAACACCGGAAAAAACGCTCGTACGTAAAGCGCGTGAAGCGGTGCTTGCCATTGAAATTGAAAACGCTTTAAACAAGCAGGAAATTTTAGAGCTTTACTTAAATAAAATTTTCTTAGGTTATCGCTCTTACGGGGTAGCGGCGGCGGCACAAACTTATTTTGGCAAATCCCTTGATGAACTCACTTTATCCGAAATGGCAGTTATCGCCGGTTTACCCAAAGCCCCGTCCACAATGAATCCTTTATATTCACCGAAACGTGCCGAAGAACGCCGAAACGTGGTGCTATCACGTATGTTGGATGAAAAATATATTACCAAAGAAGAATATGACGCTGCAGTCAAAGAACCGATTGTCGCCAGCTACCACGGTGCAAAATTTGATTTTCGTGCGGATTATGTCACGGAAATGGTACGCCAAGAAATGGTGAAACGCTTCGGTGAAGAAGATGCTTATACCCGCGGTTATAAAGTATTCACTACCGTACTTTCTAAAGATCAAGCGGAAGCACAAAAAGCGGTACGTAATAACTTAATCGACTACGATATGCGCCATGGTTGGCGTGGCGGTGCACCCCTGTGGAAAAAGAATGAAGCGGTTTGGGATAATGAACGTATTATCGCTTTCCTGAAAAAACTTCCTAATTCCGAGCCTTTTATTCCCGCAGCCGTATTGAATACCGGTAAAAATGGGGCGGAATTATTATTGGTCTCTGGTGAAAAAATGTCGCTTTCCAATAGTGCAATGCGTTGGACAGGACGCTCAAATCCGGTGAGAATCGGTGAACAAATTTGGATTCGTCAGCGTAATAACGGTGAATGGGTGTTAGGTCAAATTCCTGCGGCAAACTCAGCGTTGGTTTCATTAAACGCCGATAACGGTGCAATTGAAGCGCTTGTGGGAGGTTTTAGTTATGAACAAAGTAAGTTTAACCGAGCGACACAATCCTTGGTTCAAGTCGGTTCTTCCATTAAACCTTTTATTTATGCTGCCGCATTAGAAAAAGGTTTAACCCTCTCAAGCGTCTTACAGGATAGTCCGATTTCAATTGCGAAACCGGGGCAGCCCGTTTGGAATCCGAAAAATTCACCGGATCGTTACGATGGCCCTATGCGTTTACGTGTGGGGTTAGGACAATCGAAAAATATGATCGCCATTCGTGCATTACAAACGGCAGGCATTGGATTTACCGCAGACTTCCTGCAACGATTTGGATTTCAACGGGAGCAATATTTTGCCAGTGAAGCATTAGCTCTGGGTGCGGCGTCATTCACACCGCTTGAAATGGCTCGCGCTTATGCGGTATTTGATAACGGCGGTTTCTTGATCGATCCCTATATTATCGAAAAAATCCAAGACAATACCGGTAAAGATTTATTTGTTGCAAACCCGAAAATCGCTTGTATTACCTGTCATAATATTCCGGTGGTTTATGGAGAAACGAAAGACAAAATCGATGGTTTCCAAAACATTGCCAAGCCGGAT